>DATNPN010000014.1:0-256914 GCA_036703195.1 Planktothrix sp. | reverse complement strand
GGGGCTGGGAGATGCAGTGGTATCGCTACCGGTGCTGCAGTACTTTATCGATCGTGGTGAGCGAACATATTTGGTTGTGCGCTCGGATTTGCAGCGGGGTATCGGAGAGAGGCTCGATGGGTTGGCTGGAACCATTGAGGAATCTGCGCTCCAAGCTAAAGATTTCGATGGTAAGCAGCGGCGACTGGTCAATCTGCGTGAACACCAGATGCAAACGGATTATTGGTGGGGATCGCAGGAGTTTGAACAGAAGTACCCAGGCTACAAGATTAACGACATTCTGCGCCTGATTTGCAGCGACATACACGTAGACGCAAATTTTTCGATGTTGAAACCTCTGTCATTTTCAAAGGTGACTGGATTGGAACAAACAATTGCGCTAATACCTGGAAGCGATGGCACTCACAAGCAGTGGAACACCCAATCATGGTTAGCACTAGTGCAACTTCTGAAACGTCGCGGGTTAACGCCTCTTATTCTGGGCGAACCGGAAAATAATTTGGCTGTGGAAAACCTGATCGAACAGGCATTGCCATGGAGGCGAACCGCTACGATTGGCGACGCAATAGATGTGATCAGTAGTTGCGCGGGCATCGTCGGAGTCGACACCGGACTGACACATATCGGCGTGCAACAAGGCGTGCCGACTGTCACTATGTACAAACGACATTCAGTATATTTTCGCCCATACCCTCATGCGGTTTCAATTGAAGCAGGAAATTGCGATCCCATCTGCAATCAGAAATTCCTCTCGCGAGCAATCAACAGCGTTACCGATTTCGCGCCGGATTTCGCTCACAAGCCCTGGTCCTGCGAAGTCGAAGAAGCGCTTCGATGCATGAATCAGATTGATGCCCAGTCGGTCTGCGATAAATTGCATTCAGTTTTGATGCGAAACGAATCAGAACGATAACGCTAGTCACCTGTAAAATCGGCTCCGACGTCTAACTAACGGCGCAGATCGCTACTGTCGAAACCCACTGGTCGAGCATTTGATCCAGAGGTTTCGAACAGCTTGTTTTTGGTTGCTGGTTAGGCCGAGCTATCGATACCACGGCGTATGCGTGACCCTGATCAAACTCCGAAGTCGAACTCCGAACCATCTGATCCACCGTCGCTCACTCTGGTATAGCCACCGTCGGCAACAAAATTGCCGTTGCCGGTCGATCCTATCGAGTCCGAACCACCGTTTTGCGAAGTGCCAATCAGGTCTCCCGAACCTGATTGTGTTGAACTTAACTGAGTTCCGTCACCAGTCGAGAGTCCCGAGACCCCAGTGATATCGCCCGATCCTGTTAATGCACCGACCGAGTCTCCTCCACCACCAGGAATAACCGATCCAGGACTCCAAGCACTTTCACCGGGCGATCCAGACGAAGAACCGTTTTGGGAGCCGTATGTGATGTCCTGTCCTGGATTGGCAATCTGTCCTGCAGTCATCGTACTGAGCGGCGAAACATCGAGGGATGAACTGCTGCCATCATTTAGAGTGCCCGTGATACGCGAGATCGGCTCTACCGGCTTGGCGGGACCGACAGGTAGCGGTTCGTTGGGACCGATCGGTCTTTCAGGAGGCGTGCCGATCGGTTCGATAGGATGTACGGGCTTTTCAGGACCGATGGGATGCGGTTCGTTCGGACCGCCCGGGTTGAAACCTTCGTGAGATCTGAACGGATTTCCCAGTCGAACTTCGTCACCGTTCGCTTCATTCTCATGCGCTGTTGCCGAGCCTGAATTGGATTTTTCACTAAAACCACTTTGGATTTGACGGCTGGTTGCTGCCGAAATGTTGTCGGAAGACGCGTCAGGACGCGTCGAGATGTCACTCTCGAGTTTTGCCATAGTAACAGACCCTCCAGGGTAGTTTGGAGTTGAGCTTTTTTATTGGAGCGGAGAAGATATTAAACAACCAACGCGCAGAGCGCGTGATGCAGAATATGGATGCCTTAACTGTGACGGCAGCTTACAGCGACATCATTAAGTCGTCAAGGAAAACTCGGAAACGACAATTTTACAAATGCATTTCGAGGCAGCGCCTTGGTTGATGCGCTGCCTCGACGATTTGTCGAAACCTTCAGATCGAGCGATCGATTCAGCGGTTTCGAACATTTTGTTGTGGCATCACTCGTTGGCGACTCCGCCAGCGAATCCGCTCGAATGTTGGCTAGTCTGCGCCGGAGGTGGGGGTACGCTAACACGCTCAGAGAACATATCATTGTCGAAGTTGCCCGTTCCGTAGGCGCGCGCATTCTGGGTGGGGGGACTAAGGCTGGCATAGAATTGATCGCTATCTAAGCCTCCTTGTCCGTAGGCATGAACATTGCGGGTGGGTGGGACTGCGCAGTACGAAGAGCCGGCGTTAAGTGCGCAGAAGAGAACGGCGCCGACTATGGCCGCAAATAACGCCAAGTTTGTCTTCATGGGTAGAGCCTCACGGTGTTGTCAACATTCTAGGTGAGGACACTCTTTTGGCAATGACCGGTTTGCGCGTGCAAACCCGATCCGCTTCTTATTAGTAGTACGATATTCATTGTCTGTCAGTTGGTAGCGGAAATGCGAGCAGTCATTAACGTACTTTTGTTGAGCGCTCTGGCTCTGTCGTCGTCGACCAATGTTGGAGCATTCGCCAAGCCAAACGATTCTTTCGACGGCATGATTATCGAGCTGCAAAATGACCCAATTGGGCGCATGACGTGGTATCTGTCTCCGAAGGGAGCGAAGACCATCTCTCCTATCGCTGCGATGATTGCCACTCCTCAAGTCGGACATTTGATTGCATACAATCCAGATACGAAAAAATATTTTCTGACGGCGGATATCAAAGCAATGCGGCACGCAATGGAAAACTTTGCCACCGTGGTCAATCGAAAGAAGTATCACTGGACTAAGTGGCAACTAGTGGGACAAGAGACGATTTCCGGCATCAAATGTAAGCACCTTCGGCGTACTTTGGCCAGTCCGCCGGAAGATAAAGGTAAAGGTCTAACATCATCCTTTATTGATGACGCATGGGTGTCGACGCTTGATGACAGAAAGAGTTACCAGCAATATCTCAATCCGTTGACCAGTATATTCAGCTCGGATATGCCGTATGCGAGTGTCGCCATGAAACGCATTTCCGTGTGGAACGTGTACCAGGGTGGCAAACTAGTTAAAACTGACCCGAAGGACGAAGTTCGAGTGCTCAGTGTTAAGAAGGTCAAGTTTACGCCGGACGAGTTTGCAGTGCCTAAAGGCTGCAAGCAGGTGTCCACACTTGCCGAGGTGATGCCTGACGACATGACTTTCGGGTTTCCCCGCTAGATCACTTTGCTGATGCCAGGATCGTCAGACTCCAGACACGGTAATAGAGCGCTTCCAACCAACTATTGCTGTGCCAGAGGAAATCTGCGTAATCGCGCAACAGCAGTCCAGTGTAGACATTCTTGGCGCCATAGATCTTGATGCAATGATCCAGTGCTTCCTTATAGAATGTCCTAGCGCTGGAAGTATGCCCCAGCCGCGCTTGTACGTGGGCCAAGCGATATATCGTCACCATCTCGTCGCCGCTGAAATCACCGCGCAATTTGCGCCAACTGTTCAAACTGCGGAAGTATAAATTCTCCGCTGTTGTAAGCATCTGCTTGGTGTCAACACCGGGCTGCTCAGCAAGTATGCTGTAGCAATCCCCAAGTCGGCTGCGCATTAGAGTCGTGTCGAGCACGACAGCGTCGTCGTTGGGGTCGAAGTGTGAGTCAGATTCACGGTCCTTGCCCAACTCCTGATATGCTGATGCACCGGCATTGAAGTATCGCAAACTTTGTGAGTAAGAATTGGCTGCCTGCGCCCACTGTCCGAGCACGTAGTAGGAGTCGCCCTCCTTTTTGAAAAGCTCGCACATATACCAATCGTCGATGCCAGAGTGTCTCATTATCTCAGTAAGCATCTCGCGGTAAACTGCAGGAGCGTTTGGATCACGCTTGCTGCTGAGAGCGTCTGCATAATGAGCCCAGGCGAAAAATGTTTTGAAGGCTCGCAATCCGTTGAAATCGCGGCTCACTTTTAAAGCCTTTCCGTATGCGTCAGATGCCATATCGAAACATTTGTTGGACATAAGCTCCTGACCGAACTTCATGTATTTGTCGATCAGCTGTAGGCTCTGCTCCGGACTCAGTTCGTGGCTATTGAACTGCCGATAACCAACATCGAGATTCGTGGATTCAACGAAATCTTGGCTGCTGGGCGGCTGTGGCTGTTCTGGCTCATCCTCCACCCAGCTGATTGCTTGCTTCGACGCCGGCGATTCGGCTGCTCTCCATTCGAGCAAACCGACGGTTGTTGCCAGAGTAAAGAGAACCAGCAGCATCGCAGTCTCGACAAGCACGAAAGCTTTGTCGCGATTGGAGCGCGGCTTGCGCCGAAGTAAAAATAAGGTCCAGGCGTTGAAGAGTTTGTCGAAGAAAGTAGACTTGCGCTCGTGGATCATGTCGAGCAGTTGGTCGCGCACTTGCTCCATCGAGCGATACCGTTGTGACGGTGATTTTGCCAGACATTTGAAAACCATGGTCTCCAGTTTGCGCGGCACCTTCACGCCATGATTACTGAGCGGCTCCGGAATTTCATTGATGTGTTTGTAGAGAATGTCCAGCGTTGCATCACCGTCGATAGGCGGCTTGCCGCATAGTGTTTCATACATCAAACAACCGAGAGAGTAGATGTCTGATTTTGCGTCGAGCTTGCCGCCTTTGCACTGCTCCGGACTCATATAGAGTGGGCTGCCAAAAAGCTCACCGGTTTGCGTCAGACTTACGTATTCATGGTCCTCGCGCGGAAGCAGCTTGGCGATTCCGAAGTCGACGATCTGAACATAATATGGGTCGTCACCTTTTTCCACCAGCAAAATGTTGCTTGGCTTTAAGTCGCGATGGATAACGCCGTGCGAATGGGCATGCCCAAGGGCATCGGCAATCTGTTTGAAAATATGACAAGCGCGTTCGACCGGAAGGTAACGGTCGCGTCGGATCAGTGCCGATAACGATGTTCCTTGCAGATAGTCCATGACCAAAAACGGTTGTCCTTCACTGGTAAAACCGAAATCGTAAATGGTGATGATATTGGGATGGGCAAGATTGCTCGCTGCCTCAGCCTCCTGGCGGAAACGTTCGAGGCTGAGCGGATGCAGAACCAGATGCGGTAGCAGTGTCTTTACTGCCACGAGACGTTTCATCATGAGATGGCGAGCTTTGTAGACGATGCTCATGCCGCCATGTCCGATCACCGACATGATCTCGTATTGATCGTTGATGATGGCACCGATCATGGAGTCGGCAGCAGATACCGCAATAGGTTTTGGCAGGTTGGCCGTCGGAATCGATGGTTCGCCCGTGCGTCCATAGCTGGCTGGATCGGCAGGCAGTGTTTTCGTGTTGTCGTTGCCGGTGGGCGACCTGGGGGCATCGTTCGGACGTCCCTTCAGTCTGGAGCCGGAATCACCAGAACCTACCGCCGGCGGCACTGTGTTGGAGATGCTTCTGATTTCGCCCGTCAACCTGACTTCTTCGGATAATCTCGAGCCGTCTTCAGGACAGAATTTAATAGTCGGGTCAAAGGCCAGTCCGCAGGCAGGACACTGTCTGGCCGTTACTTTTGGGGTTCTGTCGCTCTCGGGCATTAATATTGAGAACTCGTAAAGTGCTCACTTGCCAATTATCATATGCCCGTCTAGTAATTAGAATTGAAGGGGTGCTGGCATCTTTCTTGGCAAATGGGTCAATCTTGCGTTATATCGGCTTACTAGTAATCTTCTTCGTGCTTGTCACGGCTGCGCCTCCAAGTCATTCTGCGTCCAAAAAGGAGGAGACCAAACCGGGCAAGGCAGTCAAATTGCCGGAAGAAGTGATCGGCTGGCGGCTAATCTACAAGCACCATCTGATTGGCATGATGCAGGTTGACATCAGTCCGATTGGAGGCAAAGTGATGACGGGCTTCATGAATGCCTGCATTCACGGCACAACCGACAAGGACAGTACAGTGTTTGTTTTCAATCCGGACTCGAAAACGTACTACGTATTTACTCCCGACTCTTTCAAAACGAAAATGAGCCGCATTTACAAATCGCACCGTCCGCCTGATTGGCATCGAGAGCTGAAAAACGTCGGATCCGCGGAATCGATTCTCGGTCATGTCACTCAACTGTCGATCTATTCGCTGGTCAGCACCGTCCATCCTGAAATACGCTATCCAGATAAAATCTGGAGCGACCCGTCCATCCCCACGCCAGGTCAAATGAAGCATTTCGTGGCCACCATGATGAATTGTCCGGACGGAATTCCCGGGGTGCCGCTTCGTATGTCACGGACAATGAAACTCAACCCGTTAGTTACCGAGGATTATCTTGAGGTCACTTCGATAGAGAAGCGCAAATTCAAAGCTGCAGACTTCGAGCCGCCGCTGAATTACAAACGCACCACTGATGATTCGCAGCTAGTCGACTTCGGTACGCTGCCGCTTGCGCATTGATTTAGTTTCAATTATTCAGCTCTAGCCAAAATCCAGAGGGCTCGATACTGCTGCATGAGTGCATCGACGTAGCGCCCGGAAGTCCAGAGTATGTCGGCATAATCGCGAATGACCAGCGCCGTGAAGACGCTAAACGGACCCTTGGCTTTGTCCATTAATTGGACTGCTGTAGCGGCATTCTTCAGAGCATCCTGCTTACTGCCCAGGCGGCTAAGTGTTTTAGCTAACCTATCGTGTGCAAGCGCTGCATTGACAACAGAATCGACAAGATAACGTTGCCGGCTGCTGCCGGTGATTTCATCAGGTGTCGAGTCAGCGGCGCTGCCGCAGTAGTGAATAATCTGGCTGTACATCTTTTCCGCTTCAACATAATCTTTGCGCTCGAAATCGATATCACCCAGCCTGCCGACTATCACGGGGAAATCTTCGGTTGGTGCTCGATCCGGCAGCGTGAGATTGAATGCGGGATGCGAGTCGTTGCTCCAGCCCCACTGCTCGTTGGATGCGTTCGACAAGCTAATCGCCTGATCGTACGCGCTTTCGGCTGCCATCAGGTTGCCCTGCGCTCTGCATATATCACCGTAAAAGAAGTAATCCTTCGCCAGCAGGCGCGGCGGAAGCGGCATTCTGCGAGCGTATGGGAAGATGCGATCAAGAATCAATCGCGCATCCTGCAGTTGACCGAGCCTGAAGTGACACTCTGCCAGTGAGTCTTCGATCAACTTGGTGTAGAACGCCTCCGGTCCGTTAACTTTCAACGAAAACTGGTAATCTTGCTCGATCTGATCGAGAGCCTGCTGGTATTTGCCTGCGCGCAAAAATATGCCGTCATTGCTGAATCGGAGCTTCACTTGCTCCATGGGACTCTCTTGACCGTTCATGATGATCGGAACTTTGAGAATCGCAGCTTGCAACTCCGACTCAGGAACGTCAATCGTTCCTGAAGTTTCTTGCCAATCTAGCGTCACTTTGCTGGCGGGCGAGTTGATCGCGGTCCAGTAAAGATGGAAGATGTACATCCCTAAGGACACGACAGTGAGAAGCAGAAAGCCGCATACCCAGGCGATTGCCTTTTCATGGGGCGTTTTTGGCCGGCGCTTGAGCCAGAACAGTTCGATTTGATCTTTGATGGTGGCAAAAATTCCTAACTTGCGCTCGTTGGCGAATGTAGTCAGCTCTTTTCTCAGCGCTTGCATGTTGGGATAACGGTCGGATGGCTCTTTAGCCAGCGTTTTGAAGACAATTCTTTCCAGGCGCTGAGGAATCTTGACGTTGTTGCGCGACATCGGCGGCGGAACTTCGTGCGTATGCTTGTATAAAACTTCCAGCGAAGTCGAGCCTGTGTGCGGTGGGATGCCGACAAGCGATTCGTACATCAGACAACCGAGCGAATAAACATCCGCTCTGATATCAAGCTTCTGTCCTTTGCACTGCTCGGGACTCATGTAAATCGGGCTGCCGAAAATCTCGCCTGTCTGCGTCAGCCGCACTGCGTCAGGGTCATCTTGATTGAGTAGTTTGGCGATACCGAAGTCGACGATTTTGACGAAATCGTTGTCGGCTCCGTTTTTGACGAGAATGATGTTGCTCGGTTTTAGATCTCTGTGAATCACACCTCTGCCGTGCGCCTGACCGAGAGCGTCGGCGACTTGCCTGAAAATGTGCAGAGCGCGGTCGATCGGCAGATGCTTATTCTCTTCCAGCAGAGTCGATAACGATACGCCTTCCAGATAATCCATGGCGATGTAGGCTCGCCCCGCGGATACACCGAAGCTGTACACGCTGACAATGTTGGGATGGGAGAGATTGCTGGCCGCCTGAGCTTCTTGTTGAAATCGCTGTAACGCCATGGGCAGGAGCATCATGTGCGGCAGCAGCATTTTTACCGCCATCATTTTGCGCAAGGCGATATCGCGAGCGCGATAGACGATGCTCATGCCGCCAGAACCGATAATCTCTGCCAACTCGTACCGGTCATCGATCGTAGTACCGATCAAATTGCTGCCGTCGCCGATCGACTGCCCTCGCTGCTGGGGCTGATTAGCTCCCGCATTGGTCCTGGTGAGATTGGCATCGTCCGATTGGCTCACCTGGAGCAATGTGCGCTCAGTCAGCACCATGTCCTCCGAAAGCTTATTGCCGTCGAGCGGACAGAAAGCCATTGATGGAGCGTAAAGGTTGCCGCACTTATTGCAGGCGCGCGCTAGTTTTTTTAACGGATCTTCAGTCTGCGACATCGTGACCGGTTAGGACGGCGAAAGCCCAGCCTTAATCATATGCCCCGTTGAGGCAGGCAATGTACTGGCTCAATCGGCAATTGACGGCAACAAACTGTCGGTTGACGGCAGTTTGCTGTACTCTTGGGGGGAGGCAGATAAAACGTGGAAAGGTTCGCTCAGTGACGATTTACGAAAACCTGCTGCGACCCGTACTGTTCAGTATGGACGCTGAGAAGGCGCATCATCTGGCAACTGGCGCTGCCCGCTGGTTGAGGATTATCGGTCCGGCGCTCAATCTTAGCCACCACGATCCTGTTCTGGCCACCGCTCTCGCAGGAGTCAGGCTCACCAGCCCCGTCGGGCTGGCGGCTGGTTTTGACAAAAACGGTAAGCTTGCCGGGGTGATGGGCTATTTGGGCTTCGGTTTTGAAGATGTCGGGTCGGTGTGCGCTCTTCCCTGGTCAGGCAACCCCAAGCCCCGGCTCTTTCGCCTGCCTGAAGACAAAGCGATCATTAATCGCATGGGGCACAACGGCGATGGCGTAGCGGTCATCGCTGCCCGATTGGCGAACAGCAAATTCTCACTGCCGGTTGGGGCGACGATCGCCAAAACAAACGATCCAAGCATCACGGGTGATGCAGCGATTCAGGATCATGTCGACACTTTCAAGGCGCTCTCCCATCTGCCGCTCGCCTATATCTGCCTGAATGCCAGCTGCCCCAACACTCACGAGGGTTGCTTACCGGCTGCTGCGGAGCTGAACATAATTTTGCGGGAGTTTCAACGCGCCAACGATGGCAAACTGCCGATATTTCTCAAAGTTTCTCCCGACAGCTCGGACGAGTTGCTCGAACAGTTTACCGCCATCGCGTCCGCTCACAGCCTGGCGGGTTACGTCTGCGGCAATACCTCGGTGCAGCGCGATGGCATGGGGTTGCGCACAAACGCCGAGGCGGTAAAGGCCATAGCAAACGGCGGCTTGAGCGGTCCACCGGTGACCGAGAAAGCGTTGCACTTATGCCGGCGTGTCTATCGCTTGAAAAACAAGGAGCAGCAGATTATCGGCTGCGGCGGCATAGCCAGTGGCGCAGACGCCATGCGCTTCATCAAAGCCGGAGCCAGTGTCGTTCAGCTTTACACGGGTTTTGTCTACCATGGTCCGACCTTGCCCGCGCGCATTAACGCAGAGCTGGCCGAGCTGATTAAAAAAGAGGGTGTGCCACTTTCCTCGCTGGTCGGTTCTGAACACATCGCGGCCTCGACTTAGACGGGCAAAAAATGATATCGCACCGGTGGTGGTGGCCAAAGACGGCCGTGAACGCGCCTGGTCAAGGGTTTGTCTTCTGCTCTCGGACATTGTCGATGCGCCAAGTTCCGGATTTGCGCCACTCTTCGGAATCGTAATCGGTGCTGTCGAGATCTTTTTGCAGATTGATCGCTTCTTCGCTTCGCCCCAGCTCTAAGAGCAAACATGAAAATGCGGCCGCAATCGCGTGCACTTGCGGATCTTCGACTCCCATGTGCGACTTGTACAAGCGCACGGCATTTTCGTAGAGAGGCACTGCATCGTCCTTGCGTCCGATGCATTCATACAGCATGGCTAGATTTTTCGAGATGACGCCGACATTGAGATGATCCGGTCCCAATACCTCGCAGTAAACGCGCAACAGCCTCTTGCAGATCGCTGTTGCGTTCAGGTATTTTTCCAGGCGAAACTCTACTTCGCCAAGCCCTTCCAGTGTGTCTGTCAAGCGCGGGCTGTGTTCGCCGTAATCTTCTGCTTCTTCCAGCGCGGCGTACCAAAGGGCCTCAGCTTTTGCGTACTCTCTAGCGGCAAGAGCCTGACTGGCTGCCGCTCGGAATATGTACCACCGCTTACTCATTCGTTCGCTCGAATCGGTCAGTAGCTTTCTCATCCTATCAGATTGCCGTACCTCGACAATCGTGTCTGGACGCCCTTATAGCCGCTTGCTCGGGGCTTGTTTCAACGATGGCAAAGGTTTTCTTCAGCCGGGCTAGAGTTGTCACCAATCCTGATAAACTAGCGCCGGTAGCAAAGGAAACGACATCATGGCGATTTTTACCGGTGGGCAACGAAAAGAGCTGAAAGTCCTGGATCCCGCTTTCGAGACGAAAGTCCGATCGAGCTGGGAATTCCAAGGAACGATGAGACATCTAGGCGCCGAGTTGATCGATGTGCGCCCCGGCTACTGCGAAATTCATCTGCCGGTCAGCGACAAGGCTTTGCAGCAACACGGATTTTTTCACGGTGGCATCGTAGCGACGCTGGCTGACTCGGCCTCGGGATACGCAACTTATACGGTACTGGAGCCTGGCGAAGAGTGCCTTTCTGCCGAATTCAAAGTCAACTTTCTCTCTCCCGCCAAAGGATCGAAGTTGATCGGGCGCGGGAGCGTGATCAAAGTCGGACGCACGTTGGTGGTTGCGGAAGCAACGATCTCGATTTTGCGCGATGGCCAGGAGCACGAATGCGCTTTGATGCTGCACACGTTAGCGCGCGTGAAGCACGTTAAGAGCGGCGCGCATAAAGGTTAGGCGCAAACCTTCATGGCACCGGCGTACAGGCGTCGCAGCTCGACCGGCAATTCAGCCGGCTCGAACGGCTTGCGGATCAAGCCGCTGGCACCGAGTTGTGAGTACGCTTCTACCTCATGTCTTTGAATTTTCGCTGTCATGAAAACAACGGGAATAGATGCTGTTCTAGGATCTTTGCGCAAGTTGCTCAGCACGGTCGGACCATCCATTCCCGGCATCATGACGTCGAGCAGAATCAAGTCCGGCAGATAACCGGTGAGCAACTCGAAGAACTCAGTATGATGCTTACACAGCTTCACTTCGAACTTACCAATACGTGTCAATGTCAATTCAGCAATCCGTCTAATGCTGTCGTCGTCATCGAGGATGAGGATCTTTTTCAACTCGTTCATGGTGCGCTCCGCAATCGCTAACTGCCTTTCCCTCTATTTTGCCAGTGTGCCTCGACGGTGACATCCCCTGCGCATGCCATTATTCGCTTTGCCGATATAGCCTCAATGGATGACACGTCAATGACACTCACCGGTGGTGTGATATCACCTCACCCGAGTGGGCTGAATCACCTATCCTGGTGAATTTGCCGGCGCCGGGGTGAAGTTTGCGCTGAGCGCGGTTATTCGGGCTTTTGCGGCGGTATGATGGCGATAACTGAATTGCTCGCACTTCGCCCCTCGGCGAGGAGCGGCTTTGCCTCGGGTGCTCAAGCGTATGAAGAGAAACATTCTAATAGTAGCGTCGATTGTCTGGCTGGCAGTAATGCTATTCGGTTTTAAACTGGTCTTCGACTATGACTGGAAGGCGTCGACGTCGGGCTCGACTTCCACGCTATGGCCCTCCACCTGCCAGATCAATAGAGCAAAAGATCGCTGGACTTTAGTCATGGCTGTTCATCGCCAGTGTCCATGCACACGCGCCAGCATAAATGAATTGAACAAGATAATGACGAAGTGCGCCGGTCGGTTGCAAGCGGCGCTCCTTATATATAGACCGTCAGGCGAACAGTTCGTTGCCTTTGGCGATTCCACCAGCGATGCAATCGGGATGACAAACGTCGAGCGAGTCGATGATGCAAATGCCGCCAAAGCCGACCTTTTCAATGCCACCACATCCGGTGAATGCTTTCTCTACAATCCCGAGGGTCTCCTTTGCTTTCACGGCGGCATCACGGGCTCGCGTGGACACGAGGGAGACAACGGCGGCGAAGACTCGGTCGTGGCGTTAGTTAACGGAGAAATTTCAGGTTTTCAAAAGTCACCGTATTTCGGTTGTTCGATCCATTAGTAGGGGAAAAGAAAATGCCGACAGTATCCGCACCAAATATAGAGGCTCGCAGCCGAGAACTTTTCGACACTCATCGGGAAGCGAACTGGCGCCATACCAATAAGCTGTTTGCCGGTCTTTTGGTTTGGCAGTGGGCCGCCGGCATAGTGATCGCCTTGGTCTCTTCACCGTTTACCTGGGACGGTCCGCACAAATTTGTGCACCCGCACGTTTTGACCGCCATCTTCCTCGGTGGTGCCAATATCGTGTTGCCGCTGCTGATGATGCATCTCTATCCGACAAAAGCGATCACCAGGCACATCGTTGCCGTCGCTCAAATGCTCGCGTCCTCGATATTGATCGACGTTACGGGCGGGCGCATCGAAACACACTTCCACATCTTTGGATCGTTGGCTTTCCTGGCCTTCTACAGAGATTGGCGTATCCTGATCACAGCAGCGGCTGTAACAGGTATCGACCACCTCTTGCGCGGCTTGTTTTTCCCTATTTCCGTATATGGAGTAGCGACGGCAAGCCCGCTGCGCACCCTCGAACACGTCGCTTGGGTCGTTTTCATCAACATATTTTTGATCGGCGCTTGTTTGCGCAGCACGAAGGAGATGAAGGAGATCGCCGACCAGCGCGCAGAACTCGAGTCGACAAAGGAGATCATCGAGCAGAAAGTGGTCGAGCAGGTGAAAGAGATTCGCCTGAAAGATGATGAGACCAAAGCGATTCTGGAAACAGCCGAAGATGCGATTTTCGCTCTCAAATCAGATGGCTTGATTATCTCCGCTAACCGCGCCGCCGGTGAACTGCTCGGTTTTGAGCCGAGCGAGTTGACGGCAAAGCCGCTGCATTATTTTATCTCGCTGGCAGATTCATCGGAAAACACAGTCTCGTTTGCCGACTATTCCACACGTTATTTCATCAGCCCCGGGGACATTCGCCGCGAGCTCACCGCTACAAATTGCGTTGGCAAAACGGTTGAGGTCGAAGTGTCGCTCGGTCGTTTAGAGACGGAAAATGAGCACGGATACACCGCCATCGTTCGCAATATCGCCGAGCGCAAGGAAGTAGAAAAGCGAGTGAATGAGTTTTACTCGACAATCTCACACGAGTTGCGTTCGCCGCTCACGTCAATCCGCGGCGCCCTGGCCCTCATCGCCGGAGGCGGCTTCGGGGATATTCCGGACGAGGCATTGGAATTGGTCAATATCGCTAACAGCAGCACAAAACGATTAATCAGATTAATCAACGATATTCTCGACCTGCGCAAGATCGAAGCCGGCAAGATGGAGTTGGAAGTATCCATCTGCGAAGCCAAGGAAATTGTAGAAACCTCAGTAGTGGGGCTCCAATCAATGGCGGCCGAAGCGGGTGTGTCGGTGAGCTTCGCCTGCGAGTCCGGAGTGCGCTTGCGCGCCGATTACGACCGCCTCATTCAGGTCGTCACCAATCTCGTCTCGAACGCCATCAAGTTCAGTGCTAGCGGACAAAAGGTTGACGTCACTGTCGAAAGACAAGACGCAGACACTCTGCGCTTCAGCGTTGCCGACAATGGACCTGGCATACGCGAGGAGGACCTGCCCAAACTGTTCAACAAGTTTCAGCAACTCGACTCTTCTGACACTCGCGATAGTGAAGGCAGCGGCTTAGGTCTGGCCATCTGCAAAGCACTAGTCGAGCAGCACCATGGTCGCATCGGTTTGGATAGCAAGTTAGGCCAGGGCACCACTTTCTGGTTCGACGTGCCATGCATCGCCAACAGCACTCAAGATCGTCTCGCCATCGTCATGAAGGACTCCGAGAAGACCGTTCTGATCGTGGAGGACGATGCAGACCTCAGTATCGTACTCGGTGCCATGCTGCGCATGGAAGGCTATAAATGTCTGACTGCGGCAACTGTTGCGGAAGCAGAAAATATCCTATCGACAGTTTTGCCTAGCGCTGTTATTTGCGATCTGCATTTGCCGGACGGCAACGGTATGAACTTTATCGACCGCTTGCAGGACACGCCCATAACCAGCCAACTGCCGGTAGTGATCATGACCGGTTCGCCTGAGCAGCAAAATCATCGGCGCATGGTGATCGACTGGTTGCAAAAACCGTTCGAAGACAAACAGATGCTCGATGCTGTCAAAAAAGCTGTCGGACTGAAGCCGGCACCGACAGTATTGATTGTTGATGACGATCCAGGGACCAGGACTATCGTATCTCGGCAATTGGGAACTCTTGGTGTCAACTGCCTGGAAGCCCGCGATGGCGCTCAAGCTATCTCGCTCATTCGTGAGAAAGAGCCCGATCTGATCATCCTCGACGTGCAGATGCCCAGACCTGATGGCTATGAAGTCGTAGAGATTCTGCGCAATCAACAAACCGCACCGCGCATGATCGTCTACAGCTCGGGAGATTTCACGGAAGAGCAGCGCAAGTCGCTCACGCTCGGATTGACCCGGCACGTGAATAAGGCCTCGCGCTCGGAGACGGATCTGATCGAGGCCGTCAAAGATATGCTGCAAAAAAGTGTCATGGAGCCGGCGACGGCTGAGCAGGCGGCGCCGGAATTGGCGGAGGCGATAGCGTGACGGAATTCGATATCACTCTGGTGAACAAGATGAGCAAAAACGACGAAGATAGTTGGTTGCTGTCAATGAATCATGGAGCCGGCTCCGTCGTGATGAAACAAACGGAATCGTATGTTTCGTTGCGCCGAGAGTTGTTGGCGCTGCGAGCGGAATATAAGAGAGTCGCGGCGCCTGATGTCGCCCGTGTGGGTGAATACCTGCAGGGCTGGGATCAGGTGACACTCGGTGAAACCTTCGACGAGATCCTCTCGCTCGTTCATTCACTGCGTGGCACCGCTGCCGCATACGGCTTCTGTGAAGTGGGCGCCGTCGCGGGTGAAATCGAGGAAGTGCTTCGCTTTGTGCGCGAGCACCAGGCGCTTCCGGCTGGCTGCGACGTGCTCTTCCTCGCCCGCCGCTGGCAAGCCGCAGCCGTCTACAATCAACTAACGGGCGTCTGATTTTAAACGTTTCGCCACATGCAATAAGTGCCCTTAAAGGCAGAGCTCGATTACCACCGCGCTGGGGTGGGAAAAGCCATGGGCTCCTTCTGCCAGGGTTTGAAGAATGCGAAAAAATATGGCTCCAACTCTCGCACTAGACCCTGCCTCTGACCGTCCTGTTTTTTCCAGATAGTGTCGTAAATCGATTGCAGCTTTCGCGTTACCGTCTCTTCGTCTACCGTGGCGATGCGGCCTTTGTCCAGCAACACTCGGCCGCGACCAATGACCATGTCAAAGTGATCGGGCTGCGCCTTCTGCAGCACCGCCGCGTATGGATCGTGTCCGGGCCAAAGGTACGGCTCTGCCATCCGTTGCGCATTCAGCAACAACATGTCCGCCCGATAGCCGGACTTGAGTCGCCCAATCCCTTCTCTACGGAACGCTTTGGCTCCATTCACCGTGGCCATCTCGAAGACGGTGCCAGCGGAAAGCCCACGTGTCCATGGATCGGGCGCCGGAAACACAGCGCTGGGAATGCGCTGGAGATAAGCGGCCAGTCGCATTTCATCCAGGAAGCTGCTCCTGTCGGTCAGTCCCTCTCCGTCAGTTCCGAGAGCGATAGTCATCCCGGCTCGTTGGTACATCGACACGGGCGATATGCCGTTGCCGAGTCGCAGATTCGAGGTTGGGTTGTGGACCGTGACACTACCGTGCTTCACTAGAAGTTCGACATCCTGTTCGCTGTACCACACCCCATGTCCACAGGAGACGTTCGCACCAAGGAAGCCAATTTCGTCCAGGTATCCAGTCATTGTCCGCGAACGTGTTCGCAGCCCCCACTGCCGCTCGAGCGGTGACTCGGTGTTATGAAGGTGCAGGCAGGCTCCGTGCTCGGCAGCGTGCTTGGCGGCCAAACGCAATTCCGTCTCCGAGCACCACTCGGGGCCATCCGGAGCGATCACCAGTTGGATACGATCACCGTACTGGGACTTGAGAGCATCCCAGGTCTTCAAGTAGCTTTCCGCTGGGAAATAGACTCCCGTTAGTCCTAAGCCCTGGCCATCGATGCGCTTGCGCAACTCGGCCGGTAGCGTGGCAACGAATTTCTCGTCCGCTTCGTAGACATACCCATTCTGCGATCGCATTGCGGGGGCGTAAATAAGGTCGAGCCCCAGATCCAGATACGCCTGAATTACTGGATGGTGATTAGACGGCCACGCCATGTCCATGGATAGTGTCACTCCGGACCGCACCAACTGAATGGCCGAAATCAGCGTGTTCAGATAGTTGTACTCATCCTCGATTTCCGCCGGTGGTGCTGCCAGTCCGGACGCCCGCAGCAACCAAAGCTCAAGGGGGGCATCAGTGCTTCCCATGGAGAACACCCGGTCGTGGTGATAGTGAGCGCAAACAAATCCCGGTAGCACCCAAGTGTCTTCACCGCCCCATTCCTGCTCGATGCCAGGGCTCTTCCGCAGCGTCTCCCAAGTATCAACAGCAACGATGCGCTCTCCTTCAACGAGCACCGCTCCGTTGTCGATCACCGGCCGCGCGGGATCCTGCGTCAATACTTTGGCGCCGCGAATCAATATGCGCATCACATCACTCCTTGGGCTGAGCGTAGGCTGAGAGGGTGACACATCATACTGGTTCTCGGGCAGATCCAGGTCAAGGGACCATAGAGTGCGTTCCCATCTGCGAAATAGAATGTGCAGTCCTGCCGCTACGAAACAGCTGCCGCGTCGACGATAGTTTCTTCCACGGCTAGCGCATGTCCGTTGCCATTGCCGTCACAGGAGCCATGGGCTTCGACCAGACTGTTATCTGTGAATGCCATGATCGCTTCTTCGTCGAGAGGGCGTTTTTTAATCGTGCGCGCGATAATCTCGGCTGCCGTGAGGGGAATGCGTCGAGCCGCTGCCTCAGCCGGTTCTACGTAGGCTTCTTCGCTTTCCTCGAGTGGCGTCGAGCATTTGGCGTTGAGCGGTTTTAGATAATACTCTTGCGCAAGGAATAAGGCGGCTGATGTGACCGGCACCGCCACCAGCGCTCCCGGCACGCCCATGAGGGTGGCGCCGGTGAGGATGGCGAAAAGCACCACCAGAGGATGCAACTCGACGTGACGACCGAGGAGATGCGGCACGATAAAGTTGCTTTCCACCCACTGCTCGCAGGCGAACAAAGCGAGGGTGGCGCCGGCCAGCCAGATGTTCTGATTGGCCGCCACGACCAGTGCAAAGACGCATGCCGCCATGGATCCAACAAACGGAACGAGATTGAGAAGGCCGGCCAGTACGCCGAGGATCAAAGAGTAATTGACACGCAGCAATGACAGTCCGATCGTGAGAAATGCAGAAACTGCCAGACTGACCAGCAGCTGTCCCCGCACGTACCCGCCCATACGACTACCCAAAGGACGAATCAACGACGATAGTTTTTCGCGATGGCGAAGCGGCACCCAGAGCGTCAGCTTCGCCCAAATGCTGTCCGCTTCTACGACGAAGTACGCGGTGAGAAACATCACCAGCAAACCGTTGAGCACCAGACCGAGAAGCCCGGCTGTAGCATCGATCGTTTCATGCCCGATTTTCATGGCGGCGTTGTGAACGATCTCTTCCATATGAATGCCTTTGGCTTGCTCGCCGGCCACTCCTTTGACCGCTTCGAAGACGTTGGTGGCGCCGGCGAGATAATTAGGCAAATGCAGGTACAACTGTTTAGCCTGCGCAGTAACTGCCGGCGCCAGCGCCACGGCGACGAAGACATAAGTGAGCAGTACGCCGAGATAAACGCAAGTGACCATGACCATGCGTTTGATTCGGTGGCGCTCGCCCCACTCGGCCACAGGGGCGATGGCGGAAGCGAGCGTCAGCGCGAAGATGAGGCTGACGATCAAGCCTTGCAACGTGAAAAGGAGCCATACGCCGAGCACTGCCGCCAATATGACGGCGACAACTCGGACCGCTGCGTCCTGTATGTCCCTGCTGCTTCCCATTAATCCACCGACGCGGATTCTAGCAATTGTAGCGCGAAGCCGTCAGAAAGCAAACTGCCGCCCGGTTTGTGAGCTCGGTCGGGTTGAGCCCGCACTATCCTACCTGGGAATCATGGAAGCCCAGCCGATGAACAGTGCAAGCAGACAGGCTGTGCCTGCCCAAGTCAACCAAAGTCGCACTTTGCGGGGCAGCTTGTCCATGCTCGGAATGGCAAGAAGCGCGATGAGAATGCAAATCACTGGAGCGGGGGCGGAGCTAGCGGCCAAACCCATCATCGAGTCCTGCAACTTGGCGGCGGTGAAGTCCATCCAGAGAATCATAAAGACAATCATGGGAAAACCGGCGCGTGTGACGGCCCACCGCAGTCCTCCTAAGATGATGATCGTCATCTCTGCCTCGGAAATGATGATTGCGTTAAGTCCGGTCGGCGCGGCCATCTTGTAGAAATTTTCCAGAAGCATCTGTTGAGATTTGCGTGGCAGCCACAGACTGGCAAAGTCGTTCGCTGGAATCACTGCACAGTGCGCAATCAGAAGACAGGGCAGCCATACTTTCGCCAACAGAACCAGTTCACGACGCCAATTGATTTTGCTTAATCCCTCCGCCGCAATCACCGCTCCCCAGCAGGCGAGCAGCGAAGGAGGCAGGCTGTAGGCAGACGTTTCGCTTGTGGCAATAGTGAGTGCTGCACAGACGAGCATTAAGATGTAGGTGGTGGTGCTGCGCACCAGGCGAAACCTCAACAAGCAAAATACGGTCGTCATAGTGAAAGCGTCCGCTAAGAGCCACTGCTGACTCGCCAAGGAGCCGAGCAAGTAGTGATCGTTAGGAGCCGCTGCCACAAGCAGTCCCGCCCAAATAGCGGGCGACGCTCCCATCTTGTTGCCATATCTTCCCGTCATCTCCAGCACCACCAACGATGCCGCTATTGCTGTCCACGCCAGCAATGCAACGCTGACCAGCCAGTAGGGAAGCCATTTCGTGTGAAAAGCGAGATATTCGATTGCTTCCAGAATTGAAAAAGTTGGTGAGTATCCTTGGGATGGAAGGTGCAACGAGGAAAGGTCGGTGGTGGCCGCGGAGAAAGAACGGACGCTTTCCTGATATGCAGTCGGGCTCACGGAAATATGCTGGAAACCCAGCGCCAGACAGACGATAACAATCAACAGGGCGCCCACTGCCATCTGTCCTTGAACGGATTGTGGATCGAACGTGGCTCGCTTCAATGACACAACCGCTGCTGGCTGCGATACCATATCCGGTGCCGTGTGCGACATCGTTATGCACCCGCCCCGCGTCGATCGGCTGTCTGTTTCGCTCCTCTATTGGCTGGTTTCACTCCGGATTTGCGGGGTGGCTCCAACCATAAATTGATCGGGTCAGAACAGTATCCAATCGGTTTGCCGTTTTTGTCGGCGGCAAAAATGCGAAACTCATAGTAGCCCGCCTGCGAGATACCATGCGGTTTTACTTCGGCATCGGCAGAGCTCAATTTGCCATCTGCCAGCTTCCCTCGCTCTAAGACCTCAGGCGCCAGTTGGCGCTCTCTCGACACGCCGCTGTAGTGATCGAACCAGCAATCTCGCTTGGTGAGCTCGTAGATGGCAGAAGACGCTGCCGGTATTTTGGAGACGTCGAAAGCGATCGGTCCGATGACACTGCCTGACCAGGTGACGCCGAATTCGTCCTCGTGCGGGCTATCTCCGGCACTGTTGCGCTCTGCCAGTTGGAGTGCCAATGCAGGAATTTGGCGCTCTCCGCTTTCCGCCACGACCGAGAGCAAACGCACTGCGCTGCCCTTAGCCGGCAAACTCAGTTTTATCTTGTCAATCAACTCTGACGCCACCCACCGTTTGCGATCGGAGAGTGAAAATGTCACCGCCTGCGGTGCGGTAGTTTGTTTTAGCGGCAGGTAGAGTGTCCGATCGTTAGAGAAAGAGCTGTCGTATGGCGTCGTCCACTGAAGCATCAAAACCGCGTCTTTGACTGGGTTTGTCACGGTCAGATTAACCTCGGCCAGGTCGACTGAGAGCGGTGCGATACTGAGAGATTGTGAAACGAACGGATGCTTATCGTCGATATCGTGCTGCCCGGAAATACTCTGATGAATTGCACCGGTGCTGAGCGTGAGATTGACTGGCTCCGCCTTTTGATCGGTTTGCTCCCAGCGGTATGCCAGGTATTTCTCGCCTGGCGATAGCAGTCGTTTTAATCTGGTGGTATTCAATAAATCGGACTCGCCGAACATGACCGGCTCGAATGTGGCAATTCGATGTGAGTAATCGGCGCTGCACAAGGGCGGGCTCATGAGAATGCTGAACATGGCACCGTTGTACAGCATATGCGCGCCCCGATAACGCTGCGGCAGATTCAACAGGGCGATGTGCCTCTGTCCGGCGGCGGAGAGCTCTCTTTCCATCGACTCTTTCAGTGCCCGAACGCCGATGCCGGCCTGCACCCAGGGATCGTTGTTGCGCCAGGCGATGACGCCAAAGAGAGCGATAAGAACAAGGAGAGCAAGGACGCAAGCGCTGTTGGTGGTCCACTTCAACTTGGCTCCCACCTTCTGCGACACAGCTCCTAAAGGCGCCAGCAAGATGGCAAACAACAAGCAGAGGGGCGCCGTCGCCATGTAAATGAAGCGGCTGCCTTGCAATGTATTGGTCAGATTGAAAACCTGGTAAGCCGGCACCATGGCGATGACGAACCAGGCGAGCGGGAAGGCCAGATCGCGCAGCCATGTGGCGATTCGTCCGCCGCGGGCGCAGGCGATCGTGCGCAGCAAAACAACGCCGGCGCCGATTTCATACAGTAATCGCAAATATCTCTTGGTCTTATCGCCGCCGGCAAAAACGTCTGCGTTGAGGGGGTAGAGCACACGCAGCGCCGAGCCATCACCGAAGACGCGGTGCATGAACGACTGACTCAGTCCGGCGCCAATCGAGCCTTTGTAGCCGCCGGTGAACGTTCCGAGCGAGGCAGTGCGCACGATCAGATAAACGACGAGAAGCAGCCAGTAATAGCGTGTCGTGACGATTGCGCAGCGCAGCCGATTTTTTAAACCGCTCGCCGGTGCGAAGAAAAATACGTACGCAGCCAACGCTGCCGGAAGTGTTATCGCCGTCTCTTTCGAAAGCAGACTGAGGGTGAAACAGATATACGAAAGGCGGCGCGACCAGAGGTTTTGCGGCGCTCGTTCGCAGCGCAGGAAGAGCCAGAAAGCGGCCAGATAAAAGGCAGTAGCGACACCGTCGACACGCGCGATCACCCAGCTTGCCACTTCCGGGTGCAGTGGAAAGACCGCGAACAAGGCTCCGGCGAAAAAGCCGATGGCAAAGGACTTGTAGATGCGGCGGCTAAGGAGGAAAAGAAAAATAGATGCGGCGGTCTGATAAATCAGGTTGGTGAGGTGATAGCCAAGCGCGTTGACGTGCCAGAAGGCGTAATCGATTGCCAGAGTGATGGAGATCAGCGGTCGGTAAAATTGCGTTCCTTCCGTCTGCATCCAGTTGCTGGTGAAGTTTTTCAGCAGGAGTTCGGGGTGTCCTCGAAAAACTTCAGCGAGAAAAGGAATGTGAATGAAGTCATCGGCAAGGAAATAGCCCGAGAGGGAGCGGTAATAGCACGCCAGATTGAGCGCGACGATGACCGTAACGGCGAAAATCGTCGCCAACGGCCAACCAGCGTGCTCGGGATTGCCTGCCGGTTCGACCTCTACGGCTGTCTCGCAGGCGCAAGAGTGCGCCTTATTCTCATTAACGCTGGTCAAATAAGCCCCGCTGTTCGACGACGCGAGCTATTATAGGCTTGTCAATAAAGCAGATACTTGCTAATACAAGAGTGTAATCTGCCAGTGCCCCGAAGGCTCGACCAGTTGGGAACTCTTTAGTAATAAATTGTGTCGAATCAATCAGGAGGAGCCTGACCATCGAGAAGCGTTTTCTCAACTTTCCTGAGCGGTTCTTGTGGGGTGCTGCCACCTCGCACTTCCAGATTGAAGGGCATCCAGTAGAGAGCGGTCGGCGCGTCTCCGACTGGTCAGCCTGGTGTGCGCAGGAGGGCAAAATCTCGGATAACACGACTGCTGACCAGGCGACCGAGTTCTATAAGCGTTATGCCACTGACGTGGAGATATGTAGAAACCTTAATCTGAATGCGTTTCGACTGAGCCTCAATTGGCCAGCGTTATGTCCTGATCCGCCCGGTCCTGATGGACAGCTGCATTTCGATCCCGAGACTGTTCAGTACTACCGTGCTCTTCTTACCAGTCTGAAAAAAGAGAATATCTCGTCCTTCGTGACGCTTTTCCATTTCACGCTGCCGCTCTGGCTTTCGGAGGCGGGTGGCTGGAACTCGCCCAGGACTGCCGATGAGTTCGTACGTTTTGCCCAGCTCGCGGCAGACGCGTTTGGTGACCTGGTCGACTACTGGATTACGCTGAATGAACCACTGGCGTACGTCTACCAGGGTTATATCTCCGGACAGTGGCCGCCAGGAAAGGTAGGCGACTACATCGGTGCATTCACCTCCATTCGCCACATGCTCGACGCGCACGGGCGTGCCTACAAGCTTTTACACGAGGCCAATCCGCAATCGAAGGTGAGCTTCACTTTGCACTGGCGCCCGTTTCAACCGCGCCGCAAGTGGAGTCCGCTCGATCAGATGGCACGCTATTACCGCGACTATGTTTTCAATCACATGTTTCCGATGGCGGTGCAGTCTGGAGTTTTAAAATTCCCCTTTCCCATTAATACGCGCAAAGCGATTCGAGAGATCTCGGGGGAGATACCAGGGCTGCGCGGTTCGATGGATTATCTGGCGGTCAATTACTATACGCGAGAACTTTCGCAGTTTCGCTTCTCTTGGCCGATAGACATTTTTGGAACTGCTTCGGTCGATCGCGAATTCGATGTTAACTGCATGGGTTGGGAAAACTATCCGGATGGGCTGTACAACCTGCTCATGTACGATCTGGCGCCGTTTAAATACAACGTTGATGGCGCCCAGCGCGAAATTATCATCACCGAAAACGGCTATGCTTCAGCGTTTCCCGGTGATCTCAACGATGGCGATTGGTCGCTTGCTGATGACATGCGCGTCAATTACCTGACATCGCATCTGACCGCCTTGCACCATGCCATCGAAGACGGCGCCAACGTCAAAGGCTATCTGTACTGGTCGCTCACCGACAATTTCGAATGGTCGGAAGGATTGCGCCCCCGCTTCGGCTTGGTGCGAGTGGCGTATCCCACGCAGGAGCGCACTTTGCGCAAGAGCGCCAAAGTGTATGCAGACATTGCCAGGCGCAACGGCGTTGATATGCAATTGTCGTACTGATCGATTAAGCTCTTAGTGAGATCAGAACGGGATAGGAATCTCACTATGAAGAAAGTTGCTAATCGCTCGCGGTGTCTTGCTTGGGCGCTCTTGTTCGTCTGCTTTTTCAGTTTGCCGGGCGCCCAAGCTCAGGCTGGATCGTCTGCAAGCGCCGGTGCGTCGTCAGACCCTCAAGTGCACGTCAAACTGAAGATGCTCTCCAATGTCAAAGCTGTGCAGGGCGGGCATCCATTTAAGCTCGGAGTCGAGCTGACGATGGATCCGAAATGGCACACCTACTACAAAGAGAGCGGCGACGCCGGCATGCCGACCAGCATCGATTGGCACCTCCCGCCAGGCTTCAAGGCAGGCGAGCTCCTCTGGGTGAAGCCGACTAAATTCAACGACTCCGGTATCGTCACTTACGGCTACCAAGGCAAAACACTGATCGCAGCCGTGATCACGCCACCGGCGCAGCTGGAATCAGGCAAACAGCTTACGTTTTCTGCCGGGGTCAAATGGCTTTCATGCCAGGAGTTGTGCATACCAGGCAGTGCAACCACGTCGTTGAATTTGCCGGTAGCGGCTGCTTCTGCACCGTCTCAGCCGGACAATCAAGATGCGTTCGCGCAAGCCAACTTCACGGGACACGTCTCCAGTATCACAGGACCGGCTGCTAAATCCGGCGACGGTGACAACGGCGGGAGCAGCGCGTCATCGGGTAGTTCGGCCGGTGGTGATGGCACCGCATCGACTGGTGGTTCGTCAACCGGCACCACTGCCTCGGCGGCCAGCTCCACCAGCGGTGGCACCAGCAGCACCGGACCTCCAGCCGGGAGTGCGTCAAGTAGCGCCTCTTCCAGCGGTTCTGCAGGCGAAACCGCGGCAAATGGCGAGGCAATCTTCAACGAGAAGTTTGACCTGTCGACCTCCGAAGAGCCTAAACAACTTCTGCCCTCTCTTTTACTAGCCCTTGTTGGTGGCTTGATTTTAAACCTGATGCCGTGCGTGTTGCCGGTGATTGCCATCAAAGTTCTCAGCTTCATGCAGCAAGCTCAAGAGGATCGCGACCGCGTTCGCAAGCTCGGCATCACTTTTATTGCTGGAATAGTTTCCTCATTCATGGCGCTCGCCGTTGTAGTCGTGGCGATTCAGGCGGCCGGAACCAAGGCTGGCTGGGGATTTCAGTTTCAGTATCCCGGATTCGTCATCGTCATGTGTGCTGTTGTTCTTCTCTTCGCCTTGAGTCTGTTCGGACTGTTCTATGTGTCGTTTAGTGGTGGCAAAACTCTGGATTCGCTGTCAACGCGCGAAGGATATACGGGCACGTTTTTTAAGGGTGTTCTGGCCACAGTGCTCTCTACGCCATGCACGGCGCCCTGTTTGGGACCGGCTCTCGGCTATGCTTTTTCGCAAACTTGGGTGACGGTTTTGCTGATCTTCTTCATGATTGGTGTCGGCATGTCGCTACCATATGTGGTGCTTTGTTTCAAACCGAACTTGATCAAGTTTATCCCCAAGCCGGGAGTTTGGATGGAAAAGTTCAAAGAGTCACTCGGTTTTATTCTCCTCGCCACGGTCGTTTGGCTGCTCTATGTGCTGGGAGCACAAGTGGGATTGCTCAACGTAATCTGGACGATGGCGTTTTTGGTATGCCTCTCATTCAGCGCCTGGTTTATCGCGCGCTTTTCCGACCTGACCAGCTCGACAGATCGAAAAGTAAAAGTCTGGTCCGTGGCCGCTGTCATTACCGGAGTGGCATTCTATTACTTCATTGCCATACAGCCTGGCATCGGCTTCCTCGCTCCGGCGAGCGCCGCGGTTAAGGGCGGCGATGAGACCATGGCCGAAACAGTAGACGGCATCACCTGGCAGCCGTTGAATCTGGCAAAGCTACAACAGTATCGCAAGGAAGGGAAAACGATTTTTGTTGACTTCACCGCTCAATGGTGCCTGACCTGCAAGGCTAATGAGAAAGCAGTACTGATGAGCAAGCCGGTCGTCGACAAACTCAAAGCACTGCATGTGGTGACAATCAAGGCCGATTGGACGAGACAGGATGCCACCATTACCAGATTGCTCAATAAATTTGGTCGGTCCGGTGTGCCGATGTATTTGATCTTCTCCGGCGACAAGCCGAATTACGCTGATGTGCTGCCGGAAGTGATCACGCCGGAATTGGTTTTGCAGCATCTGGACCAAGCTGGATCGAGCAAATAACCGTTTCCTTAAATATACGAGCCACCCCCTTTGTGCATGCAAGAATATGCCTCCTCAGTACATACTCGAGGTGCACCTTCATGACTACACCGCAAAGTACCACCAAACCGCTTCAGACTGGCACTCCTGCGCCCAAATTCTCGCTGTCGGCGTTCCCAAGCGGGACAGTTTCGTTGGACCAGTTCAATGGCCAAAAAAACGTCATCCTCGCTTTCTACCCGAAAGATGACACGCCGGGGTGCACCAAAGAAATGTGCGCCTTCTCCACGGATCTGTCCAAGTTCGAAGACAAAAATACTGTTGTGCTTGGGATTTCCACCGACGACGTCGATAGCCATTCTAAGTTCGCCGGCAAGTATGAATTGAAACAGACCTTGCTTGCCGACCACAATCATGACGTCGCTAAAGCATATGGTGTTCTGGGCGAAGGCAAAAGCACAGCCAGCCGCATGCTTTTCATCATCGACAAACATGGCGTCATCCAGCACATTCACGAAGGCATGCCGGACAACAACACGTTGCTCGAGTTAGTCAGTAAGTTGAAGTAGAAGAACTTCGTTCGTGAGTTTCAACAAGGCCGTCAACTGGCAAGTTGGCGGCCGTTGTTTCTTCAAGATTGCCGCGCTCGTCGGTTTTACATTTCCGGTGCCGGGCAGTATTGGGGCAGGAGCCCGGCGCTCCAGAGCGCCTTGGTAAACGCACCGTCGCTGGTGTTAGCCGTGAATGGTCTCGTGGATGGCGGAGATCAGTCCATCGACGAGGTCGATGCATTGTTGGTCCATGAAGACGGAGAGAATGCCGACGTCGACATCCGTCAGAACGCTGCAGGTCTTGTCGGTGATCAAAACCATTTGACGCAGCTTGCCAATCTCGAGCTTCTTGGTCGCCATATTACTCGTGCCGATGCTGGCAAGCGACAGTGCACCGAGTGCATCTTTGTTCATGTCCGACGGCAGTGTCGAAGCGATGACCAACCCGTCATGACCCACAATTACACTGCCTTTGATGTGCTTCGAGTATGAATCGATCTTGGTGAGGAGGGCTTTGATGCCTTCGCCGCGTGCGGCGCTGATTACTCGCGCGGTGCTCAATCCGCTTCCGAGTTTGCCTGTCTCTTCACCTGTTTTGATGATGTTTTCGACGGCATCTACTTCGATGAGCAGTTTGCCGATGGTTTTCATCGTACCTACAGGTTCATCAGCCTGCAACTTTTGCGACTTAGTGGAGAGGCGGCCAAACTCTTTCAGCTGCTTCTCGAGTGCTGTCAGCTCTTTGCCTTCGGCTTTCTTCGCTTCCGCCTCTTTCAGCGCCGTGGCAATGTCGACGGTCTGTCGCATCGAAACAGGAATGTCCTCTTCAGCCGTTGGTTGCTCTACAGCCTTCGCTTCAACTGGCGGCTGCTCTGCTTTGGCGACAGGTGCCGCGGGTGGCGGCATGGCATCGATCTTCTGCACGGTATCACGGGGGTGAGCCGTCTGTGCGGCAATCGTTGATGGTGACGGCGCTGCCGGCTGCACTAGTGGCTCCGGCGCTCGCACCGGCTCTGCCGCTTTGACCGGCTCTGGAGCAGGCTTAACGGGCTCTGCTGGAGGTTTGGGCGGCTCCGCCGCTTGAACTGGCTCGGGAGCAGGCTTAGCTGGCTCGGGCGCTTGGACGGGCTCTGCGGCAGGCTTAGCTGGCTCGGGCGCTTGGACGGGCTCTGCGGCAGGCTTAGCTGGCTCGGGCGCTTGGACGGGCTCTGCAGCAGGCTTGGGCCCTTCTTCGACCTTAACGGGCTCCGCTGCTGTGACCGGCGCCGCAGGCTCTGCGGAAAGTCTCCTCTCTTCCGATTTCGTTTCGGCCGCCAGGCTTTCGATAATATCGAGAGCTGATTTGGCTGATGGTGCCGGCTCTACCGGCGCGTTTGCTGCCTCTTTCGGCGGTTCGGTCAGTGAGTCGGAGCCGGCCAGATTGTTGAGCAGACTTTCTACGGTTCCTTGAATTCCAGGCAAGTGATGCAATGTCTCGTTGAAGCGACCAGGCTCTGGTAGCTCAGCAGGAGCAGGAGCTGGTTTGGCGGCTTCAACAGGAGGCGCCGGCTCGGGTTGTTTAGCAGCCTCGGTTGTTGCGGCCGCCAGAGGTTTTTCTTCCGGCTGCGCTTCTTCAGGCGATTTGAACTTAGCCAGTGTCTCATTGCTTACGGTTTTGTGAGCATCTTCCGGTGCCAGTGCCGAGAAGATGTCGTCGAGATCTTTGTCCAGCGACGGATCGAAAATCCCCGAACTCTCTGCTGCTTTGACAGGTTCTTCTGACTTGAGCAGTTGAACCAGCTGTTCTTTGGCCTCGACCGGCTCGGCAGGCTTCTCTTCCACCTTTGCCGGCTGGGCAGCCTTAACCGCCTCTGCTGCCTTCTCTTGCGCTCTAGTAGGTTCTTCCGCTTTTACCGGTTCTGGCTTTGCCACCTCGGGTGGTGCCGCCTCCGGCTTCACTGGCGCAGTAGTCTCTTCGACTTTGCCTTCCTCTTGCTCACCGTAACCAAATTTGTAGGACGACTCTTTTACTTCTTTCTGCGCTTCGACTGGCACGATCGCCGAGAAAATGTCATCGATGTCCTGGTCGATTTGCGTGCCAAATAGATTGTCCGTGCCTGCCGCGTCTCCCTTTGCGGGCTCGGCTGTGGGCATGACAATCTGCGGTTCGGATTTCGCCGGCTCGACCGCAGCTTTTGTCTCGGCCTTGGGCGGTTCTGCCACAGGTTCAGCTTTGGCGGGCTCGACCGGCTCCGTTTTCACGGTCTCGGGCGCAGTCACTGCCGCTTCTACTGTTTGCGCTTCAGCAACTTCAACTGGCTGCGCTTCCACCTTTACTGTTTCGACTTCTGGCTGAGCGACTGCGACTTCAGCGACTGCGATTTCAGCTTGTGCGACTTCAGATTCATGTGGTTTCACTGCGGACTCAGGCGACGCATCTTCTGCCACCGCTTCAGTTGACGCAGGTTTTTCCTCGTCAGCCGATCGCAACTCTATGAAAGAGGATTCTCCCTCTTCGCCCTTCGTCTGCACTTCGCGTTGCGCTTCGGCGGGCACCAGGTTGGAGAAAATATCATCGATGTCCTGGTCGACTTTCGAGCCAAACAGATTGTCGGTAAGGCTGGTTATGTCATCTGCAGCGGAGCCTGCCTCAGTCTTTTCAGAATCGGTTTTGACGTGGGCGCCCACGCCTGAGATATCGGCGCCGACTGTGGGCTCGACTGCGGTATCAAGGGTGGTGGCGGCTTCAGCAGCCTCATCTGTTGCCAGATCCGGTACCGCGATCTCCGGTGGTGGAGCGAACTCGGTTTGTGGCTCATCTTTTGCCAACGATTTGGGCGTAGGAATCGCCGCCAGCTCTTCCAGACTATAATCTTTTTTCTCGTCCGCCGGCTCTTTCGCTGCTTCTTCCGTTTTCGGCGTCGGTATGGCTGAGAGCTCTTCCAGACTGTAGCCTTTAGTCGTTGGTTGTTCGGCTTTTGCAGGCGATTTTGGCAGAGTCGGCTCCATCGAGTCCAGCATCGAAGTGAGGCTCGGACCCTGCTCCGGTGGCGGTGCTATGACGCTCTCTTTGGACGCCGGTTTGTCAGCAGGCGTTTTTGCGGCAGGCGCGCTCTCGCGCTTCACCACTTCTGTCCTGGGCAGCTCTGGTGTTTTTGCAGGCTGAGGTTTAAGTGTTGGTTGTTCCATCTTTACCGGATCGAGCTTGCCTGAATCCGATTTCGGATGAACAGGCGTTCTCGGAACATCACCTTTGGCGGACTCGGCGCGCGACGATGATTTTGTAAAAGGTTGTGCTGCTTTCCTCGGCTCTTCCGGTTTGGGCTGCGGCGTGGCCGGCTCTGGCGCTTTCGGCGCTGGTTCTGGTGCTTTCGCAACCGGCTCAGGCTGTCTGTTCGCCTCCCCGCTCTCCGCCGGAGTCAGCAGACTTTCCGAGGGCGACAGGATGTCGTCGGGTCCGTCATCATATGGATCGTAACCACCACCCTTAGTATCGAGCCGATCTAATATAGACTTGAGGCTGTCGGCGGATTCGTCCGCGGGACTGGCAGTAGAGCGGGTGGTAGTGCCGGTCCCGCTGGCGGACAACGCCTGCAACTTGGAGAATGTTGCGGTGCTCTTGCGTTTTTGCGCTTGCAATCGAGTTGCTGTTGTCGAGGCCGCTTTCTTTACGTCAGGAAGATTGGTAGCTGTCTGCGTCGGCGATGATGTGGCTGAGCCTGCGGCAGGAGCGGCTCCTGCTTGCGCCGGCAGAGATGTGGCTGATGCAGTTGCCGCTGCGCTCGATGTGGTTGATCTGATCGATCTGTTGCGCGTCGACGATCCGGAAACATCCGGATCGAGTTTTTCAAGCAAGCTTTGCAGTTTGACGCCGGAATTCGATGCTGCTGCCTTCGCTCCCAACTGGCTACCGCCCAAACCTTTCGGTTTCTCCTTCTCCGCCTCTACTGCAGGCATCGCTGTTTGAGAGGCGCTCGGTTTGACGGATGCGGTCTCTCCAGGAGCAGCCGGGGCGGTTGTCGGCACGATGGGCTGGGACGCTGGCGAGCCTTCGACTGCCAACGGTCCGGCTTCTACAGGTTCAGCTGTTTTCGCTACACCGTCTTCAACCGGGACGGCAGCAGGCGCCTTGGCCAGTTGAGGCATTTTCGTGGAGCAAAGTGCGGCTGTCGTGGCCAAACCGCCGACTACCGCGATAGCGAGGTTGATGTAGTTGACGATCAACCCGTCCGGGTTGTTGATTATCGGATCCCCGGCGACGTTGACGATCGCACCGAAGAAAAACATAAGAGCGAGATTGGTCAGACCGATCCTGAGGAGATGGTTGCGCTCGCCCTTCCAGAAGAAGGCCGGGATGAAAGCAAGCGCCAGAAAACCAGCCGGCACACTCCAGGTCGGGACGTCCACCCAATATTTCGCACCGGACAAGTGCAGCGGTTTTATGCCAAAAGCCGCCCCGACAAAGGCAGCCATGGCGAGTAAGAATAGCCAGTGTCCCCAGCGGTATGTCAGCTTATACATCGAGTCGAGTGCCGCAACCATTTTGAGAATCCATAGGTTCAATATACCCCGATGGAAGATTCAAAACGGTAAGCCGGCAAGTTTTTGTCCATCTTGAAATTGTCGCCAAACATGCCAAGCTGCGGGCGCGCCGGGTTTTGCTCGTGGACGGACGGCTGCTGCTCATGAATGGCGAAAGCCGCCATCGGTGCCGAAAGTGTGAAACAGCGGCCAGGCGCGCCGCCGTGTTTTCGCTCATTGCTCGCGCTATTCCAGGCCGGTGGTCTAAAGCCGACCAGTCAGCTAGGCGCGAAACGATGCAGAAAGTCGATTTATAAGACTGTCACGCACTTTTTGCAGGCGGCTGTCTACTTCTTCTGCGGTGAGCGTCTTTTCCGGGTTTTGGAATGTCAGTCTGAACGACAAACTCTTCTGTCCTTCCGGCTGCTGATAAATGCTTACCAGCTCAACCGCCGTCAAATCGGCACCCGCAGCTGAGGAGATGCATGAGTGCACAGCGGCATGATCGACTGCGTCGAACACATCAACCGTTAGATCTCTATTTACTGAAGGTGTTGCAGGAACTCCGCAGAACGATTCCGAAGATCTCAGACCCCATAAGTGATCCAAATCGTTCAACTCGAAAATAAAAGCCGATTCTTTGAAGCGCAGCGACTCACTCAGCGCCGGATGCAATTGACCAAGCCAGCCGAGAATCTGGAGCTGCGACCCTTCTTCTCTCTTCGCTTTCTTGCTCGAATTATCGTAAGCGATCTGGCACGAGCGCGATGGGTGCATACATGCAGGCACTTTCTCACTGCGGAAGTAGCGAATCTTCTCTTGATTGACGCGCAGTTTTGCCAGCAGATTCTGTACGACGCCTTTGGCTTGATAGAAGTCGAGCTGCGAAGCCGATTGGCGTTGGCTGTGGTCTAGCCATTCGCCCAGCGCGTGCTGTCCCATGAGAATACCGGCGACGCGGCGTTGTTCGACCACGCCTGTGCCGCTATTGAAGCGATCGCTCTCTCGCGGCGCATCATTGAGCAGGCGGCGATAAGTGCGCCCGACTTCGAACAGCCAGACATCTTGCTGTCCGTGGTCGTAATTGTATGACGCTGCTTTCACCAATCCGGGAATGAGACTCTGACGTAAAACTTGATGGTCGGCCGAAAGCGGGTTGAGCACTCGCACTGCTTGCTCTTCGTTGAACAAACCAAGGGCGGATTCGTCACCGCTGGTGAGACTGCTCAACCATGCTTCGTTCAGACCCAAGCCACAAAGTGTGTCGCGAACCTCGTCTGTGACGCGCTCCTGTACTTCCGGCACCACCGCGGAAGGCGGAATGCATTCCGGCAAGTTGTCGTAGCCCCAGAGACGGCAAACCTCTTCGACGATGTCGATTGAGCGAGTCACGTCACTCTGGCGGAAGCTGGGCACGGCAACCTGCACAGCTTGCTCTTTGCTCTCTCCCGGCTGAACGTGAGCGCACTCTCCCTTTGTTACTTCAAAACCGAGCGGTGTGAGAAGCTCGCGCACTTCTGTCGAAGTGAGCTCGGTGCCGAGCACTCGCTTCAACTCCTTCATCTTGCACGTGATGTGCACCGGTGCGACTTTGTCATGCCCGTCCACGGCTAACTTGCCTAAACGAGGCTTCTGCTGCCCGCTGCCGCAGTAGGACATAATCAGATAAGCGGCTCGATCGCTGGCGCGCGCAACTTGAGCGACATCGACACCGCGCTCGAAACGCAAGCTCGAATCGCTGGAGAGTCCGAGCAAGCGGCTGCCTCTGCGCACGCGGGCCGGTTGAAATGCGGCCGCTTCCAGCGCAATGATTTTCGTGTCGCCTGAAATCTCGCTGTCTTTTCCACCCATCACGCCCGCCACTGCGACGACCTCTTTCGCGTCGGCAATGACCAACACTTCATCGGTCAGCTCCCGCTCTTTACCGTCGAGCGTCGTGATACGTTCTCCCTTTGTCGCTCGGCGAGCGCTCAGTTCGTGCCCGGCCACGCGATTGAAATCGTAAGCGTGCAACGGCTGCCCGAATTCATGCATGACGTAGTTGGTTATATCGACAATGCCGCTGACGGAGCGCACATCGATCGCTTCCAGCCGTCTCTTGATGAACAACGGTGCTTCACCTGCCGTCACGTCGGCAATAACGCGCGTGCTGAAAAACGGGCAATCATCCGATTTTTCGAGGGAGACTTTGAAATCGAATTGGCTGCCGGACAGCTCTTCCTCCGGCAGTTGCCACTCGGGCTGGTGCAGCGGGCGGCGCAGGAGAGCTGCCACCTCGCGAGCCAATCCGATTACGGAGAGCGCGTCGCCGCGATTCGATCTGGGCTCGACGAACAAGACATAATCGGGTTTTAGATGCAGCAGCTCGATGCAATCCGTTCCTAATTCTGTTGACGGTGCGAGAATCAAAATGCCTGCTTCGGCATCTCCCGGCAGACCCAGCTCGGGCGGCGAACACAACATACCGTTGGATGTTACGCTGCCGACGTTGCGCAAACTGATGGGAAATGGCGCACCACTCTTTATCACACGGCAACCCGGCAAAGCTACGGGAATACGCTGCCCTACTTCGATATTGGCGGCGCCGCAGATAATCTCGAGCGGTTCCGCTCCCGCAGCAACGCGCGTCTTGGTGACGCGGATTTTCGTGTACTTCGCATCCGGATGCGGATAGATTTCCAGAATCTCGCCGACCACTATCGGCCCCACAACTTCGGGGCGCACCTGCCGCACTTCTTCCACCTCGAAGGCGCCCATGGTCAGCTTCTCCGCTACTTCGTGCGGAGAGACGCCCTTGAGGTCAACATAATCACAGAGCCAATCAAAAGACAGTTTCATCCGGCACTCCTTGCCATACCGCCAATCTATGCGGTTTCACTCCAGTCGCTAAAATTGCTCGAGAAATCGCATGTCGTTGGTGTAGAAGTTGCGAATATCGTTGACGTCGTACTTCAACATGGCGATGCGCTCCAAGCCCATGCCGAAGGCGAATCCGTTGTACACCTCGGGGTCGATATTGACGGCGCGCAAAACGTTGGGGTCGACCATGCCGCAGCCGAGCAGCTCCAGCCAGCCGCGCTGACCGCAGGTGCGGCAGCCTTTGCCTTCGCAGAACGGGCATTCACTGTCGAGCTCGGCGCTGGGCTCGGTAAAAGGGAAGAAATCCGGGCGAAACCTCGTTTTCAGCGGCTTGCCGAAAAGCAAACGGATAAACTCCGTCAAGGTCGCTTTCAGCATTCCGAAAGTGACGTCTTTGTCGATGTACAGCCCTTCAACCTGGTGAAACAGCGGATATTTGCGCGCGTTCACTTCCTCGTTGCGATAGACGCGACCGGGCGCGATGATTTTCAGTGGCGGTTTTTTGCGCTCCATCACTCGGATTTGCGCAGTCGATGTCTGGCTGCGCAACAAAACGTGGGGCGCCACGTTGGTGTAAAACGTGTCCTGCTCGTCGCGCGCGGGATGATGCGCCGGCGTGTTGAGAGCATCGAAGTTGTAGAAGTCGGTCTCGACTTCCGGACCATCTTCGACTGTATAACCCAGTCCGTAAAAGATATTGCAGATGTCGCGGGTGATCAGCGTGAGCGGATGCAAGTGTCCGAGCGCCACTCCTTTTGCCGGCAGTGTCACGTCGATGCGCTCAGTCGCCAATTTTGCATCGAGCTCCTGGCGGTCGAGCTCTGCTTTTCGCGCGTCATGCGCCTCTTGCAGTTTTTTCTGCACCTCATTGCCGCGAGCGCCAACACGCGGCTTGTCTTCTTTAGACAGAGCGCCCATGGTGCGCATGATCTCGGTGACGCGGCTGTTCTTGCCGGTGAATTTGACGCGCGCCTCTTCCAGCTCTTGCTTACTGCCGCAAGCAGCGAAGGCGGCCGTGCCGTCTTGCTCGAGCTGAGCCAGTTCTCGCAACACTCCTTCCAGATCCGCCACTGTCAAGTCAATCTCCCTGCCCGCTGGGCTTGCTGCGCAATCCCGCGGCGCCAAACGCCACAAAGCACCAAGAGTACCAGATAGAGCCCGATTGCGCCGCCTTTTGCCCTCATAGTTGTGCGGAAATTAAGTGAATGCGTGGTTGCTGAGCGCGAGGGAGGCAACAGAACTACCTTACAATGACGGTTGGAGGAGCGCCGGTGCCCAAACCACGTTTCAAACGCAAGCCTACTCAGACGATACCGACCACACGAGTGTCGGTTGTTGTCATCGATGACGACAAAATCCTCCTGGTGCGGCATCGCAAAGGAACCCGCCGCTATTGGGTTTTGCCCGGCGGGCGCCTGGAGTACGGCGAGACGTTTCACGAGTGCGCCGTGCGGGAGCTGAAAGAAGAGACGGGGCTCGACGTCGAGGTCGAGCGTTTTCTCTTCTTGTCCGAAGCAATCGCGCCCGATCGCTCGCGCCACATTGTCAATGTTTATTTGAAAGCGAAGGTCGTGGGCGGCACTATGAAGGTCGGTAACGAACCCGTTCTTGCCGGCGTCGACTTCGTGCCGTTGAGCGAACTGCGCAGTGTCACCTTGTTTCCGCCGATAGGCGACATAATCCTCAACGCCTCGCCCGCAGGGTTTAAAAGCGGTATCGAATACCTTGGCAATCTCTGGGTGTAGTATCATTTCCAGACTTGTCGATATATCGATGGCGCAGTCCATAGAGATTGCCACATTCTGCGGAGACAGAAGATGCCACAACAGAAGGGAATGAAGCGCGCCCGCAAGGTCCTTGCGCGCAAACAGAGAATCGCCGCTGCGGACAAAAAGGCGAACATTCGTCGCGTCCAGCGTCAGGACGAGCTCGCGGCCAACGCCGTGGTCGAAGCTGCCAAAGCAGCCAAGTAGCAACATTTAGCCAAATCAGGCGTGTTTCGGCGGGGTTAAACCGGCGCCGACCAGGCGGTTTTGCCATGATTGGCGGACCGCCTCGATCATTTCCGCATGGTGCAGAGCTGGAAACCCCTATTATCAGACGCCCCAGCCGGTTGTCGGGAGAAGCCGTACCTTTTTATAAGGACTCGTAGCGATTTGGCTAACCGCTCCACTCTTCGCCGAATGTGAAGGATACGACTCCGATATTGACGTCCGCGCCTTGCTGGCAGCCTTCCTTGATGAGAGCGTCTATGACGCCCATCGAACGCAACACGTTGTGCAGATGGTGCAACGCCTCGGGATCGCGCATATCCGTCACTGCCACCACTCGTTCTACTCTGTCACCATGCACGGTGAACACGCCTTTTTTGCGCACCACTTCGAAGCCGCTCTCCACTCTCAAACTGGCGCGCTCGTCCGGCGGCAGCTCTTCGATCTCCGGTTCCTCTTCCTGGGGACGGAGTTTGTCCAGACGCGAAATTACGTCGTTGAGCAATTCGGTGATACCTTGCCTGGTGGCAGCGGATATCACCACCGGTGGTGAATGTCGCTGCGCCGTCTTCCCTTTTGCCAATTGCTTCGACGCCTCTTTGATCTGCTCCGGCGTCACTATATCTGACTTATTGAGCACGAGTATTTGCGGCAGGCTATCCAGGTATTCGCTGTAAAGCTTCAACTCATTGTCGATTGTTTCGATATCTTGCTGGAGAGTTTCCGAACTCAAATCCGCCAGATGAATGAGAAGGCGCGTGCGCTCGACATGGCGAAGAAAATCGTGCCCCAGCCCGACGCCCTGCGATGCACCTTCGACTAGACCTGGAATGTCCGCCATAACGAAAGCTCTCTCGCCATCGGGTGTTCGCACGACGCCCAGGTTGGGTTCAAGTGTCGAAAATGGGTAAGCTGCGATTTTCGGTTTGGCAGCAGAAACGACGGAGAGCAACGTAGACTTGCCGGCATTTGGCAGTCCGATAACTCCGACATCGGCAATCACTTTCAGCTCGAGCTCCAACTGGCGCACTATTCCGGGCTGTCCGGGCTCACAGAAGTGGGGGGCTCGCCGCGCCGGCGTGGCCATGGTGGCGTTGCCGCGTCCGCCCTGTCCGCCCTGTGCCACCATAATCCGCTGTCCTGGTCGGACGAGATCGCCGACGACCTCACCTGTCTCTGCGTCCCGAATCAGTGTGCCCGTGGGCACTCGCAGTGTCAGATCCTTGGCGTTTTTGCCGTGCATCCCTTTCGGTCCACCGCGCTGACCGCTGTCAGCCTCGAACTTTTTTTTAAAACGAAAGTCGATCAGGGTATTGAGGTCATTTGTTGCTTGTATGTAAATGTGTCCGCCGCGCCCGCCGTTGCCTCCGGCGGGACCACCCATCGGCTCGTATTTCTCTCGGCGCCAGGCTACAATCCCGCGGCCGCCGTCGCCTGAGGTCGCCTCAATATATACATGATCAAGAAATTGGCTCATGTTTTAGATCAGATCCATGGTGGGTAGATCATATCTGATCTAGATCTAGATCTTGATCTCTCTAGAATTTCTATATACTTGTTCTGGAGTCTTTTTCTAAAAGCATCACGAAGGTTTGGATTGTTCAGGAGGAAGGTCCCTTGGAAGAAAGAATTACGGTGCACGAGAAGGCCCGTGGAGAAACGATTAACGTCTACATAGGCGAATACCGCGGCACCAAATACCTACACATTCGCGAATGGTACATGGACAAAGACCAGGAAGAAAAACCCACCAAGAAAGGGATTGCTCTGCCCCTGGAGAAGATTGACGCCCTGCGTGAAGCCATCGATCGCCTGGTGCCGCAAGAAGCGGCAAGCGAACCCAGTGCCAATACCGGTAAGAAAGGCAAATAAGAGGGCGGACAACCTTCGTGAAGCGTTGGCGTTGGGTCCTGGGGCTGTTTCTAGCCCCGACTTTTCTTGTAAATAGTGGGCAGGCAGCGCAAGCCGCCCATATTGCACTATCTCAAGATGCTCCTCACCAGGGGCAGACTGTGGAAGTGGTCGTTACTATGCCGTCCCCTGAACAAAAAGGGGAGGCGCAACCAACCCTGGATTTCAACGGCAGTCACTACCAGCTGTTTGCCTTCGGCGATGGAGGTGTCTCAAAGGCTCTTATCGGCATCCCGGCCGACCTTGAACCGGGCTCTTACAAGCTGGCAGTGGGAAGTGACTCGGTGCCCATTCGCGTGCAGCTGGGACGCTTTCCGTTGCAGCATCTGAGCCTGCCTCCTGCTAAAGACAATTTCGACATGTCGAAGGGAGAAAAACAGGCGGTCGAGGGTGCCAAACAGACCGTTTCGCCGGAGCGCCTCTGGCACGGACCGTTCGTGAAACCGTCCAAGGCGCGCGTCTCTACGGGATTCGGACAGAAGCGCGTCGTCAACGGACGGCTCCTCAAGGATTACTATCACTCCGGGATGGACTTTGCCGGCGGCGCCGGATCGCCCATCGCTGCCGCGGCTGCCGGCACAGTCATTCTCACCGGGCGCGGCTTTAAACTGCACGGCAACTGTGTCGCTATCGACCACGGGCAGGGCGTCATCACGTTCTACATTCACATGAAGTCGATCGCCGTCAAGAAAGGCGACCACGTAAGCGCCGGTGAGCAAATCGGCACAATCGGAGCTACTGGGCGAGCAAACGGGCCCCACCTGCATTTCAGCGTTTACGTCAATCAGGTGGCCACCAACCCCAACGATTGGTTTGCCCACTCGTTCTAGATTGCACCGCTGACTGGCTCGCGATAAAGGCAGATCGCTGCCCGTCTGCCAGAACGTTCTTAATGACTGTGGCTGCTACCGGCTTTTGCGGATGTTTGGTAAAAAAGCAGCCGCACCGAATTCGGTGCGACGGCGGATTGGTATCATAGGGTCAAGGAGACCGGGCAACCCGTCGTGCAGGACCCAGAAATCGCATCATGATTGCTGAAAACGTTTCCTCTGTTTACGTCTGGTCTGTGGCGATCGCAGTAGTTGGACTGCTCTGTCTCATCGTCTCCATCGACATGCAGAAGCGTGGAACGTCGCGCGCCTCCGAGCTCCGATTTTTCGGCATCGCCTGCGCCTGTCTCGCCGTCATCTTCGCCTCCTGCTCGTATTTCGTCGTCTCCATGAGCGAACGCCCCCAGCATATCGAGCACGCGCCTTAGGGCGCCCCTTGCGCGCAGCTGAATTGTCACGTCAGCCGCGGCGTTTCAGCGGCCTCGTTATCGGGCGGACCAAGCACGGGCAAATAAAAACGCCGGGGCTTGCACCCCGGCGTCGAATACGGATTCGTGCGGACTACATGATCTGGGCTTTGTTCCAGAATGCGTCCTTGACTTGCTTGGACGATGTCGATTCGGCGCTGATCACGACCGACGCCGGCGCAAAGAGAAATACTCCGTCGCCGATGCGTTGTTGATGACCGTCGATCGCGTGGCAAGCGCCAGAGAGGAAATCGACGATGCGCTGCGACTGTTCGTTATCCAGCATGTGCAGGTTGAGCAATACGGATTTGCGTCCGCGCAGGTGCTCTACGATTTCCACCGACTCTTCGAACTGACGGGGCTCGATAACCAGCACTTCGCTCGCGGCGGCGGCACTCGGGTGCTCGACCACTTTGTTGTTCGAGTATGACGAAGGCTGCGCAGCACGCATCGGTTTAACGGTGTCCATGATCGGTGCCCGTGATGTGTCCAACGCCAACTGCCCGTTGGTCGCGTAGACGTCATCCGTCGTATCGAAGAGGTCTTCGAAATCTTCTCTCTCGTAGTTGTCCGCCGGACCAAACCAAAAGTTCTTAAACTTCGCGACTATGCTCACTACCTTCCTCCTTAGCCTTCGCCCTGCCTGATGTTCTCACCACGCCCTTACCAAAATTACCTAAGTATCAAAAATTGCTCTTCCTAATCTGATCATCGTTGCGCCGCATTGAACGGCTTCTTCCCAGTCATCCGTCATACCCATCGAAAGCTCTTTCAGCTCCACACCGAATCTCTGCGAGAGCTCGTCGCGCAGCTCTTTCAAGCCGGCGAAGCAGCGGCGCCAGATAAAGCGGTCGTCCGTCAGAGGCGAGATCGTCATCAGCCCTTCGACTTTGATGTTGGGGAGCGCGAGGAGCTGCGGCATGATTGCTTTGATCTCTTCCGCGGAAAGTCCCGACTTGTTCTCATCCTCGGCCAGTTTTACCTGCAGGAGAATCGTCTGAGTGAGACCTTTCTTGGCGGCAGCGTCGCAGATCTCTTTCGCCAGCCGCAAGGAATCAACGGAATGAATGAGCGCGAAATTGCCAATGGCCTGCTTGACCTTGTTCGTTTGCAAGTGACCGATGAAATGCCATTTGCTGTTTGTCGCCACCTGTGGTGGCAACTCTTTTTGCCGAGCCAATGCGTCTTGAATCCGGTTTTCACCAAATTCGGTGACACCGCAGGCAAAAGCTTCTTCGATCTGCGATGCGGTGGCATGCTTCGTGACTGCGATCAGCTTGACTGGTCGCGAGCCGATTGCCTGTTTGATGCGGGCTAAATTGTCAGCCACACTCATGCCTTCCTGCTGAGCCTATGGCATCACGGGTGATGCCTGATCGACACCTACTATTAACGCTAAAACGCATTATATTTGTCAAGCCAGAAAGCAGGATTTCTTTAATTATGGAGTAAATATTACTTCTCTCGGCTGAAGCTTGGATGCCTTTGCCCTGCCGCGTTTGAGTCGATTGTATATGCGTCCGATAAACGCTGGGGTGATATCTGGGGTGGTGTCATGGTGGCACTTATTTATCCAGACACCCGGTAATCAGTGAAGCGGCATAAATTGCTGCGGTCTCCGATCGCAATATGCGCTTTCCAAGCGCAATTGGCTCTGCGCCTGCGTCTTCTGCCATCTTGAATTCGTCTTCGGTGAAGCCGCCTTCCGGTCCGATTAGCACCGCCAGTGATGCAACGGTGTCGTTACGATCGCTGTTTGCCAAGAGGGCGAGCAATGTTCTAGCGTCCTTTCGTTCTGCCGCGATCAAAATTCGGTCGCCTCGTTGACGTAACAGATCGAGGGTAGTGGCAAACGGTTGTGCCGCAACCACATCCGGTATCAATGCGCGCTCGCACTGTTGCGAAGCTTCTTTCGCGATCGCTTGCCAGCGTTTGAGCTTGCTCTCTTTCGCTTCTCGATCACCTGCCCTCATGCTGCGCTCGGTTTCCATGGCAATAATCTCGGCCGCGCCCAACTCCGTCAGCTTCTCGATCGCCCATTCAAAACGCGCGCTCTTTATTACCGGCAGCGCCACTATCACTTTTATCGAGGCTTCTCCTCCGGCCGGTTGCGACGACTCGATGACGGCGTGACAGCGTTGACGATCCGATGCGATCAGAGTGCAACGGTATATGGTTCCACGTCCATCCAGTATGTCGAGATAGGCGCCGTCCCGCATGCGCAAGACATTCAATAACTGATTACGCACGGCAGGATCGTCGAGCGCCACATGTTTGCTCGGCAAATCGATGGCGCTGGCGTCGACGAAAATTCTGGGAATGCGCATAGATAATGTAGGGGTTTTGCAATGCTACCTATTTTATCCGCTCCGTCGGGCGGCGGAGCAGCTTGCCTGCATAAGCCCCCCTCGGGCGCGAGGCGACTCTCGCACTTATTCGGCTCAGCCCGCTCCGCTTCGCCTCTCTATTACTCACTTGGTGTAACGCTCTTGTCACGCCAATTTCCTCAATTCTAATAATTGCTGCCCCAGGTCTGACCCGATTCCTGCTTAGTATCGGAGAACTTTCTAGTTCGCAACCTCTATTGCAACTCACTGAGTCTCGGCCAGGAGGAGTCACCCTATGTCTTCGCGTTCGAATGTTGAAGCGGCGGAACAGTATCAGTCTAACGATAGCGTCTCTCTCAAAAGTAATGAAAACGTCGAACGCCCATATTCGAAAGAATCGTTCGAAAAGGGCGAAGGGCAGCATCTATATATTCCAGCTTCGAGCGATTGGGGCGAAGGCAATGACTCGGTGCAATCCGTTCACTCGATGCTCGGCAATGTCGAAGACTCGAAGACACAGATGTCTATGAACAGCGCCTGGGAAGGCGACTCGTGGAACGGACAGGACTCTCCTTTGTCGGCCCAGCATGCTCTGAAAGATCAATCCGATGAGCATTCTGATCGAGACCAATCCGATAAGCAGTCTGATCGAGATCAATCCGATGAGCATGGCACACGCAATCAATCTGATCAGCATGCTTATCAAGATCAGTGCGATGGTGGGTCGTCCGGCGGTAGCGGTGGCGGAGGAGATGCGGGCGCAGGAGATACGGGCGGCGGAAGTACAGGCGGCGGAAGTACAGGCGGCGGAGATACAGGCGGCGGAACTGCAACCGCCGGCGGCGATGGCGTTACTATACCGGTCGAAACCGATGGCTCTGCCGCGCCTGCGGCGGTGCAAAATGCAGAAGCCTCGACCGTGCAGATCACAGCAGATGATGGCGATGGTGAAGAATCGTTGGGCTCGGGCTTCTTCGTCTCATCGAACGGTTATATCGCTACTGATTACCACGTGGTACAGGGGGCGCAAGGACCGATTCAGATCACGACGGCAGACGGTCAAACACTGGAAGCGGAGCCCGTGGTCACCGATCAAGCCAATGACATTGCCATACTCAAAATAGTGGGCGACGGCTCTGACCAAAGCTTCACGGCGTTAAACCTGAGCCAAGATGACACAGACGCGGGCGGCGAAGACTTTGCCATCGGGCATCCGGAGGGCGATCCTAATATCGTCGTCTCATCCGGCAACTACGAAGGACAGACAAACTTCGGCTCGTTTGACGTGACTGACAATACCGTCGCGGATAATCCGAACCGCCTGCTCGACGAATTCGGCAACATGGATACGCAGCCTGGCAGCTCGGGCTCGCCGATTCTTAACGCCAACGGGCAAGTGATCGCGATGGACGACATCGGCGACGGCGAAGGTAATGCCGACGGTACGCTGGCATCGTCTATTGCAAGCGACTTGGCGGAAGCGGAAGCGGCCTAGCGCAACTTCAGCATACGCGACTTAAAAGAATTGGCGCAGTGCTCCGCGCATTCGTTGTATATGCACCAGGATCTCCGGGGCGCGCAGCAAGAAGAATTACTGGCTGGTGATCGCCTTCACCCGTTGCGCAATGACGGTGTAGTTCGGGCTGAAACAGATCCAGACCTTTTATCGAACTGAGGAAGTGATGCGTTCGCTGTATTGACCGTATTGTGCGGTCCTTGTAGTATCTCTGGCAAAACTTGTGATATTGGGATGCGGAATTTTTTCCTATTCCGCGGTCTGTCCAAATTAACTGTGGTTCGAGAACGCCCAGAAAATGCATCTTTTTGAATCCTCAGGGGATGAAGATGTCGACCCAAGGCATTGATCTGATTGTCGGGAAGGTCGCCAGTAAAGCTGGGGTTCTTATATCGTCGCAGGGGTTGGGAGCATGAGCGACATCAATCTACGCCCTTTAGAACCAGATGAGTGGCAGCTGTTGCGAACAATGCGCCTCCGCGCTGTCACCATGCATCCAGACCTGTTTTATGACAGTGCTACGGGCGCGTCGAGGTACGACCGATCGCATTGGCAGAGCCTTTTAACAGGTGAAGGTAACAAGTTCTGGGGTCTGTTTGATGACGATAAATGTGTCGGACTCACCGGAATAGTAACTTGCGCTGCAGATAAATCAGGACAAACCGCAATGATTGGATACAGCTTCATCGAGCCGTTGTATCGAGGAAAAGGATTTGGCGATTTATTCTATAGCACGCGCATAGAGCACGCTCTCCGATACCAGAGGTGGAAGAAGTTGATCACAGATCATCGCGTTGGCAACGAACCTTCGCGAAGAGCGATCATGAAACATGGATTTGTGTTTTTAGAGGAAGCAATGATCGATTGGCCTGACGGCAGCCGCGATCTTGAGTATAGATATGAGCTGGATCTGGAGAGATTGCGCTTTGGGGATCAGCGGATTTCCACAGGCTGACTTCAATCGGGATGCGGGAGTAGTCGTCGCCGGAGACGTGGTATGGTGCACCGGCACGGACCTGCTTCAGTCACTATTTTGCCGGTTAATGCTAAGCACCGCGTTTTGGATATATGCTGTAGCACTTCGTTGTCGAGAGGGCTACAGAGTGAAAACAGAGACAGAAGCGCGAGTTCGCGTTGGTACGGCGGCTGTCGTCAAGGCCGCGGGCGCTGACTTCGCTTTCGAGAAAAGAGAGTTCGGCCAGCCGACCGGACGCGACGTGCTCGTCAAGGTGCATGCATGCGGTGTCTGTCACTCTGACAGTTTCGCTCTGGGCGGTGGTTTTCCTGGATTGACTTATCCGGTCGTGCCGGGACACGAAGTTGTCGGTGTCGTCGAAGAAGCAGGTGCGGATGTGCACAGGTTGAAGAAAGGCGATCGCGTAGGCATCGGCTGGTTCGGCGGACATTGCGGTTATTGCCCGAGCTGCCGTCGCGGCGACTTTATCACCTGCGTGCGTCTGCAAGTGCCTGGTATCACCCGTGATGGCGGCTACTCGCAATACCAGATTTTTCCCGAAAACGCATGTGCGGTGGTGCCGGAGAAATTAGATTCAGCAGAGGCGGCGCCGTTGATGTGCGCCGGCGTCACAACTTTCAATGCATTGCGCAACTCAAACGCCAGACCTGGCGACGTTGTCGCCATTCTCGGCATCGGCGGTCTCGGACATCTCGGCGTGCAGTTCGCTGCCAAAATGGGCTTTCACACGGTGGCAATCGCTCGCGGCGAAGAGAAAGCGGAGTTTGCCATGAAGTTGGGCGCCGTCGATTACATCAATTCGCAAAAGCAAGACGTATCGGATGCTCTCAATAAGATGGGCGGCGCCAAAGTCGTTCTCGCTACAGCCACCGACTCCAAAGCGATGGCGGCGGCGGTGAACGGTTTGGGTGTTGATGGAACCCTGCTGGTAGTGGGCGCCGGGATGGAGCATCTCGACACGGCCCCCGTTCAACTGCTCGGGCAAAGGCGTAATATCAAAGGTTGGCCAAGCGGAACAGCGATGGATTCTGAAGACTGCCTGCGCTTCTCCGCATTGACTGGCGTGCGCCCGATGATCGAGCGGTTTCCTTTCGAAAAGGCGAAGGAAGCGTACGAGCACATGATGCGCGGAAAGGCTCGCTTCAGAGCAGTTCTCGAATTCGCAAAATAACGCCTGAGCTCGAGCGGCTCGCGGATGTCAGCATCGTCACGAATGTATTGCAACCGGCTGTAATTGAGCGGGATAGCCTCGTGGCGATGTTATAATCTCCCTCTTGCTGATCCTGGTAACGCCCATGCGATGGGCCCGGCAAGCGGCAGCGCGTCGAGCGAATGTCGCATGAAAACGGATTAGAATGTAAAGCAGGACCGCCGCGGCAAAATGACACAAGCTTAAAAGAATGGTTATGGACTTAAAAGACTGGTTCGCTAATCGCCAGAAAAGCAAAGAGCAAGAGAATCTCGAGATCAAGCAGCCGTTGACCAATGACGAGTACTGCGCACTGTGGAAACGTTGCTTCCAGTGTCGAGAGCTGCTCTATACCCGAGATCTGCGCGGCAATCAACAGGTCTGCCCGAAGTGCAACTACCATTTTCGCGTCGGTGCGGTGCAGCGTGTAGAACAGCTCGCCGATCACGATACTTTCGTAGAGCTCGACGAGGGGCTGGTTTCTTCCGATCCGCTCGAATTTTTCGATACAGAAACGTACCCCAAGCGTCAGGTGGAGGCGACCAGAAAGTCCGGTCTCAAGGAAGCGATCATCACCGGTGTCTGCCAGATCCACGATAAGAAAGTGGCGGTCGGCATCATGGACTTCGATTTCTTCGGCGGGTCGATGGGCTCTGTCGTCGGAGAAAAAGTGACGCGCCTGGTAGAACATGCCATCAAAAACAGGCTGCCTGTAATTCTTATCTCGAGCTCGGGCGGCGCTCGCATGCAAGAAGGTCTCTTCAGTTTGATGCAGTTGGCGAAAACCAGCTCCGCCCTCAAGTTGCTGGGAGACGAAGGTCTCCTCTACATCTCGATCTTGACCGAGCCGACCTTCGGAGGCGTCACGGCAAGCTTCGCTATGCTGGGCGACGTCATCATTGCCGAGCCGGGAGCCCGCGTTGGATTTGCCGGTCGCCGCGTCATCGAGCAGACCATTAGACAGAAGCTGCCTGCCGATTTCCAAACCGCTGAGCACCTGATGAAACACGGACAGGTCGACATGGTCGTAGCGCGCAACGATCTGCGCAAGACTTTGGCGAAGTTGATTGATTTCCATGAAAAAAAAACGGCGCCGGCAAAGGCGCCTAAAGAAGCCGTCAAACAGCCGGCACGTTTGTAAGCCGCGACGTTCGATCGCAAGCAGGAGCATCAGATTGAGAGATGGCAACACCGGATAAAAAACCGACTGCGAACGAAAAGAAGCCGATTCCGCTGGAGTTCGAACAGCCGCTCTCGGCGATGCTGCAGCAGATCGAAGCGATGGAAAAGCATTTGGTGGATCACCCTGAAGTCGGTGAGCAACTCGCAAGTTTGAACGAAAAATACGATCAGTTGCGCCGTTCGTTGTACGCGAATCTGCGTCCGATCGATCATTTGAAGATCGCGCGCCATCCGCAGCGCCCGTACGTGCGTGACTATTTCGATCGGTGGGATCCGGAATGGACAGAATTGCACGGCGATCGCAAAGGTATGGACGATGCCGCTATGGTCTGTGGATTGTTGCAGCTCGGCGGACACAACGTGGTTGCAGTGGGCACACAGAAGGGGCGTACTCTGCGCGACAAGCAGCATTGCAACTTCGGCATGCCGCAGCCGGAGGGTTATCGCAAGGCGCTGCGTGTGTTCAAGCACGCGGAGAAATTCGGACTGCCGATCGTGACATTGATCGACACGCCCGGAGCGTATCCCGGAATGGCTGCCGAGGAACATAACCAGGCAGAAGCGATTGCCGTCAATCTGCTGGAGCTGTCGGGACTGACCGTTCCTGTTGTCGCCATCGTCACGGGCGAAGGCGGATCGGGCGGCGCCCTGGCGATTGGTGTCGCCAACCGCATCCTCATGCTCGAGCACTCAGTGTACTCCGTCATCTCGCCCGAAGGGTGCGCTGCCATCCTGTGGAAAACGGACGAGAGGGTCTCTGAAGCCTGCCAGGCGATGAAGATGACCGCCAAAGAGATCCGCGAGCTCGGCATCGTCGAAGAAGTGATCGAGGAGCCGCTCGGTGGCGCTCACCACGATTACGATTTCTCCGCGCAAAGAGCAAAAGAAGCGGTGGTTCGACAGTTGGAAGATCTCAGTCGTTTGTCACGCACTGACGTGCGCCGCGACAGACAGTCGAAATTCAGAAACATCGGCAGATTTGTCGATCCCAGCGACATCGGCACGCAAGGCATTCGCTAGTCGGGTCTGCTGCCCGCACCGGCGCTGCAACCCGCCCGTGAGACCGGGCACTGTATGTGGTGCTAGTGATCGATCTGCTTGTAGCGCTTCAACAAATTCTGCGCTTCTTTGCTCGACCTGGCGATGGGCTCGAGCAGGTTGATGGCATCGTCGTAACGCTTGTCGTGAGCGTACTGCTGCGCTAGTTTGACGCAAACTCTCGAGTAGGTGTCGTTCTGGGACTTGGTCAATTTCCCTTTGGCTTTCAGGTCTTGCAGGATATAGAGCGCTTCTTCGTACTTGCCTTGTTTGACAAGATTATCCGCATCTTCGGTTGACATGTTGTGCCACCACTGAAGCTTCTTGAGGTCGGGACTGTTGCTGGCGAACACAAACACGCCCGCAACCAGGATCAAGAACATCCCCATGATGAGCACTTTACTTAAGACTGCTTGAATCGTTTCCCATACGCCTGGTCTCACCTTGCCTCTGCCGCGTTGGAAACTTGCACTCGAGATGGCGGAGTTGGAGGAGGCTGACGAGTAGGCGGAGGGATCATTCATCATTGACGACTGTTGGCGAACGGCGGCTGTGGCGGCAGCGGCTATGCGCTGCTTGGCGCCATCGTCGTCGTACGCGGCTTTGGAGCGAAGCTCTTCCAGTGCCAGGCTGGCGAGATCCATCGGCTTGCGCGGCGTCACGAACTCTTTGCTGCCGACCTGGCGCGCGTCGGTGAATGAATTGTCATTGGCGAGCGGTCCAGGCGCAATCTCAGGTCGCTTCGATTGGACAGCAGGCGGAATGGTCATCGTCGTCGGATCGGCCTCTTTCTTCAAGCACTCCTCGAGCGCCAAGGACAACTCTTCCATCGTCTGAAAGCGCTGGTCCGGGTTTTTCGCGAGCGACTTGTAGACGACCTCTTCCAGTGCTTGCGGAAACCTGAGGTCTTCTCGCACCTGGTTGAGCGGTTTGGGCGGATCGGAAAGGTGCATGGCCATCACCTTCACGAGCTCATCCGAAAGAAACGGCACTTCGCCGGTCAACGTCTCGTAAATAACGACGCCGAGCGAGTAGAGGTCTGAGCGATGATCGACTTTGCTGCTGGTGCACTGTTCTGGACTCATGTAAGTCGGGCTGCCGCAAACGGTTCCGGTTCGGGTAATGCGAGCGACGTCGGACTCTTCTTGCACTAATCTGGCGATTCCGAAGTCCACCACAATCGGGAAGAGCTTCTGTCCGCTGCGCTCTACCAGCACGATATTTTCTGGCTTGATGTCGCGGTGAACGACGCCTTGCCTGTGCGCTTCAGCCAGGGCTCCGCACACTTGCTTGAAGATCGGAATAGCTTCCTCCATGGGCAAATGATTGCGTTCGGACAGCAGATCGGACAGCGGCGTGCCTTTCAGAAGATCCATCGCTATGTAAGGGCGACCGCCCTGCGGAATAACCCCGAAGTCGTAGATGGTAATGATGTTGGGATGGCTCAGGCGGCTGCTCGCCTTCGCTTCCTGCGTAAACCGTTTGATGAACTCCTGGTCCGAAACCAGGTAATCGTGCAGAACTTTGATAGCCACTTCGCGACCGATCAGCTCCTGCACCGCCTTGTACACCGTACCGGCTGAGCCTTGACCGATGACCGACTCGATTTTGTAGCGCCCTTCAACGACAACGCCCAGAAGAGGATCGTCTCCCACGGTGACCATGGGAGTTCCATCTCTGGGGCAGGTTTCCTGCTCACCAGCAGTCTGAAAATTGCAAATCAGACACAGCTTCATAGAAGAGGGGCGGGGTAGGGACTATTTGATGCTTTGGTAAGTCGTGTTAAATGGGTAGCCAATGAAATCGCCATACAGAACTATCTGCCCTTATATTACTTTTAATTACCACGGCCTGTGTGCAACAAACCATCGTCGATTTGCTGCCTAGGCATCCCGAGAGCTAATGCCCGAGCGTATTGTGAGGCTGTTGGCGCAGTGCGAATAGGCAAAGCGGGCAGCCCCGGCAGGTATCGGCTGGAACAGTCTAGAGTGGCGTAACACCGGATCTCCAAAGAACTCGACTATGGGCGGGATTCCGAGAGGCAGCAAGAGAAAAGAGCAAGTATCTCGCTCGCTTGAATTTTTCTCACCGACTTTCTTGAACCGGTTAGGTTCTCACGTATCATTCCCGTTTTGTCGACTAATGTGCGCGTCATTTGATCATTGAGCAAATTTGGCTTCCCGTGTGCGTTACGGGCAAAGTGCGCCATGCTTTCGCGGCGGCCGTCTGATAAACTCCCTGCCCCAAGACCTTCCAAATAGCGGCTTAGCGGCAAATTGCCCGCACTGATCTCAGTGCAGACTCTAGCCGACAACGTGCCATCGAGGCTGGTATCAAAACAGTTCCTTGCGTCGGAATTTCCGAAGCCTCGTAATGCATCCTGACCATCCCCGAATCCGATGACTCACTGCTCATGCGCTGCCTGCGGGACATAAAGAACGCCCGAAAAATATGACTGCCAGGCAGGATTTGCGCTGTGTGTCGAGTGAATCGGTAGGAGCGATAGGAAACGGCGGAAAATTATCGCTGCGGCCGATGGGTAAGGCTGGGCGCCGACTGCCAACCGACCGTGCGGCGAAACCTCGAACGCAGCGCCAGGCTTGGCGGTTTCATCTGGGTCCGGCTGGGCGTGTTTACCTCCGTCCCAGCCGATATTTCTCTTGGAAATATGCTGGCAACGGAAAAATTTTGCAGATCAACTCAAATGCCTCTCAGCTCTAGCGACCGTCTTTGCAATGCCCCGTCCAATGGGGCTTTGTGAACAAAATTAAAACGTGCTATAGTATTTATTGGTGGTTACAGGATGGTCTTTTCATCTGCAACCACCGAACCAAATTTGTTGGATTCCCAACGAAGTTTCGAATTGCTAGTCAGAACGTTGAAACAGTAATCCATCGTTTTCCGTCATTGCTAACTAAGAAGCTTCGTTAACCCTCAAGCGGAACAGCTTGAAGACGGCGAGTTGTCGCCAAATAACGAAAATTAGCTACTAGACGAACGGTTAAAACACATGCCACAACAGAGAAAAGAAGAAGCCATTGCGCTTAAGAAAGAAGTACAGAAGAGATACCAGGAAGAACTGAGCCGGTACCAGAAGCAAATCGAGAAGAATAAGAAGCTCCTGGTCAGACGCAGCAACCAAAACCAGTAAGGTGTAAACTCGCACAGGTGTAGATCAGGCAATAGCAGGTCGAACCGAGTATGCGAGAAACTAGTGGGTTGGGCACACGACCCGGGAAACCGAAGGGACGGAGCGCATAACATTGCCACGCAGCGATGACGGCAGCGACAGTTCCGAAGCTTCACGTTCACGCGAGGCAGCACCAGGCGTCGAGCAGTCCCGGCGGCTGTGGCACAGCTCCGGTGTAGAACGCGCGCTTCTGTGCGCAGATATAGAAACATCAATTGCTCACGTGCGCACATTAGAACAGTGCAATGTGGTACCACGGGAGGTGGCGCGCCAGGTAGAGGAGGCGCTGCAGCAGATCGCGGCAGAACTCTCTAACGGTCAGCCGGTGCTTTCATCCGGCGATACCAGTATCTCCGGCGGCGTAGAACGGCGCGTGCACGAATTAGCCGGCAGCAATGCCGATATTCTCATGCTCGGACGATCGCTGGAGGAGCGCGTCGCTACAAACATGCGCGTATGGTTGCGCAGTGCGTGCATCGTCGTTGGGCAGCGCATCAATTCATTGCGTCAGGTGCTCGTTAAATTGAGCGAGCGCGACAACGAAGTGGTGATGCCTGGCTATACGCACATGCATCCGTCGTCGCCGATGTTGCTCGCTGACTGGTGGCTGGCGAATGAAGTGAGAATGCGGCGCGATTTCGCGCGCTTGATCGATGTTTTCAAACACATCGGTACGTTGCCCACCGGTGCTGCCAATCAATCGACCGAATCGGCGATGATGATCGATCGCACGCTCACCGCGAGGTTTCTCGGGTTCGAGCAGGTGGCGGAAAATCGTCTCGACGCTGTTTGCGACCGTGACTACGTTCTCGAGTTTGCCTCCAGTGCGTCGTCAATCGGTGTTCATATTTCGCAGATGGCGAGCGAGCTTTTGCTCTGGTCAACGCACGAGCATGGGTTTGTGCGATTGCCGCGCGGTTTTGTCTTTCGCGGTCAGACGATGCCGATGAAGCGCAATGTGGAGCTGCTCGAGATTATGCGCTCACGTCCCTCGGCGATTACCGGTCGCCTGGTGGAGTTTCTCAGCCAGCAAAAAGGACTACCTTTATGTTTCACTCAGGATTTGCAGGAATCACTTCCTGGCATCCTCGAGATCGTTGATAACTTGAAGTTTATCTTGGAGCTGTCATCGGCGCTTTTGCCGATTTTGCGTTTTGACACCTCGCGTCTGCGCGATCTGGCCAATTCGGATCTCCACAATGCCGATAACGCCATCGACTTTCTCCTCGAGCGCGGACTGCCTCCTGAGAAAGCCGCACAGACGGCGCAAGGACTGCTGAGCTACTGCAAAGATCGCAACAGGCAGCTATACGATCTGACCTTAAATGAGTGGGTGCAATTTTCTCCAGCTTTCACTGAAGAGATATTTCAGTTCATCGAAAGTTCACCACGCGAACAGTCGTACTTCGCGCATGGCGCCGAGGCTTTACGCGCAGAACAGGCAGTGGAAATTGCCAACAACAGTTTGAATAGTGATATGCAGACCGTTACAAATTTGCAGTCGAAGCGGTTAAACTGTCGGGAGTTGGAAGGCGTATAGCGGCTAGCTGCGCGCCATTCAGGCTAAAAAAATCTCACAGTTCAACGGAATACTTGACGATGGAGGGCTTTGTTGATGCAGGGCCGTAACGAGATGAAGGCGATGATCTTGGCAGCCGGTGTGGGTTCGAGACTGGACCCATTGACAAGCCAGGTGCCGAAGCCGTTGGTGCCGGTTGTGAACACTCCGGTCATGGAGCACATTATCAATCTGCTGCGCTCGCACGGATTTACCGAAATCTGCGCCAACCTGCATTACCTGCCGGAAAAAATAGTCGAGTACTTCGGTGACGGATCGCGATTCGGGGTTAAATTGACCCTGAGACACGAGCAAAAATTGTCGGGTGATGCGGGCGGGGTGCGCTCCTGCCGCGATTTTCTCTCGTCAGGCACATTCCTCGTCACTATGGGCGACCTTCTCACGGACGCCGACCTCTCGGCTATCGTGGCCAAACACAAAGAGAAGAAAGCACTGGCATCGATTGCTGTAAAACAAGTTCCACTTTCGGAAGTGCATCGCTTCGGTGTGGTAGTCACCAATGGTGATGGCTTCATCACCGGCTTCCAAGAAAAGCCGTCTGCCGAAGAAGCGCTTTCCACGATGATCTCCACCGGCATCTACGTGCTCGAGCCGGAAGTGTTCGATCACATGCCGGCGGCAGGCGATTTCGGATTCGGTCGTCAGCTGTTCCCGCAACTGGTGGCAAAAGGATTGCCGGTTTTAGGTGTCGAGATCGAAAACTACTGGTCCGACGTGGGCACCATTCAACAGTACCGCGAGTCCAACTTCGATGCTCTGGCCGGACATGTGGCGCTGGAGATGAAAGGAACCCGACAAATGATGGGCGCCGGCGAAGTGTGGCTCGGTGAAGGCGCCACTATCGGCAGTGGCATCAAGGTGACTGGTCAGGCGCTCGTCGGAAAGAACAGCCGCATCGGCAAAAACTGCGTCTTCGACGGCAACGTCGTCATCGGCGAAGATTGCGTCATCCAAGACGGTGTGCAGCTCAAAGACACAGTGATCTGGTCCGGTGCTACGGTCGAAGCCGACGCGCATCTCGAACACAGTGTCATCGGATACGGTTGCGTAGTGTCGAATGCTTCAAAGCACTTTGAGGTGGCAGCAGTTGCGCCTGTGTCACCGCTGAACGCTTGCGCCGTCTAAAAATACGAGTGTCTTGCTCCAGTCGCCCGGAACAAGACAAATCTCGTCTGCTGCATACAACTACAAATGCAGCAGTAAACCTATTTAGCTCCCACGCTGACAGGCTCGTCTGCCTGAGCGGCTTTCCATATTTCCATCCAGAGCCAGTAGTGAAACGGATTGATGTCTTTAGCATCTTGCGGTTCGGACGGCTCCAGAAGAGAAAGCCATGTGTGAGGATTGGGGAAGCGCTTAGCGAGACTGTAGCAATCCGCCATCCACAGGACTTGTTCGGTAGTTTGCTGGGTAGCCATATAAGTATCCCCTCGGTCGTTTGGTGACGGCTCGGATCGCGCCTCAACCCACAAGCAGCTCGCAGCTACAGCTGCAACTGCTCGGACGGTGTCGTTGCAAGGGTGCCTGTTGAGTTAGACGCAAGGTTTGTCGAAGACGTTCCATCACCTTGCACTTAAGTAATACCCATATCGGAAGCGCGTGAAACTTGAGATTTGGTCGATACACTACAAAATCATTATTAACAGGGCATGTTTTTTCTTCTCTTTTACAGAAAATTGCTCCGCCAAAAACCGCATGTTCAGCGAAGTCTATCGGCCATGTAGTACTAAGGTCTGCGTGACGCAATCACTCGTCCGGGTGAAATATGCGTCGAAAATCGATGCTTGGACTTTGCTTTCTGGCGGGTTTCAACCTTTATTCGGCGAGCGATACCGTACGCGCGACATGCGTGCGCTATATGCACAACATATAGATAGAAGCGATTAGCCGGGCGGCCAGCCCATCGCGCGCCCGCCCATGACGTGTATGTGCAAGTGGTTTACAGTTTGTCCCCCGTCATCGCCGGTATTTACGACCAATCTGTATCCTTTGCCGAGATTCTCGGACTTGGCTACTCGGGTGGCTGTCTGAAATAGCCTTCCAAGTGCTTCCGCATTGTCCGCTTCTCCGATATTGGCGATATGATCTTTGGGCAAGACCAATACATGAGAGGGCGCTTGCGGATTGACATCGCGTATGGCAATGGCACCTTCGTCTTCGGTCACAATATTGGAAGGGATTTGGCGGTCTATTATTTTGCAAAATATGCAGTTAGGATCACGACCATTAGCACCAGTACCGCTTGCAGCCATGCAGCCCCCCTTTGGAACTTAGTATCGACGGGCATTATGTTAATAAGGTAGACCCGAGCAAAGCCAGGCAATTTTTGCGAACGAAACAGATATTTAGGAGAGATCGCACATGTCAAATGATGGAAACCTTCTGCCCCGCCTGATGAACTTGCAGAAGGCGCTTCTTTCGTCCTTGCGCCTCAAAGATGTGCTCGATGCGGCGGTTCTCCAGTTTGTCGAGTTAGCCGGCGGTGCCAAGGTGGCGATTTTCCTCTCCGACAACGAGAGTCTCGCCCTTAAATTGATGGCTGCCAAAGGTTATTCGGACGGCACGCTGGAGGCGCTGAAGGTGGTGCCGTTCTCCGCCGAGACTCTGCTCAAGTATGTCGTGCAGAAGCGCGCGCCTGTCGCCGCCGCCAACGATCAGAGCGCGCCTGAAATAGCCGTCTCCACGATGAAGCGTGAAGGCTCTGCCGGGCAGATGGCCCTGCCGTTGATCTCCGCCAACTTACTTGTGGGCGCTGTCATGATCGATGTCGCCAGTCCATCATGGCTCCAGTACGTTGATTTTATGAAGGATGTCGCTGACATCACCGCTCTTGCCATTGCCAATTCGATTCTGTTCGGGCGCAGCGAGTATGAGCGGGAGCGCTTGAGCACGTTGTACAAGACGTCGTGCGCCCTTTCAGGCAGCGTTTTGAAGGCGCAGGAAGTGTTGCAGATAGCTGCCGACACTGCCGTCATTCTGGGCAACACACCGGCATGCGCTGTCCTCATTTACGATCCCAATCAAAACGGTTTCCAGCTCTCCGCCTTCAAAGGTCTGGACGGCTCCACTCTGCGCGAGTTCGATATGAGCGTGCGCGACACTGTTGCGGGCGCTTGTTTGCGTTCGGGCAGAACCGAATATATTGGCGACGGCACACGCGAGCCGTACGGCTTGCCGCGCGCCACCGGTGGCACTCCTTTCGGCTCGGTAGTGGCGCTGCCGATGGTGCACGAGGGTCAACCGCTGGGAGTCGTCGAAGTATTCTCGACCGAAGTGCGTGCCTTTCACCGCGAACAGATCGAGTTGCTCGAGTCGTTGATCAATCAGGTGACTGTGGCGCTGCATGCTGCTTTCACGCACGAATCGACGGCGGCGCAATCGATACACGATGCGCACACGGATCTGTACAACCGGCTGCACTTCGAAGAAGCGTTGCACAAGGAGCTCGAGCGCTCGGGACGGCACAATCACGAACTCGGCTTACTGCTTGTCGACATCGACCATTTGAGCCAGCTCAATGAGCACCTGGGATCGGAGCGCGGTGATGAAGCGATTCGTCATATTGCCAAGCTAATCAAAGGCTCGTTGCGTGATATTGACGTTCCGTGCCGGTACGGCGGCAATGAGTTTGCCGTCATCCTGCCGGAGACGGCGCAGAAAAACCTACTGGATGTAGCCGAGCGTTTGAGAAACAAGCTGCGCGGACAGCCGTGCCCTGGCGTCGGCACCGTTACCGTCTCGATCGGCGTCGCTTCTTTCCCCAGTAACGCTGAAGATGCGCAAGGGCTCGTGAAGATGGCCGAGCAGGCACTGGACGTGGCCAAGTACGAAGGGCGCGATCGAGTCAAACAGGCGCAGTCCGGGCAAATCGGAGCGGCTGGACCGATCTCCTGGGAAGAGCTCTCCCGCCAGGCTAAATTGCAAGTACTGAGCGAGCGTCAGCACCGCGCTAACGTAGAAAGCCGACTGACAGTGGCACCCGAATATGCTGCCTGGTTGACGAAAACGCCGAGCCTTGTGCGCAAGAAAGGCGATCCGCAGTCTCCTTGAGCCTTTGCGTAACGGAAAGCCCTACCTGATTCTTAAGAAAAAGCGCAAAACCGCCGGTGGTAGGCGGTTGCGTATATAAACTTATCGGTTAGAGAGGCGCTGCGGTCTCGCACCAACGCGTGCGCGATTTGGCAACCGTCTCAATAATCCCGTGTCTTGGTTATCGTTGATAGGAGGATAAACCATTGGCTAACGCATCTGCGACTAAACTCCAGTTGAAACCATTGGCCGACCGCATAGTGGTCAAAAAGCTCGATGCTGAAGAAAAGACTGCCGGTGGCATCTACGTGCCTGACACCGCCAAAGAAAAGCCGCAACAAGCGGAAGTTCTCGCCGTCGGCCCCGGCCGTCTGGACGAGAAAAACGTGCGCCAGGCGATGGAAGTCAAAGTCGGCGACAAAGTAATCTTCCAGAAGTACTCCGGCACCGAGATCAAACTCGATGGCGTTGAGTACGTCATTCTTGCCGAACGCGATGTTCTCGCAATAGTCGGCTAAGTCGTCCAATTCAAATCGTTTCAAACCATTGTTATTGAACTAGGAGAGAAAACTAAGTTATGGCAAAACAAATTGTCTACAACGAAACCGCGCGTCGCGCCCTCGAGCGTGGCGTCGACCATGTAGCAAACACCGTTAAAATCACCCTGGGACCTGCCGGCCGCAACGTCGTACTCGAGAAGAAGTTCGGCGCCCCCCAGATCGTCAATGACGGCGTCACCATCGCCAAAGAGATCGAACTGGAAGATCACCTCGAAAACGCCGGCGCACAGCTCGTTCGCGAAGTGTGCAGCAAGACCAATGACTACGCCGGTGATGGCACCACCACCGCCGCCGTCCTTGCCCAAGCGATGATCAAAGAAGGTCTGCGCAACGTAGCAGCAGGCGCCAACCCGATGATTCTTCGTCGTGGCATGAACAAAGCTGCCGAAATGGCCGTACAAGAGATCAAAAAATTGGCCAAGCCGGTCGAAGGCAAAACCGAAATCAACCAGGTCGCCACAATCTCCGCCGGCAACGACGAAGAAATCGGCAAATTGATTGCTGAAGCCATGGACAAAGTCGGCAAAGATGGCGTCATCACTGTCGAAGAATCCAAATCACTCTCGACCGAACTCGAAGTAGTTGAAGGAATGCAGTTCGATAAGGGCTTCATCTCCGCTTACTTCGTCACCGATCCGGAGCGCATGGAAGCCGTCCTGGACGAGCCTTTCATCCTCTGCGTCGACAAGAAAGTCAACTTGTTGGCTGACCTCGTTCCAGTTCTCGAGAAAGTTGCCCGCTCCGGCCGTCCTTTCATGCTCATCGCTGAAGACGTCGAAGGCGAAGCTCTCGCTACCCTGGTGGTCAACCACCTCCGTAAAGTACTTCCTTGCTGCGCAGTCAAAGCTCCTGGCTTCGGCGATCGCAGAAAAGAAATGCTCAAGGACATCGCCATTCTCACCGGCGGACAAGTTGTCTCTGAAGAAGTCGGCATGAAACTGGAAAACGTCACTGTCGAGATGCTCGGCAAAGCACGCCAGATTCGCGTCAACAAAGACCGCACCACCATCGTCGGCACCAAAGACACCAAAGCCGAAGTGGACAAGCGCATCTCAGTCATCAAGCGTCAAATTGAGGAAACAGATTCCGAATTCGACAAAGAAAAACTGCAAGAGCGTCTGGCCAAGTTGGCTGGTGGCGTAGCCGTCATCAAAGTCGGCGCCGCAACCGAAACCGAACTCAAAGATCGCAAACTCCGCATGGAAGATGCTTTGAACGCCACCCGCGCAGCCGTTGAAGAAGGCTTCGTCCCCGGCGGCGGCACCACCTTGCTCTACATCAGCAAGAAATTGGAAAAGCATCGCGAATCGCTCCCACAGGGCGACGAGCGCACCGGCTTCGAAATCGTTGTCAAGTCGTTCGAAGCTCCTGTTCGCCAGATCGCTGACAACGCCGGACTCTCCGGTGAAGTCGTTGTCGAAAAAGTGAAAGAGCAACAAGTGAAAAACGAAGGCTTCGGCTTCAATGCCCTCACCTTCCAATACGTTGACATGGCGAAGAGCGGCATCATCGACCCAGCAAAGGTCGAGCGTTGCGCAGTTCAGAACGCCGCCTCGGTAGCAGGAATGTTCCTCACCACCGAAGCACTCGTAGTCGATGTGCCTGAAGAAAAGAAGTCCATGGGAATGCCGCAAGGCGCCGGAATGGGTGACTTCTAAACTCTGAGGCAACTCACAGTAAGCATCGTCGGGAGCCGCAAGGCTCCCGATTTTGCTTATGGGTGCGGGTGAGGGAGTTTGTGTCTGCCTTTGTCCTCGCGCTTCCGTCGCTTAGCTGGCGGCTGTCATAACTAATCGGTGGGAGCGATAAATTTCGGCGGTTTTTAATCGGTGGTGGCGATTGACATGGCACCTGTCACAATCAATCGGTGGGAGCGATAAATTTCGGCGGTTTTTAATCGGTGGTGGCGATTGGCATGGCACCTGTCATAACCAATCGGTGGGAGCGATAAATTTCGGCGGTTTCCTTTCGCTCATGGCGATAATCAGTTTGTTACCAGGAAGAACCGGCGGCCTTGGCCGCGTAGATTGGTTCGTAGCGCTTCCTGAGTTTGTAGCTTAGCTGCTCCAGCTCTCTGTCCTTGCTAGTGCGAGCGAGTTGTTCCCACTCTTGCAGCACCGGTATGCGCTCACTTTCGGGGAGCAGCGGCGAGCCGAGAGTGCGGGAGAGATTGTAATGGTCAACTCCGAGCGACCCCAGTCGATCGATCATTTCGAGTTCAGGTTTCACATTATTAGGATTGATTTTGCCCAACAGCGGCAAGCCGTCGACTGATTTCGGCATCCACTGGAGGCTGTCGTGCGGCACCGAGGTCGCTGCGCTGTCCATCGTGCGCGGATAACTCCTCAATGTTTCGGCAACTGATTCTGCTGATCGGTTTTCCAAACCCAGGAGATCATCGAGAAGCTCAGTCCGATTGTTCACGATCTCACGCGCCAGCAATTCGCGATTTTGTGCCGTCGGTCTCAATCCCCAGTTATCGACAAAACTCGGATGTTTGTTGATGAAGTCTATGACCGCTTGTTTGTCGGAGTCGTTTTGCAACCGTTCGAGAGATTTCAATACACCGAGCGACCGCTCCTTGCCGACCTGCAAGCCGGAAAGAAACTTGTAGTCAGGATGATTGGCGACAATGTCGTCAGCAAAGGCTTTCAGAGGACCATTCCACATCGGGTTTTGGTCGTGCAAAAGCATACGGCTTGCATCACCGCTATAACTCTCCATCAGCGATGCGGTTTCGGAAATCAATTGATGGCGTGGACGCGTTTCCAGAGCCACGGTAAGAAGGTGTTCAAAATCGCCGCGCATCTTTGTCGGATCAGAGTGATCGAAGGCCTCCAAATTATGGATTGCCTTCCACTTAAAACTGGCAGCGGGATGTGCCACGTAGATGTCGCGGCCGCCGACGTTAACAGCGACAACTTCATGGGTCTGTTCGCTCGTCAAAGGATCGAACATGATCTTCATTGACGTGTCGCCCTCTTTGAATGCAGCGCGAACACTTGCAGGCAGGTCTGTATAAGCTGGTCCTGAACCGCCTTTGCCAAAGCGTAGGGCTTCCGAATCAACCGGAACAATGTCCACATCGCCAATCTTACGAACGAAATGCGCCATTGCAGTTTGCGCATTAGGTGACAGATCTATGGTTTTACCGAGCGATACTGTTGAGAGGTCAGAACCCAACTCGCTGTACCGACCTGCCTGGGCAAGCAAGTTTGAACCGAGCGATCCTCCGAAATAATATTGCAGCTTGCCGCCAATCACCTGCGGTTTCAAATCTGTAAGCGTTGTCGCTAGTTGGCTGGAACCCTCAGCGATGCGCAAACTTGCCGCCGATAGTTTGGCCGCGCCGTCAAGTTCGCAGGCGGACTCAGCCCCAATTCGACCGAGTGCAGATGCTGCTTCGCCAGCGGCTCCAACATTGTGCGCAATCATCGCGATGGTGGCAGTGCCCAGGAGTGCTGTTGCGGCGAGCACTTCGGTACGCAGTTTGTCAGCCGCGTGTTTTGCCTGGGCGTCACTCGTTGTCCGCGCAAGCGACTCTATATGAGCTTCGAGGTGAGTCGTAGTCATGTGAACCTATGATTTTCGGAGAGAGATTTGGTCCCAATATACCTACAACTTATACGCATGTCAGTGGGGGAAATACGACAACGGTCAAAAGATTGGCGCAGACCACTTTTTTCCTCTTGGGGGAAACACCGGGGGCGGGCTAAAGCTACAATGTGCTGTACATTCGTGCGGATGGAAGGACTTACCGATGCGTCGAGCAACCTGGATCGTTTTCGCAACAGCCGTTTTTCTCTCGCTTTTGTCTGCCGGCCTGGTCGCGGCGCAGCCGATGCCAAATGGCTGGATGAAGCAGACGTTTCAGAGCGAGCCATCGTTAGAACAGCGCGCGCAAAATAGGCAACCATCAGCGTCGCAGCAGATGGCGATCGATGAAGAGAACGAGCAGATGTTTAATGACATGCGGCGCGTTGCTCAGTGGATGGACCAATACTGTTTGTGGAACAAGCGCTTTCCCGAATTCGGCGATGAGATGATTAATGCGGAGCAGCAGCTCAATCAGCTGTCGCCAAACAATCCTTACAAGACGAATGAATTGGTTTTGGGTCGCGGACTTGATGCGCAGCCGCAGTTCGGCAATTTTGATACCAGTTCAAACAACTTCAATGATGCTGATGTTTATTCGATGCAATATGCGGTTCCGGATGATGACAATGCGAACTTGAATCGTATCAAATTGACGATCGACAACAGCCTGTCCGAGATTGAGGCGCAGCAGTGGCTGACGCAACCGCCCGACGATTGGCAGGCGCCACCAGGGACGATATCACTGATTGGCAATCAACAAAATATGTACGTGCTCTGGGGGGCAGGCCGCGATGGGCGCCCTCTGCGCGATCCGCTCAGCCACCGCGTGCAACTTATCATCGGCCGCTTCGCCATGCTCAACAATCAGGAGTAGGTTTTGCATCGCCGAAATGCAACAAGATGCCGGCATGGCGGTGCCGACATCTTATTGATTCTTCGCTTCTTTTCCGTTCGGGTAATTCTTCTGCTAACTTGGTTCTCTCTGAATCGCTGAAACTATCACGTTTTACAACATCAATGACCGGCCGCAGAGTAATTGCTCTGCTGCAATGATTGCCAATCGGACGTTGTGGACGCGAGTTGCCATGCGCTTTCTGGCGCGAAGTTCATTCGCGATGCCAAAGCACAATCGATTGAAATCGGGCTATGTGTTACGAGAGGGCGGGGTTATGACACTCTAAACCCGGTTAATGTAGTTGTAAAGTGAAATCTTCTCCGAACGGACAGATGTGTTGCCTAGCTAACAATCTGACTGTGTTCTAGTTCCCAAATCGCCCGTCCCAGCCTGTTTCTGTCAGACTAGAAAAGAGGCTGACTAACGCCATGAAATTCAAAGAGAGCTGGACGAGGACATCCACCGCAACAGCGGTGCTCTGCCTGTGCCTTGGTTTCACTTTCGGCTTGCAGCAGTTTCACCGTCAGAAGGTGAGAGAGCATCCGGACGTCTTGGGACTTGAGATGAGCCCTCCGGAAGCCGCGTATTATCGTTGTTTAGCGTTCTCGAAAATGAGAGGACATCCTGATGTCTTAGGACTTGATATAGACCCGGACGATCCAGAAGATTCAGTGCCCTCGAAGCTCAGCGCACATCCGGACGTACTTGGGCATGACCTAGCCGACCCGGACGTAGACTAAGTGAAAGTGAAAGGCACATGGACAAAGACTCTGACCGCAATCGCGGTGCTTTGTGCTTGCCTTGGTTTTGGATTTCTGAACGCGCATAGATCATCGCCCTCAAAGATAACCGCACATCCTATTGTCTTGGGAAATGATCGGTCTAATCCTGGCTTAAATAATTTCCTGCACGGCGACAGCAAAACCTATGATGGATACGACGCCGCGATGCGCGACGGAAGATGAAACACAAAGGCACATGGACAAAGACTCTGACCGCAACTGCGTTGCTTTGTGCTTGCCTTGCTCTCGGATTCGGATTTCATCAGTTTCACCAGTCAATGCCGTCAAATGTAAACGCGCATGCTGATGTCCTCGGACATGATACAGATCCTGCCTTAAACGATTTTCTTCACGGCGACAGCAAAACCTATCAGGGATATGACTCTGCTATGCGCGAGGGAAAATGAAACCGAAAGGCAGAATCACGAATAGATTCCGTGTGCAATGCGTCCAAGAGTCTGTTCGACCAGGATGGCGCCATAACCAGTGCGCATAACGTTGACTGGAGTGAGGTTGTTCAACACTGCATTTTTCGTGCGCAACCACTTGCGCGCACGAAATGGATCAGTAAAGACTTCAACAGCAAAGTCATCTAGCAAAACCAGTCTGGCAATCAGATCTGAGTCTGAGGTGCTGAGCGTGGCCGAAGATTTCGTGCGATTTGTCAGCTCTGGCAAGTCCTCTTGCTGAAGAATATCTTGTTCAACAAGCTTTTCGATTATCTCGACTGGCAATCCTTCGTTTAGAAGTTCCCACATTTCAATGTCCGAGCCAATAGGGCGCGACAAGCAGCTTGAGATGACACGAATAACTCGATGTGTGTTCACGTGTTCGCCCTCCCCAAAAATGTACTTCTTAATAATAGCGCTGTGCCGCCAACAGTTTCATAACTGCTGATCGAAACAACGAGAAAATTGTTGGGCATGCGACAGTTGGCGTATGAAGACGACGACCTTGCATCATTTTTCAAGGCGCCCTAAAAATTACAGCCCAGAACGGACCTGACATGCGATATTGGAAGAATGAAGAAAACTCGCAGCTTAGTTCCACCGACAGTCATCTGCATGTTGTTTTGCATGCTCCTGGGAATCGCATTCGGAACCTACGGACTGAAAATTCTCAGTCCATGCGGGAATACGATTCTGCTTTCGGTGGCGGCGCTACCCATCTTGCTGATTCCTGTCGGAATGGTTGGTTGGTTTTTGATGGGATTCGTATCTCTCGTCGACAAAATTCTAGCAAAGCTAACTCACTAGACCTATCAGTGGCGGTTAATTGCAGGTCCTAAGCTCATGATTTATGAGTTTATTCACGTGGTGAATATTTTCGAGCGAATTTTATGACGCAAAAAGCATATGACCGATTGGTCCACACACACCAATAGCATCGTCTCGACTATCGCAGAGTAAATCTGCTCGCCGCATCATCTTGATAACTGGATCTTGATAACCAGTCAAAACCCGCACAGGTAGAACCTTTGGTTGGGGTTGAGCTCAAAACTTTCTGGAGCTCAGGAGTTCTATCCCTCTGATAACGCGGGTTTGCGGCAACTGCGTTTGTTTGGGAATTCGGACGCTCGGGTATATAAAACGCAGAATCGCATTGTGACTGACTGTCTTAGACAGCCGGCTAAATTGCTGTGCTTGTCTGGGAGAGAGGAAACCCAAACCCAATCCCGTGAACGCCCGTAACACCCTTTTAGCAGCATCTATCATCGTTGCACAGCTCTTCTGTGCGATGCCTGGGTTTGCTCAAGTTGTTCGCAAATCCGACGGCGACGCCGCGGTTGCTAGCAACGTGCCGGCTTACGAGTGGCGCGACGAAGAGCGGGCGCCAAAAGCTGCCGTCGTACTTGTGCACGGATTTACGCAGGAAGCTCTCGCATGCGACGCGCTGGCGCGGACTCTGGCTCGTCGACAGTATCTCGTTCTCTCGATGGATCAGCGCGGGCACGGTCAGTGGTACTACGACAAGCATCGCAGCGCCGGTGCCAAAGCTGACTTCGCCTCAGGCATTGCCGACCTCGACAATCTCTGCCATGCCGTGCGCCGGCAAAATCCGGGACTACCGCTCTTCTGCATCGGCGAAAGTTGTGGCTCAGCCCTGGTCACTCAAACTCTTGCGCGCGACTCCGAACTCGCCAACGGCATCGTCCTTTGCAGCCCGGGCACGCGCCCTCGCGTCTACAGCCTGTATTGGGTCGTGCATGATTTTATTTGTAATGGCTTCCGGTTGAACCGCCAGGTCGACATTCGCCGCTATATAAAAAGGTATGCGTCCAATGACCCGCGCGTCACCGACGAGATGCTCAACGATCCGCTCTCCCGTGGCTACATGTCCGGGCATGAGCTGTTCGGAACGGTGGCCTTTTTGTATCGCACGCAAGCCGCCGCCAAACATGTTCGCTCGGATATTCCGCTGATGGTGGTGCAAGGGTCGCGCGATCAAATCTTGGCGACGAGCACGGTGCCGGAGCTCATCAAACGGTTCAAGACGACGGACAAAGAGATTCTCGTTCTGCCGAATTGTGGTCATGTGCTGATCGGAACATCTTTTGTTCCGCCGGCAGTATCCGATGGTATCGTGCAGTGGCTGGACTCGCAAGTCACCGTTCAAGTCAGCGACCGGTCGCAACTCGCAGGCAATTCTGTCGCCGTGCAAATTCAACCGACACGAATTCCCTGACGCCCGACCCCGCAGGTTTCTACCTAAGTCTCCACGCGTGGTGCGTAATTTTGCGCCTCCATGCCGAACGTCCATGCCACGGCTTCGCGCGCCGTGCGCACTTCCGGCGGCACTCGCAACCAATAGTGCTTGTCCGAACCATCCGGCTCAGGCGTCGAATTCAAAACTTTGACGACGACGATAGGCTCGTCGCCCTCCAGCTGCTTCTCATAAAGCGCACCGCATTCGTCTTCCTGAATCAGTTTTGCGCCTGACAGTCTGATGAACTGCTCGAATCCGAACCGTTCGATCAAGATGCGCCTGATCTCCGCATTGCTTTCGCGATGGATGCGCTTGATAGTGATCGTGTCAGGCTTAGTGACAATCTCTTCTTCGACCTCTGCGCCATGCCAGAAGAACAGCCCCGTTTTGTCCGCGAACGTGACGGCAGGGCGGTCTTCGGCGTGCAGTCTGCCACGGTCGTCGAAAAGCAGAGAAAGGGGTTTTTCATAGACAAAACAAAAGTTTTCGAAGAACAAGCAGGCGGTGCAATTGAACGCGAAAGAGAGCCAGAGGTCTATGCTGCTATTCAAAGTTCCGTTGAAAGAACAACGTTGCTGCCGCAGGAAGTCGGACGTCGCGAGCCAAGGCCAATACCAGGCGCCGACCCAATTATTGTCAGTCGGCTGCAGTCGGAAGAAGGCAGGATGGCGAGACTGGACCGATGCCTTAAACAATCCGTTCCATTCTTGCGGAACGCGATTCATCAGTCCGCGCCAATGTGCTCCCATCTCGTCTGGCGACGGAAAGAGGGCCCGTTGCAATCTCTCTTTTAGCACGATGATTCTTGCGCTCACGAGCGGTTGCAACTCATAGTGATTTACCTCACCGAATTGGCTTTCGATGCTCTCGAACAGCCCTTCGCGCGCTGTCTTATTCAGCCAATCTTCGAGCTTTTCATTGATCAGCGCTCCGAGAGACGAATCGGAATTGTTGCACTGCGACCAATCGATCTGGTCGCATGCTTCCGACCACAAAGCGTTCCACCCTTGAGTGATCAGCTCCGTGTCTCCCGTCCATCTTTTGAAAGCGAGCACGCTGCTGGCTCGTTGTCCGCCGTCGACCATCAACGAGACGAGCGCTGGAAAGATTGTTTGCTGCAAAGGCGCGCCGCACAAAATGATGTTTGGCTCCTTCAGCCCCATCTCGGCGTAGACCCGGTTGATGTTTTCGAACAGAGCGACGAGATCAGCCTGGGAGGTTGGAGCCTCCACTCGCCTGCGCCATTCGCGAAGATAGTCCTGGCAGTCGCGCGTGTCGTCCTGGGTCAACATAGTCAAATTATATGCTCAAGCATCCCGATTGGAAGCGTGCTATGAGTTGGTAGAAAGGAATAGTCGAGCTGAATACTGGCATGTCGTTTAAGCGATCCTCGCACACATTTTTTCTCTGCATCGCGGCGTCGAGCATTTTTATATGCGGCGGCTGCAACAGTAGTGTGCTGAAGCAAGTTCAACAGGTGACAAAATCCCAGGAGAGTTCGCAGGAGAAACCGCAAGAGAAGGCGACGGATACGGAGGTCACGAAGACCGCGTCGGTTCCATCAAGTGCAGATTGGACAAGTCTATTTGCCAGACCGTCGCCACCAACTCTGGTGCGTAAGCCGGGCAAGCCAGTGCAGTTTGTCAAAAAGACTTTGAATTCAACTCCGCTATACGAGACAATTGTCGATCTTAACGACGCGGATCAATACGTCACGATCGCATTGGCGAATGATGCCAATCAGGCCAATACCAACGGCAACTCGCATGGCGACGAAGCGTTCCAGTCGCTAGTAAGAAAATCGCACGCTGCCGTTGTGTTGAACGGAACATTTTTCAGCAAAGACGATGAGAAGAGAGTTATGGGGAACATGGTCGCAGGTGGGCGATTCCTCAAATACAGTCGTTGGGAAAATATGGGAACCACGATTGGCATTCGCGAAAATAATAAGTTGGAGATGGTGACTGCGCGTGATGCGGAAAAACAGCCTGAGTGGCGAGAGCACTGGTTTTCTATAACGTGTGGGCCGCGGCTGCTGAAGAAGGGCGAAGTGTGGATTGAGCCTGAGAAGGAGGGGTTTCATAATGCACACGTGCTGGGAATCGGCCCGCGCGTGGCGATGGGATTCAACGTCAAGGGTGACAAGTTGATCCTGGTTGTGTTCGTCAACGGGCTTTCATTGCAAGGGGAGGCGGAGTTGATGAAACAACTGGGCTGCAGCGATGCAATGAATCTCGACGGAGGCGCGTCGCGCGCCGTGGCGTACAACGGCAAAATCATCATGCCGGCTGGGCGTCCGCTGACGAACGTTATTGAGGTGTACGACATCAAACATCCGGCGCCCGCTGAAGTTGTTCAGTCGTGGGCGGCATTTCAAAAAGGCGTGCGCACATCGCCGCCGGAGGCCGTTGCTGCACACATGAATTTGCCCTTCAAATTCTAGGTCAAGAAAGACTCACTAGCCGCGCGTAAGCGTTAGCGCTTCATGAGATGGTCCGTACAAATCCACATAGTTCGCGATACTCCGGTATCGTCACTTATGCCACATGGCTGGCCGAAAAAGGTATCTTTTTCTCAGCCTCGAGCAGCTTCTTGCCGTGAAACTCAAAAAGCGACTGCGGCAGGTTCTGAAGCATTGCTTCTTCCTTACCGCCCACCAGATGAAGTTGTGTTTGTATGGGCAATCGATGAAGTGCCGTCGGAATGCCATTGTGGGATAGAGCGTCGTTAACAAACGCTCGAACGCAGTGCGAGTATGTGCCGTCGTGCAGCCGGTCAAGGTGCGAAGGAAACCGGTCGCTCAGCAGTTTTGCAGCATTCCTGCACAATAAGCCGTATGGTTCTTCTAAGATGCGGCCGAAGCCACTATCTGTGAGCAACTTATTTGCTGCTCCTAGTTCTTCCGACGCAGCGGTCACCGCTGTCTCCCCTATGTGCAGTGCGTCCAGTCCATTCATCGCTCTCAGCTCCTCTCTGTCTCAAATACGAAGTTACTGAAAATACTTTTTCGCGTCAGTGAGAAAACTACGTAGGCTGCAAAAATGGCGTGACAGCATCGTGACAATCGCAGTGGAAGGCTCTTTGTCAGGCTTGCATGACAACTTAAAGGATCGGTGGGATTTAGAAACGAGAAGACGATTTTGACCTTCCTCAACATTACGTGTAAAACTCGACAAGCTAAAAGCTGTGGCCCAAGCATAGAAACGCCCGACCATTCAGGTATCCAGCCAGCAGGCGGCAGAATTTAGGTATCGTTGACAGTTACTTCGGGAACCGTCGAGGCTGGGACCCGTCTATTCGCAAGGCTCAGCAACAGCTGACTCGGTTACTCGATATCTGTAAAGGAAGGTTGGAAATGATGTACGAAATCAAAATGCCGGTCGAAATCTACAGAGGCGACGAGTTGATTGCGTCGGGCGAGCTGCTGCCAAATGGAGCCGAGCTGGCGCTGACGTTTGAAAATTGTGGCGATAAGGAAGTGGAGCTGTTCAATTATCCGATCGACACAAAGTCCGTGGAAGAAAAAATCCCGATGACCTTCGTCTGCGAAGGCGAGGAAGTGGCGAAAGGTGAGCTGGTTCAAAGCGGAAGCAACATCTGCTTGTGCCCCGATGCCGATACTTCGTTCAGCATAATGGATCCGAAGAGCAAAGCGAGTTTGTACCTTCAGTCTGATGGCTGGAGCGCCCGCCTCGAGATCTCGCGCTCGCATTAGTTTAGGTACCGAATTCGGTGCCAGCCAGGCGGCTGGCGCCGCGTAAGTTGGCTACACAAATATGCGTTCTAAGTACTCGTTCAGCGCGACTTTGTCGGCGGGCAGGCTGCGGAAGCCGACGTAGGTGTCGGGGCGGATCAGATACAAGCACTCGGAGCCACCGCCGTATTTATGGTGCAGAGAGACTTCGGGATCGAGAAGTTTTGAACCTGTCCATCCCAGGTCGCTGCCGCCACCAAGATGCGGCGCAATCAGATGTGGCTTGATATGCGCGCCGTACTCATCGGTGACGAAGTTGGCAATCTCGATAAGCGTTCGCGCTCCCGACGAATTTGCGCGCTCACCCATCAAAAGCAGCAAATGAAACTGCGTTCCGCGAAAAACCTCGAACAAGCTAATCGGTTGCCCAGTAGCTGCATCAACGAGATTAGCATCTGGAGCGCGATCCCCGGGTTGTGGTCCCGACTCGAAGGCAAACCACTCTCCTGTTTCTACCTTTTCAGTCGATGATTTGCCCACCGGCTGCGTCTGTACGAGGCTGACTTTGTGCTCTGCCACCAATGGGCTTTTGCGGTAGTTGAACGAAAGTTCGGCAACTTCCTTGGCCATACGCTGCTGAACAACGTCTTGCCCAGCCACAAGCGGAGCCAGTGTGTTGCGCACAGCCTGCGCCACTGGATTGCGCAAAACATTCACGCGCGTGAGAAAGTCCGTTAACTTCAACACAGCCGCCCCCACTTCGTGGCGTTCGTGATTATAACTGTCTAGTACCGACTCCTTCGCCTCACCCTTGCATACTAACGCCAACTTCCACGCCAGATTGATGGCGTCCTGAATGCCTGTGTTCATACCCTGTCCACCGGCAGGGCTGTGCACGTGCGCGGCATCACCCGCGAGAAAAACTCGTCCGTGGCGATAGCTCGTTACCTGTCTGCGATGAATGGCAAATGCGCTTAACCAATGCGCGCTTTTGAATGACATGTCTTTCGGTCCGCGCTTTGCGGCGATCGTCTGCATCTCTTCCAAGGTCGGCGCCGGCAGCTTCGTTGTTGCGTCAGTCGCAACTTGCTGTCCTTTCGCCTGTTCTTTTGTCGTCAAATCAGCGATAATGCGCGCTCGGTTGCCTTTCATGGGAAACACTGCCAGCAAGCCGTCCTTGGTGGTGAACATGTGCATCTCGTCTCGGCTCAGGGAGGGACACTCTAACTCTGTGTCGATCAGTGCGAAGACCTCAGCGTATTTGCTGCCCTCGAACGAGGCGTGCAACTGGTGCCGAACCGCACTGTGCGCTCCGTCACAGCCAATGACCCAATCGAACTTTTCCGTTGCCAGTGTTCCATCTGCTGCCTGGATGACGACGCCCAGTGCTTTGTCGCCTTTGACCAGGTCAACCAGCGTGTTCTCGCGTTCAACCTGCACACCGTACGATGCCAAATGCGCTCCCAGAATCTCTTCCGTTTCACTCTGAGGCAGCGAGAGAACAAACGGATAGGGCGTATCCAACTCTCTCAGCGACAGTTTGAGAATCTGTTTGTCGTTGTCGTACATATTGACGCCGCGCATTACCGCACCGCGATCGAGGAATTGATTGATGATACCCATCAGCTCGAAGTACTCTAGTGTGCGAGCGTGAATGCCCAGCGCCCGCGATTGAGTGGTGGGTGCGGCAGCCGAATCGATTATTTTGCAGCTCACCCCGTGACGCGAAAGCTCGCTCGCCATGGTCAGACCAGTCGGTCCTGCTCCTACAACCAGAATCTTCATATCAACCTCTATGAGTGTTCATGTTATAGCAAAAAGCCAGATTAAACAGTCTCTTTGATTCTCTGTGCCGAATCGCCAACGTGTGCTGGGGTGTTGTTGATAGGCAACAATCAGCTCTTCGGCTGTTGTCGACGCTACACTTCCCCGCGCAAAAGCTCCGTTGCTTCTATAATTGAAGGATTCCCGTATCCGAATAACTGTGCCGACCCTATCGCCCCCAACGCTAGAGAATCTGTCACGCGACTGCTCCCGCGAGATCTCTCAGTTTCGCGGATTTTGGGAGCACTTCATCGACAAAGTTACCAGGGAAAAATCTCCGCGCACAGGCAGAATGCTGCGTAAGCATCACAAGCCCACCTTTAACGAGCAGAGGATGCAACGCTACTTCGCCTTTCTCGATGCACAACTTGAAAAACCTGAAAATCAATATCGCTCGCATTGGCGGAAAGTGCTCGACATTGCTTCTTCGCAGCGACCGATGTATCGCGCGTTTATTGAGGCCGGCGGAACAGTGCTCAAGAACTTCGTGCCGATTGAATCACTCGATAAGATGCTCGAGGATCATTTCGTCTTGTGTGCGGCATCGCGATTGGCGCAAATTCAAAAAGCAAAATCCATCGAGGATTTGTGGGCGATGATTGACGATCCGATTGCATGCTTGCTGCTGGCAGAGCTGGCGATCGCCTCTCCGGAGCAAAAGCACATTGGTGCGCTGCGGCTGTTCTGCATGCAATGCCATGCCTTAGATGGCGGCAAAATGGATCTGATATCACAAATGGTGCAGTACATTTTTAGCGATTTTGACATGCAACTGCTCATGGACATGAAAGAGGGTCTCGTCAAAGAGTTGCAAGATGCGGCTGACAGCATGAAGTCCTCAAAATTGGATACTGATGCGTACTTGCAGTGCGAAATCTGGCTGACACCCGTGATAGATGTGTGCGATCCTGATGCTGATTGGGAAACTATGCTCAAATTGGCGCGAAATTTCAGTACCTTGTTGACGCGTTTTCGCCGCAACAACGATCCTGCAGTAATAGCGGATCTTTTGAAGGGGTTAGTCAGGCTCAGTTGATCGTCAGACCCACTTGTTCGAAACAGCCGCCAAACCAGCGATGCGGTACAGCAACCGAGCGCCGACGTTGGCATCCCACTCGTTATCTTCGTCTTCTCCGGGCGCCACTTCGTTGACGTCAAAACCGATAATCTGTCGCCCGCTGCGCACAAGCTGTCGCACGAGGAAAAGCGCTTCCTCGAACTCCAGCCCGCCCGGGACCGGAGTGCCTGTGTTTGGACACAACTTCGGATCGAGACCGTCGATATCGAAAGAAACGTATACTTTTTGCGGCAACTGATTGGTGATTTCGTCGCAAATTTCTCGCCACGGCTCACCTTCAAATAGACGCGCTTTGACATCGCGATCGTACATGGGCACAATGCGGCCTTTTGACTGGGCGACGGTCTTTATCTCGGCGTCGCAATAGTCGCGGATGCCGACTTGCACCATCTTTTTCATGCTTTTTATCTCCAGTACATTGAACATGATCGATGCGTGTGAGTATTTAAAACCTTCATATGCGTCACGCAGATCCGCATGTGCATCGAAGTGCAGAATGCCGAACTCTTTATGATGATTGCCCAATTCTCGCAGCAAACCAAGCGGAGTGCTGTGGTCGCCGCCTACGAGACTGACGAGTTTACCCTGCTCGATCCATTGTGCCGCGCGCGTCTGCACCCAAGCGTTCATCTCCTCGCAGGACTTGTTGACGCGGTCGAGCAACTCTTTCATCTTTGGGGTTTCATCAGGCGTCTCACCCTCTTCCAGCATCTCGATATATTTTTCTGCATCAAGGCGAGCGTTGTGGCTCAGCTCTTCCAACTCGGGCGAGAAATCATCCATGGCGATGCCGAACTTCCAGGCATCCGGCGCGTCCGCATCGTAGAGGTCCACCTGCATCGAAGCCTTGAGAATCGCACGCGGACCACGTGCCGTGCCCTCCCGATAAGAGACGGTCGCTTCCCATGGCACCGGAATAATCACCTGGCGAGCGGTTTGCGTGTCGAACGGCAGTCCGAATATGCCGGCATCCTTCTGCGCCAGTGCGTTGGGATCGAATTCAACAGTCTCTTTTATAGTCATCTTTTTTGCTCGCATTGATGAGACCGGGTCTCGGTGGAAGTGTGAACGCCCAGCCGCGTGCGCTTCCGTCCTGTGGATTTTAGCAAACGAGGCGCCCGAGGGCGAAAACTGACCCAAATTCGCTCAACATCCTTCACGAATGGAAGGCGCGATAATAGTAAAATGTTGCAGACAGCAGGAGCGTGCCGTGTCTGAAATATCAACGCAATTCGAGGCGCTCAATCTCAATGAGCTCGAGCCGCTGGCCCGCGGAAAGTTGACGCAGAGCGCATACGACTACTATTCCAGCGGCGCCGCCGACGAGATCACGGTGCGGCGCAATCAGGCGGCGTTTTCGGAAATCAGCTTGCGCCCGCGCATGTTGGTCGACATCAGCAATCTGCAAACGAGCGTCTCGCTCTTCGGGCAGCTCGTCAGCATGCCGATTCTCGTGGCGCCCATGGCGTTTCAGGCTATGGCGCATGCGCAGGGTGAGTTGGCTACCGCCCGCGCAGCAGCCGCGGCGAACACGGTCATGATCTGCAGCACGCTCTCGAACTACTCTATCGAGGAGATAGCGGCAGTCGCCAATGGCAATCTTTGGTTTCAACTCTACGTATATAAAGGTAGGGAGATCACGCGCAGTCTGGTCCGGCGCGCGGAAGCAGCCGGCTATAAGGCGCTGGTCGTGACGGTGGACTCGCCCCTTCTGGGAAGGCGCGAGCGCGATGTGCGCAATCGCTTTCAGTTGCCTAAGGAGTTGCGCATCGCTAATTTCGAAGGGGAGGAAACCCTGGGGCAGTTTCCGCTAAATGTTCGGGAGTCAGGGCTGCACGCATACATTGCCGAGCTGTATGACCGCGCTCTCACTTGGAAAGACCTCGAGTGGATGGTGTCGATTACCAAGCTTCCCGTTCTGGTGAAAGGTATTTTGCGCGGCGACGATGCCGTGCGTGCCATCGAATGTGGTGCCAGAGGAATTATCGTTTCCAATCACGGTGGCAGGCAGCTCGACACAGCGATAGCCACAATCGAAGCGTTGCCGGAGGTGGTTGAGGCCGCCGGCGCCAAAGCTGAGATTTTGATGGATGGCGGTGTTCGACGCGGAACCGATGTGCTGAAAGCATTGGCGTTGGGCGCCAAAGCAGTTTTGTTAGGCAGACCTATTCTCTGGGGATTGGCCATCGCCGGACCGCAAGGACCGGCCCACGTGCTGCAGATGTTGCGTGGCGAGTTTGAGCTTGCCATGGCGCTTTCGGGCTGTCCGACGCTGCAATCGATCAGCGATGATCTTCTGGTGCGCAAATGAGCAATCGCATCGTCAGCCTGATCGCCAGTTCTACAGAGATAGTGCACGCTCTCGGGCTGGGCGACCAGATGGTCGGGCGGTCGCACGAGTGCGACTATCCGGAGAGCATCAAAGATTTGCCGGTTTGTACAGAGCCGAAGTTTAAAACCGATGGCAGCAGCTATGAGATCGATCAGCGCGTGAAAGCGATCGTGCAAGAATCATTGAGCGTCTACAAAGTGAAAGCAGAGATGCTGGACGAGCTGCGCCCGACGCATGTGATTACGCAGGCGCAGTGCGAGGTTTGCGCTGTCAGCCTGAAAGACGTGGAGGAGGCGACCTGTCAATTGATTGTGTCGCATCCTCAGGTTGTGTCGCTGGAACCTAATGCGCTGGCGGATATATTTTCTGATATTCGCAAAGTCGGCACCGCGCTTGGTGCTGAGCCGGCGGCTGAAAACTTGATTCGCAGCATGAAAAGGCGCATCGAAGCGGTCAGTACGGCGGCGACTGAGCGGGTGGGGCAGAAGGTGAAAGTTGCTGTGATCGAATGGATCGAGCCGTTGATGGCAGCGGGAAATTGGATGCCGCAACTGGTTCAACTGGCCGGCGGCATCAACCTTTTCGGAGAAGCCGGCAAACATTCGCCGTGGATGACCTGGGAACAGCTCGTCCAGCGAGATCCCGATGTCATAATCGTTACCCCCTGCGGTTTCGACATAAAACGCACGCTGGAAGAGATGCACATTTTGCAGAACAACGAAAATTGGCCGAAGCTCACGGCGGTAAAAGGCAACGAAGTCTTTGTCGCTGACGGCAATCAGTTTTTCAATCGACCCGGTCCGCGAGTCGTCGATTCGCTGGAAATCATGGCGGAGATTCTCTATCCCGATATGTTCGGCTTCGGCTATGAAGGCACGGGCTGGGTGCAAGTCTAATAGTCCTGTGGAGCGCCGTCGTCCGCGCCGGCACCGAAGCTCGGCGAGAAAGAATGGCTCGAGGAGCCGGTTCTGTACCGCTCGAGTTACGTCGCCGCGGGCTGTCTCGAACTTGGTTGTTGAAAACCGGCGGATAAGGCGCCGTTGAGCGATAGTCGCGCGTGGCAGACGGCCATGGCGAGGGCGTCGGAGGCGTCGTCGGGGCGAATGATGGTCGGCAGGTTGAGCAGGCGGGCGATCATATCTTGCACCATGCGCTTGTCGGCGCGACCGTGTCCGGTCAGATGCAGCTTGACTTGCATCGGCGTGTACTCAACAGTTGCAACGTTCATACACGACAGCGTCTCCACGATTACCCCACGCGCTTGCGCCACCGGGACGAGCGTTTTGGCGTTTTTGAAGAAGAAAATCTGCTCAACGACCGCGACATCAGGCTCATATTCGTTAATAAGGCTGATCAGGTCCTCTCGTATAATACTCAGTCGAGCCCCGGGCGGGCTCGTTTTGGGGGTGGAGATGATGCCCGAAGCCACATAGCCGAGGGATTCGCCGCGCCCGACCTGCAGATCGAGAACACCGTAACCGACGGTGGCTGTACCTGGATCGACGCCCAGTATGCGCAACGGTGGTGAATCGTGACTCAGCTTGGTACCTATTCCAGATATTCGCGGATCAGTGAAAGCCTCGTACTCACAGTGTAACATTGTCTTTTGACAGTATGCAAAGCAGCGAAGTAGCAATCAAATCGTTCGGCACACCAACCAGCTCCGGTTGGCTAGAGCGCTTTTCGCTTTTGGAGAAGGCGCCGTTCGCGTTCTTCTTCGGTGCCATTCTGGGGACGTCGACGCCCGGCTTCGACCATTCGATGATCGCCTGGTTTGGGCTGGCACCGCTTTTGGTGCTGGTCAGATCTGCTCGCACGCATCTCGAAGCGACATTTATCGGCTTGACGTTCGGTTTAGGATATTACCTCGTTGCTCTGAGCTGGTATCTCGGACTATTTCCCCTGCGCTGGCTCGGCTTGGATGACTGGGTGGCGGTGCAGGCGGTCGGGTGTGTGTGGACGCTCGAATCTCTGCACGAATCGATTTTATTCGCAATTTTTGCCTGGCTCGTCTACGCGCTGCCGATGCGATCGGGCTTCGTGCCGCATATTCACCGCCCGTTTTTTCCGTACATGATCAGTGTTCCTGTAATTTGGGTGTTCGTTCACTGGGTGATAGCGACTTCCGTAGTCTTTCTCGGCATGCCTGTAAATCAGCTTGCTTATACACAGCACGGTTATGTCAACTTGCTGCAGGTAGCTAAGTACTTCGGCAGTGGCGGCGTTGACTTCATGTTGTTGTTGTCCAACTGCGCTGTCGCCGCGCTCATATTCGAATTTACGCCGCTGGCGACGAGGCTGCAGCCTCGCATCGATCAAATCTCGCCAAAGCTGGGCGCAGGGGTTGACGTGATTTTCGCATCGTTCGTGGTGGCGCTTGCTACCACGTGGGGCGCTGACCACGTGCGTTCTATCGCGCGCATGACACAAGCCGAGAACCCGGCTAACTTCATGCAGCAAACTCCGGCGGTACCGGTGGCGGTGCTACAGGGAAATATATCTATCGAAGGTGAGCGCCTTAAAACGGTGAGTCCGACAGAGGTCGCTAATATCTACTCACAGCTCGGAAGCAATAAAGGCGAAGCTATACTGATACTGCCGGAAGCAGCGGTCGGCGTTCATCAGTTTGGCCCGGGGCTGCTGCTAAGCCGGCTGAAAGGCATTTGCGATGCGGAGAAGAAGGAAGCGATTACCGGCAGCGTCGAACAGTCAGAAGGTAGTGTCATTAACGCGTTGAGAATGATCGCGTCACCACAACCGAAGAAAAGTCTGTACGTTATGCAACGATTGGTTCCCTTTGGAGATGCGCCTCCATTCGGACCGTTCAGCCACATCTCGTCGCAGATGACGGCGTCGGTGACCGGCGAAGGCGGGGAGAGCGTCGTCACCGCCACCTCAGCCAAGCTGCTCGACAGCGTGTTTGGCAAGGTGGGAGCATCGATATCGACTGAACTTGTTTTCCCTGCTCTGATCGCGGACGAAGTGCGGCGCGGCGCTTCGCTTCTTGTAAACGTCACCAATCTCAATCGGTTTCACAATGCCTCGCTCAATAAACAAGTGATCGCTGCCGCCACTTTGCGAGCGGTGGAGAACGAGCGCTACGTGGTTGTTGCCACCAACACCGGCATCTCCGCCGTCATCGACCCGTCCGGTATCATTACCAGCCGGTCTCACCCGGGTATGCGCGGGCTGATTCTGGACAAGGTACAATTCCTGTACAAAGAAACGCCCTTTAGTAGAATGACGAGAATGTGGTGGATATGAGATCGATGACACAGCGGATTGCCGGTGCAGTTGCTATTTTGATGACTGCGTTTCTCATGCCGATAGCGTCGGAAGGCGCTGGCGAGGCGGATGCTAAGATGCCAACAGCAAAAATCGGAACGAATGTAATCAAGTTAGAGGTGGCTGCGTCCGAGACAGAGATCGAGAAAGGTCTGATGTATCGCACGTCCATGCCGGAAGATCAGGGCATGGTTTTCTTGTTCAGACCGGCGCGCAAAGTGAATTTCTGGATGTACCATACGCTCATCCCGCTCGATATGCTGTTCGTTCAGAATGGCAAAATCAAAAAGATTTTCCACGAAGTGCCGGTGTGCAAGTCTGAAAACCCGTCGGACTGCCCCCTTTATCCGGGTGGAGAAGGGTTGGAAGTGTCGGAAGTGATCGAGCTTAACGCCGGTTATGCCAAACGGCATGACCTGAACGAAGGCGAAAAGCTGGAAATCGATTTGTAATCGGGTTGGTAGATTGGCATCCGAAATCGTCACTGCACGCGAGAAGAATGTAGGTTTCATTACATTCAATCGACCGCATCTGCATAACGCCATCTCGTTGGAGATGTGGCATGCTATTCCCGAAATGATCGAAAAATTGCGCGGCGAAGGTGTGCAAGTCATCGTGTTCACGGGTGAAGGAGACTCATTTGCCAGCGGCGCTGATCTGGATGAGTTGCGCAAGATCTCTAACACGCAGGATGCTGACAGATTATGGAGCGCCATTTCTAACTGTTTGGAAACCGTGTGGTCTTGCGAGATTCCCACGATAGCGATGGTGCACGGTGCTTGTATCGGCGGCGGCTGTTTGCTCGCAACGTCGTGCGACTTTCGGCTGGCAAGCTTCGTTTCCTCGTTTGCGATTCCGGTCGCTAAGCTTGGATTGGTGCTCGACGATCGTACAGTCGGCAGAATAGTCGCTGCCGGCGGCTCTGTCTTTGCCAGAACACTTCTTTACGCCGGTGCCACGATAGGTGCTCGCCGAGCGCACGAGCTCGGCTATCTATACTCTGCTGTCGAGTTGAACAAGCTGCGTTTTGAAGTAATGGAGCTCGCACAAGCCATTGCCGGCAACGTGCAGGATAGTGTGCTGGCGAGCAAACGAGCTATCAACAATGCCGCCAATCTGTCTGCTTTAGGGACAACGGTCGCACACGATCGCATCGTCGCCAGCTATTTGACTGACGAATTCAAACGACGCGTGAAGTCATCCAGTTAAACAATCATAATTGTTTGGCGAACGGGCGCGCTCTATCCGTAAGATAGCCCCACATTAGTGGAGGATGTCTCATGCCTGCTGTCAAAACGAATCTGAAGGTATCCGCGATCTCGTACATTATTCTGTTTGTCAAGAATTCGCAGAAAGCTGTCGAATTCTATCGCGACACACTCGGCGCCACCGTCAAGAGCGACGAAGAAGGCTGGACCGAACTCGACATGGGCAACACCACCCTGGCGTTGCACGCCGAAACCAAAGAAGCTCCGGTGAAAGCAATCGGAAGTGGTAGCGCCAGCGTCGTTTTCTACACTGAAAAACTTGATGAAACGCACGAAACACTCAAATCCGCCGGTGTGAAAATCAAAACCGCACCGCATATGGTGTGTGAAACCCCAACCCACATCGGACGTTGCATAGATTTCGAAGATCTCGATGGCAATTCGCTTTCCTTCTTCAGCATGGAACCAAGAAAGTAAACTGCACCCGTTTATAAAAAGCCCGCTTCGTTTGGAGCGGGCTTTTGCTTTTCCTGCGGGTGGATGGAAACGTGCAGGCGAAATGCGGGTTCCTAGACCGGGTCGAATAGAACGTACTGTGCAGGTTATTTAGAAACGGGTGGCGAAATGTCGTAGGGGCGCGTTGTACGCGGCGTTGTACGCGCCCGTTGCGCCGATGCCGGCTCTTTCAACGACATGACTGTTCTGGCAACGGTCGTAGAAGCACGTCGCAGTCAACAGGGAGCACATCTGGCATAATGAAACTGGTGCCCGCAGTCCTAAACCTGAGCTAGCGCTGGTATTGCAGATGTCGGACCGGGGAATGATTTAATAATGAGTCCAGCCATCGACCGCGATTCATACGAGCCTAGAAACAGCTTCTGCGGCATGTGCGGCAAGCCGACGGAGATGCGCAAGGGTTCAATCACCACCTGGTTGTTCTCTCCGTCCAGCCTCTGTAAGTGTAAGCGCCCAGCCGTAAGAGCTGACGATCAGGACTCATTCGATAGCACCAAAGCCGGTGCGTTCAAAACGCTCTATGCCAAAATGTCCAATACCCGTGATCGCGAGAATCTCCGCGCTTCCAGTGATGAAGCGGCTTTCCCTGAGCTAAGCGACAGGATAAAACAAAACTACGACTTTGTTTCGCGTCTCGGTGAAGGCGGCATGGGGCAAGTTTGGCTGGTGCGCGAGCGCATTACCGGCAAGCTGTTCGCGCTCAAACTGATCCGGCAGGAGCTGATGAGTGATGCCAGAACGATTAAACAGTTCGACAAGGAAGCGACCGCAGTCAGCAAGCTGATGCATCCCAATCTTGTCGGTATCATTGAGCATGCCGCTCCTCTGAAGGGGGCTCCCTATCTGATTATGGAGTATGTGGAAGGCACCAGCCTGGCGCAGCTCCTACAGAAATATGAGCGATTGGAACCCAGTGAGGTCTGCCAGATCTTTATTCAAGTCTGCAGTGCCATCGAGCATGCGCATACGCGCGGCGTGTTGCACTGCGACATAAAGCCGAGCAATATCATCATCAATGAGGACAGCGACAACTACGTCAAAGTAATTGATTTCGGCATCGCCAAACTGATCAAAGGACAGCAGTTGCTTTCGCAAGATTCACACGCCGGTGAGCTCGTAGGCACGCCTGAGTATATGAGTCCGGAGCACTGTCAGTCAGAGCCGCTCGATGCGCGCTCCGATATCTATTCCATCGGCTGTGTCATGTACGAGGCATTGAGTGGTCGACCGCCATTTACTAATAGAAACACGATCAAATTGATTTTGGATCAGGTCAACACGACACCTGCTCCACTGAACAAAACGTATCCGGAGTTGAACATTCCCGGCTCCCTCGCTGCGATCATTTATAAGTGTTTGAAAAAACGACCGGAAGATCGATATCAGAAAGCTTCCGAGCTAAAAGATGCGCTCATGCGAATTGGGACTAAACGAGCCGTTCGAGATGCAGGCGCACTATCGAGCATGCAAAAAGCTCTCATCTGGATTGTTGTTGCAGTAGTACCGATTGCGATTGGCGCTGTTATGCTTCGGCGTTTCTCACGTCATTCATCGCCGCCCGCGCCGACTAATTCAGCGGCACCGCGCGTAGTGTCCATAGATTTGACGAATCAAGCTTCTGAGAGCGACAACGCGTTTGTCGCCGAGTTCGAGCAGACTTGCACTCCTGATCGGAAGTTGATCGACCTGAGCTTTCATAAATTGCCGCGCGGTGGCTATGCTGCCTTGTCCCGTTGCAAGAATCTCGAGAAGCTGACTTTAACCGGTGACTCAATCACTGATGATATCTTTCCGTACATAATCGGCTTGCCGCATCTATCTCAGCTCGAGATAGGCGGCACCGAGGTGACACCGGCAGGGCTTGCCGAACTGAAGAAGATGCCGCAGCTGAGATTTCTCAACTTGTCTTTTTCGGACTCAGTCGCTAAGTATCTGGATGTTGTAGCGCAGTTGAATAGCCTGAACAAACTCAACTTCAATTACTCTGATTTCAGCGACGATGATGTAGCCAAATTGTCCGGACTGCCCAATCTCAGGCAGCTTTCGCTCTCTACGCGCAGCATCACGGACAAGGGAATGCCAGCTCTGGCAACTTTAAAAGTTGCAGATCTGACTCTCTCGCGCACCAGCATAACCGACGCCGCTCTGCGTTACCTTTCTGAGATGCCTACTCTCAAACTGCTGGATTTAAGTCGCACAGCTATTACTGATAAAGGCGTTGCCGAACTGACGCGGTCGAAGATTGAGTCACTTGATCTGACTGAGACGAAGGTTGCCCCGAAGTGTGCCGCCAGTCTCGCGGAATTTCCGAATTTGAAAGAGGTGTGGGTAAATACTCAGTTGCTCGCCAGCCCGGAGTTTCAAAAACTGCACAAGCTTCGTCCTGACATTTACATAGACAATAACAATCCTGTCCTGCACACCCACGGCGAACCGGTGCATATTCGCATCGCGCCCGCCGATAGTCCTTTTCTAAATGCGCAGCCCGCCGCCCAGTGACGTAGTTGCTTACTGTTGACTTCAAGTTTTTGACCGTGTCGCGAGCGGTTTAAAGAAAAACGCGTTCGGTGTGCCTATGATCTGGTCAGAGAGTTTTATTCGCCTATTTCGCGGTTACCAGCGTGTAACCAAGTATCCGCCACCGTCACAAGCTTGTTCAAGAGAGGTCAAAATGGCTACAGCTACAGAACAGAAGGTCGACCCCAAGAACGTACATACCATCGATAAGAGTAAACATGTTCGCAGCCTGGCAAGCTACTATTTGCTCGGACGCAGCGGATTGCGCGTATCGCCGCTTGCTTTCGGCGCCGGCACCTTCGGCAGCAAATGGGGAGACCATTGGTCGATCGACAAAGCTACCGCAAAGAGCATTTTGCAACGCTACTTCGAAGCCGGTGGCAACTTCATCGATACTGCCGACACCTATCACGAAGGAGAGAGCGAAGAGATCACTGGAGGGCTGATCAAAGAGTTGACGAGAAGAGACCAAGTAGTGCTTGCCACTAAATTCTCCTTCGGTATGCACGATGGCGATCCCAACGGCGGCGGCAACGGACGCAAACACATACTGGAAGCAGTTGAAGCATCGCTACGTCGTTTGCAGACCGACTACATCGATCTTTACTGGTTGCACAACTGGGACACAATCACACCCGTCGAAGAAGTGATGTCGACGCTCAATCAGCTCGTGCACTCCGGCAAGGTTCGCTACATCGGTTTGAGCAATCCGCCGGCATGGTTTTTGGGACGCGCTCAGACGCTCGCACAACTGCGTGGTTGGGAACCGATTTCTGCCATTCAGATGCAGTACTCTCTGGCGATGCGCAACATCGAGTTCGAGTACGTTGATGCCGCCATCGAAATGGGCATCGGCATCTGCCCGTGGAGCCCATTGGCGAACGGCTTGCTGACAGGCAAATACAAAGTGTCTGCTGATAAGGTATCCGGTGATGGAAGATTGGCAAATTCATGGAGCACAGATCCGTTCAACGATCCGAAAAACGAGCGCAATATCGCCATCGTCAAAACGCTGATCGAAGTGGCAGAGAAGCTTGGGCGCTCTCCGGCACAAGTAGCCCTCAACTGGGTAACCACTCAGCCGGGCGTTGCCTCGTCGATCATCGGCGCCAGCAAGTTGTCGCAATTGGAAGATAACATTCAAGCTCTCGAGTTTGAAATTCCGGAAGAGCTGCGCAAAAAATTGGACGAAGTGAGCAAGCCTGAGCTCTTCTATCCGTATTTCTTCCACACCGGCGAACACAACGAGCGCACTCGCTGCGGAATGCCGGTCTCAAGACACCACGGTGGCTTTTACGATCGCTAACGAGCACCGTATGTGATATCGCAATGAAACTATCAGAGGGCGCCGCCAGGCGCCCTTTGTCTATAGGTGGAACTTGTGAACATCTCTGTCCTCGCCAACGGGTCGCTGCAAGCGACCGCTACGATGCTTGGCCAAGCGCGGCTTCCCGAGCAGGTTGCGACGGTGCGATGCGGAGCGCCGGGCTCCAGCCCGGCATCGAAAATATTGGAAATAAAATAGTTGCTGCACACTGTGTTAAAGAACTCGATCGTTGCACTCGGTTCCAGGCAGGCGCCTGGCGCTCCACAAGGTCAGGACACGGCGCTCTTAGAATCTGTTTCTGAGCCGGGTTGGGCAATCTGCCGGGCTACGGGGCGGGTCTATTCACAACATCGGCAATGACGGATCGAGCGCCCATTCCATGATGCTGCCGTCGTAGACGGGGATGATTTCTCCCGTGTAGATCTCGTGCAGAAGCGAGACTGTGGCGGCCCGGACACCGACTTCGCAGTAGGTGACGATCGGCTTTGGGGATGCAGCAGGGAGTCTATTCAAATACTGATCGCGACTGACGTACTTGCGATTCGAGTCGAACATCGTACCAAACGGTACGGAGACTGAGCCAGGCAACCGTCCCTTGCGCGGCTGATAGTCGTGGCATTCGCCCATAAACTCTGGTTTTGTACGGGTGTCGATCGCGATGGCGCCACCGTTGATGATCTGATCCTGCCAATCTGAAAGTAGCGCGCGCCGAACTTCTTGAGGTTTCAACTCGAATTTTTTCTCTACCATCACTGGACATCCCGCCTCTACCAGACCACCCTGGTCCAGCCAATCTTGCCAGGCACCATCCAGCAGCCGCACGTTGTTGGCACCCAGATATAGCAGCATCCACGCGACGCGCCCATCGCTTCCTCTGCTGCGTGGACCAGCTGAATAGACAACTATCTCCGCGTCGTTAGTGATTCCGATATCGCCCAGCCGTTTGGCAAAGGCGTTCTGGACAGGGTCTGCGAGTTTTCCCCAATAGCCTGGAGCCTTCAGACTCTCGCCTGCATAATCTGGAGCTTGCTCGCACCACTCTTCCCAGCGCATCCAGATGGCACCGCCAATATGAGCCGTTTCGTACGGTTTTCGCAATCGCGTATCGATGATTATCCGACGAGCATCGGGCTTTTTCAGCTCTTCGACTGAAATTAGTGACACGTGCATCTTGTCAGCTCCATAGGCTAGTCCGGATCTTACCAATAAACTGCGCCTCTGCTGTACACGAACTTTTCACCCACGCGCCGGTAGTCTGACAGAATCCGCTCAGCGGGTGCTTACCAGGTCTCTACAATCTCGTCGCACCCGCTTCGCGCGCTTCTCCCGCTTGTGAGTACGATCATGAAAAGACTTCTGTTGTTCCTTTTTATGGTGGCGTCTTTTGCCGTACCGGCAGCTCTGGCTGAAACTTCGGCTCAAGTTCTGCCGCCCACGAATTTAGACAGTTTTGTTTATGAATCCGCCGAGAATGCCAACAATATATATGGCGACGAAGGCGGCGATGATCCTCCTTCGATTCAGAATTTCACGGTGCAGAATCGCATCGGCACCGGCTTTACAGGGACGACCAACGCCGGTCTCACCACCGGGCACGGATCAATTTTGCCTGACGCGTGGGGCGGCGATGAGTTTATCGGCGCCGAGTTCAGCATGTCTGGTCCAAACGGGGGCAACGGTGGAGACTCCGGTCTGACAATCACCGTAGGACCGGGCGGGGTTTCGGTATCCGGTTGCCTCAGTGGCTGTCTTTCAGGTGTGGGCGTCTCAGTCAGCGGCTGCTTATCTTCTCCGATAACTCCTCCTAATTCGTGCGCTGGAGGTTGGGGTAGTTCATGCTCCGGTCCTGGCTGCTCCGGTTCGAGTGCCGGTTGCAGTGGAGGCTGCTCGATGAGCAGCGGCTGTGGTAGCGGCTGTGGTAGCTGCTCGGGTGGATTTGCAGGATGTGGTGGCGGCTGCACCGGGGGTGGTTGCAGTAGCTCCGGCGGCTGCAGTGGAGGAGGTGGTTGTTTTGGCGGCGGTGGCGGCGGCTGTGTCGGTGGTGGCATCGGTTTGTGAGGATGCACGATTTTTTCACGTAGTGTTCTTTAGAGTTCGAATCACCTACAACGTTCCGTGTTTCATCAACTGTTCTGATTTCAAATGGACGAAGGCAGTGCAACAGCGATGATGCACTTTTATAGATGACCCAGGAGGTCTCCGATTATGGCAAATCCTGCTTTGGAAAGTATTACCACACCACCGATCGAACAGGCGTCTATTGCTTCGCAACAACTGCTGGCTGATGTGCAGCGCTCCGGCGCCAGCACCAAAGTTTCACAGAACGGTTACGACAGCGTCAACGTAGACCGCCAACCTACCGACGATGGCGCGCTCACTCGTTATCCCAACGGCGTCAAGATTGAGACTGGAGTCGGAGTGGAGGGTATGACCGCTCCTCCTGGCGGAAAGATTGAAGGCGATGGCAAAGGCGGCAACATCATCTACGACTCGCATCATAAAGTTGTCGCTAATATAGATGCCGATCGCACTGCTCATATTCACACAAAAAATGGTGAGTATACAGAAACCTCCGATGGCAAAGTGAGTTTTACTCCGTCCGGAGCGACTTCAGACCTCCGCACTCTGCACAAACCCGGACATATTCCGCACTCCAAGCTCGAGGACTACGGCGTCTCCACGGATGGAAAACAGACTCGATTCCCTAATGGTGTCGAATATGATCCGAAGACCGGCAACACCACAATTCCGTCAGAGTATCCGAACTTCCACGAAGACAAAGAAACAGACTTGAAGGGCAGTGTGACAAGAAGAGGAACGGACGGACACGGCAAGACCTTGTACGTTGTGGATTCCACCGGCATACATGTACCGACTTCTGATGGAACACTCTCAGAGAACGGAAGCGGATCAGTTTCGTTCAAGCCGAATGAAACACAATCAACAAAACATCTGCCAAAAATCGAGATCGACGAGAAGTGCATGGCGCCTGGCGCTGACCCTCTCTGCGGGCTCGACCTGGGCAAGTTCTAAAGTTTAGCCATCGCGAAATCATGAATGCGTCTTCGCCAAAAGCGAGGGCGTTTTCATTTGTGGGTCGAGGTCTTTACTCTCGATTGATCCGAACTTGCGTGATCCGGCGTCTCGGATTTCGGCAGGAAGCGCACCACCCAGTTTTGGAAATCATCAATATAGGTGAAGACCACCGGTACGATGATCAATGTCAGTGCGGTCGATGTCACCAGACCACCGACGACACAGATCGCCATGGGAGCGCGGGCTTCCGAACCGGCTCCCAGTCCGAGAGCAATGGGCGACATCCCGGCAATCATTGCCACAGTCGTCATCAAAATCGGGCGCATTCTCGCTTCGCCGGATTCGACGATGGCTTCGTATCGAGTCTTGCCCTGCCTCATCGCCATGATGCAATACTCGACCAACAGAATGGCATTCTTGGTCACGAGACCCATGAGCATGACGATGCCGATCAAGGCGTAAAAACCAAGCGATTGATTGGCGAGGACCAGGGCAATCAACGCGCCGCCTAATGCCAGAGGTAGCGACATCATGATGGTAAACGGTTGGAGATAGCCTTCGAAAAGTAGGACTAGCACTGCGTAAATCAACAAGACTGCAGCAGCCAGCGCTTGTCCAAATCCGGTGAAAATGTCCTTCTGAATCTCGACGTCCCCGGATGGTGTGTCGAGAATACCGCTCGGAAGCGCTTTGTACGAAGGCAATTTATGTACCAGCGCCAGCGCTTGCCCGAGTGGAAGATTTGGCGCCAGGCTCGCTTCGATAGTGACCTGCCGGGCGCGATCTAATCGATCGATCTGTGCCGGACCGCTGCCCATCTCCACGCTTGCCACCGAGCTAAGAGGTACGAGTCTCAGATTTTTCCCGACAACACGCAGATTGCGAATAATCTCCAAATCCTTCCTATATTTAGGATCGAGCTGAACGCGAATATTGATCTGCCGATCGCTGAGGTTAAACTTGGGCAGGTTGGCGTCGATGTCGGCCAGTGTGGCGATCATGGCGGTGTGCGCGATCGCCTGGACGGAGACACCTTGCTCGGCTGATTCGGCGAAATTCGGCTTGACGAGAATTTCCGGGCGCTGAAGCGAGGCGCTTGAGATAATGTCGTTGATACCAGCAATGGTGCGCATGTCGTTGGCCACTTTGTCGGCTTCACGATTGAGAAGAGCGCCGTCGTCGCTGGTGAGCACCACGCGCAGCTTTCCGGTAATGCCGCCGATGCGCGTAAACGCCAGGCGGGCGCCGGGCACTTCATTCAACTGCGGGCGCACGCTCTGCTCGAACTGCTCTTGCGTGAGCTTGCGTTTTTCGCGCGGCAAGAGACTTATATATATTGTTGCTTTATTCACTTCGCCGGCGCTGGCACCGTTGTTCATCTTGCCCGAGGTTGGCGTTCCTAGCGTAGCAAAAACCTGAGTCACTTCGCTTCTGCCCTGCAATACTTTAGTCAGTTTCATCGCCGTCCTGGTCGTGTCTTCAAGTGTGGCGCCTGGCGCCAACTCGACGGTTAGAAGGCTTTCGTTGCGGTCTACGTTGCCGATAACCGACGTGGGCAAAGTGCGAAACAGAGCAATACTGGCAGCGAAAAAGATAATGCCGGCGATGACTGTAATCAATCTGCGGCGCAAGCACCAGTTAAGCACACGGTCGTAGCCTTCCATCAACCAGCCGCCCGGAGTGTGCTCCTTCATGGCTTTCATGTAGTACGCCGCCATGAGAGGCGTGAGCATGCGCGCAACTAACAAAGAGAAGAAGACCGCAGCTGCGACGGTGAGCCCGAACTGACGCAAAAACTGCCCCGGTATTCCACCCATGAAGGCCACCGGGATGAAGGTGACGATGATGGTCATTGTGGTGGCGACCACAGCCAGTCCGATTTCGTCTGCTGCATCCAGCGCCGCCTGGTATGGTCGTTTCCCCATATTGATGTGGCGGCAGATATTCTCGATCTCGACGATCGCGTCGTCGACCAGGACGCCGATGACCAGCGAGAGACCCAGCAATGACATATTGTTGAGTGTAAAGTTGCCCGCTTTCATCACGGCAAATGCCGGTATCAAGGACAGTGGCATAGCCAGAGCTGATATCAGTGCCGCGCGCCAGTCACGCAAGAAAAGATAGATGACGATGATCGCCAGAATCGCGCCCGAGAAAAGCGAGTCCAGGCAGGCGTCGTACGATTCGTGCACGAAGCGGGCTTCCGTTCTGATTTTGTTGATCTTCACATCAGGCGGCAACGTCGCTTGCAACGCTTTTAGCTTAGCGTCGACTCCGTTTTCCACGTCTACCATGTTAGAACCGACACTGCGAACGATGGAGAATGCCACCACGGGCTTGCCGTTGAGCAGCGCTAGCTGCCGTTGATCTGATGTGCCGTCGGTGACGGTTCCTAAAGTGTTCAACCGCGCATAGGTGCCGTTGGGGAGCATGATGTGCGTCTGTGCCAGATCGTCTACCGTCTTGGCGCTGCCCAGAGTGCGAATGGCTTGCTCTTTGGCGCCGAGCTCGCCGCGCCCGCCCGGCAGATCGATATTGAGCGCGCGCACTTGCAGGCTCACCATATCCGCTGAAATGCCGAGTGCATTCAATCTCGTCGGATTTAGATCGACATTGATCTCGCGGTCGACGCCGCCCGAGCGCTGAACCTGTCCTACACCGGCCACCGAGAGAAGGTTGCGCCCGATGTCGTTATCGATCATCCAACTCAACTCTTCGACGGAGCGATGTTCTGACGAAACTGTGTAAGTGACGAAAGCGCTGCCCGTAAATTCGAGACGATTCACCACCGGCTCGTCGATGCCCTGCGGCAGTTCTTGCCGAATTTTCGAGACTTCGTTGCGCACGTCATTGACGGCGCGATCCGAATTGGTGCCCAGCACGAACTCGATGGTTGTCGCGGAAACCCCTTCATTGACGGTGGAGCTGATGTGTTTGATGTTGCCGATACCGGCGACGGCGTCTTCGATTTTGCGTGTCACCTGCGTTTCCAATTCAGAAGGTGCCGCGCCCGCTTCCGTTACTGTTACCGTTACCAGCGGCAAATCGATGTTCGGGCTCTCGTCGATGCCCAGCGTGAAAAAGGCGAAGAGCCCCGCCACGGTGAGGATAAGAAAGAGCACCGTTGTCGGTACCGGATTGGTAATCGACCAGGCTGATATGCGACGAAGTTCCATCAGATCAAAACTCCGTCACTTGCCGACAGCGACGTAGTCACCGTCCTTGAGAAAACCTGCGCCTTCGACGACTATTTGGTCCGTTGGTGTCAACCCCGAATCCACCTGGATTAAGCCGTTATCTCGATTGCCGGTGACGACGGTTCTGTTTTCGACCTGACCGTTGTGCAGGACGAAGACCGAGTGTTTATCATCCCTATTAATCACTGCGTTTGACGGTACCGCCAGCGCATCGTACTTGCCGATGTCCAGCCGTCCTTCGACGTACATTCCCGGCTTCAATCCGCAGCCGGCAGGCACATCGATGCGCACAGTAGCTAACCGGGTATCCGTGTCGACGAGAGGGCTGATCTCGCGCACGGTGCCGGACACGTTCTTGTCGCCGGTGTAGGAAGAGTGGCAGTCAACGTGCTGTTTTGGCTTTATATATCGCAGGTCCGAATCCGGAACTTGCGCTCGCAGCTCGAGCCGATTGTCTCGAGCCATGTAAAACATGGTTTTACCTGCCGTCGAGATATCACCGATATGCACGTCGCGGCGTACGATCTGCCCATCGACAGGCGCCCGTATGATGGTTTCTTCAATTTGAGTCTGAAGCCTGCGCACATTGCCTTTGCTCTCGTTGACCGCCGCTCGCGCCACTTCAATGTCTTCTTTTCGCCCACCGGTAAATGCCATCGCGTATTTCTCTTTCGCCTGCTTGAGCGCAAAACGAGCAGCCGATACTCTTTGCGCCGCACTGCGGGCAGTGGCATCGTCTACTTGTGCGACAGTAAACCTGTCTTGCGCCTCTTGCGTCGAAACGGCGCCTTCCTTTCTCAAAGCTTCATAGCGCTCGATGTTTCTATTTGCGTTCTCGAGATTTGCCTTGGCCTGAATCAACTCCGCTTCCTGATCGGCAACCGTGGCTTCGGCTTGGGAAACTACCGCGGCAAGAGCGTTGATATCTTCCTGCCTGTTGGGTTGGACCGATTTATCTGCCGAGGCTTGATTAGCTGCCAACCTCGCCTGCTCGCTGTCGAGCTGTGCCCGCAGCTGAGCTGAGTCCAGTGTCGCCAGGATCTGCCCTCTCTTGACCAGATCGCCCTCTTCGACGCGCACCGAATTCACCTGCAATCCGCCGGCGGTAGCCCCTACCGAGACCGGGTCCCAGGCGGTAATGGTGCCGTTGATATCGATGTGTCTCGACATGGCTACTCTCACCGGTGATTGGACCGATACGGTGAGTACGGGTTTGTGCGCTGTCTCCGGTGCCGTGGGTTTTTTCGGACCGAAGTTGCCTGACATTGCCACTATCGCGATGGCTATAACCCCAATCCCAAGGGCGACAATCTGTTTGGGACCTAGAGGCATTTTCGATTTGAGCGAAGGGAGCACATTATGAGAAAGACCGGGCGAGGGCGCCCCGCTACCTGTCTCGAAAGAAGACGTGGCAGGATCGGTGGATTCTGACGTACTGCGAGGCGCGGCGGGATTCTTCATCGAGATGCCTTTTTGTATTTTGGCGAGCGACCTGCCCGCCATGTCGGCGCTGATTGCGTTTGCACCCGCAAATGAGAAAGCGCCACTAACATTTTATAGCGCCCGGGCTTTTATCATGCTTGAAATTGAAGAGCTTTGGCCCGCGCATGAATAGGAATTTGCTCATTGAGCGGCCGGCAGTGAGGCCGAAAACGCCGACTGGGTGTGAAAAAGATATGAATCGGGCATCTCATAGCTAGGTGGCGAATAGATTGTAAGAAATGTCCGAATCCGAAGCTCCGGCAGCGAAAGTTTACGAGCTCAAGGCGCAGGTCAATCAACTGCCGATGCAGGTGCGCCTGGGTGTAATGAGCATCGGCGGGGTGCTGACCGCGATTGTTATCTTTGCCTTCGTTGGCTTGATCCCCCACGAGTGGGCTTTCATGTCAATCCTGGCGGCGATCTGGGCGGTAGTCATCCTTAAATGGTTGTCGCGCAAGGTTTTGTGGATCGTGCGCCATGCCACGAACATCTCGCTCAAAATGCGGAAAGACGGCATTACTCTTAAATACGGCGATCCCGACAACCAGAATCGCACCGAGCACATTCCCTGGAGCGAGCTGAAAGCAATCGATCTGCCCGAAGCCGGAGCGGATTGGGTGACATTTTTCTTTTATCAGAGGTCGCCTCTGGATCTCTCATGGACGCAAGTGCAAGAGGAGATTGGTGATCTGTCCTTCATTAATGCCGTGCACAACTGGGCTCCGCACGCTGTGGTTCACGGCAAATTATCCGGCTTCGAACCGAAAACACGCCAACTGAGTTATACCGATCTCTGGCTGCACGAGCTTGATGTGGCGCCTGCTCATCAGCTGCCTAACTTCCTGCCTGACGGCACATTGTTGCAGGACGGTCGCTACTGCCTTTTGCATCTACTGGGACAAGGCGGACAGGGAGCGACCTACGAAGCAATCGATTTGAAGGATCCTGCAAATCACCGGGGTGTCGTTCTGAAGGAGTACATAATTCCCGCACATAAGGGAGAAACCCTGCGGAAGCTGTCGGAGAAAAAACTAGATAGCGTCGCCACGCTGCTCGGTCGATTGAGGCACCCGTCAATTGTGCGGCTTCTCGATCATTTCAATGAGGACGGTCGCGGATATCTCGTTCTCGAATACGTGCATGGCACAACGCTCAAACAGCTGGTAGCGACCGAGGGACCCCAACCTGACGCCGTCGTTATCGATATGGCCAAGCAAATCTGCGACATTCTCGAATACCTGCACGGCTTGGCACCGCCTGTGGTGCACAGAGATTTGACGCCGGACAATCTGATGGTCGTGATTGATGGATCGATCAAAGTGATCGACTTCGATGTGGCACAGGAGATGAGCTCTGCGCGCACCACTACCATAGCCGGCAAGCCTCGCTACATGCCGCCGGAGCAGTTTCGCGGGACGCCAACTCCTGAAAGCGATCTGTACGCGCTCGGTGCGACAATGTTCTATCTGCTTACCGGCAAAGAGCCAGAACCGATGACGGTTTGTCGCCCGCAGAGTGTGAAGGTCGGGGTAAGCGACGAACTTGAATCCATCGTTGCGCTGTGCACTCAACAGGAAGCGAAATGGCGATTCGCCTCCGCGACGGAGCTGAAAGATAAATTGAAGGAGGCGGAGTTAGCGCGTGAACATCGCTAAGGGAAACGACCTGCCTGAAGTAGCAGACGGACGCAGCTGGCATATCCTGCATTATAAGGAGAGTGCCAAGCCGGGGGTGATGCTGGAGTGTACTGCGGCTATCATTCCAGTAGGCATTGCCGTGTTTTTGATGGTGACGCACAGTCCACTTGCAATGCATTCACCGGTGCTTCTGTTCGCTTTGATGTTCGTGCTCTCGGTTTTGACAACACTGGCTGCGATAACCATGGGAGCGGCGCGTCCGCCGGACATTCTCATCTCGCAACAGGGCATACTCGCTCCGGCGCAGTTTCTCGCTGCCCTGCATATGCGTCCGATGCGAACGTGGTCTGACGTCGCACGCGTCAGTTTTTTGCGCGATAACATGCCGGCGGAAGAGCCCGATGCACTGCGCATTTCCTTCAAGTCCGGCGGCTCGATGCACCTCGATATTAGTGGCATGAAACACTCTGATTTGAGGCAGCTGCTGATCGCGTTGCAATCAAATGCCCCTGGCTTGCAGAGCACTCCGCCGGTAAATCAGGTCAAACTCAAAGTTCCAGATCTGCTCGTGGGCGAGTATGTCAGCTCGTTTACGCGGCAATGGGAGGACGACCTTGCCGATCGATTCGCTGCCACTTTGTTCGTGCCCCATAAGGCTGGTGACACGCTGCAAGAGGGTAAGTACAAAATCAAAGGGCATCTGACCTTCGGTGGCGCCTCCGCTATCTATTTGGCAGAGAACGCCGAAGGCGAGAGAGTCATTCTGAAAGAAGCCGTCTTGCCCCGAGGCACCGAGGCGCAGGCTCGCGCAAAAGCTGTCGAGATGTTCGAGCGTGAAGCGAAACTGCTTTTAAAATTGAACAGTCCGCGCATCGCCAGGCTGCTCGATATGTTCGTGGAAAACGATCACCATTACCTGGTCATCGAATATATAGCCGGGACTGATTTGCGCAGCTACGTAAAAGAGCAGGGACCGCAGCCGGAGGAGTTTGTGCTGCGCTGGGCAGACGAGCTTGCCGGCATTCTCACGTACCTGCACGACCGTCATCCACCGATCATTCACCGTGACATATCACCAGACAACATCGTGGTACGCATCGACGGCTCGCTGGCGTTGATTGATTTCGGCGCCGCCAACGAACTGCTCAGCACTGCTACCGGTACCATCGTCGGCAAGCAGGCATACATCGCCCCCGAGCAATTTCAAGGCAAAGCGACGCCCCAGAGCGACATCTACGGACTGGGTGCCACTCTCTTTTTCCTCTCTACGGGACAAGATCCGCAGGCCCTCAGCCAGTCGAATCCAGTCGAAGTAAACGGACGACTGAGCGACGAATTCAACCTCCTCGTCGCCCGATGCACAGCGATGGCACTGCGCGACCGCTATCGCGACGCCTACCAACTCCGCTCCGCGATCGAGGCGCTGTTGTGATGGAGGGTGCGGCGTGCCCTCATCAAAGTTGAGACTTGTTTGCGCACTACTTGAGGAAAACCGGCTTCCTCTGCGGTCGAACTCCCGTCAAACTGGGACATGAAGGTGCAGAGGTCCGCGTGATGAATCGCTCGTACTTACGGGAACTGTCAATGGTCGGAGCACTGACGCTCATTGCCCTGGTTCTCTGTAGCTATTGGAGTGGGATTGGAGTTGTGCAGGACTCGACGGTCTGGGGAAACGTCTATGGTACGCTACCGCAGAGGGTGTATGAACTCATGGACGTCGCGCTCGGGTGGTTCATTCTGAGGTGCGTTGCGGAAAGCGGAGTGGAGTGGGTGTTGCAGTCCGCAGTCGTATTCATTGTTTTGGACCAGTCATTAAAGGCATTTGCTGGTTCGGAGTGCCGAGCCTTAATGATTATGAAAAGCCTCCTACATCCAAAGTACGTTCTGGCTGTAGTCGTGGGGATAACTTCGTTCTCGCTAACTTCACGGCTAGCGCTTCGGCTCTATTGGATGGACCTAAGACCCTTTATGCACTGCGGTGCTGGTGTTCCGTTTGCACTGGGCAGCGTTTTTTTTGCTTTCTATGCCTACAGGCTATGGGCGCTTCCGGTCGGTTGGAAACCAGTGCGCGAACTAGAAAATGATTGCTCATGCTAGTCGCCAATTTCTCTACGACTGAATTTTTCGAGCAGTGCTGCTACTTCTTTCTCTGATGCCCAACCGGATTTTTGTGCTTCGGTTGCCTGATGTGCCCAGTATGCATCTTCGAAAGCCGAGAGCCTATCGAACTCCTCGATAGAAAGAAGAACTACAGGGTTCTGACCGGTCCTCTCAACTATTAGCGGTCCGACAACAGCATTGTCTAAATAGTGGTCTAGTCCCTGCTTCAATTCGCTGACATCGACCTTGCGTCCCGCTGCCGACATTGCTTGCCTCTTTTGCGATCTGAGCGCTAACTGGCTGCGTGTGAAGGTGGTATCGCAAATGGTGGCAGGTCGGAGACCATGCGCTCCCATTTTTGCGCTTGCTTTTCGATGCGGTGTTCGATCTTTTCTGCTTCGCGTTGGGCACCCGTGCCTGCGAGATTGTCGCCAAGGCGGCGAAGAACTGCAGATTTGAAATGCAGAACTTGCGCTATTTCAAGGTGGTCTGCCGGAAAGACACCGCGAAGCAGTGCTAGGGTACGGTCGTACAGATTGAGGGCTTGCTCGAAACTTTCAGATTCTTCAGCTTCGATCGCCTGACGAATGATCTCACGCGCTGTTGTATACAGCTCTGCTCGCGTCATGATGGCAAGCATGCTCTGGTACATCTGTGCCGACTTCTTATCACTGAACGGCGATGTTCTTTCAAGTATCTCCGCCGCTTCAGTCAGATGATCTAGTGCCTGTCTGTAATCGGCAATCTCCGAATACAGTGTGGCAAGATTCAGTTTTACGCGTGCGAGGTCGCTGGAGTAGCCGTTGGCGGAGCTATATATCTGTGCTGCTCTTTTAAGATGCGCTTCTGCCTGGTCGTACATTTTCAGTCGCATCGAAGTGGCGCCGAGTAAACTGAGACAGGATGCTATGTTGACGTGGTCGTGCTGGAAGAGGCGGTATGCCAGGTGCGTCGCTTCGTGAAACTGCCTGTACGCAAACGCGTCGCTTTCATCGCTGTTGCGCTGCAGATGATGGCGACCGAGATCCATGTAAATCTGCCATCGTTTCAACAATTCGACCACCGATGGGTCTACTGCTTGTGGCTTGCGGTGTTGTTTTCCGCCAGCCGTGATCAACAATGCGTGAAACTGCGTGTGAACGTCGTCGTTTTCATTCCGCCGCGCCAGTGCAAAAAGCTGCTCTAACTCGCAGACGGACTGCGCTGCATTCTCTTGTCCAGCCGGACGTAGCATGCCGATTGCTTTTTGAGCGTGTCGGTTGGCGTCAGTAGCGTTGCCTGAAGCTCGGTCTATGGCTGCCAGGCTAAGCAAGTCCAGAGCCGCAGACAGTGTGTCACCACTCGTCGATTTAGTGGACTGTGACAGGAAGGTGCCGGCTTTATCGAAGTTGCCGAGCTTATAGTAAGTTTGTCCGAGCAGCCCGATCGTACGGAGTGTCCGCTCGTCGTTCGCATCGTACTGGTCTTGAGCTTCGCTCAGTGCACGCTCGAACTCGGTTTGCGCGCTGGCGTAGTCGGCGCGAACCATAGCCACGGTGCCCTTGCTCATGTGTCTCTGCCACGACATGATAAATCCCTCCGGCGCTCGTACAAGGCGTTTTATACCCAAACTTCCGGTTTTTCCGCGCCGGCGAGCTTTAGCGGTTAATGTCGAATTTATTAAATGCGCTCCGTCGGCTTCGTCCCTCGCCTCCTCCGCGCTACAACGCTTCACTACGCACGGCTCACTCGCCGCGCTCCGTTCCGCTGACAGGGCCGTTTCAATCTGAACGGAGCCGGCCGCGAAACCTGCAAACAGGCGTCAGAGCGGAGCCGGCAAGGATGCCGGCGCTCCCAGACCAGGCAGGCGCCTGGCGCTCCACGGGCAACGGATAAAAAACGGCACTGGCGCAGGGCGCCGTGCCGTTACTAGCCGAGACTTGCTTACGCAAAGCAGGTCTCACTCGCAGTTTTTATTGTACTAGACCTGAACGACCCGTTTGATCTCAGGCATTTCTTGCTTGATGGCACGTTCGACGCCCATCTTCAGCGTCATGGTAGAACTCGGGCACATGCCGCAAGCTCCCACCAGGTGCACGAAAACTTCACCGTCTTTGACATCAACCAGTTCGATGTTGCCGCCGTCCATCATCAACATGGGACGCAGCTTGTCTAGAATTTGCTCTACTTGTTCCTTCATTTCAAACCTCGATCCGGAGGATCTTGCCACTTCACTAGCTTATCAGGAAGCGACGCTTCTAGGTTACTCCAGGAATCGCCCAGTGGCCCACTGTTTCAGCAAAGTTTAATTCCGCGGCGCAACAGTCGGGCGGCTGGGAAAGAGCACCGATGGCAACCGGAAAGATACTGGCCGCCGTCCTGTGTGTTAGGGCGCAGGCAAAATCGCCGTTAAAACGCCGTTTTTCTCTTAACAAAAGCCTTAAGGGGAGGTAAAACTTCCCGATTTAAGGTTGTAGGCGTACTACTATTCATATGCTGAAGTCGGCGCCACCGGCTGCAAGCAGCCCAGTGGTTAGAGAAGCCGTCAACGGAGCGCACGCATGGAGCACCGCCAGACGCAGGGATAGGAGACGATACATGGCACGAGTAGCAATTAACGGTTTTGGACGGATTGGGCGCAACGCTCTCCGGGCCTACTTGGAAAACCCGGTCGCAGGCGTCGAGATTGTCGCAATCAATGACCCCTTGCAAAGCATCGAAATTTCAGCCCACCTTTTGAAATACGATTCGATCCTCGGTGAGCTCAAGCACGAAATCACCCACAACGCTGAAGGTCTGGTAATCAACGGCAAAACAATTGCTTTCTCGGCTGAGAAAGATCCTGCCGGCGCCCCCTGGAAAAAACATAACATCGACATCGTGCTCGAGTGCTCCGGCGTTTTCACCGAAGCAGCGAAAGCCAAAGGTCACATCACCGCCGGTGCCAAGAAAGTCCTCATCTCCGCTCCTGCGAAAGACGAAGACATCACCATCGTCATCGGTGTCAACGACAAACAGTACGATCCCGAGAAGCACCACATCATCTCTAATGCCAGCTGCACCACCAACTGCCTGGCACCGGTGGCCAAAGTCATCGACGATACTTTCGGCATCCAAGCCGGCCTGATGACCACGATTCACAGCTACACCCTCGACCAGCGCTTGCTCGACACATCGCACAGCGACCTGCGTCGCGCCCGCGCCGCCAATCTCTCGATGATTCCCTCGTCGACCGGCGCCGCTAAAGCGATCGGACTGGTCTTGCCGCACTTGAAAGGCAAACTGAACGGCTTCGCCATGCGCGTGCCCACACCGAACGTGAGCATCGTTGACCTCGTTGCCACCACCAACAAACCGGTGAGCAAAGAGAGCGTCAACAAAGCTTTGAAAGAAGCCGCTCAAGGACCGCTCAAACATGTCCTCGGCTTCACCGATCTGCCGTTGGTTTCGCAGGACTTCCGCGCCAACAAGCTCTCATCTATTGTTGATGGAGACTTGACCATGGGCGTCAACGAAAACATGATCAAAGTGCTCGCCTGGTACGACAACGAATGGGGCTACAGCAACCGCTTGATCGAGCTTGCCGGCATCGTCGCCAACAAGCTTGCCGTCAAGGTCTAATGTTGTCGAACGGACACAGATAGTGCCATTGCCCTCTGGCAGCGCTTAACCACGCGTCAGAGGGCATGCGCTTTTTCAAAGGAAGGGGAAATGAAGAAAACAATTCAGCAAGCCGGCTCTCAATCGCTGCGCGACAAACGCGTGCTCGTGCGTGTCGATTTCAACGTGCCGCAAAATGAAGATCGTTCGGTGGCTGACGACTCGCGCATTCGCGCAGCGCTGCCGACAATCATCTACCTGCACGATGCCGGAGCGAAAGTAATTCTCGTTTCTCACCTCGGTCGTCCCAAAGGCAAAGACGAGAAATACAGTTTGCAACCGATCGCCAAACGGTTGGAAAACCTGCTTCTGGAGAAGAAGATTATCAAAGTGCACTTTGCGCCTGATTGCGTCGGCGAAGTAGCGCAGAAAGCTGTTGAAGCGCTGAAGCCGGGCGAAGTCTTGTTGTTGGAGAATGTGCGTTTTTACCCCGAAGAAGAGAAAAACGATCCCGAGTTTGCAAAAAAATTGGCGGCATTAGCCGATGTCTATGTCAACGATGCATTCGGCGCCGCCCACCGCGCCCATGCTTCCACCGAAGGCGTGACCAAACATGTGCGCCCCGCCCTGGCCGGCATGTTGATGGAAAAAGAGATTCGCCATCTTTCGCAGGCGCTCGACGATCCTACCCGCCCGTTTGCCACTATCATTGGTGGCGCTAAGGTTTCCTCTAAGATTGGCGTGTTGGAAAACTTGCTGCATCGCGTCGACGTCATGATAATTGGCGGCGCCATGGCTTTCAGCTTCCTCAAGGCACGCGGATTAAACGTCGGAAAGTCGCTGGTAGAGGACGATCGCCTGGAGTACTGCCGCAAGCTCGATAAAGAAGCGAGACAACGCGGTGTTAATCTGATACTACCGGTCGATGTAGTTTGCGCCAAAGAGATCAAGCCCGGCTCTGCTACAACCATCGTTGCTGTAGACGAAATTCCGGCAGATCAGATGGGTCTGGATGTCGGACCGGAGACGACGAAGTTGATTGACGCCGCACTGGCCGAGTGCAAAACGATTTTGTGGAATGGACCGATGGGCGTCTTCGAGATTGAAGGTTTTGAGAAAGGAACATATAAATTGATCGATACGCTGGTCGCCCGCACCAAAGCAGGCTGCAAGACGATTGTCGGTGGCGGCGACTCCGTGTCGGCACTGGGTCAAAAGGGCGTGCACGACTATCAGCTCACGCATGTCTCCACCGGCGGTGGTGCCTCGCTGGAGTTCATCGAAGGCATTCAACTGCCCGGCATTGCCTGTTTGGACGAGGCAGAAGCTGCGTCGGTGAAGTAAGCGAAGGAGTCTTCCGTTGAGCAACGTTCGAGGCGAAAGTGCGATGCTATCAGCCAATCGCTTGGTGGCGGCGTTGCTCTGCTCGGCCGCCTTGTCCTTCATGTGGGCTGCACGCGCGGTTTTTGCCAACCACGAGTACATGATGAACAACCAGCCGATCTCGAAGGACTCGTACGACGCCGGTGTGCTCGTCAATCAGGGTGCTGCTCTTCTGCGCAGCAATCACAACAAAGAGGCGGCAGACACATTGGCGCAGGCAGTGCAGCTGGCGCCCAACCTGGCAGAGGCGCATCTCGACTACGGACTGGCGCTGGCGAAATTGAGCAAGTCTGACGATGCGCTGCAGGAGTTCAAACTGGCTCTCAACCTCAATCCTGGACTGGATTCGGCATGGCTGACGATGGGCGCCTTGTACCAATCGAGCGGTCAGCTGGCCAACGCGATCGCATCGTACAAGGAGTTTTTGACGCGCTTCCCCGATAACAAGGACGCCACCAAAATCGCCAGTCTGGAGCATGCTCTCGAAAAGGAGTATCTGCTCTCCAAGCCGACGGGCGATGGAAAAGATCCTAACGATTATTTCGCCCAGGTGACTCGCAACGGCGTCGTACGCTGGCCGAAATCGCGCATGCCGATCAAAGTGTATATAGCCAGTGGCACCGGTGTCGACAACTATTCGCCACACTTCGACGAACTGCTGCGTCAGAGCTTCGCCGACTGGGCCAAGGCTTCAGAGGGGCGCATTCAGTTTGCTTTCGTCGATACGCCCGAAGGAGCAAATATCGAATGCCGCTGGATAGCGGACGCGCACAGCCTGGTCAATCCGGCCGAGTCGGGCGAAACGCGCCTCTCTAAAGATGGGGACGGGCTCCTTCATGGCACGCTGCAGCTTTTAACCAAGCCGTCTCTATCAGAGTTGCCGATGACCGATAATCGCATTCGCCGCATCACACTGCATGAGATCGGACACGCCATTGGGCTCAACGGACACACGACTGATCCGCACGACGCGATGTTCCTCTCTTCCACTGTGGAAGATCAGTGGAAGGATCTGTCAAAGAGAGACGCTAACACTATAATTCGGTTATACAGTCAGCCCTGATCCATTTATGACTAAATCTACGACTACAACGCATCAAGGACACTCGCATTCCCACTCGCACGGGCATGGGGATTTTCGCGAGAAAAGTCGGGCTGCTCTCGTCACTGTGCTCTGTCTCACCACTGTATATATGATTGTGGAAGTGGGCGTCGGTCTTTACGCTCACAGTCTGGCGCTGCTCGCCGATGCCGGACACATGCTGAGCGACGTGGGCGGACTGGTCCTGGCTCTCGTGGCATTCTGGTTTTCTGCCAAGGCACCGACGCCCGACAAGACATACGGTTATTATCGCAGCGAGATTCTGGCGGGCTTCTTCAACTCGCTTGTCCTCGTAGGCATCTCTATATACATACTTGTCGAAGCTTACCAGCGGTTTCAACATCCGGGAGAAGTGGTGGCGCTGCCTGCGCTGATTGTTGCTGTGCTCGGGTTTGGCGTCAATCTCACCTCACTCAAGCTTCTGCACAAAGACTCGCAGAACTCGATCAACGCAAGAGCGGCTTACCTGGAGGTGCTGAGCGACTCGCTGGCGACGTTCGGCGTGATAGTCTCGAGCACGATCATTTTGCTCACTCATTGGTATCAAGCCGATGCCATCATCAGCGGTATTATCGGCATCGCCATCCTTCCCCGCACCTGGATGCTCCTCACCGAATGCATCAACGTCTTGATGGAAGGCACTCCCGGACACATCGACCTCTCGGCGCTGCGGACCGCCATGCTCGAGGTCGAGGGCGTGCAAGACGTGCATGATATTCATGTCTGGACCATTACCTCTGGTCTCGATGCCATGTCGGGGCACGTCGCTATCGATACGCGCGCTCCGGCGGAGACCGTACTGACGTCGGTGACCAAGCTGTTGAACGACGAGTTCGGGCTCCATCACACGACCATTCAGGTGGAGCAGGTGGAGTGCAAAGGCACCGATCGCTGCGGTGGCGAGTCTCGGCACTAAAAACGGCTTTCCAGCGGTCTGCGCGCCTGGCGATAGTGCTTAAGCAAACTTCGTTAAGAAGTTGGCAGTGCTTTAAACGCTGATCTAGACTGGATTTGGGAATTGTACGAAAGAGGTGGGAAAACCACCAATTGCTCAGAAACATCCTTCTCCCTACACTACATGCAAGAACGGCAGCAGCAGCGATTTCTGGAGTCACGTTCGGAGGCAAGTGGTGATGCACATGAGTATGTTTCAAGACCCGCGTGATGAGGACAGATTGTGTCAGGTCCTCAAAGCTTATGTTGAAGAATGGGGACCGGAGAACGTGATCGTCTCTGTGCCGCAACACTGGAGCGAATACTCGACCAATACATTGGGTCGCGTTCGGCTCGAATTCGCTACCGATAGCACAGTCTCTATCCGCGTCGAATACGACTTCGTCCGCTTAATCTACGACGTGCAGCTGCAAGCCGCCTAGTCCACTATCTCCTCAAAAAAATGTGAGAGCCTCCTAAAACGGAGGCTCTATCTGTCTTTAGGCAATGTAGCTGATTGTTAACAACGCAATTTCAATTCCGACAGGCATTCCCGGAGTTCGCCGCGCTCGCTGCCATCAGCGGGCAACTATCGCCGCGTTCTTGCGTCTCAAACCGGATACGGGTAGCCACAGTTGAGTTATAACGGTAACTGACAGTGTTTCAAAATCCACTTGATGAAGACAAAATCTGCTCTGTCCTGAAAGCGTTTCTCGAGGAGTGGGGCAGCGAAAATATAGTTGTAGCTTTGCCACGCGAATGGGCGAGATACGGGACCGAGAGCGTAGGCGGAGTGCGCTTCGAATTCTCGACGGACAACAAGATAGCTATCCGTGCCGAGTACAACAATGCAGTCTCGGCGCGTTATGAGTACGAGCTCAGTGGAATGGCGAGTTAAGCCGCAGCTGTCATGCGTTGTTGGCGGATGGCACGGAAGCGCCCGAGACGGACGCGTGCACCGCGACGGCGCAACTGTTGGCGCGTCAGAGCTTCAGGCACATTTACCCAATGCACCCAGCCGAGTCTCTTGCAAAGCCTGATTAAGAGCCAGGTCGAATCGAATTCGAACCAACGGACGCCGCTTTGAGCGGAGCCCGGGAAAGCGTGATGGTTGTTGTGCCAGCCTTCGCCCATGGCCAGAAGTCCTACCCACCAAACGTTGACCGAATCTTCGTCTCCGTTGGCGTAGTTTTTGTAGCCGAAGCGGGGCAGATGGCAGACCACATTGAGCATCAGTGGAATTTGCATTACGGCGAAGGCGGCGAAGAGGCTGGCAAGAGCTGGCACCCAACCGAAGTAGACCCAGATCAAGAGGCGGAAAGCGAAGTTGATGGCGAAGCCGAGGGAATGTGCTCTCGACCAGCTGCCATCTTGTTCGAGAAATCTATATATAGGATCGACCAATATGTCGCGTGATTGCGTCTTCGGATCGATATGGCTTGCGTATCCCTTCTCCATCAGCCAGCCGTAGTGAGCGCGCCCAACGCCATAACGTGGAGAATGGGGATCGAGCGCGGTGTCGTTATGACGATGATGAGCACGATGCATCGTCGCCCACCAGATGGGCGAGCCTTCGAACGCCAGGTATCCCATGGCTACCCAGAAGTACTCAACCGCTTTGTTGCAGGAGAAAGCGCGATGTGCCAAGAGCCGGTGGTATCCGAAGGTGATACCTGTGGCGTGCAGCACATACGACACTGCAAAGACGGTGAGAAATTCGATCATAAATCGTTACATTCAACCCTTCGACCACAGTGCTCATCGAGAGAGGTTGAGACCCGGTCTGTAGTAATCGGCGGCTCTAATTATGGCATGGAAGGGGGGTAAAGATCGGATCTTATGTGACGGCATGATAAATGTTTAGAATGAAACCGCAGAGTTGAGCGCCGCACCACGGGTGGTGTCAAATTGGCAATCCTCTGGCCACTTTCGCGAATACTGGCAATAACCGATTCGGTTTTAGATCGCGACGCTTGACAGGTGCTGCGGTGGCGGCTCCCAGTGGTCTTGCACCGCTTCCACTATTTTCAGTCCCAGTGTCGAAAGCGTGCACGGTCGATCGTCGGTCATGATCTTGATAGCGTCTTCGATGGAAACGCCTCTGCGGTTGCTGTGGCGCAGCGCCACTGCCGCCATGTTTTCGTTGATCTGTCCCGCCTGCATCAGTTTTAGACAGTGCACGGCTTTACGCACCGTCGGCAGATCGATGAATTTAGCGGCGATCAATGCCCGTGCCGTGTCGTCCGAATACGCGGGAAATTGTCTGAGCGCGTAAGCTATGTCATCGTCGTTGATCAACACCGCTGCTTTGAGAAGGGCAACCACTCTCGATTTGAGGTCGTGCAACTCTTCCAGTATTTGATGCAACGGCGCCTGTCTCGCGATCACCTGCTTGAGCAGATCGATTACCTGTACTTCGGTGAGCGAGCCGGCAATGAGCATCGCCTGCAGACTGGCCGCAGAGTCCAGCACGTATGGCTCGAGCACTTTGTATTCAATGAGAACTTCGCCATAACTCCTGTTGCTCTCGATGCCCATCTCGGCAGCGAGCAGCTGTTCTTCATCGTTGATCACTCCTGCGGCTTGAAGCAGCTTGCCGATGCGGCTTTGATCGAGTTCTGCCTGTTTTTTACCGGTGAGCGCCGCAACGGTGGTGTCGAGGTCGGCTTGAGAGCAGCAGATTGCGTAGATGGTGGCGGCGGCTTGTTGGAAGTTGATCTGATTGCTGCGAACCAACACCAGTAGCTGCACGGCATCGGACAAGAGTGAAATGGAGATGATACCGTATCTGGTGAGCACCTGTCCTAGTGTCAGACTGTTCTCTCGCGCTTGCGGCTCGAACCTGGCTAATTTGCTTATGCTTACTACTTTCGCTGCCAGGAGCAGTTCGCCCAGCATTGTCTGGGGCGTGTAGTCACGCAACTCATCAACGACATCGCCCAACGGCATGCACTGGTGATACGCTTGGCGCAGCGCTTGTGTGGCCTGGGTCTTAGTCAGTTTGCCTTCGCGCACCATCTGAGCGGCTTGCAGAGCCGATGTCAAATCTCCTTCGCCCAGATGTCCGGACATAACGAGAACGCGACCCACCGGCAGTCCCGACTGGCTCGCTTGCGATCTGGCTTCGTCGAATGTCTCTGTCCTGAGGATGGCAGCGGCGGTGATGAGCTCACCTAAGAGAGTGCTGATGCTCATACCTGATTCTGTTGCCACTGAGAAACACCTCGCTTGGGGCTGGAAGGTTTGTTTCTTATGAAACTGACGGCTTCGTCTGATTTTGCCTGCGCGCCACAGCGCACCGCCTGGCGGAGCGAGCCGACTCCCTTGCGCTTTAGTTCGCTCTAATATGAATCTTTATTCACTTCTTGTCAACCGAAAATTCGTATCTCTCCCATCGGTTTCCCGCCGCTGGTCGAAACCCGCAAGGCAGAAGGGACGCGGCATTGCGCGGGTCGGTCAATTGTGTTGATAGACTACATTTTTGGGGCGGTCGTGCCGGCTAGGGGCATGGCGCCTGATAAGCAATTCGTCGACTGTCGTGTCCGACCCAGACCAGTTTGCGGCTTAGTTTGGGCCACTCGACCTGGAAGTACAAACGCGCGTTTTTCACTTCGTGCGGCTCCACTTTGAAGATGTACTCGGCGTTGTCTTCCAGCCCTTCGCAGAGCGAATTGCGATTGCCGTTGGAGTCTTCGACGTACAGATCGATGGAGTTGAGCGGGTGAGAGGTACCGTTTTGGATTTTCACGTCCAGACGGAGAAGATGACCGTCCAGCCCGTCGTTGATCAATTTCGAACGGTTGATTGTGATTGCCACTCCTGAAGGAGCGGTTGTCAGCTTGGCTTTTGCTTCGACGGCGGCGGGCATGAGGAGATCGCTGTTGATCTGCATGTTGAGGTCCTGCCCTGGCTCGAGCTCCGCCGCATGACCGTGTTTCATCGCCGCGTATGCCGTAGCGAGGAGGGCACCGCCTGCAGCCGCACCGGCGATGTTATAACCGTGCATGGCGATGGTCTCTCTTATGCCGAACACCTGGTAGGCCACCATCGCTCCCACAATGGCGCCGCCGGCCGCGTACGCCGTCAGTCTGCCAAAACCCTTCAGCTTGGTCTTGTTGGTGGATTTGTACTTACTGTCTGCCTCGGCGTGAAACTCGAATACCCTATGGTCAGGCGTTTCCAGAGCGTTGAACGAGATTTCCAGAGAGCCCGGACGGTTCATGCGTTTGGGCGGCAAAATCTTGGTGACGACACCGTGGAAGACGGTGCCTTCCGGAATTACCTTGTTGTCATCAACATAGAGGTCTTCTTGTGTCTTGGCTGAGATCTCTTGCCCGATCTTCGCTGGCGCGATGTTGCCGTCCAAATCGCGTTGATCCGACTTCAGCTCAGTTGCAGATTGGAGCACTGTTGCCAGCTTGAGCTTCACAGGGGTGCCACGCGGAACGCAGTACTGTACGCCGCCCTGAAGCATATTGGGTTTGCTCGCCGAGGCAGAGTGCTGAGGCTGCGCGCCTTGCGCTTGTTGTGAGTCGTCGCTCCCATCCTCACCTTGCGGCTGGGCTGGCGCAGGCTGATGCTGCGTAGCTCGCTTGACTGCCTCGAACTCCTCGATTTTCTTCTGCCTGGTCAGCTCTTTGTCCGACGGATAGCTCATTACTTTGTCTGAATCGGCAGCGCTCTGTGTCTGATATTGGGCCACGCAAGGAGCGCAGACCGATAGAGCCAGGGCTAGTGCCAGGCAATGTCGGACGGAGTTGCGAATTATCGGCACTGAAGTTCCTCGTCGGAAATGGTCAGGCGCAGTATAAACCAGGAGCTCTGACGGCTGTAAGGCGCGGGGGCTTATCAAGAGAAATGCAACCTTAGCAAAAGTTACTGTTCGAGCGGTTTGCTATCCGATCAGGGTGGAATAGTAACCCTGTTAGCCATTCTGGTCCTGGCGACCTGATTGCGAGCCTACCGATTTGATGTCCGTCGAACCCAACGAACAGGTTATCACCGAACGACTGAGCCGGATGGTCGTCCAGGAGAATGTCATTGTTCTCAAATACGGACCGGACCTGCTTTCCGAGCTGAATGGGTTGGCAGCCGGCAAGCATTTATTCGACGCCGTTCTCATCGACTCGACTCAGTGCGGTTATCTTTTTCCGGCGGAGTTGTTCGTCGAAGCCGGTCGTCTCGCCAACAATCTTCTCGATGTGCAAGGTGCCATCATCTTTCTCAAAGCGGACAAGGCTCTGGCAGTCGTGCGCGAATCTTTGATGGGCGGTTTGTCGTTGCATATTTTCGATAACCTCTCTGAGCTTTTCGACTACTCCGCTACTCTGGCTCGTCATGCACAAACGGCTCTGGGCAAGGAAGGGGCCATCATCGAAGAGAGCACCGATCTGGCGCAGCAAGTTTTGATGTCGACAACTCCTGTTCTCACCACTCTCGGTATCAAGCTCAAATCCGGTATGGATGCGCCTCGCAAACGCAATGCTGTGATCGCTGCCATCGATAACTACACTCCGATCAGCACCATCTCTCATCGCTTGCAATCGCAAGGGCGCCTTTCCAGTGAAGAGTTGATGGAGGAGCTGAAGGGGCTCGAGCAGAGCCGAGCGATCTTTCCGATTTTTAGTAAAGTGCCATTCCTCGTCAACTGTTTCCGCAACCAGACGCCGTTCAGTCTGAAAGATTATCTCAACGCATCGCGTCTTCTCACACACGATCAGCTGGACGAGCTCATGTTCGAGCTGCAGAGCATGCCGCAGAAAGAACGGATTACGCTGGGCCCGTTGGCTGTGAAAAAGGGATTTATCAACACGCGCCAGCTGGAGATCGCGCTGCAAGACCAGGCATTCTACGGGCAGTCCGGTGATACGGGAGAGACGAAGCTCGTCAAAAGCTCAGACGAATCAACGTCGCAAGTGCAGTCTCTCGTCGGGCACTTGGGCACCACCGATCCGTCCAACCTTCTGCAAAATCTAGCCACCAACCGCGAAACCGGCGTCCTCTCGGTAGAGTACAAAGATCTGCAGTTCAGAGCTGTCTTCGAGGTGGGCAAGATGACGCACGCGAAGGTCGGCAAAGTGAGCGCAAACGCGGCTGTCATCGAATTTTGCTCGGCATGGAAAGAAGGGATCTTCGTATTCATTCAACGCACGCCGCCACCGGATCTCTCGAAAGAGTCTTGCAAAGTCACCAAGCCTCTAGACAAGCTGCTTCTCGATGCGGCTTTGGCGAAAGACAACATGGACGTCGTGTTGAAAAAACTGCCCAAAGGCATCGACTCCATTCTGGAGAAGGTGCCGGACGAAGAGAGCTTGTTGGCCAGTACCGAGCTTATCGATCCGCAGGAGAAACACAAGCTGCATCCGGTCGAGATCGCCTTGATGGGTCGTGTTTGGAACGCTCTCGATGGACTGACATCACTCTCCACCGTACTGCGTTATTCACAAGATCTCACCACTTCGGAGATCGCGCGTTCGGTCGGGCTGCTGATGCATTATGGGTTGTGCACTGTGCCGACGATCAGTTTGGCGGGACCGATGGATAAGTTTCAACAACTCATACAAAACGTCTCAGAGCATATCGGCAAGGAGCTCAGTGTCGCTCTTCTGCGTCTTTCACTGCGCGACTCCATCGGTTATTCCGGCCGTGCTCGCGTGTTCGCCATGACGCAGTCAGGCGAGATCGGTGTCGACATGGCGGCGGCCAGATCGTCCGGAACGTCATTGACCATCGTTGTACAAGATATCGAAAACTGGCAAGTGAAGTACATCGAGTACGTCAGCCAAGAGTTGGATCGCGATGTGCTCCTTACTTTGATCCGCGAGATCCACAAAGCATGAGCGTACATCTAATAGGTCTCCAGTAAGATACAATTGCAGGCTGTCTCAAGCAGTGGGAGAAGCCATGCATCTTTGCAAAAACACGAGCGCCCTGGTCTCGGTTCTTGGCATATTGTTCGTCGCCAACAGCGTGCAGCCGGGGCTGGCGCAATCGAGCAAGCTTGGCAAGTTCGATTCCGCAGTCAGGGTGAACACGGAAGATCCTCTCACTCAACCGGACTTCCATGACTACAGCGATCTCCCCTCTCCCGGCTCGGACGAACCGCGCATGTTTGTTCGGCTGGCGGTGGCGCGCAATGAAAAAACTCCTGCCGATGTTCTGGCGCGTTTGTCGCACGATGCAAACGATCTGGTGCGCGAAGCCGTCGCTATGAATCCTTCTTGCCCGCAAGATGTGCAAGCGGGTCTGGCCGACGATGCGGACGAAGTGGTGGCACAGGCGCTTCTGCTCAATGCCAATCTCAGTCCTGACGTACTGGCTCGACTGGCGCATTCGCGCCAACCGAAAATTCTCGAGCAGATAGCCGGCCATTACAAAGCATCGGATTCCGTGCTGGCAGAGCTTGCGCGTGGACCGGTGCAGACCGAATACATGCTTTTGGCCTTAGCGCGCAACCCCAACCTTTCCAAAGAAGAGCAACTGCGTCTGGCTCGCGTCGGCGATCGACTGGTGCGCACATTTCTGACGCGACAACCGCACATATCGCCTCAGGCTTTGCAAATTCTCGCCAATGACGGTGATCTCGGTGTGCGCTCCTTCGTCGCTCAAAACACGGCCACACCGGTCTCTATATTAGAACAGCTGGGCAAAGACAACAGCCCTGTAGTGCGCGAAGCCGTCGCTTGCAACCCCGCCTCGGGAGAGGAAGTCGAGCGCCGCCTTGCCGCCGATACGCAGTGGCAAGTGCGCTTCGATGTAGCGATGAACTGTCATCAACCATCAATACTGGAAAAGCTTGCCCAAGACAAAGTCGATAAGGTGCGCTGGGCCGTTGCCGCCAATGCCTCCACACCGCCTGCGGTGCTGACCGAGCTGAGCAAAGACGGAGAAGATCGCGTGCGTGCGGCTGTTGCCGCCAATATCTCGACGCCGATGCCGGTGGTCGAGCAGTTGTCGTCAGACCGCATCATTGCCGTCGTCGAGGCAGTAGCTGCGCGTGACGATCTGATGCAAGAGATCTATTCGCGCCTCGCCGATCACTCGTCACCTGTAGTGCGTCGCACTCTTGCCGCCAACCATCATGTCCCTATCGGTCTGGTGGAGAAGCTGTCGAGCGACAAGTCTTTCAGCGTGCGGGCGGCTCTGGCAGCTAACCACTTCTCTTTCGGCGGTGCCCCGGCGCCCGGGCAGGACGGCGACAGCGGTACCGTCGATGCGAAATTAGAATCGGCATTCTCGCGACTGGCTCAGGACGACAATGAATTGGTGCGCCAGGCTGTTGCCTCTAACCGCGTTGTGCCTGGCAGCGTCCTTACTCTCTTGCAACGTGATCCCAGCTCCAACGTCACCGATGCGCTGGCCGGCAACCCGGCGTTGCCTGCCGACGCCGTTTTAGGATTGGCGCAAACCGGCAGCCAGAGGGTGCGCCAGCGCATCATGCAGCGCGACAACATTACGCCGGAGATAGTCGAGCGCATTCTCGATGATGCCGATCCGTCCATCAAAAGTTTGATCGCGCGCAGTGAGAAGGCACCGCCGGTGGTTCTAGCAAAACTGGCTGCCGATCAAGATCCGGCCGTTCGCAACGAGGTGGCGCAAAACCCGCAGGCACCGGCTGAGGTGGTAAATCAACTGGCCGGCGACACGAGCGTCGTCGTGCGCGGCTCCGCTGCGCGCAATGCGAAGCTCGACGTGGACCATATGAGAGCGCTGCTGCAAGACGATGATCTCGTGCGCGTGCAACTGGCTAACAATCCGGCCTGCGCGCCTGATATACTGAAGTCCTTGAGCTCGGACGGGCGTCCTGACGTACGGGAAGCAGTGGCCGCCAACTCCTCCTCACCGCCGGAAGTGCTGCAGCAACTGAGCACGGACGATCAGTCATGGACTAATCCGGCCATGGTACTGCTGAAAGCGCGCAACGGCAAACCGCCCATCAAGATCAATGATTAGTCGAACAGGAAACCCGCCATGATTGACGCTGTAATCGTAGACGCGATAAGAACACCGATCGGACGCTATGCCGGCGCCTTGAAAGATGTTCGCCCTGACGATCTGGCCGCCATCGTCATCGCCGAACTGATCAAACGCAATCCATCAGTTTCACCTGATCAAATCGAGGACGTCTTACTGGGCGCCGCCAATCAGGCAGGCGAGGACAATCGCAATGTGGCGCGTATGGCGGCACTGTTAGCCGGGCTGCCCATCTCAGTGGCAGGCGCCACGATCAACAGGCTGTGCGGCTCCGGGCTGAACGCGGTGATTGACGGATGCAACGCCATCCGCACCGGCAGTGGTGACATCTTCATCTGCGGCGGTGTCGAATCGATGACGCGAGCGCCTCTGGTGATGAGCAAACCCGACAGTGCGTACTCGCGCGATCAAAAGCTTTATGACACCACTCTCGGCTGGCGTTTTACCAACAAAAAACTTGCCGATCTGCACTATCCATTTTCAATGGGTGAAACCGCAGAGAACGTGGCGCAAAAATATAAGATATCGCGCCAGGCGCAAGATGAATTTGCCGTCGAGAGCCAGGCTCGCTACAAGGCTGCCTTGGCCGAAAAGAAGTTCGAGCAAGAGATTGTGCCTGTCAGCATTGCCGATAAAAAAGCGCCGGCAGGCGTGCGAGTGATCGCGGTAGACGAGCATCCGCGCCCCGATACGAATATGGATGACCTGCGCCGCTTAAAACCGGCCTTTGCCGCGGAAGGTGGCTCAGTCACAGCGGGCAACGCTTCCGGCATCAATGACGGCGCCTGCGCGCTCCTGATTATGTCAGCCGAGAAGGCGAAGCAGTTGGGGTTGAAGCCGATGGCTCGCTTCGTGGCCTCGGCGGTGGCCGGCGTTGACCCGGCTTGCATGGGCATTGGACCGGTACCTGCTACCAGGAAAGTTCTGGCGCGCGCCGGCTGGACTCTAGACGAGCTCGATTTGATCGAGCTCAATGAAGCGTTTGCCGCCCAGGTTCTCGCTTGCGTGCAAGAGCTCGGCATCGACCGCGCTCGCCTCAACGTCAACGGCGGGGCAATTGCGCTTGGACACCCCCTGGGCGCCAGCGGTGCCCGCATCCTCACCACTCTTCTGTATGAGATGCAGCGGCGCGGCGCCCGTCGCGGTTTGGCGACGATGTGTATCGGCGTTGGTCAAGGTATCGCCGCACTCGTGGAGCGCGACCCTAGTTGATGTAAAATTTGACTGACCCGATAAGCGCCCGCTTTACATGGCCGGTCGCTCATGCCGGCGCCGCAACTGTCCGGACGCGCCTTACTACAACTACACCGGAAAGAGTGCCCGAGATTAGGAAACACACTCATGGCATCTGAAGTGAGCCGCTTCACTTTCTTGCAACTCTCGGATGTGCATCTCGACTCGAGACAGCTCGCTCTTAGCGCGCCTTTGAGTCAGGCACAACGCCTTAAGCGTGAGCAGGAAGTGCTGCAAACCTTCTTGCGCAGCCTGGACGTGGCACGCGACCACAAGGTCGATGTCGTCCTCATTCCCGGGGACCTCTGGGAAAACGAGACCGTTACTGGCAATACGATTACGACGGTGATCCAGGCGTGCGCATCGCTCGGCAATATCCCGATTTTGATCGCGCCGGGCAATCGCGATTACTACTCGAGCGAATCTCCTTACAATGCCAAGACGTTGAAACTGAGAGGGTTGCCGGCGTGGTCGGATAACGTCGTCTCGTTCAGTCAAGAGAAGTTTGTCACTATTCGTCACCCGCACCGCCAGGAAGTGACTTTCACCGGACGGGCTTTCACCTCGCCCAAAGTCGAGAGCGAGCGTCTTTTGAAAGACCCTATTGCTAAAGTGGACGGACTCAACCTGCTTGTTTTTCACGGCGCCCTGGAAGGGTACGCCGGAGCCGATGCCGACTGGGAGAATAAGCAGACGGCGCCGTTCTCCGCCCAGGAGCTGCGCGCGCAAAACTTCGCCTACGCCGCCCTTGGGCACTATCACGAGATTTGCGAAGTGCGCACCGAGACCGGAGTCTTGCTGGGCGCCTACAGCGGCTGCCCGAGCGGGCGCAACTTCGACGAGCCGGGTCCGCACTGTGTGCTGCTCGGCACAATCGAGTCGAACAAAAACGGTGCCTACGACGTTCAATTAGAACCGATCGAAGTAGACAGCCGCAGATTATTGACAGTGAGCGCCGACATAACCGGACTCTCGTCGCAAGACATGATGGACGAGATCACGCTGGCAATAGAAGATCAAGGTGGCAGACCGAAAACCGACATCGTGCTGGTAAATCTAGACGGCACCTTCGCTGCCTCCGTCAACCCTGAGCAAGTTTTGCAGCAGCTGCGCTCGCGCTATTGCGATCTCGTCGTCGTCGATAACAGCAGACCGGACTATCTAAGCGAGAAGTTCGATACTCGCACTACCGAAGCCAAATACATCGATGCCTTGCTTGCGCTCAAGCGCGACATTGAGCAGAAGCGAGTGACGACACCTGGTATCACGAACGCTTTGACGGGCGCCATCGTGGAAGATGCGCTCTACTACGGTTTAGATGCTTTGCGCCAGAAAAGGATAACCATAAGAGATGTGGATTGATCGGCTCGACGTTGCCGGCTTCGGTAAGTTGACCGGTGAAAAAATTGAATTCAAGCCGAACAAGCTCAACTTGATCGTGGAGCCGAACGACTACGGCAAGTCCACTATCGCCGAGGCGATCTGGGCCACGCTTTTCGATTTCCCGCGCAACCAGCGTGCTTTAGCCGATCGCCTCACCCTGCGCGATGCCTTCGCACCGAAGCGCTCTCTCAATCTGCCGTACATCGCTTCCATCGATGTATCATCGCAAGGACGTTCTTTAAAAGTGATCCGCGACTTCGAAGACGGCAGTTTGCAGATAGTCGATCGCAAGGATAATCATCGCGACGTCACCAACGATTTTCTCGGTGCCAACGGCGAAGACGAGACCGGACTGAAATTGACCGGTATGACTAGAGAGCTGTTTCTCAGCACTTTCTACATCGGTCAGCGCCAGCTGGCTGAGCATATGTTTGAAGCTGATGTCGATCTGGCGTCTATGTTTCAGAGCATCGCCGACTCATCCACTCCAGCCAGTACAGCCGGCTCCGCCATCAATCTGTTGGACGAGATGCTCTCCAGGTTTCCTCATGGTGAAAGCAGAGGAAGAATCGATCAGCTGATCAAAGATCTCGAAGCTCGGCTGGGCGAGCTGGAAGTACGCGTGCGCGCCATGGACGAGCAGCGACGGGGCGCCGTGTCCGAATTCGATCAGCTCATGGAGGTCGATGATCGCATCGCCGGCGACAGCCAACAGGTGAAGGCGCAAGAGTATTTCGAACTGGCGCTGCAAGCGGCTGAAATGGACAATCGTTTGATTCGGGCACAGAAGCGAGTCGGCAAGCTGCAAGGTTTGAAAAACGAAGTCGAACGATTGAGTGATTTCTCGAACTTCCCGTACGACACCGCCAAGCAAGTGGAAGAGCTTTGGCATAAACGTCAGGCGAAAACAGAGGACTTCAATAAGCTGCACCAGGAGCTGGCACCCAAGTTGAACGAGTTCGAGTCCAGTCAGGATCAGCTCAAGCAGAAGTGGGGCGGACTGCATCAGCTGACGGCAGAAGATGTGCAAAATCTCGGCGTGCTGGCGATGACTTTGCGCAACACCGAAGGCGAGATTAAGGAGCTTCAGAAACAGCGTGAGCTGGAAGCAAAGAAAGTAAAAGAGCAACAGCAGGTCGACCTGGATAAAGTCGATCAGATGAAGCGGGCGCTCCAATATCTCGATGCGAAAGATCTCGACGATGCGCGCACCTATGAGGCTCTGATCAATGCCGCTACTACGCAAACCAGCGAATGCGAAAAGTTGATCGCTAAGTCGCGCGCACTGATTGAAGAGGTAGAAGAGGAAAAACGCTCGAAGAAGAGCGTCTTCTTCAACTCCGCTATTTACCGGCGCAAGGAGCTCGACACCGCGGCAAAAGAGATTGAGGGGCAGCAGGCTCTGGTGCAAGAGCTGCGCACGAAGATCAACAACCTGACGGTTCGTCTCGACAATCTCGCGCGCAAGACAGGCGTGCGCAACGGCAATATTCTTTTGAAACAGATCCAGGAGTTTAATGCCCAGAGCGCGCTGGTGAAAGAGCTGGACGTGATAGATAACGTCATCGCCACTCGCAGAGCGGCGCTGACGCGCTGCAAAAACGAGCTTGCTCCGTACTACAAGAAAGCGGTCCGGCAAAATATCGAGATAACGGTCGATTCTGCTCTGGCGTTTTCCAGTGATGCGTCGCGGTGCATGGAGGAGTCGCGCACCATGGGTTCGTCCATTGAGGGCGTCAAGCAAGGCGAGCAAGATCTAGAGACGGTGCAAACCGAGATCGTTGACATTGAAGCCTTACTGGAAAGCATCTTCATCCGCGCAGATATGCAAGAGCCCGCCAATTTAGAGGGTGCTTACGCAGAGTTCAATGAAAAATTGGCCGTCTACCAGCAGTGGGAAAGGCTGCGCCAGGAGCTCGTTCGCCAGGAAAGCGAGTTGCGCCAGGAGCTGCCGGAAGAAGATTTCAATCTGCCGCGCCTGGAAGAAAAACGCAACGAAGTGTGGACGCGAATGCAGGATCTGGTGAAAAAGCATCCGGAGATTTCCGAGATGGACCCGGCGCTGATTGGCGCTTCGCCCGGCATCGCGCATGATACCGCCAGCGACGAGCTCGATACTTTGCGACAAGCGCGCGAGCAAAAAATCGTGCATGTGCGCAGCGTTCTCAATACGTTCGATGACGCGTATGTGCCCACCCTGATAGAACTGGATAATGTTCAGCGTTCGCTCGCCCGCGCCAGGCAGGCGAAATCCGCACTTGAATTGGCGCGAGATACTTTGTCCCGACTGTCGGAAGAAACCTATGTTAGCTGGGCGTCGAGATTGAATGTCGTAGCGCGCGAGCTCTTAGGTAAACTTGGATTCGATTACGAAAAACTGGAATTCGATTCGGCGCTTAAACTGACCGTTCAGCGCCGAGGCGACAGCGAGAAGCTGCATGCCGCGCAGATCATGAGTCAGCTCTCCACCGGAACGAAAGAGCAGCTTCACTGGCTTGGACGCATGACCGTATGCAGGTTTCTCTCCGGGGAAAATCCGATGCCGATAATTCTGGACGAGATCTTCAGCGAGGCTGACGACGATCGCTTTCTGCGTATGATGCAATTTCTCCTCGACGTCGTCGTCAAAGACAATCAGATCATTATGTTCAGCTGCCACGAGGCGCGATACCGCGCTTTGATGGACAAGCTCACGCCAGACCAGGTCAACCGCATCGAGCTCTGCCGGAAAACGTCACTGCGCGGCTAACCGCCGGCTCGACCACTCTGAGCCCGACGCTCCCGCGTCGCGCATAAGCTTGACGAGCACTCTGACATTAACAACCCGTGCGGCACTAGCTCTGCTCTGGGAGCGCCGGCATCTTGCCGGCTCCGATTTGTTCTGAAATTCACATCAGCGAATTTGATACCGAGCTTGTCGCTTACAACTTGGCGCCGATTGGTTGTGGCAGCACTATGCGCAGGACTGAGTTGTCTGATTGCTGGCTGACGAATAGGTTGCCGTCTTTGTTCAGCGTCAAGTAATAGGGGCGGTTAAAGCCGGTGGCAATCACAGTCGAGACGCCGGCTGGATTAATGCGTGCAATGGTGCCACCACGGTAATTGGCCACGTATACATTGCCGGTCGCGTCCACTGCCAATCCGATCGGACCTTGCAGATTGGCGCCGCTGCTGAATGTCGACTTCATACCGTCAGGGCTGATGCGATCGATTGTGTTGTTGCCGAAATTAGCGATGTACAGGTTGCCGACGCGGTCAAATGCCAACCCCGACGGTGCGGAAAATCCTGTGGCGATAACGCGCACGGAAGAGTTGGCCAAAATCGGTGTCGGCGGCGTCGGCGCTACGGGCGCCACGGGTTGAACCTGCGTCACCGGCTGTTGCACGGGTTGAACCGGCGTTACCAGCTGTTGCACTGGCTGCACCTGTTGTACCGGCTGGGTAGCGGGCTGCGTCGAGGCATCGTAAGCTGGCTGCGCCGGTTGACTGATCGGTGGTGAAAGCGGCGCGCCGCCGACATTCGGCACCACCGGCTGAGTCGCCGGCGATGCCGGCGAGCTCGGCACCTGACCTTGATCGATCAAGTTAATGCGTCGTTGCGCATCGGCATAGTGCTTGTCGGACGGCGGAATTGCGGCCAGCATGGCGCGCGCGTCTTGCGGTTTGCCCAAATCAATCAGGCACAAGCCCAGCTGATAGTGGGCGTCCGGGTCGGCCGGTTTGACGCGCAGGACTTCCTGAAAGCGTGGAACGGCGTCATTGAGGCGTTTTTGGCTCTGATAAATGACGCCGAGGTTGTACTGCGCATCTGCTAAATCCGGGTCTATGTCGCAAGCGCGGCGAAAGAAAATGATTGCCGATTCAGGGCTGCCCTGTTTGTAGGCGGTCAGCCCCAGGTTGTACATACTAATAGCGTGAGCATTGCCAGTGGGAAGTGTGGGCGGCGCTTGCGCCAACGCCGGCAGCGAAAGCGCCAAAAGCGCCGTCAGTGCAAGCGTTTTGCCCACACTGCTTGCAGTCCGCGCAAACGACGCCAGACCGGGCTGCGACGGCATCGGTCGCTTTGCCTGATCGTCTATTGCCGCTCGTTTCAACCTTTTCATTCGTTGCGTTCTCCTGGAGTCGCCTTACTTGTTACTGGTGCTGGGAATCTAGCCCGCTATTTAGTCGTGACTGCCGAGCTCATGCTCAAGCCCAAGCAGCTTTCGGCCGGGTGCGACGAAACTTTTCGGGTGGGGGTGGGTATATATATAAGACACTTCGAGTAAGTCAATGAGCTTTGCGATATAACAGTTTATACAGCGCTTGTGATCGGTAATCAGGAATCCTCAAAATATGCGAACAGTTGGTCACATCATAACTTCCGCCGGTATAGGTTTTGCCAGTTATGCTCGTTATAAGTCCCGCCCGGCGGCGGTTGCGAGTTTTCTCGCCGGTTGGTTAATTGACCTTGATCACATTGTCGATTACGTCCGAGCCCACGGCTGGAAGCCTAACTGGGAACGGTTTAACGAAGCTTGCCATGAAAAGTACAGCGGAAAGCTGATTCTGCCGCTGCACTCGTATGAGCTCCTGGCGCTGTTTTTTCTCCTCTTCCGAGGACCCCAGCGACAACCGTATCGCGTCGGGATAACGCTGTCTATTTTGGCCCACCTTTTGCTGGATCAAAAGTGCAATCCGAGCCGCACTCCATTAACTTATTTTCTAGCGCACCGCATCCGCAAGCGCTTTAATGCCGACCAGATTCTCGGCACAGTCATGGCGCCTGTTGTTATTGAAGGTTCGTTGTAAAAGCGGCTCGCAGCTGAAATGCCTGCGTGTCTTTGGGCGTCTAGTGCCGACGCTTATGCGTGCGCTTGGCGGTGATCTTGTAAAACTATAAAGCCGCTGCCAAGCAATGCTTGCCTGACCTATGATGGAGATAGGCTCAGCTGCTCGGGGGCAAAAAAATGAACGATTTCGTCAAGAAAACTGCGGAAATTACCGGAGACCTGGTCGACACGTTCGCCTTCATGCTGAAAAAGCTGGACGCGCCGGGGCGCCAGGTGGTGCTCGAAGACGCGAAAGGATTGACCGGCGAAATCTCGGTACCGATTAAAGGCGGAAAGATCGGCGAGATCATAGTCGTCATGCAACACGCATATCAGCACTACCCCGCTCGTGCAGCCCGTGCGCAGATGGAGTTCGCGAAAGGCACAAAAGTGCGCATCGCTGACGTCGGCAGCAACATCATGTTCGTCGAGCCGATCGACGACAGCTATGGCACCACATCCGGTGAGCTCGTCGAAATGTAATAGCTCCTCGGTGCGGTGCAGTCGCGATTTAATCTTTCGATCTTTGTGGCAGTGCGCCCATGCGTATTGCTTTTACTCTTGAGCGAAATCCTCGCTGGTCCCTGCTCTAGCAGCAAGCGCCATGACTACGAATTGATCCGTAAAACCAATTCAATCACTCTAATCCCTAAAACGGGTGAGCCGTTTGGGCGATGGCGCAGGTAACATAGTTATAGGCGCCAAATGGGGCAGCCTGCTGGCCGCCCGGCCGGCTGGCTGACAAGGGAGACATGGTCGAAGACCAAATAAACAGCAATGATTGGCTACTGCTGAAGTCGGCCGCCGAAGACGCGGATGGGAAAGCTGATTTCGGAACAGCCGACAAACTGTGGACTATCGCTCTGCAAGAAGCCGAGCGTTCTGGCTCGATTCGCTGTCTGGTGGAGAGTCTGCACCACCTGGCCGAGATCAAAATCAAAATCAACAACCCGGTCACCGCCGAACAGCTGCTCAAGCGTGCGGTGAACGAGCTGCGCAAAAAGTTCGGCACCGATCATCTGGAAGTGGCTATCGAGTTCGATTCGATAGGCTCGTTTTACTACGGGCATCACGACTATGATAAGTGCGAGCAGTACTGCAAACAGGCGCTGGCAATTTACAACAAGACGCTGCGCGGCGACGACATGCGCATTGGCGATCTGACGTACAAACTGGCTTTAGTGCTGCATGGCGTGCAGAAGTTCTCTGAGGCTGAGCCGATGTATCGGCGCGCCATCGCCATCAAACGCGCGCATCTCGGTGAGGACGATCCGGCCGTGCGCCTGGTGGTGCAAGACTTCAAGGCGCTTCTGCAGACACCGCGCCTGGGACAGCTCGCCGAACAAGTGATAACCGGCACTTTGCCAGTGGCGAAAGACGTGAGCAGCGGTCGCCACAAAGCGGTGAAAGCGCCCTCCGACACCAGCGTCAAGCTGCGTTCACTCTTCAGCCCAGGGAGCGACGAAGAGCAGTAGGCTGCTTCTGATTGAAACTGCGGAGACTGGCGCCGGTTCGACATTACGTTAATAGTCGTCCGAGTATTCGTCTTTGGGCACGACTGCCTGGTAGAAGAAATTGACGTTGCGAGCTTGCGATTGGTCGACGCTTTGTGGATAGAGCGTGCCGGTGATGCCATAGACAAAACCGACGCCGAGAAAAGCGAAGACGAGCATGAGCGAAAGCGGTACGATGCTGCGCCCGCCGGCGGTTGCCGCTTCTCTAATGCGCCCGCGGCGGCGCCAGGAGTCCCAGGCTGCGCCCTGCGTCAGCCCCATCGAAGTCGTGAGGAGATAGCATCCACCCAGAGCGGTGAACAAGAGGATTAGTAAGCTACAGGACCGTGCTAACCACAGGATGAACAGGTCCATTCATTATCTCCCTTGGCATGTCTTGCAACATTTTGCCCCAAAACGAGGTTGTTATGAAGGTGGAAAACACTGAACGAGAATTGTTGGTTGTGGATACCTGTCTCTCATTCTAAGGCCGGCGGGCGTTTCACGCTTGCGGTCTGTCGGCTGGGGACCAAAATGCGCCGAAATTGGCGGTTTTTTACCATCTGTCAACGAGCAGACCCTGCCCGCCAGGTCCAAATTTTGGTCAGCCTAGCGAAGCGCGCCGCCCGAGGGGGGCTTATGCAGCAAGCTGCCCAGCTCCAGCGACGGAGCGGATTAGTAGAATTGGTGCCATAATCGTCGGCGACGCTCTAAGAGGATTTGATTCGTGAATAAACTACTTTCGATTGCAGTGGCGGCGTTTGTGGCTTCCTCGGCCTGCGGTGCTACGGTTAATCAGGCCATGGCGGCTGATCAGTCGGTAAAACAAGAGATGAAAGCGCCCGATTTCACGCTGGAGTCAGCGAATGGACCAGTCTCTCTGCACGATTATCTCGGCAAGAGTCCAGTCGTCCTCTACTTCTACCCTAAAGATGAGACGCCGGTCTGCACGAAGGAAGCGTGCGGATTTCGCGACAACATGGAAGCTTTCCGCGGGCTGCAGGCTGTGATCATCGGCGTCAGTGCCGATTCGGTCGACTCCCACAAAGAGTTTGCCACTAAGCACAATCTGCCGTTCATCCTGTTGTCTGACAAAGACAACGCTGTACGTAAGTTGTATGGAGTCGGCAAGTCGTTTGGCGTCTTGCCCGGACGCACCACGTTCGTGATCGGCAAAGACGGCGTCGTGAAGAAGGTCTTTTCCAACGAATTCGAAGCGGACAAGCACGTGCAAGAAGCGCTCGCTTCGCTGAAGAGAGATTCGACGAGTCAATAACGGACGCGATCTGATCGAGCCCAAACTAAAAGGCGGTGGCATTTGCCACCGCCTTTTATTTACTTACACCGCGTCTTTTAGCCGGGGACGTTGAAGCTGCCTTCGCCGATAGGCGGGTAGATGTCTTCTTCTTCCTCTTCTTCTTCCTGCGGCATCGCATGTCCCTGGAAGCCTGTGCCGGCGGGAATGAGACGTCCGATGATGACGTTCTCTTTCAAGCCGCGCAGCCAGTCTTTCTTCCCTTCTACCGCCGCTTCCGTCAGGATGCGTGTGGTTTCTTGGAATGACGCTGCCGAGATGAAGGACTCGGTGTTCAAGCTGGCTTTCGTGATACCGAGCAACACTGCTGTGTATGTCGATTCGCGAATGCCGAGCTGTTTTGCTTTTTCGTTTTCTTGATCGATCCAGTAGCGCTCGAGCAACTCGCCGGGCAACATGATCGTGTCGCCGGGCTCGTCGACGCGCACTTTGCGAGTCATCTGTCTGACGATCACTTCGATGTGTTTGTCGGCGATTTCCACGCCTTGCGATCTGTATACGGACTGCACTTCGTCAACGAGAAACTTCTGAGCGGAAGCGATTCCGCGCAGTCTCACGATATCGTGCGGGTTAGGCGGTCCGTCGGTGAGCGGTTTGCCCAGAGTGACGTCTTCGCTCTCTTCCACAATGATGTTCAAGCCTGCAGGAATGGGAATCTCTTCCTCATTGCCTTCGCCGTAAACGACGAACAGGCGGTGCATATCTTCATCGTGCATCAGTCGTGCCCGTCCAACGCGTTCTGCCAGGATGGCGCACTCTTTCGGTTTTCTCGCTTCGAGCAGCTCTTCTACTCTCGGCAGACCCTGTACGATGTCGCCCGTCTTCTGACGTTCGAAGATCAGTGTTGCCAGCAAGTCGCCGCGTTGTACGAGGGCACCGTCTTCCGATTGCAGTTGTGTGTTACCGGAGATGAGGTATGGACGTCCGCGACGCACCACGATTTCACTGCCTTCAATCTTCACGACCTGACCGGAGACAGTGGAGGTGGAACTCTTAGTGATGGCATCGCCGGCCCGGAGCAAGTCGCCTTCTTTAGAAGTGACAGCGCCCTTGGTCTTATGCCAGACCTGCTGCTCATCAGTGATCAGGAGAATACGGCGTTCGTCCGTCTTGGACAGCTGCACTCTCGCTGGTCCCTTGGTGAGCACTTGCGTGGTGGCGACGGCCGCGTGCGGTGCGACGACGTCTCCATGCTGCACTGACATGAGGGTGACGTTGACGTCTTGCTCACGACGCAAGAGGATGTTCTCTTGCACGACGATGTTGAGGTCGTCGGTGATTTCGACTGTTCCTTTCAGTCCGGTGAGCTGTCCACCCATCTGCAGAACGAGCGATGTTCTGGTTAACTGCGCTCCTTGCAGGTGGCGAACTTTTTCTCTGTCACGGAATAAGAGCTGCGTTACCGAGCGCAAGCTGATCTTGTCGTCGGTGGCGCGATGGCGGAACTTCGTGTCTTTCGGCTCGATCCAGAACTCTTCGATGGGGCGGATCAGAGCTTGCAATGAACCGTCTTCTTTCTCGAGCACATTGATCATCTTGCGATCTTTGAATTTGGTGCCTTCGATCACTTCGGTGCCCGGCTCGATAACCTGGCCTTCAGCCACTTTCAGGTCGACCGGATCGCTGATCGGAACCAGCTCGCCAGGTCTGACGATCACTTCGTGGATGATGTCGTTGTCGGCAACGATCTCGACGACGCCGTCCATATGGGCGAAGACGTCTTTCACCACTTCCTGTCCGGCAGTGACGAAGTCACCCGATTCGGACATCTTCAAGCTGATGTCTTTGGAGATGAAGTGCACTTCTTCCGGCACGAAAAGGATGCGACCGGCTTTGGTGACCACGCGTCGGTCGTCGATTTCGACGCCGTCGTAGATGATTTCGCCGCCGGAGGTGACGACGTTGGTGCCGTCATCGATGAGCTCGGCGATGATCTTGCCGTTTTCGACGATTTCGCCGTCGACGACTTTGATGTTGAAGCCTTCTTTGCTCTTCGCTACTTTCCACATGTTGCCTTGCTTCTGCGCCGCTTCCAACTTGGCGTTGGCGGCGCCGACCGAGGCAATGATCACGTTCATTTCTTTGCCTTTGACGAGGCGGTTGACAGTCGAGCCTTTCTTAGTGCCTTTGACTGTCTCCACTTCGATCTCGGGACCGAAGCGAACTTCGCCGCCGTGTTCGGTGTGAATGGAGATCTCCGCCAGAACATCGTTGGCGACGACGTCTTGTCCGTCTTTCACTACGACATGTGCGCCTGAGGGCAAGTTGTACACGTCACCTTCCAGCACCCAGATGATACCGGCGCGGTTGGCTGTGCGTGAGATGTTGCCCTGACGGTCGCGTTTTTCATCAGCCTGGAAGCCGGAGAAAACGATACGGCCGGAGATGTCGGCGGTGATGTCCTTGGTGGCGCGCTCGGTCAAATTTTTCTTGGAGCCCGGCGGATCGTACTCAGCCAGAACTTGTCCGGCTGTTACTTCCTGTCCGGTCTTCACCATGACCAAGCTGCCTGTCGGCACTGCCAGCGAGTGTTCTTTGCTGCCGGCCGTGACTTTGATGTTGCCTTCTTTCGTCGTCTGCTCGACCACGTCACCGTAATTGGTGCGGACCGAACGGCTGGGAATCTTGAAGGTGATTTCGCCGGCTGCCGGGGCTTTCAACTGCGCACGGCTGCTTCCACCGGCGACGGCGCCGCCGGTGTGGAATGTTCTCATTGTCAGCTGTGTTCCGGGCTCCCCGATCGACTGCGCGGCGATGATGCCGATTGCTTCGCCGACATCTACCGGTCTGTTGTTGGTCAAAGACCAACCGTAGCAGCGTTGGCAAACACCGTACTGGCTCTCGCAAGTGAGCGGCGAACGCACTTTGACGGCCTTTACTTTGCTCTTCTCGAGATTTTCCGCTGTCTTTCTGTTGAGCAGCTCATTGGCGCGAGCGACAACTTCGCCGGTCTCGGGATTGACTACGTCTTCAGCAAGCGTGCGGCCGTAGGTGCGCTCAGAGAGCTTTACCATGGCCTTGTCGCCTTCCATAATCGGCTGCATCTCGATACCGCGCTTGGTGCCGCAGTCGTGATCGCGAACGATAACGTCTTGAGCGACGTCGACGAGACGTCGGGTGAGATAACCCGAGTCGGCTGTCTTCAGCGCTGTGTCTACCAGACCCTTACGGGCGCCGTAGCTGGAGATGATGTACTCAGTAACGTTCAAGCCTTCGCGGAAGTTTGCTTTAATGGGCAAGTCGATGATCTGACCTTGAGAGTCAGCCATCAAGCCGCGCATTCCGACGAGCTGACGCACCTGGGAGATATTACCTCTAGCGCCGGAGAACGCCATCATGTACACGGGGTTCAAGCGGTCGAAGTTGTCGATAACTTCCTTGGTCAATTGGTCGGTGGTGGCAGACCAGGTATCGATAACTTTGTTGTAGCGCTCCACTTCTGTGATCTCGCCACGCTCGTAACGGCGTTGCGCTTCTTCAATCAACTTTTCTGCACTCGAGATCAATCCGCGTTTCGCTTCCGGAACGTCCAGGTCGTCGATCGAGATCGTTACACCGGCTTTGGTGGCGTAGGCAAATCCCAAATCTTTGAGGGCGTTGGCGAGTTCTGCGGTGCGGGCAGTGCCGTACTTCTCGTACACGCTGGAGAGAAGAGAGCCGAGCTTCTTCTTATCCACCGTGTAGTTGATGAATTCCATCACTTCGTCTTTTTTTGTGCTGCTGACCATAGGTCCCTCTTTGGTTCGTTAATTACTGATGGAAAAGCTGGTCGCTTCTAGCTGACCGAGGAGATTGCCGCGCGCACAACTTCGTTGAAGATGATGCGTCCGGGTGTGGTCTCTACCATCGTGCCGTTGTAATCACGCACTTTGATCTTGGCGTGCAGGTCAACGACACCAGCTTCGAATGCGGAGCGCGCATCAGCCAGGCTGACGAAGCGCATTCCGGCGCCGCGACAGACTGCCTTATCATCGGAGCCCGGCTTCTCGATCGTCAGGTAGTAGATGCCGAGCACCATATCCTGAGTCGGTGTGATTGTCGGGCGTCCTGTAGCAGGCAAGAGAATGTTGTTCGATGCCAGCATGAGCATGTGGGCTTCAGCTTGCGCTTCTACTGACAGTGGTACGTGCACGGCCATCTGGTCACCGTCGAAGTCGGCGTTGAATGCCGAGCAAACGAGCGGATGCAACTGAATGGCGCGACCTTCCACGAGCACCGGCTCGAAAGCCTGAATGCCCAGTCTATGCAGTGTAGGAGCGCGGTTGAGCAGTACCGGGTGACCCTGAATCACTTCTTCCAGGATTTCCCAGACCACAGCCGATCCTTTTTCGATCTGCTTTTTCGCTGATTTGATGTTCTGAACGATCTGGCGTTCGATCAACTTATTGATCACGAACGGCTTGAACAATTCCAGCGCCATTTCACGCGGCAAACCGCACTGGTGCAGTTTGAGCGCCGGACCAACCACGATAACCGAACGACCGGAGTAGTCGACGCGTTTTCCCAGGAGGTTTTGACGGAATCGTCCTTGCTTACCTTCGATGATGTTCGAAAGAGATTTGAGCGGGCGGTTGTTGGGACCGACCACGACACGACCGCGACGGCCGTTATCGATCAAGGCGTCTACGGCTTCTTGCAACATGCGCTTTTCGTTGCGCACAATGATTTCCGGAGCGCCCATCTCGAGCAAGCGTGCCAGACGGTTGTTTCTGTTGATGACGCGGCGATACAGATCGTTCAAGTCCGACGTGGCAAAACGTCCCCCGTCCAACTGCACCATCGGGCGCAGGTCGGGCGGTGTGACCGGAAGATTGTCCAATACGACCCAGGTAGGATCGGTGTGGGAGCTGATCAACGCTTCGACCAAACGCAAGCGCTTGATGATCTTGGCACGCTTCTGTTGTGAGCCGGTGGCAGAGGCGAGCTCTTCGCGCAGCTGTTTCGATATGTCTTTCAAACCAGGCAAGTCGAGCAAGCGACCGCGATCGTCCTTGTTGTCCGGACGTTCGTAAACCGGCTTGGCCAGCTCATGCAACAACTGCTTGATCGCTTCGGCTCCGATGCCGACGTCGAACTGCAGGTTGGGATCTTCCAACGACTTCTCGTACTCTTCTTCCGAGAGAAGTTGGTACTTGTGCAGCTCAGGAGCATTGCCTTGAGCCGTAACGATGTAAGCGTTGAAGTAAACGACTTGCTCCAAATCTCTCAACGGCAGGTCGAGCAACAATCCGATGTAGCTCGGAATACCTTTGAGAAACCAGATATGAGTGACGGGCGAAGCCAATTTGATGTGGCCCATTCTGTGACGTCGTACTTTCGAGTCCGTCACTTCGACGCCGCAGCGTTCGCAGGTGATGCCGCGGTGGCGTACGCGTTTGTACTTACCGCAATAGCACTCCCAGTCTTTGGATGGTCCAAAGATGCGTTCGCAGAACAGACCGTCTTTCTCCGGTTTGAGCGTGCGATAGTTGATTGTTTCCGGCTTGGTCACTTCGCCGTGCGACCAGCTGAGGATGCGCTCTGGCGAGGCGATCCCGATCTTTATATAGTCAAACCGATCAATACTTGTAGGCATTTACCTATCAGACCTCCAGCAGTACTGGGCGAAAAGCGCCCTCGTTTGTTCTTGGATAAGACTCCATGGGAAAAACAGTGAGCGGATCAGGCACCATCACCGGTGCCTGATCCAAATGCCCGCAGACTAGACTTCGTCATCCGCCGGCTCGTCTTCAGCATCATCGTCTGATGCAAAGACGGGGTCATCAGCTTCTTCTTCCTCAGGCAGGACGGCCGCCACGGTAGTGGCAGCGCCTGTTTCAACGGTCTCGGTGGCAACCTCTCCTTCGGCTTCGTCTTCACCGCCGGGGCCGAAGCCGCGTTCGGTGACTGCGACAGCAGCCGATGGCAGTATCGTTTGCCGGCCCAGTTCTGCCAGCTCGCTCTCCATACCGATTTCGCCAAACGGGCTCTGGCGTCTCATGCCGCGTGGACGTTGTTCTTCCACTTCCGTCATCAGGTCGACTTCGACTTCGCCGCCTTCACGTGTGCGTTTAGCCACGGAGACGTCGAGACCGATCGATTGCAATTCACGGACGAGCACTTTGAACGATTCTGGGATACCAGGCCGTTTCAAGTTTTCGCCTTTGACGATCGACTCGTAAGCGCGCGAGCGTCCGTTGACGTCATCGGATTTGATGGTCAACATCTCTTGCAGAGAGTAGGCGCTGCCGAACGCTTCCAGCGCCCAGCATTCCATTTCTCCCAGACGCTGACCGCCGAATTGCGCCTTACCGCCCAGTGGTTGTTGTGTCACCAAGCTGTACGGTCCGGTCGATCGGGCGTGAATCTTGTCGTCCACCAAGTGGACCAACTTCATCATGTAGATCTTGCCGACGGTGACAGCGTTGTCGAAGGCATCGCCGGAGCGGCCGTCGTACAGAGTCACTTTACCGTCGTTGCCGACCCAATCTGCCATGGACTTGGCTTTGCCCTTGATGATTTCGTCGTGCACTAAGAACGAGGATGCTTCCTTCTTGAACATTTCATCGAAGGGAGGCACTTCATAACGCAAGCCGGTGAGCATTGCTGCCAGACCGAGCAAGGTTTCGAAAGTCTGTCCGACGTTCATACGGCTTGGCACACCGAGCGGGTTGAGCACGATGTCGACCGGGGTGCCGTCCGGGAGGAAAGGCATATCTTCTGTAGGGAGAATTTTGGCGACAATACCTTTGTTGCCGTGCCGTCCTGCCACTTTGTCACCGACCGAGATCTTGCGCTTCTGAGCGATGTAGACGCGCACGACCTTGTTGGCGACGGGCGGAAGCTCGTCACCTTTTTCACGGTCGAACACCTTCACATCGACGACGCGGCCGCCTTCACCGTGCGGAACGCGCAGTGAGTTGTCGCGCACGTCGCGAGCCTTTTCACCGAAGATCGCGCGCAGCAGTTTTTCTTCCGGCGGATGTTCGGATTCACCTTTGGGTGTGATCTTGCCGACGAGAATATCGTCAGGATAAACGCGCGAGCCGATTCTGACGATGCCGTTCTCGTCCAGGTGGCGAAGCGACTCTTCCGAGACGTTCGGCACTTCGCGAGTGATCTCTTCAGGACCGAGTTTGGTTGAACGCGCATCGATCTCCAATTTTTCAATGTGGATCGATGTCATCACATCGTCAAAAACGAGTCTCTGACTGATGAGGATGGCGTCTTCAAAGTTGTAGCCTTCCCACGGCATGAACGCGACGAGCAGATTGCGTCCGACAGCGAGCTCACCGGTATTGGTGGCAGCGCCGTCTGCGATGATCTGACCGGGCTTGACGTTGTCGCCGGGGGTGACGATCGGCTTCTGGTTCAGGCAAGTGTCCTGGTTAGAACGTTGGAACTTGCTCAATCTGTACTTCACCAGCCGCTTGTCTTTGGTGCGGACGTGAATCGAGTTCGCTGTGACGTACTCGACTTTACCTTCCACATCAGCGACAACCACCATGCCGGAGTCGCGTGCCGACTGCTTCTCGATACCGGTCGTCACATAGGCACGCTCGGTTTTGATCAGCGGCACTGATTGACGTTGCATGTTGGAGCCCATCAGTGCTCGGTTGGCATCGTCGTGCTCGAGGAATGGAATCAGCGCTGTTCCGACGGAGACAATTTGAATCGGGCTGACGCCGACGTAGTCGACGTGGTCCGGAGTCGTTTCGATGAACTCCGCTTTGTAGCGCACCGGAATCAACTGCGTAGCGAACTGTCCGTGCTCGTCTACCGGCACGTCACCAGGAGCCACACGATATCTGTCTTCTTCGTCAGCCGTGAGGTAGTGGATTATGTCGGTGACCAAGCCACCATCAACTTTGCGATACGGCGTTTCGATGAAACCGTACTCGTTGACGCGGGCGTGGGTAGCGAGCGAGCCGATCAGACCTGCGTTCGGACCTTCAGGTGTCTCTACCGGGCAGATGCGTCCGTAGTGACTGGGGTGAATGTCGCGCACCGCGAATCCGGCTCTCTCTCTCGAAAGACCACCAGGTCCCAGAGCTGAGAGTCTGCGTTTGTGGGTCAACTCTGCCAGTGGATTGGTTTGATCCATAAACTGCGACAACTGGGACGATCCGAAGAATTCACGAATCGCCGCCACCAGAGGTTTGGTGTTGAGCAGGTTGGCTGGAGTCAAGGTGTCCGCATCTTGCAATGTCATGCGCTCGCGCACGATACGCTCGAGACGGGTCAAACCGATGCGGAACTGGTTTTGCAGCAGTTCGCCCACCGATCGGATACGGCGGTTGCCCAAGTGGTCGATGTCATCGACCTGTCCTTCGTCGTAATGCAAGCCAATGAGGTAATCAACCGCGGCGACGATGTCTTCGCGGGTCAGCGTGCGTTGCGTTTCAGGCACTGAGAGTGAAAGCTTCTTGTTCAGCTTGTAGCGGCCGACCTTGCCGAGGTCATAGCGCTTGTCATCGAAGAAGCGACTGTCGATGATGCTCTGTCCACCGGCTACTGACGGCGGGTCGCCCGGTCGCAGCTTACGGTAGACCTCGATGAGAGAGTCTTCGCGCGATTTCGTCGAATCCTTGTCCAGAGTCTTTTTCAAGAAGTCGCGATGGCGGAAGAGTCCTTCCATTTCTTGGTCGGAATAGCCGAGCGCGCGCAACAAGGTGGTGGCGGGCAGCTTTCTGTTTTTGTCGATCTTGACGTAAATGACGTCGTTGACGTCTGTTTCGAACTTAAGCCAAGCACCACGGTTGGGGATGAGCGTTGCCGAGAACGTGCGTTTGCCGTTGCTGTCTACTTCTCGCTTGTAGTAGATACCGGGGCTGCGCACGATCTGCGAGACAATGACACGCTCGGCGCCATTAATAATGAACGTCCCGCGGTCGGTCATCATCGGGATGTCGCCGACGTAAATCTCCTGCTCTTTGATTTCGTTGATTTCGCGGTTGACAAGCCGCATCTGGATGCGCAGCTTCTTGGTGAAGCTAGCGTCCATCGACCGGGCGTCTTCCGGCGTTTTCGGCTTGTTGGGCTCGGTGTGATCTTCGAACGTGTAGTTCGGCAAGAAGTGCAATTCGAGCCTTCCGGTGTAGTCCTTGATGGGACTGAAGGCGCGAAGTTCTTCACCGAGACCTTCGTCGATGAACCACTTGAACGAGCTTTTTTGGATTTCGGCTAAATCGGGGAGATCGGCGATGCGAGTGCTGCCGACCCCGAAGGTTCGGACGCGCTCAGATAACTCTAAAGCCATCGATTACCTCTGGTGTTATGGCTGGATACTTGATTTCGCAATTGCGGCAAGGCAAATGCAGGCACAGGCGTGCAAATATACGTAGCTACTAATTGTATTGTCAATGCGACTGTCTTGAATGATTACGACCCCCAAGTGAACAGATCTTCGTTTAAACTTTGCTAATCTGCCTGAAAAACAGGGCAAACTTCCCACCGGTCGAAATCTAAACATTTCCTAATCATGTTCGGTTTTTCTTAACGAGTCTTATATCTCAGTAACAGTAGGCTCTAGCAGTCAAGAATAAGCATTTTCGACTACTTTTCGACCCGTCTTGACGAACGCCACAGACTACATCTGAACGCGATTGTGTTCGAAATGACAGGTGCATTCGAATCTCCCCTCACTGATAGAATTCTCGCGGGGATGGAGCATCGCTGGCGTGGTGTGCGGTCTTCAAAACCGTTGCGGGGCAGACAAGCGCTGTCCTGGGTGGGTTCGATTCCCACGCATCCCCGCCATTTTTCACGCACATTAAGGCCAGTCAGCGAAGCGCAGCGCGGCGACAGAGCCGTGCGGAGCGCATAAATAAATCAGAGCGCAGCTCGGTGCAGCGATGCCGAACTGCCCGCAGGATCCGCTGCTTAGATAGCGGCTTCAGCGGCGTGGCTGGCCGCCCTCTAGCTGCCCCTGCTTCGCTCGAAACGCCTTCTCTTGCTCCGCAGCCTTACGCGGATCGGCAAAGTCGATGGCAGAGACAATCAAGAAGATCGCCCCTATCCACAGCAGGAGCTTTATCTTCCGGCTACGCCAAAGCGATGGCCCGCTCGAGTCCTGCTTTGACATCTGGCGAGGCTCCTGATTTTGGCAACCGCCGATCTATGTCGCCAGCTAACTGAGGAAAGAGTTCTCTTGGAATCTCTATCTTATCTCTAATCAGTTATATGTCGATTGAATATCCGTTTTCTCGGAAAGCCCCCGGAATTTCTTCGCTCCCCAAAAGGCACCACCGCGCCGCCGAAACCATATGTGGTGCCTGTAAGATCTTCGGCAGATCTTCAGGCACCAGATATGGTAGCGGCGGGAATGTAAAGCGATCCCCGCAGTCGCCAAGCAGTCGGGCTTTCGGGCTTCTGATAATTTGTAGCGATTCTTCTTGGCTACGATTATTTTTTCAAATTAGGTCTTTACTTTCACAAATGAACTTTCCATAATGGGAGGTGAACAGGTGCAAAAACTAGAAAGTGTCGGTAGTTTGTGAATTCGGAAAGAGGGGCTTTAGGTTGGCTCGACCAGTTTGCCGGTTACCTTGAAGTAGAGAGGAATTATTCATCGAATACGATCAGAGCGTATTTGAATGACCTTCGGCAGCTCATATCGAGCGATCCATTCGAGCCGAAGAGTGAGAATCAAGTGATCGACTTCCGTCCGGAACACCCCGTCCGCGAAACGGAAACGCCAATAGAGAATACGACGACTGAGTCCAAGCAATCATCCTCATGGCTCGAGGTTGAAGGCTTGCGAGCGTACATACGCCAGATTCAGGAAAATTACAGCCGCCCTACGGTGGCGCGCAAGATCTCTGCAATCCGCAGCTTCTATCGCTATCTGCGCAGAGAGCAGTTGATCGAAGAAGACCCATCGAAGATGGTACGCGGACCCAAACTGGCACGGAGATTGCCGGCTTGCCTCGATCGCGACGAAGTGACTCGTCTGCTTTCGATGCCTGACGACAGCTCGCTCGGTGTCAGAGACCGCGCTCTGATGGAAGTTTTGTATGCTTCCGGAATGCGTGTGAGCGAGCTTTGTGGACTGAAGATTCAGGACTACAACGCGCCTGCGCGCGAGATGAAAGTTAGCGGCAAGGGCTCCAAGCAACGCATCGTTTTGCTCAACGACAGCGCTCACGGTTGGCTCGAGAAATATCTCAACGAGCACTGGTCCAAACTGTCTGGAGGGCGCGAAACTGAGCCGGATCAACCGCTCTTCGTCAGCCGCCAGGCGTCTCGTTTGTCGTCACGCTCGGTGCACAGGATCGTCTTGAAGTATGCCAAGTCGGCGGGAATCAACAAACCGATCACGCCTCACACCTTGCGTCATACGTTCGCGACACACCTACTGGAAGGCGGCGCCGATTTGCGTGTCGTTCAAGATCTCCTTGGACATACGACGATCAGCACCACGCAGATCTACACGCATGTCAGTCTCGACCGCTTGCGCCAGATCTATATGAGCAGCCATCCAAGAGCCTGAGGCGTTTTAAGGCTAAGACAGGAGACATGGGCGACCGTGTCTCCTTCTATGTGAGCTGAAACCTATGAGATGAGCGATGCGGCGTTCGATTTCGCCGTTTGCTCGGCTGGTTTAGATCGCGCTTCCAGCTCTGCCAGCTCGTCCGTTGTCAGCGAGAATGGCGGGCTGAACAGTTTGCGCCAGTTTTTCTCGCTGCCGAATTCAATGTAGCGATAAGACAACGCGCTGAATATGAGCAGATAAACGGAGTAGATGAGAAGTCGTGGTGGGTGAGTGATCCAGCCGTCGGTGAGTGGTTGCAGCATGACCAGATGCCACATGTAGATCGAGTAGCACATCATGCCGAGGAGTTGCAGAGCTCGGTTGGTGAAGAGCGTTCGCAACGCTCGCTGCGAGCGCAAAGCACCGAGGCTGAGAGAGAAAAAACCGACCTGTATTAGATTGCCGATGAACGGTATCACGTACGGTGACAACCCGCTGCCGTTCTTCCAGAGATCGCAGAGCACAGTGGCGCCGGCAAGAGAGGCAATGCTTACTGTTAGAAGCAGTTTTGCACCAGCTTTCGGCATCCGTCGCTCGAAGTAGACCCGGCATAAGATCATGCCCAGAACAAAGTCATCGAGTCTTGCCGGCAGGCTGTCCTGAATTGATAAGTGATTGGTCATGGCCCCTGCCATACGCACGATCCATGCCAGCACAAATATGGCAACGGTGGCTTTACGCCAGCCGATACGACCGATCGCCATGAACAGGAATGGGCAGATCAAGGCGAAGTAGATCTCGATCATGAGCGACCAGAGAGCAGGATTGATCGTCGGCATCCACTGATAGTCAGTAAACATGCTCAGGGTGGTGACGGCGGGCAGGAAGCTCTCAAACCAGAACGGCTGGTAGCGCATGGCGACGAAGGCGCATACGAAGCAATTTATGAAGAAGAGCGGCATCAAGCGGGCAGCTCTTCGCTTGTAGAAATCGACGACGTCCGCTCTGCTCTGCATAGTGCGAGCGCCCAGGTAGTACGGCAGGTACAGCACGAAGCCCGAGAGTATGAAGAAGAGATTGACTCCCATCCAGCCTTGTTTAAAAAACAGCTCCGACGCCGGTACGCTGAGCCCGGATACTCTCAGCGTGTGCAAATGAGCCAGATATGCGGTTAGAGGCGGCACGATGACGTGGTGGTAGATGACCAGAAGGATGGCTAACCCTCTCAGCCCGTTGATCACCGGCAGTTTTGGCAGACGAATCTTAGTATTGGCGTCCATTGCCACTCGCGCGTACAAAAACTCTTGAAATTCTTACACAATATTGAGGGGCGCTGTCTTACGAGCTACTAACATCCGCGATGTCATTAGCAGGCTGTCCGGTGCATGGTTTAAGGCGTCAAAGACGCTGATACCCGGGCTGTTCGCAAAGTTCGATATATCTAATTGTTATATAATGACCTTGATGTGCGAAGGCCGGCAGGTTGTTGGCATTGACCTGGCAAATAGTGATTCAATAAACCGCAAGTAGCTATTGTTTTTTTTGTTCAACGACCGCACCGGAGTGCGCAGTGGCGAGACGCAGATCGAAAAAGAAAGCAGGCTCCGGGCCGTTCGCGCTCGTCAAACGCGTCTTCAAATACACGTTTTTCATGGCCTGCGTGGCTGGCGCCATCGGCATCGGCTACCTGAGCGCGATGTTGTGGAAGCATTTGCACGATCTACCGGACGTCACCATCGTCGAACGGTATGAGCCGATTGAAGCGATTCAACTTTTCGATAAAAACGACCGCCTTATCTGCACGGTCGAAGGGGATGAAGATCGCCGCGTCGTTCCGCTCACACAAATTTCAACGCAGATGCAGCAGGCGATGCTCGCCGCTGAAGATCACCACTTCTACGAGCACCACGGTGTCAACGTTCCCAGTATTTTTCGCGCCATGATCGCCAACTTCCAGGCGCACAAAGTAGTAGAGGGTGGATCGACCATCACGCAGCAGCTGGTGAAGAACCTCTTTTTCACTGATGCTCAGCGCACGTTCGACCGCAAAATCAAAGAAGCGTATATGGCGTATGAGGTCGAGTCGCACTATCCAAAAGAACGTATTCTCCAGATGTACCTCAACCAGGTCTATTTCGGCAATAACGCATACGGTATCGAACGAGCTGCTTCGCGCTATTTCGATCGCAGCGCCGCCACCCTCGACCTGGCTCAGTCAGCCTTTCTCGCCGGGCTCGTCAAAGCTCCGTCGGAGCTGGGCACGCCGGCAAGACGCAAAGAAGCTCTAGACCGCCAGCAAGAAATTCTGGACAAAATGTTTGAGTACGGTTACATAACCGAAGCGCAGCAAAAGAAGGCGAAAGTCGAGAAGCTCTCATTTAGAGCCGGCAGCAACCCGTTGCAGAAGTATCCCTACTACGTCAGCTATGTGCTGGAAATTTTGCACGACCACTTCAGTCAATCTGAGATGCGTCGCCAGGGTTTGCGAGTTTACACCAACCTCGATCCGCAAGCGCAGGAAGCGGCCGAGAAGACGCTCAACGACGCAATCTTGGGCGGGCACACTCCCAAAGGTGTGAGCCAGGCGGCCCTGGTATCAGTATCGGTGGCAGACGGTTCTGTCGTGGCGCTGGTCGGCGGCGTCGGCAACTACTGGACACACCAGTTCAACCGTGCCACCAATCCGCACACCGCTGGATCTTCGTTCAAGCCGTTCGTCTACCTCACCGCTTTGCTCAAGGGCACCATGACTCCTGACTCGATAGTCGACGACAAACCTCTAGTGGTGCACCAGCCATGGGGGCTGCCTGACTATGCTCCGAAAAACTTCGACCATAGGTTTTTAGGTCCTCTTCCTATGCGCACTGCGCTGGCGCTTTCGCGCAACGTCTGCTCCGTTCGCATCATGCAGCAAGTGGGTGTGGACAATGTCATCGAAACTGCACGCGAAGCTGGCATTACCACGAAGCTTGAACCCAACCTGTCGCTGGCGTTAGGAAGCTCGGCCGTGACGCCGTTCGATATGGCTGGCGCCTACGCCACGTTCTCACGTATGGGCGTCACGATCAAACCGCAAGTGCTGCGCCGAATTGAAAACAGTCGTGGGCAAGTCGTAGAAGTGTTCGAAGCAAAAGTCGATCGAGCATTTCAAGTCGAACCCGTAGCACGCCTCGTCGACATGATGCAAGGCGTCGTGCAGCATGGCACTGGCACCGCTGCCAAACTGCCCGACCGTCAGGTCGCTGGTAAGACAGGTACGGCTGACGCAGGCAAAGACATCTGGTTTGTCGGTTTTACTCCTGATCTGTGTACCGCCACATGGGGCGGCAATGATGAAAACTTGGCAATTCCCGGTCAGCACGTGACCGGCGGCGACGTCATGGCGAAGCTCTGGAAAAATTACATGATTGCCTACTATGCGACTCATCCCACTCCCCCTGGCGAATTCGTCAAGCCGTCTGCACAGACCGCAGCGGAGTTGGCTCAGCTGAAGAAGAGGTCATCATTATCATCCGGAGAGAAGGTGGCGAAAGAGGCGACTCCTGCAGTCGGCATGAAAGTGTATGCGCCGATGGGAGCACTGCCGGCATCAGATACGGTATCAACCGGACCCGGCGGCGGATCGGTCGTGTCAGCGCCGGCATCCGGCACTGAAGAGAAGCCGGTGGCCGCATCGTCTGAACCTGTGACTGCAGTGCCGATTCCACTGGCGCCTGAACGTCCGCGGTACGACACTCCCAACCCAACACCAGCGCAGGCGCCTCCGATGGCAGCACCAATGTCGGTGCCGGCTTCCTCGTCAACGCCTTTGCCTCCGAAGAGTGCGTTGCCCGATGGCAAACCGCAAGCCTATGCACCTGGGCCCGACAATTCCTCTGCCAGTCGTCTGTATCCAACTAGTCAACCATCTCAATTCCGCCCAGCAATTTCGACTTCCACATCAAATCTGAGCACACGGTAGATCGTTTCGGTTGCTCTATAATCCAGGAACCACGAGCGCGCCTCTTGCGTCGCTGTGTACGTCATTACCAGTTGGGCTTGCGATATGAACGGCGCCACCGCCAATCTCGAAAGTTTCACCCCAAAACCGTCCAAGGCAGTGCCGTTGTGGCTTGGCATCCTGGCCGTAGTCCTGGTGGCGCTTTTTTTTGAGACGCAGCATCCGCAGCCCGGCGGCGACAACTTTTTTATTCACACCAACGACGGCGGTACAGGCGCGGAAGTGGTCATCGATGGCAAAAAGATGGGCGTGGTTCGCGGCGCCCAAGGGGTGGAAATGCCAGGCGGCGGATTCTGGGCGCATTTGCCGCGCGGCAGACATGTCGTTCAGGTGAGCAAGGCTGGCGACAAGCCGGTCTCCAAAGAGATCAATATGCGCACCGAAGAGTATATGGGCGTGGACTTAAACGGCGCGAGAGATTAGACTGAGCCGTTGAAAACGGCGATGCAGGAACTCTCGTCATGCCTGATACCAAGTGGATGGGTCTGCTCGGAATCTTATTCATTTTCGGGCTCGCCTTCCTCATGTCTAACAATCGCAAGAAGATCGACTTGCGCTTGGTAAGCTCGGGGCTGGCGTTGCAGCTTTGCCTGGCTGTTTTCGTTTTGAAAGTCCCTCTCGGTCAGGACATGCTCGATGTCGCAGGAAAGGGCGTCGAACAGTTGCTTGGTTTTTCGGACGCCGGTGCCGGTTTTGTTTTCGCTGGTTTGGTCAGGAAACCTGATGTATTGGCGCAACTATTCGGACCCGAGAATCGGCAGATTTTCGCCTTTCGCGTGGTTCCGACAATCATCTTCGTGAGCAGCCTGGTAAGCATCTCTTACTACCTGGGCATCATGCAGAAGTTTGTGCAGGTGGTGGCGAAAGTGGTGGCAGTCATCATGGGCGCCAGCGGCGCCGAAGCGCTGTCCAACGCCGCCAGCGTCTTCGTCGGGCAGGTTGAGGCGCAGCTTTTGATTCGTCCGTACGTTCCTTCAATGACGATGTCAGAACTGCTCGCGTCCATGGCTGGTTCGATGGCGTGTGTGGCAGGGGGCGTTCTGGCTGTATATATAGGATTGGGAATTCAAGCGAAATATCTGCTCACCGCCAGTATCATGGCGGCGCCGGGCGCTTTGGTAATCTCGAAGATTGTTTGGCCGGAAACCGAGGAGTCTAAGACGAAAGGCAAAGTTCAGGTCGAAGTAAAGAAAACAAACGCCAACCTCGTCGACGCCGCTGCGCACGGTGCGGCTGACGGATTGCGTATCGGCTTGAATGTGGTGGCGATGTTGATTGCCTTTATCGCACTAATCGCAATGTGCAACGCCTTTGCGCATGTCTGCGGACAAGGGCTGTATTACATCGGCTTGCGCGCCGATGCGATCGGATTGAACCTGGACAATCTGACCATGCAAGACATTTTCGGCGCGCTGTTCGCTCCCATCGCCTATATCATCGGCTGCCCCTGGGTCGACGCGCATACAGTCGGGCGGTTGATGGGCGAGAAAATCGTGCTGAACGAGTTTGTTTCGTTCACCGAGCTTTCAGCTATATTGAAAGGGCTGACGCCGAATGTGACACTCTCTCCGCATGCCCAGCTGATTGCCACGTTTGCATTGTGTGGATTCGCCAACTTCAGCTCGATCGCAATTCAGATTGGTGGCATTGGCGAAATTGCTCCATCACGCCGGCAAGATTTGGCACGGTTGGGCTTCAAGGCGTTGATGTGCGGAACGCTCGCCAGCTATCTTTCGGCGGCGATTGCTGGACTGCTTGCATGAACAAAACTCTGGCGACTCTTGGCTGGTGTCTAGTTATCGTTGTCTGCGCAGTCTCTCTGGGGACGATCGCTTTCATGCGCGGCGAGCAGATAAACGCGATTTGGCTTGTTGTCGCTGCGGCATCGAGCTTTTGTATCGGCTATCGCTTCTACAGCAAATTCATCGCCGAGAAAGTGTTCGAGCTCAACGACTCGCGCTCGACTCCTGCTGTAGATGTGGATGACGGCAAGGATTTCGTGCCGACACATCGCACTGTTTTATTCGGGCATCACTTCGCTGCCATTGCCGGGGCTGGTCCCCTGGTGGGTCCGATCTTGGCGGCGCAGTTTGGCTATCTGCCAGGCACTCTGTGGATCATTCTCGGAGTTGTTCTTGCTGGTGCGGTGCAGGATTTTGTCATCCTTTGCTGTTCGATGCGACGTCACGGGCAGTCGCTGGGAAAAATGGCGAAAGACGAAATCAGCCCTCTGGCAGGAACGGTCGCGCTTGTCGCCATTCTCCTCATCATGATGATTCTGATGGCGGTGCTGGCAGTTGTCGTCGTCAATGCGCTCAAATCAAGTCCATGGGGTTCATTCACGCTGCTGATGACCGTTCCTATCGCTATTTTCGTCGGCTTCTACATGCGCTTTCTCCGCCAAGGCAAAGTGACAGAGAGCACCATAATTGGTGTGGCACTGACGATTTTTGCAGTGGTAGCAGGACGCTGGGTGGCGAACGATCCGGCATGGGCTCATGTATTTACTTTGAGCGGCATTCAACTCTCGTGGGCGATCATGATCTATGCCCTCATCGCTTCCGTCCTTCCTGTCTGGGTTCTGCTGGCGCCGCGCGATTATCTAAGCGCCTATCTCAAAATCGGTATCATCGCGCTGCTTGCTCTCGGTATCCTCGTCTTGCACCCTGTGTTGCAGATGCCTAGCCTGACGACGTTTGCCTTCAATGGAGAAGGGCCGCTCTTTCGCGGAAATGTTTTCCCATTCTGCTTCATTACCATAGCGTGCGGCGCAGTCTCAGGTTTTCACGCACTGGTCTCATCCGGCACCACGCCTAAGATGATTGCCAAGGAAACGCAAGCACGACCGATCGGATACGCGGCGATGTTGTGCGAAGCGAGCGTCGCCATCATGGCGGTCATCTCTGCCTGTGTGCTCGCTCCTGGAGTGTATTTCGCTATCAATAGCCCTGCTGGTCTTGTCGGTGCGGAGCCGCTCAAAGCTGTAGCAACAATCTCATCGTGGGGATATCCAATCACAGCGGATCAGATGTCGCAGTTGGCTCACGACGTCGGTGAAGCGACGCTGTTGGGAAGAACAGGCGGCGGCCCGACTCTTGCTGTCGGCATGGCGCACATCTTCAGCGAAGCGATGAAATCGGCTGGGCTCAGTTATCTTCTCGATATCTCGTTCTGGTATCACTTCGCCATTATGTTCGAGGCGTTGTTCATCCTCACATGTCTGGACGCCGGAACTCGCGTTGGCAGGTTTCTCCTGCAAGATTTCCTGGCGCTGGTGTGGCAACCGCTGGGACGCACCAATTGGTATCCGGCAGTTTTTGCTAGTTCGTTTATCGTGGTGGCAGGTTGGGGTTATTTCCTCTATCAAGGTGTCATTGATCCTCTAGGCGGCATCAACAGTCTGTGGCCATTGTTCGGCATGTCGAATCAACTGCTGGCAGTGGTGGCATTGTGTGTTGCCACCACAATCATCGTCAAGAGTGGCAAGGCTCGATATTGCTTTGTCACGCTCGCACCGCTCCTATGGCTCCTGGCGGTGACTATGACCGCGGGCGCGCAGAAGATCTTTTCCAGCTCACCGAAAATGGGTTTTCTTGCTCACGCTCAATTCCTCGAGAAGAACCCGACCGGGCCGACGACGCCTACTCTCATTTTCAACGACTATCTCGATGCTGCTTTGGGTGGCATTTTTATCGTATTGGTCCTGCTGGTTGTAATCGAGTCCGTGCGGGCATGTATTGGGCACGGACGCGGACCGAGCGCGTCTTCAACTGATCAGGAGTCGAAGGCAGCCAATGCTAAGGTTGGTATAGAACTCGGCGGTGATGGAAGTATCATGCGATGCTGCTAAGCGAAGTCAATCCTGAGTTTCAGCTAGCTTTGCGCCAGGAGCTGCTGGCGGGTGAAGAGCTGCTCTGGTGGGCGTATCCCGACCCGGAGGCGGTGGCGCGATCGCTCCTGCCGTTTTCTGTCATCTGGCTTTCGGGCTTGTTTCTCATGTCGGTCGGCATGATGATCAATGCACCAGGAGATACCACTCATCTGTTGACCGGATTGATTGTCATTCTGGTTCTCGTCGCTTCGGCTGGGGTGCTGGAGCTGATTTTCGTTCCGCGCCGAGCGGCCCGAACCATTTTCGTATTGACCAATAAACGCGCAGTCAGTATGTGCATCACTAAAAAGCTGACTGCGGATGAGGACGTGGAGAAGCGTATTCTGCGGGTGGAGCCAAGCAAGCCGGAGCGGTTTTACCTGGTCAATCTGCCGTCGCAGATTCTCATGATGTTAGTCACCGTTGATGTGCTGCGAATGTGTGCCCGACACTTTGATTTTTTTCTTGCTGCCGGGTTCGGACTGATTCTGACGGGATGGATGCGACCGTGGTTTCGCGATATGCGCTATCCGATGGCTAAATATCGCGACGCACCAAAGATTTTGTATTCGGCCGAGGATATGTTCATATCTACTGAAACTTTGCAGCGAGAGCTGATCCGCAACGTGCGCATTCGCAAAGTGGCGAAAGATCTGTTCAATGTCTTTCTCATCTCCGATGTCGCTGGCTGCCTGCGTTTTCGTCTGCTCGCCGGTAAAGACAAAGCACAGAAGTTGCTCGAGTATTTTGGTGTCAACGCAACAGCCGATCAGATGTCGAATTTGTAGTACGTGGGGTATGATCAAAAGCAAGCCAGACGCAGCCGAGCTTTGTTCGAATATACGTAAGATTTGCGACTGATCGACGATAACCACATAAATTTGCTGATCGAGAGGCGCAAGGGAAGACGATTATGAGATTATTCCCCTGGGGAATATTTTCGTCGAAATTTTATGGCGTATAAGGCATACGCTCATCTGCCGAGAGGCGCATGGGAATACGATTATGAGATTATTCCCCTGGGGAATATTTTCGTCGAAATTTTATGGCGTATAAGGCATACGCTCATCTGCCGCGAGGCGCAAGGGAAGACGATTATGAGATTATTCCCCTGGGGAATATTTTCGTCGAAATTTTATGGCGTATAAGGCATACGCTCATCTGCCGCGAGGCGCATCTCAACCCATGGTCACTTAGAAAGCGTGCAGGCAGGCTCTGGCAGTAAACACGAGAAAGCCCCGATCTTCCGGCGGGGCTCTCAACGTATCCAGGGCAAACTTGTTGGTTGTGGTGGGTTCGACCTTAATAGATCACTCGTCTGTACATAGGAGCGGGTTGAACCATTACAGGAGCCGCATAGGGATTGTAATAGTAGTTGTTCATCGCTTGCTGATGAGCCATCCATCTTTCTTCGTGCCAGTAGTGGCGGGCGGCGCGCTCATGGTACCAGTGATCATGCGCTTCGGCTGGTTGAGCGTTGATAGCGCAGATGGTGGCACCGCCAAACAGAGCCAACGCGATTCCTGCTTTTGTTATGCCTTTCATTGTCTTATCTCCGAAACCTTACTGAAAACTTTTCTCTTTGCGAGCCCCGTGCTTGGGAGGATTGGGCTCATCTGAGTAAATAGACGCCTGCCTGTAGGTGATGTTTCTGCTCTTAAATTAGATGGTGTTAATCTAACGCTTGAAATGCCCGATAAATGGGTGAAAATAGATTATTAGTCAGGTAAAGGGATTATTTGCGCGTTTACGGAATCTGAACAAATGGACTCGAGCGGACATTCTGAAGAGCATGCATCAGCGCCCGTACCCGCCAGCCTGGCGGTAAGCGCCGGGTTTCTTCTAGGGCGCGTGTCGAGGATTTTGCAGGAGAACAACGAGAAGGCATTGGCGCCGCTGCACCTTTCGCTGCGAGAATTGGGCGTGATGCGGGTGGTCGGCGACGAGGGACCTCTGACTCAGCAGGCACTAGGTAAGCGGATCAATCTCGACCGCACCAGTGTCGTACAGGTTGTAGATGAGCTGGAGAAGCGACAATTCCTCACCCGTGTGCAAAATGAGCAGGATCGGCGCAGCAATCTTTTATATTTGACTGTGCGCGGCAAAAAGACGTTGGCGGCGGCGATCAAGATCACCAATAAAGTGCAAACAACTTTTCTCGCACCGTTAGGCGATGAGGAGTGGCAGACGATCAAGTCCGGATTGATCAAACTGCTGCAACATCATCTGCCGGAAAACGGTTAACTAAGTTACTTTCGGCGGTTTGCGTTTGTAATGCGTCAGCTTCGACCAGTAAAACGATGGATGTTTGGCTTTGAAATCCGCGTTCAGCTTCCACATATCTTCAGTGGCTGGATCGATCGCGACGATGTGCATACCGTCTGTGAGAAGAAAGACGGTGCGTTTGTTGGTTCCTAAATCAGGAAGGTCAACCGCGACGTTGTACTTTATTCCATTGATAGTGATCTGGATGACGGGTGCCATGAAACTTTGACCGGCACTGATGATCGTCGTTTTGCCGTTGGCGATGAGGGGATACCATCTGTTCTCTGCCGTGATGTAATTGGAGCCCAACTCAGTGGTTTCTAAACAAGTCATGCGCACGAACGCTTTGTGCATCGTCTTATCGACGTAATCTTTCGGAATATCTGCAGTTGCTTTCTGTGCCAGAAGATCTGAGTTGCCTGTGTCCGACAAACTGCCTTTCAAAACTATATTGCGATCGACGGTCATGATGCGATCGTTTCTCGCGATCGCTTGCAACCTTGCCTGATTCGTATTGACCTGTCCGGCCAGGCTTGGGTTGCACTTCTTCAACTCGTCGAGCGCCGGTTTGAGATACGGGCTAAGCGGGTCGTACTCGTTGAAAAGGTCAATAGCAGCTTGATACATCTTCGCCGCATCATGAGCATGTCCCATCAACCGGTTCGATTGTGCTTCCGCAAAGAGCGCCTGCGCTTGAAACTTATCTTCGCTCGCTTGCTGAAAACAGTCCGCCGCCCGGTGAAACCAATCGGCAGCGGCGCGATAATTATTACGGTTGAGCGCGTCCGCGCCCTGCTTGTACAGCTGTGCGCCCTGCCAAGCGACACCCTGTGTGTCTTTGCTCGTGTGCATTTCGGCGCTGCCATGCAGCATGTCTTTCTTCTGCGTGTCCGCCTCTTTGTTGCCCGCATCTTTGTCGATGCTGCCGGCGTCGGCTGCGGAGTCAGCGCCCGTCGGAACTTCTCCGGCGGTTTGATCGGCTCGGGCGGCAGGTTGGGAAATCAAACAGGCGCACAGAGCAGCAAGAGCCAGCAATTTGCGAGCCAACTCTCCTGAATGCCTACCCGATACGGGTACGGTCGTGATTTTGTCTGATGCTGTCAACCTGTACACGTGCAGCGCTCCGCTAATTCTCAGGTTATCACACCCCCTATGGCATCATTCCTGAATCGATCCCTTTTCGGGCTCGGGCGAGCGGCGACTTGAACTCTTCGAACAAAGTTGCACCCGTCCCATCCCATTCTTCCCAGCCGCCGTCGGGTTCTCCCATAAACTGGCGCGGTTGGTGCACCGGTCCTTCGGTAGCATAAATTAAACCGGCGGTTTGCAGCGGATGGTCTTTAGTCCCATCGATATCCATTCTGTAGATCGCCAAGCCACCCTTTTTGAGACACATGCGCGTGTTCATAAATGTGGTTTGCATGCGGGCGTAGTCGCACTGGTCGCGCCACCGCTTGTCGGCGCAGTTAGCGAGACTCAAGCCGCCATCGGTTTTGAATTTTTTTGAGTTGAAACGAATCTCGCTGACGGCATTATCGATAAAAAAGACGTCGAGCTTTTCGCCATTTTTGTTGTATTCGACCCAATTGCCGGGAGCCTCGCGATCTGGCTTTCCCAGAGCTTGCTTCACGTCGGACGCGCTTTCGCCTATCGTGATGGCGCCGAGTGATTTGCCCGCAACGATTTTGAGATCATCAGATAGCGGCGCCGCCTGTGCCGCGTTTGCAACTAAGGTGGTGACGAACGCTGCTAGTAATTGTTTTTGAAATCGATGCGACATGAATGGTACCAATTGAGGAAGCGGACGACGGCAGTTAAGTGGCGCCACCGTCATAAATGATACTGCCTGCCGGCTAATATAGCGCTTTTTCCAGCATGTCGTGCAGCCTGTTAACTGGTTCTTTGCCCATAAATTTCTTGGCTCTGGCGCGATCTAACTGTTCTGCGCTTCCTTTGTTGAGACAGTGATAGATATCAGCGCGAGCTGTGAAAGCGCGTGCAAACTCAGGTCGCAAGGCGATGGCCTTGTTAATGTATTTGAGTGCGTCATTGTAGTCGTGTATGTTGCTCAACGCGACGGCGTGATAGTAGCGGACATCCGCAGGAGTGAGCGATGTGGGCAAATTGTTCATGTTGGCAAAGCGTCCGTATTCCGGAATGATGTCTGACAGCACCACCGTAGTATTGCCCGCAAGTTGCTCGACGTGAGCATAATCGGCTGCCGCATCCTGGTAATGCTTGGTGCTGAAATTGATAGCCGCGCGCATAGCGTACACGGATGCATCGTCACGAAGTTTGAGTGCTTGCGTTAACTTGCCGACGGCCCCTTCGTGGTCATCTACCGCGAACAGGCGTTGGGCATCGCGGAGCTGCGCGTGTATGTCATTGGGGTTGTTCTCGAGTTTGGGATCCATGATCTTGGCGGTGGCATCCTCCAACGATTTGTACCGCGTCATGATCGAATCTCTGTCCTGGTTAGCTTCAGAACCAGGATCGAGTTTGATGCTTTGATTAAAACACTCCAGCGCATCTTGTTCTCGTTGCAGTCCAAGCAACGCCAGTCCTTTAGCCCGATACGCGCGGCTGTCTTTCGCATCTAACGAGATCCATGTTTGCGCATACTGAAGTGCATCGGTGTAATTTTTGTTGCTCAGAGCGATTGAGGTCAAATGTATGGAAGCAGGCAGCTTGCCACGAGGCAGACTGTAGAGCTGTTTGAAGTAGCCGTCGGCTGCGGTTACGTTGCCTTCGTCTTCGAGAAGAGATGCTGCCTTCATGAGAGCATCTTCCGAGTTCGGGTTTATTTTCGCTGCCATCTCAAAATCAGCCACTGCAGCTTTAGTCAATCCAAGCGCTTGCTCCAGGATGCCTTTCCAAAGTATCCAGGTACCAAATTGCGAAAGAACAGTAATTATCGTGACGGCAATAACTGCCGTCACGAGGAGCCGCTTCTTTAAGGAAGAGTGCGGGCGTTCGTCCGCAGAACTCTTTGATGGTGTGGAGGATGGATTCATGGCTGGAAAGGCCGTGCAAAGCTGCACTCAGTATATCAACTGCCTTCTGCGGGCACGCACGTGAGGCGTAGAAGTGAAATAGGGAAATTCCAAGAACTGCCCACGCGAAGATAAAATCGATATTTGCACAAATCTTTTCCAACTCGTGATTAAACAAACGGAAGGGGTCTCGTTTGCACGAGACCCCTCCGCACTTGCTACTCAAAGCTGCTGATTAGATACCGATTGCATTGAGAATGCCGGTCACGACTGGGTGATTTGTGTACACCACCGGCGCATAACCAGGAGCGTAGACCGGAGCGTAGCCGCTGTATACAGGAGCAAACTCTCTGCGATCGATGCGACGTTCGAACCGCGCGTCGTGTCTCCATCCATCATGGGCTTCAGCCGGCTGAGACATGGTACCGAATGTGGTGAGGGCGATGACGCCGACTAATGTTGAAACTTTCAATATGTTTTTCATGATCCTATCTCCCTTGGAGAACCTTTTACTTGCGTTTGGCGTTGGCTTGTCTTGTGTCTGCTTTCGCCTCAACTGATTATTTAGACGCCGCCCAGAGGCGGTTGTTTCCCGTCTTAAAATGAGATTTGCCTAATTTAAGTCTCTAAAGCCCCGAAAATGGCATCTTACATTTATTATGTATTGGACTGCGGATGATTAGCCCGGCTAACCAATCCTTATATATGCTGTGATTTGCGCAAGCTCTAACTGGTCCTTGTGTGGCAGAAAAGTCCGATCTCGCGTTGTTGCTCCAGGGTGTTCTGGCAATGATCAACTCTAGAGACCGGGCTCGATCCACGAGACGATGTCGCTGCGCTGCGCATCAGTTGCCGCGGTAATTCAATCTTGTCAAAGGTGCTATCCTAACGGCTTGGGTGGTCGACTGGTGCCTTGTGTGCCGGTTTTCGCGAAGCGGGGCAGCAAATGAAAAGGTTTCACGCGTTCCTTCTGGCACTTAGCATGGCGTTGGCAAGCTCTCAAGTGAGCACGGCGGCACCAGTGCGCATCACGAACAGTAAGATAGGCGCGCAGCTTGACCTGCCGATCTACGAGTGGGTTGACACCAGTAAGCGCCGGCGAGGAACGATAATTGCTGTCCATGGACTGACTTTGTACGCAGCCAGCTGGGATCAAATGGCGAGACATCTCGCTGCTCTCGGATACCATGTGTTCGCCTTGGACCAGCGGGGTTTCGGGCGCTGGGAGACGGAGAGCGCTAAATTCGACGGCACCAACAAAGTATTCGTTGGTCAGAGCCAACAAGACTTGCTTGACCTTGTCACCACTGAACGTCAAGCGCACCCTAATCAAAAATTGTTCTGCCTGGGGGAGAGTCTTGGATCGAACATGATTCTTCAGCTTGCTGAAGATCATCCCGAGTTGATTGATGGAGCCATTCTCGGCTCACCGTGCTACAAAGCGCGCGTACATCCCAAGCCGTTGCATTGGGCGAAGGATCTCGCCAGTGAGATCGTGCTGCCAGATCACCCGCTCAATTTAGAACCTTACGCCGCTCCGTATTTAACCAATGATCTGAGACTGAGAGCAGCCTGTGACAGCGATCCGATCATCAACCGTAAGCTTACTCCGGCAGAGTTGATCAAGTTCGATGTGATGGATGACAAAGCGATAAAAGGCGCAAAAAATCTGCGCGCAGATTTCCCGATCTTGATCATCGCCGGCGAAAAGGATGCGATGTTTCACTCGGAAGATCTGCCGAAAGAAGTGACAAAGTGGGGTTCGAAGGACATCCAGGTGTCCCTCCTTCCCGGGCGGGGTCACTTACTAATGGAACACCAATCCGTCATTCCGCAAGTCGGCAGTCTGATCGATACATGGTTGAGGCAACAGAACAATTCTGCTGTTGCAGCTTCGAGCAAGAAGTAAGCAACCTCTGTTTCACACAATAACGATGAAGATGCGCCGGCGTTAATGGTGGGGCGCAGCTATTCCCACAATGTAGCTGATCCAACACATCGCTCCCAGTACTATCATCACCCAGTTGCCGGCAGTGAAAGCGCTGTTAGGAACGGCGTTCGGATGCACAGCTTTGTTCAGATTATTGATGTGTTTTTGCACCGCCCAGAGGGGCAGAGCGCACAGAGCAACAAAAAAGAGAAATGCTGGTCCGTCGCAGAATCGACAGATTATTTGAAGACAGAGCCATAAAACAAATATTGACACAGTGGGAAATCTCCCCGTGACACCATTCTCCTGGCTGACCTTCCTGATTAGATTGAACAGGGGTAAATTCCAGATGACCGGGAAAATTGCACGCAACCCGGGCGATAGCTTCAGTCCCAGTTTTTCGTTCGCAAACAACCAGTTTTTGAAAAACCACCAGAGATCGTACACGCCAAAACTGAGGATGCTTAACAAGACTAGCTTGCGCGGGGCCAGATAAAAGAAAATTGGCTCGGTCTCGCCGATTTGCGTACTGTCGCGTAGATCAAACTGAGACTTGGACGTCGCTTCTTCGGGCTGCATGAATCGGCTCCTTTGTATTGACTTTCATACGGGATTCCTGGTTTCCGGAAGAACAACCCGACAGAGTAAAAGAGTGTCATGGCCGCAGAACGCATCGCGTTCAACATCGTAAAGTATAGCTATATTTTGAGCGGAACGCCAACGGCCTTTTCCAGATCCGACCAAGCAGTTTGATAAGCGACTACCGAGTCGAAAAAAGATGACAGCGTTTGCTGATACTGTTGCTGTGCGACGATTGCAGTGGCCAGATCATTCTTGCCTACTTCATAACCACGACGCGCGATTCTCGCTACCTCTGAGGCTGTGGGCAGCAATTCTTTTTCGTATCTGAAAATGTTGTCTCTAGCAACACTGACTTCGCTGTAGGCCACAACCGTGTTCGATGAAATTTGAGATTTGAGCAGATCGTATTGCCGCTGCGACTGCAGTACTTGTGCATTCGCGACTTGCACCTCGCCCTGGTATTGGTACAAAATCGGATTTTCGAACGTAATGTTGAAAAAGCCACCCGTGCCGACCCAGTTGCCGACAGAACCAAGTCCTGCTGGCTGGCTGTGAGTGAGCGTAGTGTATGTGGTGCCCACTCCCACGAATATGTCCGGCACCTTTTTTACTTTCGCTAGCGCCAGCGCTTTCTGATTGACAAAGATCTGCTGTTGTGCTGCCTTCAGATCGCTGCGGCGGCTCCACGCGGTTGATACTAGAAGGTCCAACGATGGCAGCGGTTGGTACGGTTGTGGAACGATGGCCGTTTTTTCGGCGGAGAGTTTAAATAAGCCGTTATCGTCCACATCGATTACTTCAACATGACCAGGGCTTTCGCCGACAATCAACCCCAGCGCGGCCGAGTCTTGCTCGAGTCGACCGCTCGCCTGGTTTTTCTGTGTGTCGAATTGAGCAACGTTGAGATCCGCTTGCAACACCTCCGATTTCGCGGCTTTACCTGCGTCGAATCGGTGCTGGGCAATGGCCAGCAATTTTTCGCCTACTGCTTTTTGAGATTCGATCAGGGACTCGTAAGCCTCTGCTGCTGCCAATTCTGCATAGGCTCGGCGAACTCGGTTGTGGACGTCGAATCGTAGTGCATCAAACTGAAGTTGGGAAAGAGCGAGGTTGGCTTTCGCGACTTCGATCTTCTTCGATCGCTTACCGGCTGTTTGCAGTTGTTGTGTGAGCTGGACCTGTTGCGTTTGTCCAGTGAACAGTTCGGTGAAGGTTGGACCAAAACCCGCCTGCAGCTGAAATTGCGGATTGGGAATTGCGCTTGCTACTTTGATCTGAGCTTGCGCCATCGATATGTTCCAGCGAGCTGACAAAATTTCACGGTTGCTTTGGTCGGCAGTATTGAAGCATTGTGCCAGGCTGAGTGTTCGTGCCGGGGCTGGGCTCACCACTACACCGCCCGCTAAGGGGTCTTGTGCATGTGAGGGCACCGCCGGCAAACTGCTGGTTGTCGCCGCGATGATTATTGCAGCCAGTTGGGCAGTTCGTTTCGTCATCATTTCATCGGCACCCCGATCGCTTTCTCGAGATCCGCCCAGGCATTCTGATAGGACACCACTGCATCAAAGTATTGAGAGCGTAGCTGTTGATATTGCTGTTGCGCCAGGACGGCTGTCGCCAGATCCGACACACCCAGCTCATATCCGCGTCTCGCCAGGTGTGCTACGTGCTCCGCATCGGGCAATAGATCGCGCTGGAATTTATCGATGTTTCTTTGAGTCAGTTGCAACGCTTCGTATGCAGCGACTATCGACGCAGCGATGGCGGTGTATTGCACATCGTTCTGTTTCATCTGCGACTGCCAGGTCGCTTTTGCCTGATCTGTCTGCCCCTGGTATTGATACCAGATCGGCAGCTCTTCTTGCACCGTCAGCATGTAGCCTGGTTGAAACGGAACGGTGCCGAATTGCGGGTCGAAAAATTTAGGTTGGTTCGATTTATAGGTGCTATAGAGGAAGTTGAAACCGATGAAGGGATCGGGGATTCGCTGCGTTCTAGCGAGAGAGAGCGATTTTCTGTCGACCCAGGCTTGCTGAATCGCTGCTTTCAAATCGGTGCGCTGACGCCAAGCCGTCGGCACGAGCTGATCGAGTGGTGGCACCCCGGCCGATGGTGGCGGAACTAACTGCTCTCCTTTGTTGGTCGTGTAAAACAGTGCGTTTTTGTCGGGGTCGATGATCTCTTGATGTTGGGGCATCTCGCCTAAAAGCTGTGACAGTTGAGCAGAGTCTTGCACCAGGCGCCCGACCGCTTGATTGTGCTGGGTCTCATACTGCATCACGATCAAACGCGCTTGTATAACTTCGGAGCCTGCAGCTTTGCCTGCAGTGAATCTTTTCTGGGCAATGTCTAAAAGATTTTGCGCAATCGACTGCTGTGCCTCGACAAGCTCGGCGTAGGCAGCAGCTGCTGCTAACTCGGTGTAGGCGCGGCGCACTCGATTGTGTACGTCGAACCGCACCGCTTCCAGATTGAAAGCGGCTTCAAGATAGTTTGCCCGCGCCACTGTCTCCTTTTTCGTTCTTCTGCCAGCGACTTGCACCTCTTCCGTCCAGCCCACCTGCTGATTGTTGCCTGCTGCGATAATGCGCCAGGCGGGACCAAAACCGTAGGTCATGCTGAAGTTCGGATTGGGAATTGCTCGAGCAATTATTATGTTTGCTTGATTGATTGGCAGAGTCGCCGCCGCGACGAGAATCTCCTTATTCTCAGTATCTGCTTTGTTGAACGTAGCGCCCAAAGTAAACTTGCGGCGCGGCAAGTTGACGGAATCGGCTTTGACAGCGGCGGGCAACGGACCAGGCAAGTTGGGTTGATCAGCGGCGGGTTCTGCTGCGGGTGCCGGCGCGCCGGTCGGTGTGGTTGCACCGGTGGTTGTGTCTGCGACCGTGGTTTCATCTCCCGGAGCCGGCAGGATGCCGGCGTTTCCAGAGCGCGTGGTTTGATGGCCCGGAGCTTGCGGGACGGCGTCATTGCCGTAGGGGCGGCTTGTAGCCGCCCGCTCTTCGCCGAGCGCGGGATATACACAAACCTGTGCTATCAACAACACGACTGCAACTCGATGTAATCGGCGGTGGCTCACAGCTTCAGGGGCACCCCCATCGCTTGTTCGAGATCGGCCCAGGCATTTTGGTATGACACCACTGCGTCGAAATATGACGACAAGATCTGTTGATACTGTTGCTTCGCCAGAATGGCACTGGCGAGATCGGTCTTGCCGACTTCGTAGCTCCGTCTGGCAATTTTGGCTACCTGACTTGCTTGTGGCAGAAGCTTGTTTTGAAACTGCGTGATGTTGGCGCGTGCCACTACGACCTCCTCATACGATGCGACGATGTCGTGTGCAACTTGATATTTCAACTGCGTCATCTGATCGTAATCTTGCAACCACGTGTCTTTGGCTGCATCCGTCTCACCCTGGTGGTGGTAAAAGATCGGCGCTTCGACAGTTATGTTGAGGTATGCGCCTGATTCGACCGGAACCGGGGTGTTCGGGTTGGGCGGAGTAAAAAGGTCATACGGTTGGTGTTTCCAAAAGGTGGTGAACTGATAACCGGAATCGACGAACAGATCAGGAATGCGCTGCGATCGTGCCAGTGTCAATGACTTGCGATCCGCATACGCTTGTTGAATCGACTGCTTCAGATCGGGTCTTTGTGTGTAGGCAACGGGGAGCAGTTGTTCTAGTGGTGGCAACGGCTGTTTCGGTTGTGGCACCAGATCAGTATGCTCCGCCGACAGTTTGAAAATGCCGTTATCGTCGACATCGATTACTTCCACGTGCTGCGGTATTTCGCCCAACAGTGTAGCCAGGGCTGCCGTGGCTTGCTGTAAGCGCGCTTGTGCCTGATTGCGCTGAGTGTCGAACTGCAGCACGCCCAACTGTGCCTGCAACAACTCCGACCTGGCTGCTTTGCCGGCAGCAAATCGTTTTTCGGCGGTGCGCACCAATTCCAGTGCCACCCCTCTCTGAGACTCTATCAGCTGTTCATACGCTTCCGCTGCTGCTTGCTCGGCATAGGCTCGTCGCACGCGGTTGTGCACGGAGAACAAAGTAGCTTCTACTTGCAGTTCGGCTGCATCATAGTTTGCCATCGCTGCATTGATCGCTTTAGTTCGTTTGCCTGCAGTTTGTATCTGCTGCATAAAACCAAACTGTTGCGGGTTGCCTGCGATGATTATGTTGAACGCCGGACCCCATCCGTACAGAAGACTGAATCTTGGGTTGGGCACCGCCGAGGCGATTTTGATTGCCGCTTGCGCCACCGGCAAATTGCTTTGCGCCGCGATCACCTCGCGGTTGAATTGATGGGCTCTATCGAACGAGTCTTTTAAGCTCACCGTGCGAACAGGAGTGACATCTTTGGTGCCGACATCGTCTTGCAGCGCGAAGTCGCTCAACGTCGGGGAATTAGACTGTTGCGCCTGCACGGCCGAAGTGTCCGCACCGCCGACGGCGGCAGAGCTGCCGATGGTGCTAACAGACTCGACTGCTATCAAGCAAGCCGAAAGCGCTGTTAGCTGGTATGTCTTACGGTGTGATTCTCTGAACATCGCGGGGCGCCGGAAGTTCCACTCCTTCGAGTTCGCTCTCGGGAATTCTCCCGGCTGGTTGTGCAGCCGGCGTCGGTTGTGGAAGCTGGAATGTATTCTGGATCGCACCGCCATTGGTGCCGGCAACGGCGGTGACATTCTTTGTCGCGAGCGTTGTAGATGGCGGTGAAGCGCGCAAGCTCGGGTCTAACGCTTCACTCTTGTCCGCCGGCAGCGGCACGCCGATGTTGTCCAAAAGGTGATAAAGAAATCGGCCGCCGTGGTGTTCTGACGTTGGCGCGCTGCGCTGCTCCGTAATGCTTGGAGATGGTGAAACCGGCGACGGCATCGGCCCGTGCAGCTGCACCTCACCTTGTGATGCACTGTTTGCGGGCGTTGACGTGCTGGAGCCGGGAAGCTGGAAAAAGGAGTCGATGCTATTGTCGTGCACAGCTTCTGGTTGTTGTTGAATGGCCGCCGGGCGCGGCTGGTTTTCACCGTTTGCGTTAGGACGTTTCCTTTTGCCGAGAATCTTGCCTCTCACCGCACGAAGCCCACCTAATGGCTCTTTCTCGTTCTGCAAGATGCCGGGTGTAAACGCTGGAGGAGCTGCCGGTAGGCTCATCGATGGGGAACCTTTCGGGCTGGGCGCCGATAGAGTTGGTTGGAGAGGCGCTGAGGTGGGCGATGCCGACGGCAAAGATGTGCCTGGCGTGGCGCTGGACGGCACGGATGAACCGGGCAGCCCTGGCGGCGTCGCAGACTCGGAAGCATTAGCCTTGGCGCCAATCAGAAATGAAGCGGCTGAGGCAACGATCATTACCTTGCGATGTGATGATCTCATTCGTCGTCCTTCGGGCTTTCCGCCACTCTCATAACTGTTCCCAACAAGGCTGTTGCCCCTTTATAGACAACCTTCTCGCCCAGCTTGAGTCCGCGTTTTACTTCGATTCCTTTGACGTCATCAACGCCTGTCTCAATGTCGCGTTCGGTGAACTTTCCGTTCCCCTCATCGACAAAGACGATCGTTTTGTCACCCATCTGCACGATGGCAGAGCGTGGCACCAGCATGACCGGCACTTGTCCGGCACTTACTTTGATACGGGCGAACATGCCGGGTTTTAAAATTCTTTGTGGGTTAGCGACGTTTGCTCTAACCGGCAGTGTGCGAGTGGTGGCATTGATGGAATCGCCAATAAAGACGATTTTTGCCGGGAAGGGGTGCCCCGGAAGGCTGTCCAGTGAAACAACGGCCTCATCGCCCTTCTTCACTTGCTCCACATCTTTCTCGAAGATGTTGGCTACGAGCCAGACCTCAGACAGGTCAGCCAAGATAAACAGCGGCTTGCTGCCATCATTCAACTCACCGGGGTTGATGTCACGTTCGATTACCAAGCCTTCCCTCGGTGCGCGAACGATCACCCACGGGTCGATCTTCGTTTGAGCCAAGACCTTCTTGGCGGAGTCAGGCGGCGCTCCCAGTAGGGTGAGCCGCTCTTGCGCCACTGTCAGGTATGAGTCCATTTTCGATTTCAGCGCTGCCAGGTTGGCTTCGTCTTTCTCCAGCTGGTTTTCTGCCGTTTGCAAATCAGCTTGGGCAGACACTTGCTCTGCCCACAGTTTTTTCTCGCGATCGTAAGTGATGTGAGAGAGCTTCAGCTGTACTTCTTGCTGCTTGATGTCAGCGCGCGCTTGCAAGGTGTTTTGCAAGAGATCTGATTGCACCTGTCCGATCGGATCGGATTTGATGACGGCCATCACTTCGCCCGGTTGGACATTGTCTCCCAGTTTTACTTTGACGGTGACTGCGCGTCCTGCGGAAGGAGTCGACACTTGAGCCGAGAGTTCCGAGTTAGGTTGAACCTGACCGGGAGATTCAATCGTATTGTAGACGTAGCCATGTTTTACCGGTGTTTCGTCCAGACCGATTTCGCTCTTCTGTGCATCGGTCAAGGTGACTTCTGCCAAACCGTTCTCATTTGTCTTCACTTGCCCCGTGTTCACCGCCGGTGGTGTTTGGCTGCCGGGCCCCCCCGTGTTTGTTGCGGACAACGGTTTTGGCATCGAGGCAGAGCCAGGAACAGCGTTGAGTGATAAAGCGTGGGAAGAGCAGCCGCTTAGCGTGCCGGCTAGAAGCAGACAACCGATGATCGGCCATATGCCGTGAACCATTACGGGATTAGACTGGGGCATGCTTCTGTCCTTTGAGCGGTTGACTAGAGTGTAGAGCGCGGGCAGAACGACCAGCGTTAAGACTGTCGCTGACATCAGTCCGCCAATGATTACGATTGCGAATGGACGCTGGCTTTGTGCGCCGATGCCGTTGGAGGTTGCCGCCGGCACGAGTCCGAGCGTCGCCACAGTAGCCGTCATAAGCACCGGGCGCATACGGTTGACGGCGCCGGCGTACGCAGCATCACGAACGGAGTATCCCTCGGCCCTCAGCTGCTTGATATAACTGATGAGAATGACCCCGTTCTGCACCGCCACGCCGGACAGGGCGATGAAGCCGACTCCGGCGGAGATGCTGAAATACGTTCCTGTAATGAGCAAGGCGGCGACACCGCCGAATGCTGCCAGCGGCACCGCCGCCATGATCAAACCTGCATGTTTGTGAGTGCGGAAGGCTGCCCACAGGATCAAGTAGATCAGTGCCATCGTGAACGGCACAACGAGCATCAAGCGCTGGTTTGCCTGCTGTGCGAACTCGTACTGACCCGCCCATTGCACTGTGTATCCTTCGGGAATTCGCACCCGTTTGGCAATTTTTGCCTGCGCTTCTTGCACCGCAGAACCGAGGTCTCTGCCGCGAATGTTGATGCGCACGTACATCACTCGGGCGTTTTTCTCGCGCGTAATGAAAGCGGCACCGTCAGCGTATTTGATCGTAGCCATCTCGGTCAGTGGCACGGACGAGATCGGACCGGGCGGATCGATGAGGACGTTATCGAGCGCGCGCTCGGTGTCGCGATACTCCTTTTGCAATCTGACGAAAACCGGGAAGCGCTTCTCGCCATCAATCAGCTTCGTCGCCACCTTCCCGCCAATAGCGGTTTCCACCAAAGTTTGAATGTCAGAAACATTGACTCCGTATCGACTCGCTTTATCTCGATCGATCTCTACTTGATATTGCGGCTGTCCGAGTTGTTGGTTGGTGGCGATATCGCACATGCCAGGAACAGTCGAAGCAACTGCGGCTATCTGATCGCCGAGTTTTTGCAGCTCCTTCAGATCGGGACCAAAGACCTTCACAGCTAGAGTGCCTTTAGCACCGGCAATGGATTCGTCGACGTTGTCCTGAATGTACTGGGAGAAATACAGAAGAACGTTTGGCACCACCGCCAGCTTTTTATTCAGCTCCGCAATCAGCTCTTTCTTCTCCCCATGAAATTCTGGGCGCCAATCTTTGGCGGGTTTCAAATCCAAAAACACTTCGATATTGCTGAACAGGTTGGGGTCGGTGCCGTCGTCCGGACAGCCTGTCTGGCTCGTGACGGCACGCACCTCGGGAAACTCCTTGATAATCTGGCGGATGCGATGCGCGATTTTTACCGATTCTTCCAGAGAGACAGATGTCGGAAGCACCGTCACGCGCAGCCAGATGTTGCCTTCATCCAGTGCCGGCAAGAACTCAAAACCGATGTTCGACGCCATGATAATCGTTGCTACTAAACAGGCAACGGCGCCAAGCACCACAATCTTGGCGTGATTGAGCGACCAAAACAAGAGTGGACGGTAGACTTTGTTGGCAAAATGAATGACGGGGCTCTCACGGTGTGCCAACTTGCGCCGCGTCAGAAAAATGCCCAGTAGAGTTGGTATCACAAATAGTGCCGAAATCAGGGCACCTAGTAAGTTGAAGTTCATCGTGAAGCAGAGCGGGCGGAAGAGTTTGCCTGCCACTCCTTCGAACGCGAATATCGGCAAGAAACAAGTCATGATCACCAAGATCGCGAAGAGAATCGGAGGTCCGACCTGCTTCGCGCAATCCAGAATCAACTCTTTCTTCTCTTCCACCGAAAGCTCGGTGGTTTGCTCGCAGAGGCGCGCAAAGACGTTTTCCACCATGACGACCGCGCCATCTACGATGATGCCGAAGTCGATGGCGCCCAAACTGAGGAGGTTGGCAGGAATGTGAAACAACCGCAGCAACGCCAAAGCGAGACAGAGTGACAGTGGAATCGCTACGGATGCGATCAAGCCGCTGGTGATATCGAACAGGAACACGATCAAGACCACAACAACCAGGATGACGCCTTCGAAAACGTTATGGAAGACAGTTTCGAGTGTGTGATCGACAAGCTCCTGACGGTCATACAGCTTTTCGAGATGCACGCCTGCAGGCAGCGCTGCTTTGATCTCAGGGAGTTTTTCATAAAGACGATTGACGACGACCGACGCGTTTTCGCCACGCTTCATCAGCACGATCCCTTCGAGCGCGTCGTCATCTTCGTTCTTTCCGAGCTGACCGAGCCGCAATCCGGGACCGATGTCCACTTCGGCGATGTCTTTGATTCTTATGGGCGTCCCGTCTTGTGTGCTGGAAACAACCACATCCTCGATGTCTTTGGTGCCGCGCAATAGACCGAGTCCGCGCACGACATAGGCGCGACCGTTATTTTCGATGTAGTTGCCGCCGGTGGTGCTGTTGGAGTTTTGAATCGCCTGAAATACCTGCGAGACCGTGACACCGTAAGAGACCAGTTTTTTCGGATCGATGTTGACTTGATAGTTTTTAGTCGGTCCGCCAAAACTCGAGACATCGATTACCCCAGGAATCTGCTTGAAAGCCCGCTCTAGCTGCCAATCTTCGATGGCGCGCCGACTCATAGGCGAGTAGTATTTTGATTCGAGAGTGTATCTATATATTTCACCGATGCCGCCTGAATCCGGATCGAGTCCAGGCTGCACGCCGTCCGGCAGATCGGCTTGGGCGATACGCTCGAGCACTTGCTGGCGGTTCTGCATCTGCACGGTGTTATCGTCAAAAACGATACTAATGACCGAGAGCCCTAAGATGGAGATTGACCGCATCCAGCTTTCGCCCGGGATGGCGTTCAACTCCTTTTCCAGCGGGACCGTGATTAAACGTTCGACTTCCTCGGCTCCCTTACCGGGTGCCAGAGTAATAATTCTCACCGTCGGGTTGCTGAATTCCGGATAAGCCTCGGTTTCCAGCGTGTAGTGCGCCCAAACGCCGCCGGCCAAAATTAGACCGATCAATAGAAAGCACATCCAACGGCGCCGGTAAAACAACTCGATGATGTTGTTCAATACCTTGGTCAAAATTATTTCTCGACAAAAGCGGATGCCACACCGGGTGCAGCAGACAGTTCTAAGCTACGCCTTGATTGTGGAGGATTCGTGAAATCCGCCTGCTGCCTGCTCTGCGCTTGATTTTGCAATTTACGCCCTCTCTTGACGAGTGGCTAACTTTCGGCTCAGGGTCTGTATTGTAAGCCATCGATGAAGGAATCGTTTTCCAATCGTGTTTCCGTAAATCCGCTTAATATCGCAACATTTTCATTGCACAAATGCGCCAAATATGTAGATTCCGCGGTGCCCAAAAGGCCGCTCTAGCGAGTGTGTTGAATGATCTGAAGCTAGTGCTTGGGACTCTACCGAATCAATGATTTGGAAGGAGCGTGCAGTGGACTGTCTGAATCCGTGCTTGTTGGCTGTTCAACGGGATTCGCATCGGTAAACGAGGTCCTGATTCAATGCGGGGACTTTCTGTCCAGCTTTCTAAGACTGCCGATGTATTGGTTGATAGTCTTTGTGTCTGCTCCCCCGGCAGCCATCTGGTGCCCTTTTGAATTGCGAAGCATTTGCGGATGTATCGGGAACTCGATGCCGGCGAGCACACCAGCCCGGGCGATGATGGCATGAATAACGCGCGGCTTCAGTTGTCCTTTTCGTTCTGAGCGAAATACAAACGGGTAGCGCGCCGGGGTTTCATTGCGTAGCTTTAACAGTGCTATTTTTTCCTCCGCCGGCAACTCATGAGTAAAACAGCTGCTTTGTTGAGCGCGTTTGAGAGTGAGAGTTCCATTGTCCAGATCGATATCAGACCACTGTAGCCCGGCTATTTCGCTCGTTCTTAGACCATGCTCGAAAGCCATCTGGATCAAAATCGCATCCCTCGCGCCGTGGCGACCGGTTTGTCCGGCGCAGTCGATCAGCTTAGTGACTTCCTCTAACGTGAGGTACTCGCGCTCGCGCCGGTCCTGATTTTTAGGTTTGCAAGGCGGTTTGTCGCGTCGTGCTTCTTCCATGATCTCTTTCTAGTTCTTCTTCTTCTTTATATGCACGGAACTCGAGATCGTTCGTGCAAGCTGCTTGTCAGAGTATCACCGAATACGACAGTTTCTCCGATTTCACGAAATTCCAATGTGAATCGTTGGTTTTCAGAATCGGTGTACTGAATGAATGTCGTTGAAAGCCTTAATTGCGATTTTTGAAGCTGTTTTTCCGGAAAGCAACCAATTGCGCGCCTGTTATCGAATCTTTCGCTTCGGGGTGATGTGTGATTTGATGGTTATTATATGACTGCAAATTCAGAAAAATATTTTTGTTCTGGTTCGATGGACCCCGGCGTAGTTCGACGAACCATTGCGCACTTAATGCCAATTTGGGAGTGTGTGGACACTGCCGAAGCTAATCGGCTGAGTGATGCGCTCGGCAGTAGCGGACCGCCGTCTACTAAAGCGGAGTTGGCGAAGAAACTTCGCAACCGTTGGCCTGGAACTTCGCAATACGAGATCAATAGCGACTTGTTCGATCACAATCTGGCGCTTGCTGTTTTAAGTCCGAACGCTTTTCTGCCTTGGCTGCGCTTTGCCGAGGAAGAAATGCTGGACGAAGGATCTATCGCCGGTTCAATTATTTACTGGTCTAGGACCTTTGCTGGAGGACTGCTTCCGGGCGGTGTGAAATACCGCGAACTAATTCGTGATAGCTACTGTGTTTCTATATTTTCAGAAAATCGATCTGACTTTGATGAGTGGGCTGTTGTCGCGGAAACTATGAGTCTTTGCTTCATCGTTTTCGGGACGCAAGACGATCGAGACATCAAGAAAAAGTTCGAGGTAGTTGATCCTCGTTTCATCGACAACCACGACAACCCCGATCCCGCGCGTGTGCCGCGCCGACCGCTCCCGTTCAAATTCGACACCGGTGTTGCACTTCCGGAGCCGCCGCCGGAAGGCGGGGCTTAGCGCCAAGACAAATTATCGATCTGCGTGGGCGTAGTCGCGGTCGGCAAGTTTTTCGTTGCCTAGCCGGTCGTATGCATACCCGCGAGCCTCATACGCTTTTTCATTTTTCGGATTCTTTCGAATCGCTTTCGTCGCGCTTGCGATCGCTCCTGGAAGATCGTCGAGAGTGATCAGGAGCCAAGCACGGTGGGCATATTCGGCGCTCGTGCCCCTGCCGCGCCGGATGCGGCGATTGCTTGCTTTGAGTTTTCGCTGAAACGCGCCAAGATCGGCGTTCATCACGACGCCTTCGTCATCGTCAGCCTGAAAGTGCGGATCGTATTTATCTCGCGCCCAGGCGTGCGGCTCGTAAAAATCCGTCGGTTGCAGCGGTTCAGTCGGCGGCAGAGGAGTGGGTCTAGATACGGGAGGCGGCTTAATTGCTTCATGCCGTGCAGGACTTACCCAAATGAACGGAACTAGCAGTCCCGTTGCAAACGAACTCAGCATGACAAATAGAGCGACCGAAGTATAACCGCGCATTTGCATGCACCGCCGTCGCGAAGGACTTTGTTTCGATTATTAGGCCGTTAGCAACTTTTGTGGGTTAAGCGTTTGTATGATCGTAGTAAAGTTTCAGTGGTGCTGGTCTGGCTCGAGCGGTCTGTTAGGGCGTAATCCGTGCAACAGTCTGCCGGCTACGATGAGCGCAAGGGCGCATGCCGGAACTTCTAGAACGAGAAAAAGCCCGTCTGCCTCTCAGCAGTTGAAGAATTTCCGAGAGTACCTAAGCCCCACACGAAGCCTGTGATGCTGAAGATGACTGCCATGATCAGTCCGAGAACACCGGCGCTTCCAATTTTGTTTTTGGTGCACCATTTGTAGACGAACTCTATGGGCGGAACGAACATCAGTGAGAAGCCCGGAATTACCAGAACCACGAAAAATCCGATTACGAACCAGATTGCAGCGATTGGTTCAGCGTAATGCATTTGTCAAACTCCTGGCGACGGTGCCTAAGTCCGTTGTACTTTATGCCTGTTCGATCCGTCAATGACGAAACCCGTAAACAGGTAGCCCGTGGCGCTTTCATTTAACAATGAAATTGAGCCCAAAGATGAAACCCGCAAGGGTGCAGCATACTCCAATGAGTGCACCGATAAAAGTAGCGCTGCGCTGCTTGAAGAATTTGCCGTAAGCAGAGGCGAGAATGTTAAACACAATTGAGAGGAAAGCGCTCATCCAGTAAGCAAAGAGCACCATGCAACACAACCAGAACAGCCCGGTCAGTATTGCGAAACTTCCGTCTGCCAGGGCAAGCCCAACATCGCGAACTAGCTCTTCGAACATGAGATCAACCTCTATGTTCGAGTGTAGCAAGTCCCGTCATGGCGCGAAAGCGTGAAAAGCTGAAATCAGTCCAGCAATCACAGAACTTGCGCCATCGGCAGCAGTAAATGCGGGTATCGATGACTAGCACGAGCTCAACCTCTGAAATTCATGCTAGCACTCGCATTACCGCGCGAAATAGGAAAAACCCCAAACTAACCCAGCAATAGCACAGCTAGCGCCGAGAATCGTGCTGAGGAAAGTTATGCTGCGTCGTTTAAAGACTCTCTCGTAGGTTCCGACCATGAGCTTGGTGGTTGCGAAGATAGCACAGCAAACCGCCAATCCAATGGAGGACAGGACACATTGGACAATGAGGGTCAGGAGTGCGAGTCCGAAGAGACACATCTCGGTATGACTCGGCATGGCATTCACCTCTCAGATCCTATTAGTGTCCGTATACGAGAAGCCCCAAACGAGCCCCGCAACGGCAGAGCAAGCCGCAACCACCGTGCTAATGAAGGTCACGCTGCGGCGCTTCAAAAACCTTTGGTATCCGGCGGTAAGGACATTGATCGCGATCAAGATGCCACACAAGACAGTGAACGTAAGTAGAGCCACCCCGAAAGTAAAGGCAAAATAGTTATCATATGCCGTAGACATCGAGTTTGACCTGAAGTGTTCGGTACGGGGTTGCTCACCCTGCCTGCGGTGCTTGCTGGCGGTATTCGCCGGGATGAAGGAGTGGCACGATGTGCTTGTCGACGAATGGAGGCATCGAGTTGCCTGCGTGATCGCCCATATGGAGCAGTTTCATCATCGACGGCTCCCACTTGATCTGGCGCAGTTTCGCATACTCTTCGACGGATTCTTTCGGTATGTCAAAACCCACCAATCCGGCGCCTTTCCCCTTGATACCATCGGCGGTGCCGAAGAGTGACGTGCCCAAATTCAAAAAGAAGTGATCGTTCGGCGACCAGAAATTGATCAGTTCTTGTTTGCACGCTCGCAGTGCATTCGAGAGGTCGAATCCGGGCGAAACCGCCGGGGAGAGAAGAATCGCTTTTTCCACGGTATGCTGCGGCAGATCAGATAGAGCTCGCAGCGCGATCATCGTTCCGGCTGATTTAGCAATCACATAGATACGCTCATGCGGATGTTCACGCTTGTGCGCTTCAATCGATTGACGCAGTTCATTGGAGCGCGACTCGATATTCTCGCGGTCGGTCAGATCGTTGATAATGCGCATGTAGCCGGTGCCCCAACGGAAGTGCTTCACTTCGTAGGGCAAGCCGGAAAGGCTGCGGCGAAAAACCAACGGCGTCCAGCCCGAGCCGCCGGCTCCGTCGATAATGTAGACCACGCCTTCTCTGTTTTGCACGTTCGTTCAGCTCCGCAGGGTTTCACTGATATCCTTTGTATCAGATCATGCCCGCGATAAGGCGCGCCAAAGCTCACTTGTAAAAGTGTTCGCCCTCTAGCTGAGCCGGTAATGGTCTAACGGTTAGAGCCCGCGCCCAGAAGGGCATTTGCCTGTTCAGAAGCGGCTTTTGTCAAACTGATTTCAACGCTTTCCGAATTGCCGATTTCATCAAGGCTCTTCTGCAAGTCAGCCTGCTTTAGTTTTGCAGGCACCTGAATAAGCCCCTTCATGCGGAAGAGAGGCGTGCCGGTCTCCGGCGCGTGCACCACGTCTGTGTCCATGGATTGGATGTTGATGTCGCGATCGCGCAAAAACGCTGATACTTTATGCACGATGCCCTCATGGTCGGCGCCGCTGAGATCGATTTGCAAACAAGTATGCTCGGAGAAACGTTTGGGGTCGAGCGCCTTGGTGTGTTTGGTCGTGACTGAGATCGTGTGGCTCTTAAGCTCGGCAAGATCTTTTTCTAGCGACGCCATTTTCTCTTCGGGCACAGTGACGAGGCTGATGGCAGCGAATTCGCCGCCCAATACGCTCATGCGGCTCTCTTCCAGGTTGGCGCCGTGTTTAACTAAAACTTCGGTGAGCTTGGCGACGATTCCCGGGCGGTCTTCGCCAACTGCGGTCACAAGAACTTGCTTCTTCATTGCTGCCTCGGCACGTGGGGTCAATATGACTATTCCACGCCTGCAGGCATCAAATCCCTTTACTTCGTCGCACTAGAATCAGTGCACCCGTGAGGGATCCAGGTTAAATGACCAGTTGGCCGGCCAGCCACCGACAATCTTGCTATGGTCCTTGCGCCATGCTTCGATTTGCGCCGGCCAGCTCGGACCATATTTGAAGGCCGGATCAGCGTGACGGTAATGACAGATCCCCACGAAAAGAAGCCAACCGCTCAAGACGGCGCAAATCAGCTTGGTGCGTAGCGAACCTAATTTTACAAGTGCCAGGTACGCCACCGTTATCAACATTTGCCCGGCGTATGCATAGCGAATACCGTCAAACAGGTACAAGAGATCAGTTTTCGGGTTCAACGAACATGTGTACGACATCAGTGCCAACGCTGCACCGGGCAAGACGAGCCACGCAACAGGCGCTTTGCACCGCGATGCCATAACGCAGAGCGTGATTAAGTATAAAGTCGATGCGATCAGCGGTACTATATCCGGTGCGTGCGCCAGGAAACTCCGGCGCAAAATTTCGGAATAAACAGCGCCGTCGTTTGCTGCTAACGGAAGCAGAATGTTTTTGTTGAAAAAGACGGTCAACAGAAGCCAGGGATCAATTCCGGCGAATCTGCTGGGTTCTGAGCGCAAGTACGGGAGAACGAAAAACATTACTTGCAAGATTGAACCAGCGAGAATACAACCGGCTTGAATAACTCTCTGCTTCGAACGTTCGGCAAATGCCCGCATCACGAAGAACGGAACCAACATCACGCTGGTGCATCCGGATAACGGAGCGACAAGCAGGGCTGCTCGACGCAACCACTCGACTGATTTATCGGAGGTGCTCATCGCCAGAATCAAACCGCATGAGAGGGTCAAAAACACCTGGCTCTGTAAGGTGTTAAGCCAGACCTCGTCAGTCATCGGTGCGGTGGTAAAGGCGATCATTGCCGCCGCCATGATCAATCTATTGTTTAGCCAGTGATCTTTGCTCGTGGCGATTAGCACCGCCGGCAGTGCTTGAAATAGGAAAGCGATGGCGATGGTGGCGTACGGTGCAAATTGAAGCGGAGTGAGATGGCAGGCGATATCTGCGCCGAGATTCGCCGGCAAATTGAGATATCCACCGTAGGGCAAGATTAATGATTGATACCACTCATGATGGCATGCCGTGGAGAAGAACACTTTGCCTTCTTCTGCCCAAAATCTGCCACAAGTGATGATTTTGGGAATGCGGCAAAGAACGAGGGTCGCGTACAGAGAGAAGTAGAGCCAGCGCTCCCATATTTTCGGAACCCCAGGCGACGCGCTTCCCTTAGGGGGTTTCACCCCAGATTGGGCGCCCGTTTTCTTCGTTATTGCTGCTGCTGCCGAAGGACTCATGGCTCTTGCTGAAGCGAAAGTTTCATTGACAAGAGTCTAGCCCATAACCAAGATTGTTCTCTGAAATCCCGCTCAGGTGTGGCATACCAAACATGTCACGGTTGGTAGCTATCTGTTGTATGATCGAGGCTGATAGCCCACGCAGCTACTGTTTGAGCTAATATGGGGTGCGCGACGTGAGTCTTTTTCGAGCGATCGGTTTTATAATTCTCGCCATCATAATAGCGTGGCTGCTGTACTACCTGTTCGGGCTTTTGTCGTTGCTCGTCTATACGGCGAGCATCGGGTTGGTAATGCTGGCGACCGCGGTTGTGGTCGGTGCCATCTGTTACGGCATCTTTTTGATGTTAAAACCGAAGGGGCAAAAGGTAAAAGTGATCCAACAGCACAAAGTCTATGACGTGCATGGCAAGCCGATTTATGTTTTTCGCAACGAGCCCGAGCTCATCGATGTCGTCAAAGTCCACGATGAGCTGCACCTGACCAAATTGGAGCTGCAAGGCGATGTATTCAGCATCGCCAATGACAGCGCCGTGATCGTGCTTGAGGATACGGGCAAAGAATCAGTCAAGATTCGCGTCAAGGGTGCCGCCAATAAGGGTGATAGAGAGGGTTGGGTCGGGCGTTCATGCCTGGTCAAAGAGAACAAGCAAATCACCGGACCCAAGTAGACTACACCTCAGGCACATCCTCCCATTCATCTTGCGGCGGTTTCATCTGGGAAAAGTAGACGATCTCGCCTTGGTCTATGTGTTCTCGCTTTCCCGTCTTCCAGTATGAACGCCCCGTCTCTTCGGTGCATCGAACAACTGCCGAACGCTTTCTGGGCATCAGTTTTTGTTTCAGATGCTCACCTGTGTCGTAGTTGAATCGCGGTCGGTCGCTCAGCCACTTCAAACGGGAAAGATCCGACGTATCTTTGTCGGGACTGCACAGCGCCTGCAACTTAGTGCGTGTAATCGTGAGCAAGCGTGTATGCGTTTGTTTAACCACGTTGAAGAAGCCGTCGGACGGTTCTTTTATCGGTTCATCTGATTTGAGCATGATTGCTCCCTCCTGCCTCTGCCAACCGTAAATGGGCTGCACGTTTTCGGTATCGATTGGCTATCCCATCTAATCGCAGTTAGGCGTCAAGAAGGCGTAAAAATTTGGGCGCCCGTCCGAGATTCTACGATCCACAACGGTTTCCAGATGCGGAACCGTCGGGATTATTGCGCAGGCTCGGAGGTTTCGTTGGAGTTAGCGCGCTTGTGTCACCGCTGTGCGGCAATCTAAAGTAGCTAACTTCGCGTAGTAGTGGTCCTTTCGGGGAAAAATCTATGTAGGAGCCCATGGATCGGACTGATAACGAGCATTTATTTCGCACGACGCGGCAGGATAATCATCCGCCACTGACGCGAGTGTGTCCGTCTTGCGGTGCCGAGGTTTCCATCAATTTCTCCAACTGTCCGAACGATGGGACAGTGCTTCTTGCCGCTCCGGAGATGGGCGACGCTATTGCTGAGAAGTACGAAATTCTGGGCGAGATTGGGCGTGGCGGCATCGGCGTGGTGTTCAAAGCACGCCAGAGATTTTTGAACAAATACTACGCCATCAAAACACTGCACACATCCAAACTGTCGCCCGATCAGATTGCGCGGTTTCACAAAGAGGCGCGGGCGCTCAGTCAGTTGCAACATCCCAATCTAGTCTCGGTCGTCGATTTTGGTATGACCGAGCAGAATCAGCCCTACATGGTGATGGATTTCATCGAGGGACAGCCGCTGTCAGCGCTGATACACAGCCAAGGTTCGCTTGAACCTACAGCCGCTATCGACATTGCCATTCAAGTTGCAAAAGCAATCAGTTATGCGCATGAACAATTGGTTTTGCATCGGGATTTGAAGCCGGAGAACATTATCATCAGCGACGAGCGAGTGCGCGGAGTGCCGCGAGTTTTTGTGTTGGACTTCGGCATGGCAAAACTCACCTCCGAAGATAACGCTGACTTTCATCTGACGAAGACCGGCGAAATTTTTGGCAGCCCGCTCTACATGAGCCCCGAGCAGGCTCAGGGAAAACGGGCCGACGAACGCACCGATGTCTATTCGCTCGGGTGTGTTCTTTTCGAAGCGATTGCCGGAACACAGCCATTCACGGGCGATAGCGCACTGGAAATAATGGTGCAAAAGATGCAAGACAGTCCTCCGTTCTTGCGGAAAACCGGTAAAGGCAAACCTATTCCCGGAGCGCTCGCAGGGATTGTCGCCACCGCGCTCGAGCGAGATGCGACGAAACGATTCAAGTCAATGAAGGCGTTCGAAGAAGCGTTGACCCTTTGGCGCACACGCGGCGTCGGAGTAATGCGACGCGAGAAGGGAATCAAGATACTGATTGGCACGGCGCTAGGTTTGGTCATCGTCGGTTGTATCGCGAGCATTTTGACTTCGCTGATTAGTGAACCGCCCGTGGTGCCAAACAGCAAAGTGGAGAGTGCGTCACCCGACAGACGACCAGTGCCGGCAGAGCTGTTGGGCGTCACCAGTCTTGCCGCCGAAAGGATTAACAACGAGTTGGGTGAGGGAATTGTTTTGAACGATTTGCCGATATCGGATAATGATTTGAAGCTCCTGCAAAACAAGGCCCAACTGACCCGACTAACCATTCAAGGTTGGGGGCACCGCCCTGACTTGAGTGATAAACAACTGGATTACATTATCAGGCTTCCGCTGGACGAATTGACCTTGATTGGCTGTCCTCGTCTGGATGACACAGGCGCAGCGAAAATCGCAACGATGCAAACCTTAGACAAGCTTGTTCTCGAAGACTGTGGTATCGATGCTGGTGTCGTTCAGGCTCTCAAACCGCTGGCAACTGGATTGCACAAGCTTGGCTTGGGCAATGCTAATCTTGGTGACAAGGGGGGCGTTGCCGTTGCAGAAACTTTTACAAATCTGACCACCCTGGATCTTCGAGGCACCCGTATATCCGGAGCGACTTTGAAATCGTTGCGTGCGTGCAAAAACCTGCGTGAACTGGATATTAGTTACACCGATATCCATGAACCAGATTTGGTGGCGCTTAAGTATCTGCCGTACCTGCGCAGTCTGCGCCTGCGCAAGCTCGGTTTGGATAGCAATCTGAGCAGTTATCTCATTCCACTGAAAGAGCTGAGATTGCTTGAGATCAACGACAACCCCAATATTGGTTCTGAGGGTCTTATGCGCCTGACGCAACTGCCAAGTCTCAGGGAAGTCTGGGCTCACGGTTGCAATATTTTAGGCCCGGCAGCGGCGGCTTTCCAGAAACGTGGACTGAAGATTTATGCATTCTCTGACAGCGGACGCGACTTTCATAAAGATCTCGAAGACGGGCTCAACCGCTTTGATTCCACGCACAGATAGCCGAGCCTCGCCAGTAAAGAGCGCTGGTTGTGCGGCACTCGCTCATTGAGTCGGTTAGCTCAGCGCTATAAAGCCGTTCTGGGTATAGGACTGGAGGCATGGAACTAAAATGCCTCATGCCCGTCCATTCCGAGAGGTATAACAGGAGTAAGGCTTACCACTATGAACGATGCCATTCAACCGCCGTCGGCGCAGAATTGCCAGACGTTGCGTACGCCGCTCGCCGGTCCGGCGAAAGCGCCGATCTCGATTCTGATTGTCGAGGATCAACCCCTCACACTCGCCGGCATCAAGATGTCGCTTGCGGATATTCCTGCTTTTGCGGTGGTGGCGACGGCGCAGTCAGGCGCAGACGGCGTTTCCGAGGCACTTCGCACTGCCCCAAATGTGGTGTTGATGGATGTCGAGCTGCCGCACATGGACGGTATCGAGGCTGCTCGCGCCATCAAGAAGATGCTCCCTAAAACGCGCATTCTTATGTTTACCTCTCATACGAGCCCTTCTATCGTTTTCTCGGCTCTGAAGGCTGGCGCTGAGGGGTTTCTCTCCAAAAATCGTTCACTGGAAGAGATAACATCTGCACTCAAGTCAGTTCATCAAGGAGTGTGGTGGATTGATTCCGAGGTGGCCGACACTGTCGCGCTCGCCAGTGTAGAGTCCGCTGTTGCGCTGTCGAAAGCGGAAAGCCTCGTACTCTCGTCTTTGCGCGACGGCGTCACGATATCGAAGCTGGCTTCCCGATTGGGCGCCACCGAAGATGCCATCACGTCCGTTATCAAAGGCATTTTCAAGCACTTCTCCGCCATGCCTGAGCCTGAGTTTGAGCCTGGCAGCCATTCGAGCGATGGACAGCCGGCGATTGGCGATCTGTTCGAAGACAAATACCTGATTGAAGATATCGCTGGAAAAGGCGGCGCTGGACTCGTTTATCGTGCGCAGCACGTCTATATGGAGCGCGAAGTTGCCATCAAAGTTTTGCACAGCCCGTTGTTGAAAGATCCGGCGGTGCTCACTTCCTTTCGCCAGGAAGCCATGGCGGTAGCCTGTTTGGAACATCCGAATATTATCCGCGTGTACGACTTTGGCGTTGCTTCCAGTGGTTTTCCTTACCTCGTCATGGAGTACGCGAAGGCAGTTACGGTGCGCGAGATGCTGCAGTCACAGCCGCGCATAGAGCCAAGTCAGTTTTTCGAGATTTTTATTCCGATTTGCGATGCGTTGCGTTCGGCGCACGCGCTTAATGTCATTCACTGCGATTTAAAGCCGACAAACATCTTGATCAAACAGTTCGAATCGGGCTTGATTCCTAAGCTAGCCGACTTCGGTCTGGCGAAGTTCGTCCAGCCTCAAGAGGTCTCCGACACACCACCCGAGCAGACTGGTGGAACGCGAGTCGTCGAAGGAACGCCTCCGTACATGTCACCAGAACAGTGTCTGGCAGAGCCTCTCGATCAAGCGAGCGACATCTATTCGCTCGGCTGCGTGATGTATGAGGCGCTGATCGGTCGCCCTGTGTTCTACGGGAAAGACGCTATGGAGACGTTTCATCAGCACATCAACAAAGTGCCGATACCGATCAATAGAGCGTTGCACGGCGTCGCATTCCCTCCCGAGCTGGAAAAGTTGATCGATTCCATGCTGAAAAAAGAACGACACAATCGCATCCAGACCATGGATGAGGTTTGTGAGACCTTGAAGAGTTTGGCGCCGCAATAAGTTATTTGCCGGCGCGCTCGTTGGCGATCGCTTGCGCCATCAGCTCGTAAAGCGAAATGAATTTGAAGCAATCGGCATGCGTAGTGGTTCCTACTCGCCCACTGGCGTAATGGTAGTCGTCGATGCCGTCAAACAACGGCTGGGCCGCGAATGCGAATATGTCGTTCATGTCGTAGATGTTGATCCAACGCTTGACGCACGTTGGCTTCTTAAAAGGCTTCTCTGTGCCCAATCCGGGAAACATCTGCAGGTCTGCGAACAGCGGAAATTGGGAGCCGACTGTGATGACGAGATCGATTGGTCGATCACCTTCGAAATAAGATGTGATATCGCAGATGATATTACCGCCCATGCTGTGAGCGACTACGACAAGCTCCGGGTCTTCAGGCGTGATTCGCGCTCGCGCCTGTTCTATCGCTTCGGACATGCGTTGAATCACTGGTCCAGGTTTGGCCGGCGTGCCGCGTTGTCCGAAGTAGGAAAAAGCGTCGCCGATGAAGAAAAACATGCGCTCGTGAAACAGCCTGCGCATCGGCTGAGTCAATGCAGTGGCAGTGACTTCGCTTGCCGCGGTGCGCCCCACTGCGGCAACTGCTTTCACGTGGGCGCGAGTGCGTTGGCGCACACGACTGACATCGTCGCGCAGCTTTTGTCGCGCATTCTGCAATCTGCTTTTCGTTTGCTCTCTGCGTAATTTGTATCGTTGTTTCAACCAATCGACTGATTTGTTTAGATGCTGCAAGTTGCGACCTTTGAAACCCAGCTTCTGATCGTGCCGCTGCAGCTCCTTTTCGAGAAACGAGATAAACTCCGCATCGCTATCGATATTTCCCAACCATTCATTTTGCGCTTCCATCGAGTCGAACTGATTGCTGAACTTGATCAAGGAGAATCCAAGACGTGAAACGTCCTCATACTGTTGATCTTCGTCGCTCTCCATGTGCGCCGCCAGCATCACGTCGACAACTTCTTTCATCGGTCTGCGGCGCGCCATGCGCAGAAGCGAACCATCGCCTGATGTGAGCCGCTGCGTCAATTTGCTGATCATCCACTGCGGATCTGGCGGTATAAACGGGCTGCCAGAGTTGGTCGCCAGATCGCCCCAGAACGGGTTGAGAACGTGTTCGGCTTCAATCTTTCGCCCCAACAACGGAAAGAGAATCTTGGAAAAATTCTCGTTGCGCTGTTTGGTCTCACGCAAATACCTGTCGTCGCTGCGCACATTGACACCGTGAATGAATACCAGAGGCATAACAATCTCCAACCGTCTTCGATATAGTGATACCCGATTTGCGCGTCGTATCCGCACGCGGACGGCACAGTTTATAAACCGTTGACAGAGGCGCTCCCGGAGCGCAGGAACGCCTGCAATCGTGGAGCGCCAGGCTCGCGCCTGCCTCAGGCGCCTGCCTGGCACCTAGTGAACGGTAGAAGCTTTGTTTGATGATTGGCAGGTTTGACGATTGACGAGTTGGGCGCCCGCCGCTCACGGTGCGCTTTACGCCGACTCTTTCAAATGACTGAGCGTCTTATTCGCTCGAGTAGCAATGTACGGATTGCGGTGTTGTGTCAACCATGTGAGCATGATCGGAGGCGTGTGCGTGTCTTCCGCCAACTCGTACCAGATGTCGATCGGTCCGTAGCTCGGCGGGGTTGTGCGCAGCGGCGCAACAGATCTGGGATGAGCCTCTTCGAGCGCTTGCAACTCTTTGCGCAACTTCATCCGTTTCAATCTCTCTTCAATTAGAGCTAACTGAAAGCATAATGACGCCGCATCTCCAGTCATGAATTGACGGGGATGATTGCCGTTGGGACGCTTTTCGCTGATTGGCAGTACAGCTTTGCTGCGAATCTGCTCTTGTGTGCGCTGCTGATATTGCATATGCGTACGCACTCGCGTTAAGGACAGAGACCGCTCGCTGAGCGCCTCCGCTTCGAGTTGTGTCTGTTTTAGCGACCGATGCAGAGAGCAGCAATCGTAAGTTATAGCCGCGGTATGATCGCGCCAATAGTCGACGCCGTCAGCGTCGCAGACGCAATTCTTGCGAAACGCCGGCGCGATATATGAATTGGAGAAAAGATGCGAAGTCTGCTGTGACTCCAATCTCTTCATCACAGACGTGTAGTAATCCTGTTCATTCTCTGGCTTTTCCTCGAATGAATGCATTATGTCTAAGCATAACGCCTGGAAAAATTGAAGCATAGTGATTCCACGGTAGTTGTGTCATGTCGTGTTTACAGCTCAGCCTGACGGGGGCTGCCGGGGTTTGGTTCCAAAGCGCTTGCGGAAAACCGGGGGGCCGGTCCTTATCACCCGCTCAGCTCTACCTATTCGGCGCTCGGCAAACGGTCTTCTTGAATCGGCGTTGTGGCTGAGCGCAGAGCCTGATCGTGCAGATATTCCAGGTCTGCATCACGCACCTGGGCCGGGATCTCAGGCTCCGAAGGCGAGGCTTTGTCGCGATTTAACCGTTTTATCAGGACATAGAGCGTCGGCACGATATATAGGTTCAAGATAGTCGACACAACCATACCACCGAATACCGCGGTACCCAGCGAGCGCCGGCTGTTGGCGCCTGCGCCTTCGGCAAGGATCAACGGCAAAATTCCGAGAATGAATGCGATAGACGTCATCAAAATCGGACGCAAACGAATCTTGGCTGATTCTACAACTGCTTCTTCGGCGGTCAAACCTTTGCGCTTGAGCTGGTTGGCGAACTCAACAATCAAGATTGCGTTTTTACTTGCCAATCCGATTAACATCACCAATCCGATCTGGCAGAACACGTCGTTTTCCAAACCACGCGCTGATTGGGCTGCCAGAGCGCCGAGAATGGCGATCGGCACCGACAATAAAATGATCAGAGGGTCGGTGAAACTTTCGTATTGGGCGGCCAGCACCAGAAAAACGAAGATGATACCGAGTGCGAAGATCAGTCCGGCCTTGCCCTCGGATTCAAGCGACTCACGCGAGATGCCGGACCACTCATAGGCAAACCCGCGCGGCAAGACTTGCTGCGAGATCTGTTTCATTGTCTGCATCGCTTGTCCGGAGCTGAATCCTGGCGCTTGCGAACCGTTGATTTCAACCGATCTAAACAAGTTGTAGTGCGAGATGATCGGCGGCCCGACTAGTCGCTGCACTTTGACAAGATTGCTCAGCGGCACCATCGTATTCGTGCTCGAGCGCACATAATACTGATCGATGTCCGTCGGATTGGCGCGAAACTGCTTATCTGCCTGAACGTAGACACGGTAAATGCGGTTATCCATGTCGAAGTCGTTGACATATGATGATCCGAGAAGAATCTGCAACGTCGAGAAAACATCGTTAATGGCAACGTTCAATCGTTCTGCTTTGTCGCGATCTACCTGCACGAGCAATTGCGGTGCATTGGCCTTGAACGGCGTGTAGACAGCTTTAAGCGACGGCTTCGAGTTAGCTGCTGCGATTACCTTATTCGCCACGTCCGAGAGAGTATTGATGTCGGTTCCTCTTCTGTCTTGCAACTCGTAGAAGAAGCCGCCGAATGCTCCCAGACCTTGAATGGCAGGCGGGTTGAATGCCACCACGGTGGCGCCTGTGATACTAGCAAGATCGCCGCGCACTTTATCGATGATAGAGTCGAGTGTATTTGCCGCCCCCGGACGTTGTCCCCAGGGCTTCAGCGTAGCCGCGACAAAGCCGTTATTCGGGGAGTTGCCGGAGAAGCCGAATCCGGATACTGCGAATGTGCCGATGATGGGTGAGTATTTCTCCAGGCTGGTCTCGACCTGGTGCACGATCTTATTGGTGTAGTCCAGTGAAACGCCGTCAGGACCTTGAATGATGATAAAGAAGTAGCCCTGATCTTCGTTGGGAATGAAGGCGTTCGGAATTGTTTGGAAGAGCCAGTATGTTGTCGCCAGGCCTGCAAGGAAGAGCGCCACGATCAAGGGTTTCATCCGCAATGAGGTCGAAAGCGACCGTCCGTAGCTCGACTTCAACCAATCGAGGAAGCGGTTGACCGGGCCGAAAAAGCCGCGTTTTGATTCCGGTTTGACCTTATTCAGCCAGAGTGCGCTGAGCGCTGGTGTGAGGGTCAATGCGTTGAACGCTGAAATGCCCACCGAGAAGCTGATCGTCAAGGCAAACTGTTTGTACAACTGGCCGGTTGTGCCCGGAAAGAATGCAACCGGAATGAATACCGCAGCCAAAACCAGTGATGTGGCGATAACGGCGCCAGTCACCTCGCCCATTGCCACAGAAGCGGCCAGTCGAGCGCTCAAGCGTTTTTCACGCATCGTTCTGTATATGTTCTCCACCACCACGATGGCGTCATCTACGACGAGACCGGTGGCGAGCGTGATCCCGAACAAGGTCAGAGTGTTGATTGAAAAACCTAGAGCTGACATGAACGCGAACGTTCCAATTAGCGAGACGGGAATGGTGATGGCGGGAATGATTGTACTGCGCGTGTTCTGTAAGAACAGGAAAATAACCAACACCACCAAACAGATGGCTTGCCCGAGTGTATAGGTTACTTCTTTGATCGATTGATCGACTGACTGCGTCGCGTCGAACGCTACCAGATAGCGCATGCCCGGCGGGAAGTATTGTGAGAGCTCTTCCAACTCTTTTCTGATGCCTTTGGCGACGTCGATCGCATTGGCGTTCGGCAAGGATGTGATGCCGAGACCAACCGCCTCATGACCGTTAAAGCGCAAATTGGTTCCGTAATCTTCGGCGCCTAACTCAGCGTGCCCGACATCTTTGATCTTGATCAGCGAACCGTCCGGCTCATTTTTGACTACGATCTCATCGAACTGATGCGGATCTTTCAGTCGCCCTTCTGCCCGCACGCTCATCTGATATGCAAGACCTGCCGGCGCCGGCTGCTGACCGACCTGGCCAGATGCGACCTGCACGTTTTGCGCTGCCAGAGCCGCAGTCACGTCCATCGGCGTGAGCTTTCTGTGCGCCAATTTGTTTGGATCCAACCAAAGCCGCATGGCATATTTGCGCTCACCGAATATGGTGACGTCGCCGACCCCTTTGACGCGCTTGATACTATCTTTGATGTAGCGATCGGCGTAGTTGCTGAGAAATAGGTTTGTATATTCGCCGTGCTCGCTTCCCAGACCAATCCCCATGAGAAAGCCGCCTGAGCCTTTGGAGACTGTGATACCAGTTGCTTTCACCTCGGCTGGCAAACGACCCTGCGCAGTCGCTACACGGTTTTGCACTTCTACCGCAGCGTTGTCGATATCGCGCTCCAGATCGAACGTGACGTTGATCGTGCTGGTGCCGTCATTGCCGCTGGTGGAGGACATGTATTTCATGCCCTGCACGCCGTTGATCTGTTGTTCTAACGGAGTGGTGACGCTGGACTCTACCGCCTGAGCGTTGGCGCCGATGTAGTTGGATGATACCGTCACCTGCGGCGGCGTAATGTTGGGATACTCCGAGATCGGCAAATTCGGTATGCTGATCGCTCCCGCCAGCACGATCACGAGCGAGCAGACCGTGGCGAAGATTGGGCGGCGAATGAAGAAATCTGCTAGCACGGGACTCCCCCTGGCTCTCTTACTGAGAGACCGTGATTGGAAACTTGTCGGCAAGATTTTGAATGCCGGAGACGATGACCGGATCGCCCGGCTTTACCCCCTGCAGGACTTGATAAGCAGAACCTTCGATGTCACCAAGTGTTACGTTGATCTGGTGCGCCGTTTGCTTAGAGCCTGTGTTGTCGGCGAGAAAGAGAAAGTCTTCGCCGCTCTGGTGGCTCACCGCTTCAGTGGGAATGAGAATGCCCGGGCGCTTGTTCCAGATGACTTTGGCGCGCACTGTTTCATCAGCTTTGAGCTCCCCGTCGGCATTGTCGTACTGCGCTTTCACCAGAACCGTCTGGCTGTCTATGCTCACGTTGGGCGCGATAAACATCACGTGACTGACACCCAGCACGTTATTGTCGCTGTCCATCAACTCAATAGGCGCATGTAGGCGCACGTCGTGCACTTTCTCCACAGGAACTTCGACATAAACTTCAAGCGGCTTGTTCTGCGTCACGCTGGTGAGCTGCGTTTGCGTGTTGACGAAGGTGCCCACTTTGACCGGCACGTCGCCTACGACACCGGCGAAAGGCGCTTTGATGATGTAATACCCCAGGGTCGCTTGCTCTTGTTTGAGCAGGGCGCGAGCTTGTTCAACTTGACGGTCGTACTTATTGATCGACTCTTGCTGCGCTTTGATCTGCGCATCAAGGGCTTCAAGATCGGCTTTGGCTGCGTCATATGCGTTGTTGCGCTGCTCCGAGTCCATCTTCGATACGGCTCCGCTTTCCGCTAGTGATTTGTAGCGATCGCGAAAACTGAGCGCCAGTTCTACATTGGAGACTTTGCCGACGCGCTGAGACTGCAGCGACTTCAGCCCCTCCCTGGCGCTGGCTAAATCCTTGCTGGCGGAGTCGATCCCGTCTTTAAAGCTTTCGACAGATGCTCTCTCCTTCTCGGGACTTATCTCCATGATTGGGGTTCCGACCTTAACTTCATCTCCCGCTGTGACGAAGATCTTTCGCACCGTGCCTTCCACCTGTGGAGAAAGCATGACCGATTGGCGGGACTTGACCGTGGCGCTAAACGTCGTCGATTCGGTGATCGTGGTCAACTGCGCCGGCTGAACTTTGACCGACATCGCCGGCGGACCGCCGCCATCTGCGGACTTTGACGAGACGCTCGAGCAGCCGGTCAAGATCGGGACAACCGCGATCGTCGCTGATATAAGGATCGTAAATCTGGGGAAACCTTTCATCATTGTCGCCTGCTATTCGAGTCTGGATAGAAAATTTGCGAGCATGTCGCGCTCGCCTGAATCGAGATTTTTCAACATTTTGGTCTCTTCTTTGGAGATGATGCGCATCCCCTGGTTGTAGAGACGTTTACCTTCCTTGGTGACGAGCAGATGCACCGAACGGCGATCGCGCCCGTCTTGCAATCTTTCGACCAATCCCTCGCCCTGCATACGATCTATAAGGTTGGTGATGTTCGATTTGACGCAGCATGCCATATTCGCCAACTGAGTCTGGGTGATGGGCTCGCCCGCTTCAACAAGGTTGTGCAGCACGCCGAGCTTGGCGCGCGACAGGTCAACTGCCGCAAGGGCTGCGTCCATTCGGTTGTCCACCAGCTGTGCGGCGCGGACGATCCGAACTAGCATTGGCTCACTTTCGAGCTTAATCTGGGTTAATTGACGATCGTTCATATGTGAATTATACAGTTGTGAAGTAAATCCTCATAGCCTTTGTTGCGATGGCTATATAGAATTCATGCGTATCTTGGCGGTATTCGATCATATATCTCGGCGCGCTGATCGTGGTGTCTGGACAGCGAGTCTGTGCTTCTGGAGCGAAACTGCAGGGCTGCTGCGCGCTTGCCGCCCCGACCGCAGATAGGAATTTTTTCAGCCGTCGCTCCGGGCACGGCTCGCCGCGATGCGTTGCGCTGACTTAGTGCCCTTCGGTAGTTGCTCCGGCGCTCTTCCTGTATGCACTCAGTAGGCGTTTGTTGATGAGTGTCGGAACCCGGTAAGATAGTGTCGTTTAGTTTGGAGAACGACCATGCGACTGATCGAATGTACTCACCACGATGGCAAACCCATCACAATCAATGTTGATGCGATTCACTTTTTTGCTCCCGCCGGCAACGCCCCGGACACTTTGTATGTTTCTTTTGGGCGTCCCGAAGAATCCGTTACGCTCAAGGAAACGTACGCTACCTTCAAAGAGCGGCTCAATGCCTCGCGCGGTTGATATGTGTCAAAACACACCGCAGCTTTTACGTTGCTGCAGTGTGCGCGTAAGTGTCGAAGCAGCGAGTCCTACTCTTTGCTGCCGATCAAAATGATGTTCGTGCCGATCTGATAAGGATAACCGTTCTTCGGATTTTTAATTTTGCCGTTGGCGTAATAACCCGTCGAGCCGGTTTTGAATTCGCGCCCCTCAGCCGTGAGCGTTCCCCAAACTTCGCCGCTTGCTGTGCGGAATTCAAGAATCAATGCCGGCGGTGCATCCGCGTCTACCTTTTTTGTCACAACCTGACCCTCCTCGCTATCAGGACTAGTCTACCCATTCATTTCGAAAATCGCATAACTTTGTCCGGCCACATTTCAGGATGTGGCGGGGGTATGCGAGCTTGAAATCTTTCAATGCGTGCGCGTGGCACCCATGCCGGTCTTTTCGTCGACGAATTTCGGGAAGGCTAATCCCTCGGCGTGTTGCGAATTATTAGCAACCGCAAGCTTGGGGTGAGATCAGTATGCTGTCGTTAGCGCCTTCGTATGCGAAATGGTGAACTCGCTCCGAATTGGCCCGTTGATTGAACGCCGCTATAAATGCCTTGCGTTCTGACGATCCTGCAAACTTCGTGTTCAGCTCTTTGATCAACTCGCGCGTAATGTTTTCTCTCTTCAGCACATCAACCAGGCGCGCGGTGGTGCCGTCTAGTGTCGCGCCGTCTAACAATGAGTGTGAGCGCTCGTCTGTACACGATGACAGGGATTTCGTCATGTAATTACCTCAGCCGGTTGGATGCAAGGACTATCAAATAAAAAATAGAGATGAGTGGCAAGGGGGAAACCACGCATATGACCGAATAAATCAGCGTGGGGTTAATACACTGTGCCAAAATTTATGCCGTTTAAAACGTGTTTGTAACGCCCGGTTTGCTGCTAGCGGCTTCAGCGATTGGAGGTATGAGCCCTTGCAAGCTCGCAGTGAACCAACGAGGTGCGCTTGCAGGCGCACAGTGAACCCACCGAGGGGCGGCCGTGCAGGCGCCCGCAGCGCTCTCACGAATCAGAACGCTCGATAAGTTGCATGCGATGCTTCAATCGTCGGCTTTGTCTCATTGGCTTTCGGTGCCGTGTACGATATGTCGACACTGCCGCCGCCAAAACCGCCAGGTCTCGGCTCATTCAGAAGCATGTGGTAACTGCCGTTGCCTGACGACTCTATCGATGGTTTGTATCCAATTTCTTGCAGTGCATTCGAAAATGCACGTCCGAGATTGCTGTTTGGATCGGCTAACTCAGGAATCATCGATCCAAGCTGGTTTAAAGTCTCTTGCGTATTCGCATTGCCGACCAGATTTAGTGCCCTCTCTAGTTTGCTTTCCTGGTCGTCGGAGAGATGCAATTTTTGCTGTTGCTCATGCGCTAATTTCGTTACCATGCTGCCGTCATTCGGCTGCAGCTTGTGATACAGCTGTTGAAGCTCTTGCGGTAGCTTGGTCGAAACTGAATCGGTAAGATCGTCTACCTTTCCTGTCTCCGGACTCCAGCGCGCCATCGTATGGCTGTTATCGCTGTCTGCCAACCTCTGGTCGATGTGAGTATTGACTGAGTTCAACTTGATCGACGCTTCGATCATCGTGTTTGAACCTTGCAAACCGGAGTTCACGTCGTTTTGAAACTGCTTGAGCGCATCAGCCGAGCCTTGCGAATTGACGTATGTCGCCATGGCCGCGTCGTTAACTTCGTGCGCCGCTTGCTGCAACTTCGCAGGGTCGTTTGATGCAGTCGCATCTTTAATATGATGCGCCAGTTCCATCGGCGGCAAAACGTTTGTGCCCTTGTTCGTTGCGGTGGCGTTGTCACCCGCGCTTTTGCTGCCATGGTACTTGGCATAGTCTTGAGGAGAGAGAGAATCCGAGAGAGTCGCGCCCGAAGAGTGATCTGCTGCTGTTGGAAGTTGAGTGACCTGATCGGAACCGTTGAAAGGTCCTGTCATGGGTAGACCTCATGGTAAGTATGATAAGTCGCCGGGTATCTTGTCCGCACCATGATGACTGGAACGCGTGGCGGCATCGTGACCTCTCGTCTGCCTTCCTTTTCCGCGTCAAGGGTGCGTTCTTACACACATATCATGAAGCCGGATGGCTCAGTGTGCGACGATCCGGTTGGAATCTCTTTGGCGCTACCCTTTTCGTTAAGCCCACAAGACACAGGCACCGCGCCTGGTGCTTCAATTTGCCGGAAGTTTATACATGAAAGAAATATTTGAGCCAGCTCGAGTCACGCCTGTTGTCGCGGAAGTTGATGTTCTTGTAGTCGGCAGCGGTCCCGGCGGACTGGCGGCGGCTGTCAGCGCAGCTCGCGCCGGAGCCGATACGATGATCGTCGAGCGCTACGGTTGTTTTGGCGGCAATCTCACTCACGTTGGTGTCGAGGGAATCGGCTGGTACCGACAAAAAGACACGACCGACGTCGAAGGCATCGGCATCGAATTCGAGTCTCGCGCCAAGAATTACGGCAACTCCTGGCCGGAGCCGCAATCGCGCAGCCACGCCATAAACTCCGAAATGTTCAAAGTGGTGGCCGATGAGTGGATCGAAGAAGCTGGTATCAGACCGCTCTTGCACTCGATGGCTGTTGATGTGATCAGAGAGGGTAAAACGCTCAAAGGCATCATCGTCCAGAATAAATCAGGCAGACAGGCGATTCTGGCCAAGCGCATTATTGACGCAACCGGTGACGCCGACATTGCTAATCTCTGCGGGGTTCCAGTCAAAAAAACTCCGAAAGAGGAAATGCTTTCAGTTACGGTCATGTTCTCCTGCGCCGGCGTGGACAAAGGTAAGTTTCTTCAATACGTCAAAGATAATCCGCAGAAATATAAAGACTGGGGCAAAAATTGGGCCATAACTACCGACGGCAAAGAGGACGAGATGTTTAGCCCGTATCTCGAGACGCCGTTTGACAAGGCGCGAGAAACGGGCATCATTCCGCCAGGTATGAAGAGCATCGGCGGCACCTGGAGCGTTATCAACGAAAACGGTGAAGCGACTTATCTCAACATGGTACACATGTTGGAGTTTGATGGAACCGATGTAAATGATTTGACCAGAGGAGAGATCGAAGGGCGCAAACAGTGCATCCTCGCCATCAAAGCGCTTCAGCATTTCGCTCCTGGTTTTGAGTCTGCCACGCTGCGCAACTTTGGCATGACCATCGGCATTCGCGACACTCGCAAAATTGTCGGTCGCTACAATTTGACCGAGCAAGACGTCAAAGGGCAAGCGCGCTTCGATGATTCTGTCGGCATCTTCCCTGAGTTTATCGACGGCTATGGCGTGCTGATTCTGCCTACCACCGGGCGGTATTTCCATATTCCCTACGGCGCGCTTGTTCCACAAGAGGTCGACAACTTGCTTGTCGCTGGTCGTTCAATCGCCGGCGATCAAATCTCACACGCTTCCGTGCGCAACATGATGTGCTGCACAGTCACCGGTCAGGGCGCCGGCGTCGCGGCAGCTGCCTCGCTAAAAACCGGCAGAAACACATCCGAGGTTCGCATCGAAGACATCCAAAAAGAACTGAAAAAGCAACAGGTCCGATTCGGATAGTTTGGAACAACGAGAGGTTGGCGTTCGCAATGCAACCGTAGGGGCGCCCTGCAGGCGCCCTCTGGGCTGGAACTGATTAATACGGCAATTCGTGGCAGTACATCCACAGCCCACTGACATTGACTGCGATGGATGCTACCGTCGCAACGATGAACAACGGCGACAATTTGCCTCTGCAACCAATGATGCTGAGCACGAAAAGCAATGGAACAACATCAAACATGTAGCGTGCGCCAAACTGTACCCAGCCAGTTCCCATTACGGTAAGGATCAACAGCGACGTGACAATCGTCGTGAGCCAGGCGCTGGAAACGAACAACCTGTGACCTTTCTTCGCAAGTTCTCTCAACGCTACGAACGAATAAAGCAACAACGGGCTTTGATAAAAGACGCTATAACCTTCCCACTTCGTTGTGAACGGTCCAATGTCGCGCATGTGTAGCTGTTCGGAGAACGGCGTCCGAAGCACTTCGTAGTAGAAATTACGCCGTACGTAATGAAAACTCAAATAACCGTATTTTTCAAAATCGCTGCGAAAACGCGAGGCCATTTCGTGATACTTGATGCCGTTATCAAAAATATTGCCGAAGCGAGCCCAGTTATACCAGGCTGAAAAACTGACAGCCGCAGCTGTTGCGGCGCACAGTATAGAGATGCGATTCCAAACCTGCCGCGTGAATCTCAAAACAAATTTCTCACCATCATCAAAGGCAAACAGAAGGAAGAGTGGAAACGACAAGATGAGGTGGGCGCGTCCCAGGGTGCTGAGGGCAAGACAGGCACTGGCTGCGGCAAACACGTTATACGATTTCTCTTTCTTCAACAGAAGCGCTAACGCAGTCATATAGAAAAGCGAAGATGCAATTTCAGTCGCATAGTAATGCAGCCCAACATAGCTGAGAACCAGGTTGCTTGTTCCCAGCACGAAGAAGACGGTAGCTATGGCTAGGAAACGCTTGCTGGATCGGAAGTGGAATCGCTCAGACAATCGGCTGGCGATTAACCATGCTGGTATCGCATTCAGTGCGGCAAGCGCGATCGTAATCCAGCGATCGCCGAACTTGACGTTGAACATCGCCACGAACGGCATGTAGATGAACGCAAGCAAAGGCGGCCAGTACGCGTAAGTATGCCCGTTGACCTTCGAGAGATCGTGCCACTTCGGCGCGTTCTCCAGAAGGTAGACCTGTCCGTGCAAAAACGAATTGGCCAGATGCACGAAGATGTTGCTGCTCCAATGGTGCGTGAAGTTGTAGTTCTCGCACACGAGCCCCGTGCCCATCAGCACGAATGAGCCGAGCGCGATCGCCCAGGGCACAATCAGTGAAGTTGCTTCAGACGGCTGTGGTAAATCAGGAACAACTGTTTCGTTGTTCGCCGTCGAGGCATTGGACTGTTGCAAGGTATTCAAGCCCTTATGATAAGCCCCGATCAGCTCCGCCCAGCCGCCATTACAGACTTATCATTGGGTTGGATACAATGAGGGCAGTTGGCTATGACGTATGGGTGGCCTGGTTGTACGAAAATTCCCAGCGGAACTCTATGGTTAAATTTTTGTTCTAAAGCGCCATAAAGCCGTAGAATGAAAGTGTGGAAGTTTTTATTCCACATTCGGGAGGCGGCAATGTTCGGACCATTCATCAAAGAACGTCGTCTTAAAAGGCGACTCTCGCTGAGAAGCTTCAGCGAGCGCCTTGATTTTGATCCCAGCCAGTGGAGCAAAATTGAGCGTGGAATTCTCGCACCACCAAAGGCCGAGAAAACGCTCGCTCGAATCGCTACCGTGCTCGAGATTCCACCTGATTCGGATGAGTGGGCTGAGCTAAAAGATTTGGCAGCTCTCAGTGCGGGAAGAATTCCGGACGACTTGCTCACTGATGCTGAGCTTGTGAAGTGTCTTCCCCTGGTGTTTCGGACTGTACGAAACACCAAACCAACGGAGAAGGAACTACGCAATTTGGCGGAAATTGTTCGCCGCAACGTTCGGCGGTGAGCAAAATCAATATCCCGTACCTTTCCGCCCAGGCGATTCAGACGCAGGCCCGCCAACTCCGGAAAATGTACCTGGGAGATGACTATGAACTTCCAATTGACGTAGAGCTTCTAGCAGAAGACCCTAATTGGCTTCGCTGTTTGGTCTGCCGCGTCTCTCCCTAAGACATATTCAGAAATTGATTCCACGCGCGGTTCGCTGCTTCTATTGTCTCCTCGTTCCGCGGAGCCAGCGGTTAGAGCCTTTACTCCTTGTTAGGAGAGCCAACAGTGGTGTGATCGGAGACAATGCACCAGCCTTGCGAAAACTTGCGGAATACTAGAGTAAAGTATCCGGAAACGGCTCCCTCTGCTCGTTGCAGTTTAAACTCTCCCAGTGCGTATGCAGCGCGCTTGTCGATGACACGAATGTCCAAGTTTGAAAATTCCAGTTTGCCCATCGCCGCACGATCTGGATAGCGCTTTCGATAGTTTTCTAAAATGGCTTGCCAGCCGTTTTTTACGCCGGTGGCTCCGACAAAAGTCGTTTCGTCTGACTTCCAGTAGCCAGTCATAAACTTCTCAATGTCTCCACGATTCCATGCTTGCGCTTGATCGTCGAGGACGGCACGAATCTGTGATACGTCCCTGGATGCATGCTGATCTTTAGCCCAGGCATTGCTGCTGAAGCCAAGCCCGGCGAGCAAAGCCAAGATCACTGCAAGCAAGTGAGTTCTAGATTGCAAGGTTTTTCACCACCGGAGTTGAACGTGTGATCAAAGTTTCGGGATCATTCTGGCGATGCTGCCGCAGTCTGATGCAGAGGCGAGTCGACCGAGCGACAGTGCGCGCCCATGACAGAGTAGCAAGAGTCGTGTGCGGCTCTTGCATTGTCTATGGTTTCTTTGCTACGCTCTCGTAGCTTTGCTTCTTATCTCGAACAATGCGTCCAGTTGTGATGGTTTCGCTATGATCGCCAGTGACCATTTTGCCTGGAGAAACGATTATATCGCACTACATATAGGACCGCGGGGCGCTGTGCCCATGTTCATGTTGTAACGCTGCGCTGCTGACGGTTCATAAGTACGAGCCTCCACCGCCGCAGGCGCCATGCCAAAAGAACTGGTCCGCCGTCCCATTTCACAGCTACCGGGCTCCTGCCGAGAGTGGTCGAGAGTGCATTGGGACTCACTGATGCACACGTCGTTTTCGACTAACGAGTGCTTTCTCACGGCAACAGCGCGGGTGCCGCGAAGGATCGATCGCCAGGTTAGCCCTTTGTTTCTATGGGAATTTTCGGGAATGCGGAATTCAACGAAGAGTAGGTCTTGATATGGTGGGACGTTCCGCAGTCCCGCGTTTAATTTGAATGCCAAGCGAGCTGGGCGTGAGGTGAAAACACGGCGATTTGCCTCGGACATGGCTGTATGATCAATGTTGTGGGGTGCGCGTTGGTCGCGCCGTATCGCGGGATTTAAACATCGATGAAATTCGCCGGACTCAGAATCAGCAATTGGCGTCAGTTCGCGGACATTGATCTGTCGTTCCATCCTCGCTTGACGATCCTTACCGGACCGAATGGCGTTGGAAAAACAAGTCTCCTTTCGATACTGGCCAACCATTTTGAAGTACAGCCTGCTTGGACTTCCATCCCGGTTTACTATAACGGCAAGTTCGGTTTTTCGGCGGGTCTCAAGATTCGGAAACTACTACGTTTTCCAACGCTGCGAATGCCGACCGGAGAAGTGGGATCCAAAATCGGCGAAATTCAATATTCCGATCCTGCTGCTATCTGCTCGGTCGTGATGCCTGCCTCGATTGAGAAACCTCTTGTTGGGACGGAGGTTTTCACACTGGGCTTTGACGGAATGGTGACCGTGTTCGGGTGCCATATCTCTTCGGTTAGACCACTTCCTTTCTATTACAAAGTTGCCAAATTAAAAGCACTCGCCCCGGCCTCAGTAGAGGACATGCTTCGCGAATTGAATGATGCTGTACTGAGACCACAAGACCTTGGCCTTATTTTGAAGCGCCAGCTGTTGGCGAGCGCTCCGGAAGACAACCCACCTCTACTTAGGCCGGCGGTTCCTGCCTGGTTTGAGGATTTTCGACGAACATTGGCTGATACACTTCCACCAGAGATCGGGTTCGTCAGTATAGTCACTAGACAGAATGAATTGGTTGTTCAATCGACAGATGGCGAGTTCTCTTTTGATAATTGTTCCGCAGGTATCAAGAGCGTGATCTTTGTCTGCTGGAAAATCTTCCTCGCTTCGTTACTCAACGGTCCAATTAGCGTTACGATTGATGAGCCGGAGAGCCATCTCCATCCTGCAATGCAGCAAACCTTTATGACTGGACTTATTCGAAACTTCCCGTTAGCTCAGTTTATCGTCGCGACCCATAGCCCATTTACCATCACAGCTTCAGCCGATTCAGCAGTGTACGTCATCCGATTTGACAAAACTGGCGTTGTTAGCGAACTGCTTGATACAGCCGACTTCAGGTCATCCACGCCAGACGATGTGCTAAGGGATGTATTGGGGTTGCCTTTCACAATGCCGATCTGGGCGGCCCAAAGTCTTGAACGAATAGTCGAAAAACACACGAAGGAAACTATGAGTGCGGAGTCGTTTCGCGCGTTGGCCCGAGAACTCAAGGTAGAAGGGTTGGGAGAGTTCATTCCAGAGTCGTTGGAAATGATTGATAAAAGGAGCACTGATGATCAAGATCGCTAAGCGCCCTAAGCCGAGAATCTTGATACAAAATGCAGCTCGCTGGACGCGGGTTCTTCAAGAGACTCGTGCCGTGTCGGGCGATGAATCAGCGGCTAGAGCCAGATATAGGGACGACTCAATTTTGAGGGAATTGAAGCTTGAGACAGGAGGAAAGTGTTGCTATTGCGAATGTGAAGTCACTCCTGGTTTGTACAACATTGTCGAACACATTTTGCCATGGAGCGAATTTGCGCAACTCGCATACTTCTGGTCTAATCTTCTGCTGATTTGTGAGCGCTGCAACTCATTCAAGGGTGCAAAATACGACCGGGACGATCCAAACATCAATCCTATCCGAGATGAGCCCAGTCATCATCTCCTGTACGCGGGGCCGGTTGCCCTTGCAAAATCACAGAAGGGACGCCGGGCTCTGATCGACACACGGCTCAACAGACCAGACCTTTACGAGTCGAGACGTAAGCATCTTAGGCGAATTGAGCGCATGGCGCGATCTGTTAGACGAGATTTGCTTGCTGATCTGCAAGTCGGTTCACCACTGCATGACTCGTATATTGCGGCAGAAAATCCGTACTCACGCTGTGCGGCAGTCTTTATCGATCTTAACCATAGTGTGTGGATGAAAGACACATCCGGATAGGTTTCTTTCGGCATGTGCTGGTGTGAATCTCCAAGTTCGAATATTAGCGAACCTAGGTGCTTATGATGAACGTTCAGTCTTTTAGTCGGCGGCTCACTAGAAAAAATATGGTCAGATCACGGATTGTCCAACTCGCCGAAACTTAGTACCAATCGTATTTTTGGTTCGGATTCTTGATGATCGTTGCTACTGAGGCTGTAATCTCCGAACAGTTAGGATCCGATGATAACTGGCGCAGCATATCTGCGAGGTAGAATTCTGTTCCCGCCCATTCGGTCCTCATTCGTTTGATAATCCGCGCCAGCAAGTCCGTGTCTTGAACGGATAGGGCAAAATCTTTTGCTGGCCAATCCGAATTCCTGTAGGACTCAATTAGATTTTTACGCAGTACTTTGCATTTGTCCCAACCAAATATGTTGAAAATACTATTCGCTCCTGGCCAGTCTTCAACCTTATTCAATTGCATGGCGCGGTACACCGAGGAAAAGCTAGCCACAACGACGGGACTTAGTGGGAGGTTCGTGTGCGAGAAACCAAAGCGCAGCGCTTGAACACATAATGTGGTATAGACCATATCAGCGCCTATCGACTTTAATCGCGATAATACGGCTGCCCACGCTATAGATGCCTGCTGCCAGTCGAAGGAAGAGTCAACGAACAGAAGCATACCAACGCAGGAAACAATAACTTCGTCTCTGCGCCAGTAAAATGATGCGGGTGCAGCTTCAAGCCATCGCCAGCATCTTAGCCATAACTCACGGGAAACCGAGTGCTCGGAAAAAATTTCGGTGAGACTGTGACTTGGTGCATTACTGATTCCATCAATAAACCAACTACTGTTAAGTAGACTATTATCTTCGCTGTTAAGATGCAGACCTATGCCTAGGCGCAGTAAACAGATACTTGCTGTTTCCTGAACATCAGCCGGCAGAGTTCCCGGCTCGGCTCCGCTGCAAATTTTCCTCAGTACAAGAAGCTGCATTTCCGGCGGGAGGTCAGGTAGGCGCCGCCCGATTATTTCTATTAGCAAATTAGAAGTCAAATGCAATTGGAAAAGCGCCGATGTCACGTCGCCGTTTGCTCCCAGCCACTCGACTACCCAGCTCGGCATGTGCGAGGCACCAGCCGCGAACTGGAGGAAATCTGCGATGTTCTGTAGGGTTAGCTTATCATTGCGGTAGTCGTCGGAAATTCGCTTGAGTCCGTCTGGTGATATTGGGTATGTGAATGCGACAAGTTGACCCGCGATCTTAGCGTTAAGATGGCTCAAATACCAGATTCGAAGCTCTTCCGGAAAGTGAAATGCCAGAAATCGTAGACTCTGCCTCAAATCTGGATCGTCAGCCAGCTTTGGATTTTGTTCGAAGCTATTTAGCACCTCCGGAATATCAGACGACAGCAGATGGTCAAACATTGGATCCAGCATTCTCAGTGTCTTTGCGCTGTTTAGAGTAGAAGCTATTTTTTTTGCTGCTGTGCGGATGGCTTCTGAACCTGATGCTCTACAGAATGAGTTTAGCAACGACTGCCCAGCAGCCGAATACTCAGGGTTGTCGACAGCAAAGATGTATTCAAAGAGCTGTGGGGCTTGCCCTAACCACAGGTTTGTATACCTCGAATCACTTAGAGCTCTAATCAATGAGGGCGGGTCTTCCACTCCCAAGGCAACGAGGGACTGGCACAGTCCACGGTGAACTATGCTGGTCGAGTTAATTCCTTCACGCAATCCCAGTTGCTCTACGAACATTATTGCGCTTTCCACTTGAGGCAAAATGATGTCCTGTACGAGCCTAAGGGCTCGTGACTCAACTGTCGGCCGGATTAGCGCGAAAGCCGGTTTTGCCAACCGAACATCCAACATCGCGGTGAGATCGAGTAGGCGGCGCCACTCACCGCTTTTACGATAATCTTCGTCGAACGCACTTATGGCTAGATTTGCGGTGTATGACTTGCAGCTTTCTGCTTCGCTCGACTCCGGCGCTATCGATTCCACTACGTCCATCGCGCCGAGAATAGCGGACGAGGAAATGTTTGTTCGCTCAATAAGCTCAGAGTACAAAAACAGTTTTTCAATATCAGTCGGACCGCTCAGTAGCTCAAACAGTTCCTGGGTCCCCGGAGCTAATGGCTCGCCTAATGTCAAAAATCGTTTCCATTTCACCTGCCACAGAGGGTTGTCCGCCTTCTCCGGGCTATGGGCGACAAAATTAGCTCTGTCAAATTGGTGAAATCGGGAGTAAACGGTGGACGGCGCAAAGTAGACGTCGAACGTTCGGTCAGCCTGATTTTTTGGTTGCAGGCTTAGTGTGCAAAAGGAAAATTCTTTACGCAGTTTGGGCCATAATCCGTCCAGGATCATCCAAGCAAGGTCTTCTGCGTGCTGAGCGTCTAGCCAGACGATCGGACGAACACCCTCACCGAAATACTTATTGATAAATTCGCTCAGACGTTGATCGTCTGGTGGCGATAACATCGGCGAGACTTTGTCGCTGTAAGTTAAGTCTCCGATCTGTACGGGGTGTTCGTAGTCATCGATAGTTCCATCGCTTTGGAACATATGCGAAAGAGTAGATGGCTTTTGTATCTGGCTCCAAAGCGCAGTCGGTATGAGCAACGAATGGGTAATTACGCAGCCATCACGAGGCGCTTTTGTGTCAGGCCAAGTTTTCGCTAAAACGTAGAAGTCGTCAGAATGAAGAGGGTAGCCTGAATAGTAAGATTGAAGCGCAAACCGCTCTGGCAACAGGCCAGATAGATCGCTCAATCTTCGCAAAAGATCGCTGCCCGCCTTACTTAATTGCGTACTACTCGCAAGCAATTGGTGCCCGTGTTTGTAGCCATGCAACAGCTGATGTAACTGATTAGTCGACAACTATGGCAGCCTTTGCGTCATTCAAGTGCCCAATACAACGGTGCGAGAACTGAATTCTTGCGCATATATTTGCCATCCAGTTTGCAATAGGCAAAGCCGTGAGGACAGCTTTCTTCAGTGCACTCGCTGGAATGTGACGTCATTTGCTTTACATCGACTCCGGTGCTGCTAAATCCGAAAATACCGAATTCAAAGTCCATTGAGTTGTTTTGAATGAATTGCGAAAGGAGGGGCATGTCTCGATGGATAAACTGCTCGGGGTCCGGCTGGAGATCAAAAGGAATGGCATCCCATGCAGTCAAAACAATCGCTACTTTAGGTGCAAACTTTCGACCTAGTCTTCGGTTAAAACATCTTTTTAGCATCTGTAGCCATTCGACTAAAAACAACTCGCTAGCTGGTTTCGCTGCTTCGTTGCTTGAGACGTCGTCTCTTAATTCCGCGCTACTTGAGTAAGTCCTGCCATGGGTGTGAAAACTTAGCATTGGCCGAATTCGATCCGCTCTTATCAGGCAGCACGACACGCAGTTCTCGTCAATCATTGACTCTAATTGCCATTCTCGATTTTCATACAGACGCTCCCAATCCTCTCCAGCGAGATCGGGTGCAACAAGATTGAATTCAGACGAAGCATGACTAATTGCAATTGAGCATCCGCCCATGGTCAGCTCGTTTGTTTGATCAGTTCTCGGCGGAAACTTCCCTTTCAGTAAGTGGTTTGAGATATCGATCAAATACTTTTCCGTTTGTGGTCTCTCTTTAAGCTTGAAGTTGCAAAGCCCGTAGTCGATTTCGATCCAAATTCTGCCGAGGTAGCTGGTTTTACCGGCAGCATAGCCTCCGATGAGTAAGACGTGTTTTTTCGCTGTCATGATCGTTTGAGTCCGAGTGAGTGAAAATTTCGCAGATTTTGGTAGCCGTCGGGCGATTTGGATTTTTCTGCGACTTGAAGCTGCCATTTATTGGATCGCAAAATGTCTGACACCAGATCAGCTACTCCGGATCCAGCTGGTATGTCACTCGATTGTGACCATGCAGCTATGCGACGCAGTTGTGGCGAATAACCGAAGGCATCACTGAGAGCAGCGACCTTATCAAGCAAGTCCTGAGACAAGTTTGATACCAGATCAATTTTCGTGAGCACGATGAAGATGGGTATGTGAGCGGACAGTTCGGCCTGCTTCGTCAATCGCTCAAATAATATTCGCAATTTCCGTAATTCCCCGATATCGGACTCAAGCTTATGGGCGTCGAGGCAGTAGAGAATGCAATCGCATCTATGAAGAAAGCCGAACTGCTCTGGCTTGTATTCTGTTGCAATTAAGTCTTGTGTCCATTCCCCGGGGAGGTCGGTCAGAAGCAAATTACTGATTCCAATTTCATCAACAATTTCCAGGTGGAGAACTGGAGGAAACTCCTTCGTGTCGACAATGGTGTGGGGAGGCGCGCCGGATGGTTTATTGTTAGCCCACTCTCTGGCTTTAGCAGCAATTTCTTCAAAAGCTGGGATTGTCAGACTGCTCTTGAACGTAAATCCGTTCAGTTCTCTATGCGCCAGCAATAGATAGATTGCAGCCAACATTGTTGTCTTTCCCGCAGCATATTCTCCGAGGATCCCGATCAAGTGCGTGTACTTCTCGTTACTTATTTCGTTTGCTTCAGAAAACGTTAGCGCTCGTCCTGAGTGAAAACGATCAATGTTGGAGATCGCTGCAGCCATCTTGGGCGCGCTTTGCTCCTCGTCGTCGTGGTAGTAGGAGCAAATCTCCTTTGGCACAGTGCCTTTCAGACATAATTTCGTTTTGGCGACCGTACAGTCCGGAGCCTTATCACAGCTGATGACCATGTTTAATCTTTCTCCATTGTTGCCACTATTGAGGACAACACGAGTTCATTCAAAAGCTGCATGGCCCAATCAGCGGGATCTCGGAGGGCATTGCCCAGCGCATCAGCTCGAGAAGTTAAATAAGCCATCACTGGGAATACGAATTCGTGCGTCAGAACAAGTTGTCTGGTTGCGTCAGACATGAATTCGACCAAATAAGCTCCCTCCAATTGGTTGACGGATAGCGCTGACGTATCTTCCTCTTCGAGGTTTTTGCGCACTTGATTCCGAAAAATGTTTCGAATAGATTGCGTGGGTGGCATTAAAATTGAGTTTGCTGCATCAAGTGCCATTAAGCAAAGTCTCGTTCCGATCGGCATTTCGACATAATACTTACCGGCAGTCGGAGAATATTTGTTCCAGCACCACCACAATAGATCGAGTTCTTCTTTGAGACTTGCCATTTCCCCCGTTGTGGTGGCGGGCTTGGCTTTCTCTGCCTTAGGTAAATGCCTCAACTGTAGGCCTTGAAGTTCGAGTGACTCAACAGCGCTTCTGATCAGGTCAGTCAAGTAAATACCCGTCCATCGCTCTCGGATAATTGGCATGCGGGGAGCGGCTGCGACGATCGCAGCCGAAATAATCGAATTTGTCGGGGCGGTTGGTAGTAACAAATTTAGAAGTCTGATCGTGCAGGCTTTCAAAATCAAACGGTTATCCAGGAATTCGTCCGATAAATTCGCGTCGTGCGTTCGCAGTTTGTCAAACAGAGGAACCATACCTTGCTCCTCCGTGCTATCTGGATTGAAGCAGAACTCGACCATGGATAATAAGTCTGTGACTGAGATCTCGCCCTGGCTGACTTCAGTGATTGCCGCCGTTCTCGCCGATATCGCCGAATCTGTAGGATTCAGATCGGCCATCCAATACCAGTGGGATGGAACTGAGTGTGTGGTGCTGCTCATGTCGGTTCTTCCTGCTGTATCGATTCGATCTCTCGTCGTATCTCCGCAAGTTTCTCTTCAGAGTGAGCACGTCTCAAGGCTGCTCGCTCCTCCCAAAGAGATAACGTTGAGTTAGACAAACTGTCTGGAATCAGATCTAAAGCCAGCAAGATCCGCAACCGGTCCTTGTTGGAAAGCCGCCAAAACATCAAACGAACTTCTTCTAACTGATCCGATTGGGTCATGTCCACATGCGTTGTTTGAGAGGGCTGTCTATCACCCGGGAAGAGATTTTGCAATCGTGGGCAACTGATGTGGAATGAAGTAGCTTCTGTGTGTGCAGTAAATTTAGTCAGATCGTATGACCAGTGCCGAGGTAGTACAGTGACCTTTATTTTGGGGTTGTTTCTATCAGAGACATCTAAGTCAAATTCTAGCCAATTGTAAACAAAGCCGTACCCGGACTCACCTCTAGGAGGAGTGACGGCTCCGGACTCAACCATCAAAATCTGTTCGCCGGTCATTGCCGAGTGCATATGAATTCTTTGACGGTGTTTGTGACCTGTGATGATAGCCCGAGATCTACTGAACAAAAAATCCCCGGCGCGATCCGAGTCCATCAGCCAACATAAGGGATGATGAAACATCGCAAAAATCTCTCTATCGTCCACTTGATCAAGGGTGTACTGACTACTCCCCAGAACCATCTTCTCCGCTGCATCTTCGGAGTTCGATACCAGCACGCTGGTCATGCCCACTACTTCAATTGCGTAGCCCGAAACGAACCGGAATGGCTTCATCCAATAGGGTTGGTCCGGGGTGCCAATGGAACAACCATACTGTTCAGCAAAGACATTGTAGTTGGTGAGCGGATTTAGAAGAGGATGATTGTCAGGACTTTCCTCGGCCAGTTCGGCAAGAATGTTGTCTGCTTCCAGTGGATTTTGCCTGATTCTGTCATGAAAGGTCTTTGCGGTCACCTTTATGGCGGTTCTATCTACGTCGTGATTACCCGGGACTACGCAAATTTTTGTTTTCTTACATTTGACCGCACTGGTTAATTCGTCAAACCAAGTCGCGGCTTCATTGTATTCCTCCCGCTTTCCTTTGTTGGCGATATCACCCGCGGCCAAGATACCGTGACAGTGACCGCGCTCTAGCGATATCTGCCGAGCATCTTTGACCAGTTGTTTCCGAATGTCAGTGTATGGAACCCTTTGTCCAGCTGACTCCTGTCCAAAATGTATATCCGAGAGGTGTACAAATCTGAGTATGTCTGCCACGAAATTACGGTTACCGTGAGACTGATCCAGTACAGAGATGTTTTGCTGAGTGCTTCCTTGCGAGAGAACCTGGAACCCTGCAGAAATTGGTCGGGACGACAGGATTTGAACCTGCGACCTACTGCTCCCAAAGCAGCCGCGCTACCAAGCTGCGCCACGTCCCGATACGAACGCCGAACCCTGAGAAGGGAACGGACAGAATCTAAATATAGCACGCGGGGGTGTGGATGGGCTTGGATGGTGAAGAACAGGACAGGTGCCTGGCTGTATCGCCCCTACATCTATGTTGCGCTTACTGCACAATGACAACTGTCGGCTCAGTGTCTGAAACCATCTGGGGGGACTGCCTTTCCGGCGGTTGATGCCAGAAAAAGCGATGTTGCATTCTGTGCACATAGATGTAGGCCCAAATCGTGATGATGCCCAGCGGGAAATTTTCACGCAACCAAAGACTGCTCTCAATCCAGCCGCTTTAGGGCACGAAGTCGGGGGCGTCGACTTTGACGTCGATGGCTTCTTTGGGCACTGAGGCGACTTTGCCGTTGGCGAGCTGGACTTTGTATTTGCCGTCTTTGATGCCGCCGAGGACGACGACTTTATCGCCCGCTTTGGCTGATTTTGCGCCGTCGATGGAGGCGAGTTGCTTAACGGTGGCGGTCGTGTAGGAGTCAGACTTCGCCGAGGCGAGCGCTCCGTAGACATAACCTTCCTGTCCATTCGAGCGAACCTGATACCAGCCGTTTTTCTTGCCGATGACTTCAAGTTTGGAGCCTTTCGGGATTTCGCCAATCTGGCGATATTCGGTGGCAGGACCGCGTCGGAGTTTGACCTGGTCGGTCACTTCGATGGTTTGACCGACACTGGCAGAACTTAGCTGACCTGCATTGGACGAAGACGCTGTCATAGAGCTCTTCGAGCTGGAAGTTGAACTGGACGCACTCTTCGATGCGGTGGTCGCACTCTTTGAGGTCGACGCGCTGGCTGTCGACGTGGCCGACTTCGATGTCGTCGTGGCTGTAGGAGCGGCGGTTGTTACTTTTGAGGTGGATTTCGAAGGGGCGGCCTCGGACTTGCCGGGTACGGGCGCGGTGGCCGCTGGTTTGGCACTGCCACCATCCGGATTAGCATCTAACCAGGCGCGAGCTTTGGACTCGGCTCGATTCGCGAGAGCATCAATCGCTGCTCCTTCAAATGTGCCGTTGTTGGCCGCCGATGCTATCTGTTTTTTCGAGTGGCGATCGACTTTAGTTGATTTCTTGGTTTCGGCAACTGACGCAGCTGCAACTTGCTTGGATGCAGGCATTGTTGGCAGCACTATTTGCTTCAACCCAGGAGCCGGTGCGGTAGCTTGTTTCACCGTGATCGGCGCAGCCGCTACTTTCTGTGTGGCAACATTATTAGTTTTCTGTTGCTGTGGAACCGCCGCTACCGGCTGTATGTTGTTCTGTCCGGAAGTGGCAGCGCTAAAGGCTTTGCGTGTTCCATTCGCAGTCGATGCTGCAGCGAGGGCAGATGCATCAGCACCAGGAGTGGTGGCAATCTTAGCAGCGGTATCACTGGTCTTGCCATTAGCGTCAACTTGCTGCACGACGATTTTCGCCGCCGGAGCCGAGCCTGCTGTAAGCGTTGCCGGCGCGGCGTTAGGTGCTGTTATGTCAGACGATTTGCTTTGCGCTTCGGCAACTTTGACTTCGTCGTCCGTCAAATGTTTGCCGGCGTTGAATACCCATTTGTTTCCGTCGTTAATGAGATCAACTCTGTAAGCGGCATCAACTCCGTTGAGCAGATACGATGAGGTTCCTGCAGAAGCGTGACGGTGGTGATGACGCGATGTCGTCACAGTCGAACCGGACGAAAGCTGCTCGACAATGAACATCGGCGACACACCTGGCTTTTGCGCCTGGTACTGCTTGGCGAACTGAACGCCGTTGTCACCTAGATATGACGAGAACGGATTTGGTCCTGGTGTTTTGATCGCCCAAGCCACTGCATAAACCGCGGCCAATGGCGATGAGCCTATGTTTGCAGTGGGTCTGTAATGACCGTCCTTCCACTCCAACGCCAGCCGGATGGTGTCGTCATCTTGTCGTGCCACCACATTCGGTGGGTTTTTGAACAATCCCTGTGCGGTACCCAGCGACCACAGAGAAAGCGGAACATATATATCCTTATTATTGCGAGCAAATTGAGGTTTGCCTTCGCCTTTCATCGCAGGCACTGCCTTTTCGGTTTCGTCGGCAATGTCTCCCGGCAAAAGCGCCATCACTTTTACTTGAGGATGCGGCACACCATAGCCGGTGTGACCGACCAGTACCAGCGTCGGCGCGCCTGACTCACTGATCACCTTACCGCCGTCAAACACCTCTAATCCCGGGATGGGGAAGATTTTCACGGTATTTTGATCGGGCATCAGTAGATAGTCGCAGGCATTTAGTCCTGTATCGACTTCTACAAGCTTCAATCTGCGTGGCAAATCGAACGCGTGCACTTCGTATGCAGTTGAGTGCAGATTCTGTTGCAGCTTCATCGCCAATTGAGGGGTCTTCTCATTGCCGATCTCTTTCAAATATTTGCGAACGGCAACATCCAGATCATTGTGCATCTTCACAGCGTCAGCGGCGCTGCTCGGACCGGCAGCCACATGTTTGGCTGTGCGTGTCAACGAATTGCCGGCGTCGATAAACGATGGAACAAGCGCCATCGCTACGCCCCACAGCACAAAGCCGCCGAGCGAGATGCCGATCGTCGCCTTCACCGGCAACGGAACCGGTTTTCTCTTGAACTTGTGCCCGCAATCGAAGCACAGGTTGGCGGCGACTGAATTTCTAGTTGAACATTCTGGACAACGCATAAGGTTCTGTTAAGTTAAGCTCGTTGGGAATACGCCGAATGGTCTGGACGATAAAAACTGACGCAAAACAGCGACTACACACTAAGGGCAGTAGTCTACTCGATATAATGCTGGGCTATAGGAATTATTGACAAGAGTTAGGAAATAGTCAGGAGCGACGGAGTGCCAAAATACCCCGATGAAGACCGCGCGAGAGCCGACATGGTGGAGGTTTGCGCCCTCGCCTATGGGCGCGGATACATCTGCGGTACTGAAGGAAATTTCAGCATTCGCTTAACAGAGAATGTTGTCCTCACTACACCGGCCGGGTCGTGCAAGGGCCGATTAAAGCCCGACCAGTTAGTTTTGACGGACTTAATGGGCAATGCGCTCCACGAATCAGGACGACCATCGACTGAGTTGAAAATGCACTTGGTCGCCTACAATTTGCGATCGGACATTGGCGCTGTTTGTCACGCTCACCCGACAGCGGCTGTCGCATTCAGTGTTGCAGGCGTGGCACTGAATCAATGCATCTTGCCTGAAGTGGTATGCACGCTCGGGCACATTCCGGTAGCACCATATGCGACACCAAGTACCGATGAGATTCCCGCAAGCATTTCGCCCTATTTGAAGGAACATGATGCAGTCGTCCTCGATCATCACGGCGCTCTCACGCTCGGGAAAGACCTCTGGGACGCCTATTACAAGCTGGAGACCGTCGAGCATTTTGCTACAACGATGCTCTATGCGCATATGTTAGGTGGACCTAAACCGTTGTACGCATCGCAGGTGCAAAAGCTTATAGATATCTGCGGCGTATACGGATTACGCAAGCCGGCTGGAGCCGACAAGCTCGTGACCGCTGCGCACTGCACCCCGGATCCGGAGTAGATTTTGGCAGACGAGATGAACACAACCGGCGACCTTTCGCAGAAATCGCAAAATTCTGTAAGCGCCTCGCAAGAGCAACCCGGCAAAAAAGAATCAAAAGAGGTTCTTCATCCCGAAGAGGCGATCACGTCATTTTTACTAATTCGCCACGGACATACGCGCGCGACTGAGCGCGGATTGCTGTACACAGATCCTGAAGCAGAGCTGACAGAAAAAGGCATTGAGCAGGCGCGGGCGATCGCACGGTATATATCGAAGTTGACGCCACATATAATGTTGTGCAGCAAGGCTAAGCGTGTCATCGACACGGCAAACGAGATTGCTCCCGCTCTGAGCATCAACCCGCTTATATATGAAGGACTGTCCGAATGGCACGTAGGTGATTGGGAAGGGCGCTCATATCTGGATCTCAAAAACAACGATCCGGAAATCTACAAGGCATGGTCAACTGATCCTATAAGGAACCGACCGCCGAATGGAGAATCGATAGAAGATGTTTGTGAGCGCGTCGATCAACATATGCGCAGTTTGATCGAGCGCTACTCAGGTTCTACCGTGGCTCTTGTCACACACGCCGGTATCATCAGATCGATCCTCATCAAAGCACTCGGCATGCCCATCGACAATTTCTGGAGAATCTCCATACCCGTCGGTTCAATCTCCCGCGTGGACTTCAGCTTGTCCTTCGCGACAGTACATTTCATGTCACTGCGACCGGAGCAGTTGTAGGACACGGGTCGCTGCAAGCGACCCCTACGGTCTGAGCCGGCATCCTCGAAATCAGCGCCAGGAGCGAGTCTTGTGCACGCGCCCTAGGGGCTGCTTGCAGCAGCCCGTTGCGACATGCCCTTCGCGTATCGCGAGCCGGTTCGTTCTTACTGCGACGGGCCGTCGGGTCCACTGGCTTTGTTTCTTGATTGCAACAAGGACACGAGCTTGATCCGCTGGTTTTTGTTCAACACTTTTCGTATGCTGATGAGCAGATGAATTTTATCGAGCGCCATTTCCGACTGCAGCTTATTGATCGTCGTCTGCGTGTCGAGGATTAGTTTTTCGTCTAGATCCGGTGCTAGCGAAAGCGCTTTCAACTTATTGAGGTTATCGATCATCTTGTGCGCTTTGTCGTCTTCTGATTTCTCGTAGTTCTCCGCCAGGGCGCGAATTTTCTCTTCCTGCGCTGAATCTATGCCCGTCTGCCGGTAAATTCCGATCGGATCCTCGCCGCCGCCTGGCGCTTGCGCCAGCACCACATTCGGTGCCATAAGACTCAGCACCATCAAACTGCTGCACAACAGACTCTGAACTCTAAACATGCGCGCGCCTCCGATGCTCGCCTAACTATAACCCTGATGCGTGCAGAGGGTGATTACATTATTTACAGAGCAATTCAGCGAGCTATTCGATGCCGAGATGAATGAACGGCGCCCACGCGTGCACGGGCTGTCCACTGCGTGCTGCCTTTGCTTGCGCCGCTCGAAGCGCGTCGGATATACGAAGTGCGCTGCCTGACATCCCGATCAACTCTTTGTGAAACTCTTGCATCAGATCCGCAGTCGAACGGTCGGCGACTTCCCAGAGGCTGAGGACGAGATTCGGCATGCCTGCATACATCAATGCACGTGCCAATCCGAGGATTTCACCGCCCTTGGTGACCATGCTCACACCTGTTTGGCACGCCGACAAGACTAGAAGTTTTCCGCAGTTGGTGCGCAGTACGTTGCCTTGCAGGATAGATGCGGCACTGAGAATGCTTCCGTCGGAAAGCACTAATCCAGAGGCCAGCGGCTCTTCCTGATTGAATACCGCGTGGCCGGCAAAATGCACGATCGAGTATTTGCTGAATAACTCGGGCAACTCATGTTTCACTTCTTCATTCGTCAGCAATTTTGCCGTCGAAGATTTTTGCGCGCTCAGATCGTAAATGTTCGCAGCCTCTTCCATCGTGTACGACAGGTCTTCCAACCCGGCTGCCGAGCGCAAGCGCGAGCTAAACACCATTCCTTCTTTGCGCGTCGCGGAATAATCGCTGATGGCCGATACAAGGTATCCCGGCGCCATGGTTTCATCCGCTTCTTGATCCGGCTTCGCCAAAACAGGTATCAAGCTGGTTGTGGGCAGGTAGCTGATGGAATACTTCTCGCACAGAAAACCGGTTTCATCGTGCAGCGCTGCAAACGGCAGATGATGCAAGCTCCCGTGCGGAACAACCAGCAATCTCTTGATGCTGTCAGGCAGCCCTGATACGACAGGCTGCATCAGCGCCTTGTACAGTCGCTTGCACAAACTGAGCGGAACTTCCCACCCTTCGGTCGCAGACATCTCTAGGAAGGAGTACAGATCAACCTCTAACGCTTCTCGTGTTTCATCATCGAAGATCGAGTGTACAACCGGCTCGCCGCCGGCGAAGTGCACGCTCGCCGCCATTATGTATTGATCGGTCCAGTAGAACTCTACGATGGCAGTCTGGCGATCCAATAGATGGCCGCCGCCACTTTTTTCCTTGTTCCACAACGATTCGATCTCGCTGAAATTGAGCGTTCCTGCCGATACTAGACTGGCGTAATTGGGGTGCCTGCGGCGCAATTGATTGATGGCCTCCCTCCATTCGCTGTAAATCTTTTGCGAATCTTCAGGCGCGACTGTAGAGCCGCGGTGACCGGTCTCGCTGGCAGGCGGTCCCTGCCAGAAGAGCCGCTCGAACTGCGCGATCTGATTGCGCAGGTCGCCTTCCTTAGCGATCAGTTTTTTCAACGACTCATCACTTGTTTGCTCAAGTTGTGAAATGTCGATCGGAGAGTTGCTCAACAAATCCAACAACGCGCGTGACTTGGCGCGCCCGACGAACTCGAGTGCCTCGACGCGTTTGCCCATCGATAGACAGATTTTCACCATGTCTCGATACAACTCTTGCCCGCGATTAGCAAAACTGGTTTTCAGATCGTCTGCTTTGATCGCAGAACGCTGCTCATCGAACAAGTCAATCGCCTGATCGAGCAGCTCGAAAGCCGGCTGCAGCTGCCCCATCTGTTGGTACAGTCGACCGAGGTTGGACAGGTATATACGCTGACCGAGGCGGTCGTTGATCGTGTTGCTCAACGCAAGCGCTTCGTTGTACTTGTCCATGGCCAGATTGAGCTCGCCCTGTGCCATCTGGCAATCGCCGAGGCTGTCCAGATGCGATGCTTGCGCTTGTGCGTCGCCAGAGCTCTTTGCTGTTTCGACGGCTCTCCCGCAGTAGTCGACTGCTTTGGCGACGTTGCCAAGTTTTAACCACGTATTGCCGATGTTGCCCAACCAACTGGCGCAGCGGCGATTGTCCTCGCTTTCCTCTGATAGTTTCAACGCTCTCTCGTAGCATTTGATGGCGCCGTCCATGTCGCCCAGCTCGAAATGTGCGTTGCCTTCGCTGCCCAGGCACACTGCCTGCGTGCGGCTGTCGGGTTTTTTCGAAGCCTCGTCGAAAGCGCGGCGGTAGTAGCCAATCGCCGAGTCGTACTGAGCCAACTCTGCCATCGCTTGCCCCAGGCTCCCCAACCATTGCGCGCGAAACTGCGTTTCATCCCTGGTCCCCAGCGCGTGTTCGAACCATTCGGCAGCTTGCTCGGCCCAGCCGCGTTCTAAATAAAGCTGTCCCAGACTGCCGAAGGAGATCTCCATGCCGAGCGGATCGCTGGAGTTGTACGATGCTTCCAAGGCGCGCAGGAAGAGCTGAATCGCCTGATCCGAGTGACCGGCTTCGCGCTCCTGCTCCGCTAAAAGACGACAACCGTGCGCCTCGACCTTGGTCAAACCGAACTCGCGCGCGATGGCGACCGCGTTCTCCAGGTTGGTTTTGGCGACGTCATGCTTGCCCAGCTCTTGCTGCGCTACCGCCATGAAACTCAAAAACACCGCCTCGGCGCCCCTTTCGGAGACATGCCGCGCGAGCTCGATGGCTTTCTGATATTCTTGCTCAGCCTTGTCGAAATTCGCAGCTTCGAGCGCCGCCCACGCGTCTTGCCCGTGGCGTTCCATCAAAGTTCGTTTTTCGTTCAGACTGAGGCGTTCGCTCTCCATTACTTTTGCAGAACCTCGGTCATCGGCTTCCTGTGAAAAGCTTAGCTCAAACCGCCGGGCGGTACCGAGCCGGCAAACCGGTCTGCGATTTGCGGTCGGGCTTTCATTGTCGGTATCTATCCGCCTGGCTGACTTTTTCGACAGCCAACCAAAATTGGGCGCTCCGCCCGCCCGGCAATCCTATCTATAGATGCTACTTTATAGGACGGCATCGTTTGGGGAGAACTGTCATGAGCATACGGGCGCTCGCGTTTGCACTATTGGTCGCCACTTTCTGCAGTTTCACCTTGATATCGAACGGTGAGGCGAAGAAACCTGCCGAAACTGCGGCACAATCAGAGATTTCGAAGTACGTCACCGTCCCGATCTTCTATGTCACCGACCGCGAGCTGGTAGGAGAGACGTTCGGACCGCACCGGCGTTACCCGGCGGTCTGCGAGCATCATATGTATTACGGAACCTCCTTCGTGCGCGTCCGCAACAGGCGCGATGAGGCGCCGAACAAGCTTTGGGGCGAGCTTGGCTGGAAGGCATCTGAGGAAAAGCCGGGCAAAATAGCCGAGAAGAGCCGCATTGATCCGACCGACCCGGACAAATCTAAAAGAGAGTTTTTAGATCAACTGAAGAAGTCGCTCGACCAGGCGGGCGGTACCCAACTCTGTCTGTTCGCCCACGGCGCGGCTGACGGGTTTGAAGACTGTTCGCAAGATGCGGCGCAGCTCGAGTACGCAATGAAGAAGCCCCTAGTCTTGTATTCGTGGCCTTCGGACCCGCGCCGCCGAGGATACGAGATTGATGGCGTCAACTGCGAGTGGTCGCAAGCACACTTCGATATGTTTTTGAAAGATCTGCTCGCGCTGCGCTCCGAGCACCCTCTGCAAGTGATTGCGATTGCGCACAGCATGGGCAACCGTCTCGTTGTTCGCTCTTTGCCGGCGATTTATGGCACTGGGCTGATCAAGGACTGCGAGCTGGTTTCGCCTGATATCGATGCGGCGACGTGCCGGCATTATGTGATGGGGTTTCCGGAAATTCACGGCACGCTGCGCCTCTATGTCTCGAACCGCGATAAGCTTCTGCCGCTCTCACAGCTGCTCGCGGGCGGATATTACCGCATGGGCGAAGCTGCTAATCCGATACAACATCTTCAACCGGTGCAAGGGCGGTTTATGCAACGCATCGATTTCACCGCGCTCGACAAAGGTTTGACCGGGCACAGCATTCCGTTCGAGTTGATTGATGACATGGTAGAAACCGGAAAGCCGGGCGAAGGATTGGCGCTGGTAGAGGAAGAAAGCGTAACTCCCAGTCGGTTTGAGAAATTTGCCGGACGCTCTCAGGGGTTGAAATCCGCTACCGAAGAGCCCGGTGGTTGTGTCCGCGTCGTGCGAACTGCACCGGCGCGATAGCTGTTGGGTGCCCAAAACGCTGCGCTCATAAGGGTGGTCGGTCAGCCGCGAAATCTGACCGTACCGGATTTACGAATTCCATAACAACATCCGTCGGTCGTTGAATATACTCGCTTTACCGACCGAATATACTCGCTTTTAACGCTCAGAGGCGCTTCTACCATGTTTGAAAAAGCTGCACAGCACGTCGAAAAGACGTGGACCGATGTTTTGGAAGGCAAGTCTACGACCGGTGAAAAACTCGAGGTCGGAGCTGAGACTCTAGGTGTAATGACCGCCGCGCTCACCACCAGAGCGATCGGCTTAAAACTGTGGTTGGACAGCCGTCCCGAACTGGAACTGGGTGCCTGTGAACTCCCCAAGGGTCTGCCCAGTTTAGAGACAGTAGAATTGGGCGCTCTGCCGCACTCGCCTGTGCCTGAAAATTTGGGAGCGTTGTCCAGTCGGGGACTGCCTACGGCAAAGACAGTTGAACTGAACGTTCTGCCGAAATCTCCTGTGTCTGAGAACTGGGGCGCATGGTCCGCCAGGTCCAACGAGACAGCGCATAAACTTCCCGTGCTCGGTGGCACACCGACATCAGCCGATATAGACGCCACCTATGCAAGGTTTAGCATAAAGCGTCCTATTTTCACTCGAATTGAAATTCCGGCGGAATCTCGGGTGGCTGACGTCGCGTCCACATCCAGCGAGGGGCGGACGTTTCCGTTGCACCCGCACGGATTTTTCTCTGCGCATGACCAATTTCCACCGATGCTGTCCGCGAACCGCGACGACAAATTCCCACTCCTTTGGGGACGAAGCAGGGAAGTTACGCCTTCTACCTTGTTCAAAGATGTGAACGGTAAAGTCTGAGTTCTGTTGGCACCGTATTCGGTGTTATTCAGCTATATAGATCTAGTTTCATCAGGCAGCAGTTGGACAAAGTCTTGCCGAAGCCGAACGCAGCGCGTGGTCACATCGACAGTCGCAGATTAACGCCGCGCGTGGTCACAGAGACTAACGCAGCGTATGCACCGGCTGTTGGCAAAGTTATGCGTTCTTGCGGAAGCCGTATACGCGCCAGATGGTGAATCCGACCATGGCGATGGAGCTCAGCGCCCAGAAAATCGCCCAGCATGCGGCAGGTATTCCCGTCATCATTTGCATGTTGGTGGCATCGGACCAACCGCCGCCCGGGGACAAGCCCATGCTGAACTGTGCCAGATACAAAAGACTGGTGACTGAATTGAGGGCGGTTTGCACGGCAAGGAAGAGCATGAGGAAGTTTGCCGCTGCCGGCTTCCACTTTATGCCTGCCCAGACGAGGAAGGCGCTCATCGCTAATCCCCAGACAAAACTGAAAAAGCCCTGGAAGCCCGTGTGCAGTACGTTAGCACCGACAAGCGCCAACGTAGCCATGGCGAAGGCGCCGCCCATGACGCACAGACAGCTCTTCGCCGCTCTGGGAAATTGGCACAGCCAAATCAAGAATGAGCCGAAGACTGCGGTTCCGAGGTAGCCGGCTTGTGCGTAGAGGAATGGATTGCCGCCCATGCAGTTGGTGAGCCCGCCATGGCCCTGTCCATCGGACACAATCGTCAACCCGTTAACGTAACCGCCGGTGGCCATGCAGACCAGGGCGTGCCCCATCTCGTGCACCATCGTGGTGAACTGCGTGATGGGAGCCAGAAACCAGCTGATTACGGGGGCATTGGCGAACAGTATGCTGAAAGCTATCAGTGCCCAAAATGCCCAGAGGTTATTTCTTTTGAGAGGGAGTGACGTACTGACGGACATATTCCTTACCTTTCCTCGGTCTATATATCTACGATGACACAGCTGGGCGTAAGTAAAACAAAAGGATCATCAAAAATTTCTCCTTTTCCTCTATTTTATGGGGTGGTTGAGGAATCGCGCCATAGGGAAACCACTGTCCTCGCCGCCTCTCTCTCCCACGCCATTCTCGACTTTGGTAAACTACGGCGTTACCGACCGCAAACTCGCTATGCCAGACAAAGACAGGGAGAAGCACAACGAGCTGCAGGCGCAGTACTTCGAGGAGTGCGCCGACAAGTTCGATTTGGAGATTCCAGGTGACATCCAGGAGCGCACGGCAACGATTGTTGAAACCGCTGGGATGGACGCTTCGACCCGAATTCTCGACGTAGGCACCGGCTCGGGCGTGCTGATCGGTCATTTCCTTGCTTCTGGCGCGCGTCAGGAGAACATAGTCGGATGCGACCTGACGCCGGCAATGCTGGCAATCGCGTCGCAGCACTATTCGAAAGTCTATTTTTGGAACGGTGATGTGATGGAGTTTTCCTTTCATTCCTTGCCTTCCGACTTTCCGCCGCACATTCGCAGCTTCGACCGCATATTTTTCAACGCCTGCTTCGCTAACATGCACGATCGGCGTGCTGTTCTGGCGCACTGTTTGGGCTTGACGTCCGAGGGCGGCAAGATTGTGATCAGTCATCCGCTGCCGAAGATTGTAGATGCGCTGCACCGCAGCGACCCGGAAATCGTGCCGCATCTGCTGCCATCGAAAGAAGAAGCAGAAACTTGGGCGAAAGAGTTGGGTTTGGCGCTCGAGCACTTTCAGTCGACCGACACTTTGTACCTGACGATATTTCGGCGTATCAAGTGTTCTTGAATGGACTGGTGCTGGTAACCAATCTCTGTTGGAGTGCATGGGGCATTTTCGACAAGAAAGCTCTCTCCTCCTCGAGACCGCGCAACGTCCTGTTGATTCAATATCTGCTCGCTTTGCCCGAGTTCGTGCTGATAATTGCATACATCTTATTGACCGAACATCAGTTGACCTTGAATCCAAATGCAATCTTTTGGGCGGCACTCGGTTCTGCCACGTCGACCGTGGCGATGATAGCGTATATGGTGGCGATGAACCGAGCCGAGGCCAGTTATGTTCTCGGAATAACGGCATCATATCCGCTCGTAATGCAGGTATTAGCCACAATATTTTTGGGTGAGCATCTGGTGGGAAACCGATTAATAGGATCGGCGCTGATTGCATTGGGTGTATTTGCTATTGGGCAGTCGGATCATGCGGTGCACCCTCCCGCCGATGCGCAGGGCGAACATGTGCACGATCCAGCGACGGCGCGAGACCGGCGTATTATCACGATCTGCGTGATATTTGCCACAATCGGTTGGGGCATTCACGGATTGTTCGATAAGATTGCTGTCGGGTATGCGCCACCAATCGTGGTGATGGCGGCGCGATGTGGTTTAGATGTAATCACGAGCGGTTTGCTGTTGTTGGGCAGCAGGTTCATGAAGATGGAACTGCAGTTGAAGCGCCCAGAGACTTGGAAATTCTGCGGATTTTCTTCGATGTGCCTGTGGGTGGGATACATTTGTTATCTCAACGCTATCAAAGTAAGCACGGCATCATACGTGATTGTCATCACCGGTTGCTATCCGCTGTTGATGTACATATTCGCGTTGATATTCCTGCGCGAGCAGCTAAATAAAAAGCGTCTCGCCGGGGTCTCATTCGTCGTCCTCGGCGGCATCGTCGTCCAGTTCACCCAGGGCGGGTAGACGGACGAGGCGCTCTGGAGTGCCATCCTCCTGGATGGCACCAAATTCGGTGCTAGCACGTTCCCGATGCCGTGCGGAGCACGGCGCTCCAGCACGTGTGTAGCGGCAAGGGGCGTCGTGCAACGGATCGCTGCAAGCGACCCTACGGTACGTGTGAGTGCATCGCATGTGATACCACCGTAGGGGCGCCTTGCAGGCCGCCTCTCACGGCGATGATCGTACTACGACAGCGTTTTTTCATTCGCTTTCTGCGATCGTGACGGCCCACCAGGGCGGTTTGGTTTGCTCGAACATGGAAGACCAGAACCACGTAGAGACGTCGGTGTAGTTGTGTCCGTGGTCGTCGAAGATACGTTCGCAGACTAGCGTGGGGCGGGGATGGTTTTTCTCCACGGAAGTGAAACATGCGTATTCGTTGCCGTCATCTAACTTGCGAATGCCAAACCAATGAACATCGCTGTCGGAAGAGGCGCGATAGCAGTCAGATGCCGAGTGCACTTCGCGGCTGGTATGTGTGATCCAACGAACGATATACACACGACGGCCGGTTTCATCCGTGAAAATTGCCATCTTGCCCGGATCGAAATGCAGTTGTGCTTCCAACTGCGATGGTTGCAGCTGCGGGCACGGTTTTAACACATGTCCAGCAATCGTCGTCGGCCAGCCGGGAAACTGTTGCATATCTGCGGCGTGAGACGGCTTCGGTGTCAAAAACGGCAAAACACCTGCCACCACGAGCAGTGCCATGATTGCTGCAAACTGAACCGGCGCAACTTTGCTTTGCTGTATCTTTGACTTCTGCACATCGATATCTGACGCTGTTGCGCCACTCTTTGCGGTTTCACCCTGACGATTCGCAAAGGCTGCTCCTAATATGATGAACGCTCCCAGCGCGAAGGAGGCTATGCCGATCGCCTCGTGCATCCAGCCTTCACTGTGAGGATCCGTGTGCAACTGATGGGTGACGAGAAGAAACAGTGACGTCACGCGCAGTGCATTTGTGATAAGAGCCGCTGCCACTGCAACGACGATCAACACAATCGTTTCTTTCAGATTCTTTCGCATGAAGCTGGCAAAAACAGCGCCCAGATAGAGAGCCATCCACAGCATCTTGATGCCGCTGCACGGCTGATCGACTGTCACGGTTTGGTCGTGCCAGAGAAGAGTGGTCCCGCTTCCGACCACGTGCACTCCACCGAGCGCTAGCAAAACCACTGCGATATTGCTCGCTAACAATCGCAGGGGAAATCCACCATAAAAATTTAGCGATGCTGCTAATGGTAAGGAAAGCAGGAGCAAGACCCAATCCGCAGCCATGAAGACTACTCCCGTCTGAGACAACAACATGCCACCGGCGAGGACCGCGAAGATGGCCGATACCAAATGCGGTGCGCGCAGCCAGGTGGCGCAGTAAATCGCAATGATGGCGATACACAACCACAGTATTTTGCTTGGTTTTCGTTCTTCCGCAGCCGGTTGCGCGGCTGCGCCCGCGCGATTCTCTTGACGAAACACGGCTAGGCAAATGAATGTTATCAGCGCCAATAACCCGAGTGGCTCGTCCGAACCATCAGCGCATCGTTGCACATACCATTGCCACACCGGCCAAAATGCAAAGGCTGCGGCAACTAACAGTGCTGAGATCACCGACCACTCACTTCTCGAACTCTCCGACGCCGGCTGACGATAAGCCCTCCGCCCATCATCAGAATTACCACTGCGATCAGCGCGTATGTGTCTGGTTCTGGAGTTGGTTTAGCCTCAAGCATCGGCAGTGCGTTGAAGAATTTCTTGTTAGATGGCGCGCGTTCGAGTTGAAGCGATTTCTGCATTTCACCTTCGTCGGTTGCGGTGGCGCCAGAACTCAGCTTTCCTGCGGATGTCCATCCATCGCCGCCAGAAGAAGCGTCGGTTGCGGTGGCGCCAGAACTCAGCTTTCCTGCGGCTGTCCATCCATCGCCGGCAGAAGAATCGTTTGTCCAAGTTCTGTTAACCGGCGCGGATTTGGGAGCGTTGTTATTGAGGGTGCCCGGGTCATCGGTGTACAGCTTGTCACTTTCTTCGGGTCTGGCAGACAGCTGTGCCAGTTGATTGCGAGCCATGTTCTGTTGCACCATGACCGGTTGCAGATTGCTGACAATAAACTGGAACATGGGTTCAACAATACTCTTCAGATCGCTAGCTGGTGAGGGTGCACTTTCGTGATTGCCGGCACTGTAGCGAGTTTCTGGCAGCAGTTCAGGATCAACAACAACGGCGCTTGTTAACGGAGTGATGAGCTTGAGGTTAGAAGCGAGATCCATTGTGTGCTGCAGTTCTACACTGTTTTGACCATCCTTCCAGATTTCTGAGCGCACCTTCTGACTGGTCCCCACACGTAGAAGCAAATTGTCTGCATCCTTAGATGTGTTCATGTTCGGAACATTCAGTTTGCCGTCTATGCTCCAATAACCCGCAAGCCACTTGAGCGAATCTTCGACGTTGCCCGTGTTGGGAACTTTGATGAGCTTTTGCGTTTCCAGCTCTCCATCCAGCGCAGCGTTAGCTCCCGCTGAGACCTGCAAGTCATAAAGCTCGGACGCGCCCGAAAGCGGGAGAGACTGAAGAATATCGTGCGCCCGACTCGCCACTGGCTGAGCAGCATGAATCCACAAGATCGCTCGGTTTTGGCCTACCCCTTGGTTGCGAAGGAGTGGCGACAGCACTATGGAATCGTCCTGTCCGCCGATACACTCCATGTGCTCAACTTCGGGCACGCTCATTTTATGAAAGGTGGACAGCTCTTTCGTAGTGTCGTCGACGGTGTATATCGCCGATAACAGTTGGGGCTGTATCTGTTTCAAGCCATCTGCGATGCCGTGCAGATACGGGCTCATTGACGCAGAGCCGTCGATGACAACGGTCACTTGCTTGGGCGCGCCGTATCCGTTGCAGATTAATACCGCTGGAACTTTGTCGTTATTTTGCGCCACGCCGATTGCGTCCTCAATTTTGAGTACCGTGGCGAAGCGCGATAGCGCGGTGGCGTCGACTTTGCCAGAAAGTTGGGTCGGGTTATTCGATCTGGTGAGTCCATTGTTCGCTGCAGCACATACTGGTTTGTCCGAGCTAATCTCTACCTGAGTTGGTTGATCGGCAATGAAGTTGCGCTCCGCAAACGCAGGCAAAGCGATGGTTCCGAATTTGTCCTTAGGATCTGGTATGACGGGAGCCGCGATGGACAGTTTTACTTTTACATCGCTGCCAGGCTCGATCGGATAACACTGAACGAGCACCTGATCTAAACCGCAAGTACTGACAAGCAGCGGATCTTGCTTACTGTGCACCGCTCTCGCATAGATCTGGCGCGCCAACATTCTTCCGTAAACTGTCGCTGTTTTCTCTTTGCCGTTGACGATAATTTTTGCCGAATCGACCACCGCTCCCGCCGGCAGCATCAACTTGACGCGTGCCTCCCGGTCGACGGTAGAGCTGTTGGCAAAGCCTAATGCCCAGTCGATGTTTGCTACTGGCGCCGCTGCATAGATTTTGGCCGTCATCGCGGACGATTTCAGTGACAAACCACGGGCGATACCACTCACCATCTCGCCGGCGATGTCGGGATCGAAATCGAATTCGTCTTCAACTCCCTCATTTAGATCGTCGTTCTGATATGAGCCGACGTGCGACATAGTAGCCTTTGCCGCGGCGGGAATGGGCACAGTGTTGAACGGCTTGCCCGTCACCTGAAAGAAAATGCTGCGAGCTTCGTCTGTGCTAATTGGATTTTTTGCTTCGTACAGCGAGCCCACAATATCTGTCGCTCTGCCGGAGCGCTCGTAGCACGCGCGCAGCATGACCTCTTCGTTGCCGAAGTTTCTCAACCACTTGATGGCATCAGCCGAATTTGTATCGTGTTTGGCGGCGTCTGCCAAATGTATGCGGGTGAGAGTAGATGGGAGTTCGATCGCAACGACAGCGATCAGGATGATCAAGTGTCCGAAATGTTTGAGCTGGTGTGAGTCAAAATAAGTGTCACGATGTTCGGCGAGGTGGCAAACTCCGTTGCCTGCCTTCCATGTAAATGGAAGCGACAGAAGTGGCGCCAGTGGAAGCAGTCCGATACCAGCGACGAGGACCAGTACGAGAGCGGCGGGGACGAGCGGCAAAAACATCAGTGAGTAGAGCACACCAACACCCATGGCCATACCGCTTGCAAGCGACATGAATGCGTAGTGATCCGACATGTCACGCCGCGTTGACAGCCAGTACATGAAGTTGCTCAGCGGTATCAACATGCAGAGCGCCACGTGGCTTGGTGTGGGCACCGGGTCTTGCATTATCTGTGCGCACCAGTGATATCTTGCTTCCCACAAGACCGCAACAGCAGGCAGTAGCACGCCGAAAAACAGTAAGAAGGCACTGGCACGCTTCTGCCCTTCCGGCGGATGCCTTTTCTCTCCGGGAATTCGGTGGACGTAGGGCGCCGGGCGATGGTCGTGCCGAACTCCCCAACGATTTCTGCCATTCTTATCGCTTTCCGCGGAGGTACCTTTTGCACCCTCAACTTCCGTCGACTGACCGATTACAGAACTGTTTTTGCGTTCAGACACTTGTATGCTGCCCCCTAAATCTGGTGACTTCATTGATTCCTGCGTCCGACTTAGGACGCACGCAGCGCGAGCATAATTCCATCCTATCTAAGATTTTTCCCTGTGCTATCGGGTTTACCCCGGTTCTTCCACTCTTTGTTTAGCTTAAGGTGATTCAGATCATGCCGTGTCGGGTACTCGTAAGAAAACGGAAAGATGTTTGTTGGGTACGATAAAGATGCCGTCTCGCATAAGCGAAAACAGGACGGTGGCAAAACTACTGAGCAGGTGAGTCGATGTTAGGCGAGATCATTTTCGGCTTAGGAGCCATAGGCGGAATCATCGCTCTCAGGAGCTTGAAGTTTGTCACCGAGTACGATCGGCTCGTTGTGTTTCGCTTCGGGCGCGCGCAGAAAGAGCGCGGACCTGGCATGACGTTTGTGCTTCCGCTCGTGGAAAAGTCGCGCAAGATCGACACTCGCATGATTACCATGCCGATTCCTGCGCAAGACACCATGACGCGAGACAACATCTCTGTAAAAATCTCGGCAGTCTGTTTTTTCTCGACCGTCGATACAGTCAAGTCAGTGACCAAAGTCGAAGACGTGATGACGGCTGTCAATCAAGTCGCGCAGACGACTTTGCGCAGCGTCGTCGGACAGCATGAGCTCGATGAGATTCTTACTGAGCGTGACAAAGTCAATGCAAAATTACAAGCGATGCTCGATCGCCAAACAGAGAATTGGGGCATCAAGGTCAATGCCGTAGAAATCAAGGACGTGGAGATTCCGCAGCAGATGCAGAGAGTGATCGCGAAGCAAGCAGAAGCCGAGCGTGAACGCCGTGCCAAGATCGTTTCGGCCGAAGGCGAATTGCAAGCAGCGGAAAAACTGGCACAAGCCGCTGCAGTTATCTCGTCTCAGCCTGGCGCCATGCAATTGAGACAGTTGCAGACAATGGTTGAAGTCTCTGCCGAAAAAAACAGCACTCTCATCTTCCCGATACCAGTGGAAATCATGACCGGCTTGAGAGAAGCCATGGCCGGCGTCGCCGAACACTTCAAATCGTCATCGGACGAAGAGTAGGAATGTGCTGCTAGCTGCCCCAAAATTAGTAAAAAGTCCGCAAATCGGCCGTGCTGTAAGCAAGTGCTGGAACCCATTCATGCCCCCTCGTTAGGCGAATATGTCCGGGTAAAAGTCCGCTAACTGATCTGCGGCTGCTATGGCGTTTCAATGAAGGCACGCTTGCCTTCGATCGGTGTCTAATACCCGAATACTAGACGATGTCCATTCGTTGAGGAGACATATGGAGAACTCGGTTAATGGAAACGCGCATCGCATGTGGTGGCACCGTTGCTCGACATAAGTAAACACCAATGGCTTTCGAGCCATTGGTGTAACGGTTGTGCCAGGTTTCGTCCTTGATTGCCCGCCTAATGCGAGTGGCTGGGCCAACTGTAGGTCTGTACCGTTGACTGCGCGGACGGCGCACTGCTTGCATAGCTGGCTTGCTGTACGGTGCTTTGGTTAGAGGCTTGCCGTTGTTGACCGTCTGCCGAGGCGCGATCCCCGTTTTCCCCGCCGCCATGTTTGTGACACCCTCCACCACCGCGATGATGATGGCGTCTGCGTCCCATGCCGCCGCCCGACTCGGAGCCTGATTCAGAACCAGCTTGTGACTGGGCACTTGCAGAAGGGGCGGAATAAAGCAATCCGGAATACAAGCACAGATTTAGTCCGGCGCAAAGCAGAACTAAGCTGGGAGAGGCGCCATTATATTTATTCTGTTTGTTCGTCATAAAAGAAAATCCTCTCAGTCCCTGTATAATGCCCATCTTTTCTTGGACTGTAACGGATTGAGTGGGCGCGAACACCCACAGCATGAGAGTCTCAGCGTGCACAGTCTTTTCGAATTTCGTTGAATCTTTGTTTAGATCGGCTGATCAAGTTGTTCTTTGACTGTCCAGGTCAATGCAGCTGATTCATGTTCGCTCATGTATTGCTGCGTATGGACTTTCGCGAGGCGCATACATCACGCATACACGTCTCGTTGAACGAGTTATTTCTGATTTGGAAAATTCGGAGAGGGAGAGATTCGAACTCTCGGTACAGCTTTTGACCATACAACTTCTTAGCAGGAAGCCGCTTTCGACCACTCAGCCACCTCTCCAGGTGGTCAGACCTATATATCATAACCCATCGCGCTGAATGAGCAAAACTAGGGTGCCAAGCGGTACATGTTCAGCGATGGGTGCCGGAAACCGAGAGTCCGCACCGACGTCTTGTTTGGGGAGAGAAACTTAGACGTGGAGCTTAGGTGCCAGGCGGGCGCCTGGCGGATTTGACTGATCCGCTCCGTCGCTCAGTTCCCTCGCTCCTGCGCTATTTAAGCGCTGCGCGCCGCACGCCTCACTCGGCGCACCTGCGCTTCGCTGATGCGTTTGTTGAGCTGTGAATTTAATTAACTTGCGATCTCTTTACAAGATGCCAAGCACAACCAGGCAGATCCAGTAGTAGGCGATGGGCGAGCCGAAGAGGAGGCTGTCGCCGCGGTCGAGGAAGCCGCCGTGTCCGGGAATGATGGTGCTCGAGTCTTTCATGCCGGCGTCGCGTTTCATCAGCGACTCGCACAGATCGCCTATCTGAGCGGCAATGGAGACGGCGGCGCCCATTAGCGGAGCTTGCCAGAGTTTGCCGTGAAACGGTTGTCCAGGGAAATACGCATCGAAGAGATAGACGCAGATGGTGGCCACGAGAATCGACGCCACAAATCCACCGATTGCTCCCTCGACCGTTTTCTTGGGGCTTACTTCCGGGTACAGGAGTTTTTTTCCGAATTTCTTTCCCACCACATAAGCAAAAATATCGGTGGCTTGAATGGTGAACACGCTAGTGATGACGTAAGCCAAACCTGGCTGCAGAAGCGGGTTCAGGTTGGGTGGCTCCGCCGGCGGCTGCAGATTGCGCAATAAAATCAGATGGCACGGAAGAAATCCGATCCAGATAAAACCCAAGACTGTTGTGGCGATATCAGCGATGGTTGCCGGCTTACGCTCTTCTTGTCTAAACAACAGCCGAATAAAGCAGATGCATATACCGACGAGCAAGAGCATGGGGAAGTGCTCGAGAGCGAAGTTCCACGGCAGCCCGATCAGTTTGCGCAGGGTGGGAATCGCTGCCATCGCAAAGAAGGCGATGATCATGCCTTTGATGATTCTTGGCGACGGCTTATATCCCTTGGCCTTGGCCATTTCGACAAATTCGACGCCGCCCATATAACAACCGAAGCCGTACACGATTGCCAGGATGATTCCGCCGGCGCTGATACTGATGACGCCGAGCAGAAATAAAATCCAACCGAATATGACTCGTTTGTTCACTCGTGCAGCAGATCCTGGGACTTACCTTTTGCCGACATAAGTTTAGCGGCTGCGAAAGCCGTCAGGGGTATTGTACAAACCAATCCTAAGCTGCCGCTTAACGCCGAAGCCACTTCGGTTGCAACGAGATCGAGATTCAACAGTTTGACGCTGGGCACCTGCGATGCCAGAAGCAGCAAAGGCAATGCGCCGCCTGTGTACGCAAGGATAAGGGTGTTTGTCATGGTGCCCATGATGTCGCGTCCGACGTTCATGCCTGAGGCGTACAACTCTCGTTCATCGAGTGTCTCGCCGGTGCGGGCCACCTCGGCGACGGCCGACGCGATCGAGACGCCGACGTCCATGATTACTCCGAGCGCTCCGATTAGCATGCCGGCCGCGAGCAGACCGCTGTAAAACTGCGGCGGCTGGTTGAGCATACTGCCCCGCAAGATTTGCGCTTCTTCGCTCGACAAGCCGGTTAAGGGAGCTGTCGTTATGACAATCTGCGCAGCGATACCAGCAATAATTACACCGCCGACGGTGCCGAGAACCGATGCAAGTGCTTTCTTGGTCAACCCGGCGACGAAAAACATGCTGGTCCCTATCGAGGCAAGACAGATAAAGACCGCCGTCAGCAGTGGGTTAAATCCGTGCAGGCTACAAGGCAGCAACACAAAAGCGATTAAAGCAATGGTGACGACAAGACCAACGAGTGACTTCAAACCGGCTTTGCCGCCGAAGAGAATGAAGGCAGCCAAAAATACTACGAGCAGCCAGAGAAGCGTGGGCGCGCGGTAGTAGTCGGCGATATTGACCTCAGCCTGTTTGTTGTTAACGGTGCTCACCGACAGCACTACGTCTTGTCCTGGTTTGACACTGACATTGAAGGCGGGGTTGTCTGTGATTTCGTTAGAAACGGTCACGGTCGCGTCTTTGAGGGTCCCTTCCAGCACCTGTATCTTCACCAGCTCCTGATTGCTGACCATGCCCGTACTGTTGAGCAGGTTTTTGTTCATCACCGCGGGCGAAACCATGAGCACTTTGCCGACCACAAATTGCTCATCGATCTTGGCGGCGTCCGCCTTCGCGTTTTGCGGGTTTGCTCCCGCATCAGAACTGCCTTTTACTGTTGGGGCAGCTTGCGCCGGAGCGTTTCCAGGTGACAATGTCAGACTGAAGGACAACAAGGTGGCGACCAGCGCACACAACACTGCCAACCACCGCGGGCGGTACCTCAAGACTCTTCTTCCGGTTGATTGAAATTCAGACTTAGCTGTCCCGGTGGTGCAGTCCGACGCAGATGCGTATAGGCGAGCGCAGTCGCCGTGCGTCCGCGGGGAGTTCGTTGAATAAAACCTTTCTGGATCAAGAACGGCTCGTACACGTCTTCTAAAGTATCGCTGTCCTCGCCGATGGTGGCAGCGATCGTGTCGATGCCTGTAGGTCCGCCGGCGTAATTATCGATGAGAACTTCCAGATAGCGGCGGTCCGTCGAGTCCAAACCAGAGGCGTCGACTTGATACGATTCCAGCGCTTCGGTGGCAATTGCTTGATCAACCAACTTCTTGCCCTTGTAGTGCGAGAAGTCGCGCACCAATCGCACCAGCCGATTGGCGATACGAGGTGTGCCGCGCGCGCGCGCAGCGATTACTTTTACTGCATCCGGCTCGACCGTGATTGAAAGAATTCCGGCGGTGCGGGTGACGATCTTCGAGAGCTCATCGAGGTCGTAGAACTCCAGACGGCAAGAAAAACCGAAGCGATCGCGCAAGGCGTTCGAGATCATTCCGGCTTTGGTGGTGGCGCCCACTAGTGTGAACTTGGGCAGCGGCAAGCGCATGGTTCGGGTGGTCTGGCCTTTGCCGGAAGTAAGATCGACGACGAAATCTTCAATTGCAGGGTAAAGAAGCTCTTCGGCGATGCGGCTGAGCCGGTGAATCTCGTCGATGAACAGGACATCGCCCGCCTCTAACTGGTGCAAAAGCCCGATGATATCTCGAGGGCGCTCGAGGCTTGGACCCGACGTCATGTGTATGCGCGCACCCATTTCGTTGGCAATAACCCGTGCCAGCGTGGTTTTGCCCAATCCCGGCGGACCATAGAACAACACGTGGTCCAGTGCTTCTCCACGTGCTTTGGCGGCGCCAATGGACATGTGCAGCATATTTTTCAGGCGCGACTGCCCGATGTACTCTTCCAGACTTTGCGGTCGCAGCGCCGTGTCCGACTTGAGGTCGGCGCTCGTCTCCTGGGCGGAGAGAACCAGCGACCGCTTCTTGGGCTGACCGTGTGTCAGCTCCGCCTCGTCGCCCGCCAACGGTTCGTTGTTGACAATGCGCTTTTTGCCCGAAGAATCGCGCCCTGGCGTGCCCTCTGGCGACTTGTCCATGTCTGTTCGGATGATAGTCATCGCGTCAATTATCGCAAATGCCAGGTCGCAGGCTGCTTAAACGACTTAAAGAAGTCGGTCGATATATGCTGTCGTGGTACTGACAGCGCAAGAATACTGCCGTTTGCGGAATTTTTTTGCCCGGCATCGGCGGGTTCCCACCCCCACTGGCGGGTGGGCGCTATTGTTAAATCGTGCAATCTCTGTTTGTTATTGCCATAGATGGGAACGTATGTGGTGTTATGGCAATCACAGTTTATGCCGACTGATAAAAAAGATCCGTCAGATGCGAAGGGCAGCTCTCAGGCTGTCAGTAATGGAGATAAGGCGACCGAGAGCCTCATCAGAAGCCGGGCTCAGGATACCATCACCCTCGAGCATCATTACGAGCCTGAGGCCCATCATGAATGGTTTCCTTCAGAGCAATTCTTCTTCTCCTGGCTCGCTGTCGGGGCTTGCGGCTTCATCGCGCTGTGCATAGCTTTGACCGCACACCACATTTTCAATCCAGGCTTTCATGAAGGCGACCGGGCCGAGAAGGACATCAAAGCGACGCACGCCTCAATGGTCGAGGATGAGGTTGCCACCAAAGCGGCGCGAGATGAGGCGCGCCAGTCGGTTTTGCCTGTATTTACTGCCGACCGGAAAAAAGATTCTTCCACCATCAATCGCATCAAAGAGAAGCTGGCGCAGATTTATGAGCTGCAAAAGCTCGGCATCACGCCGATTGCCGACCTGACACCGAACGAGCACAAAGAGCTGATACACGCATCCGACCCCGATTTTGCCGTTCTGCAAAAGCTCGGACCGGGCGGCAATCTGCCAACCAATCTCGAGAAGTTGCGCGATAAACTTGGCAAAAATCCGCATGGAAAGAGCATTCTTGACGCTGTGAGCAAACAGCGTGCGGCGTGGAAGGCGTATCTCGATCTGCACAAAGACACGCTCGACCAGCAGGTCGTTATCGCCGTGGCGGTCAGTCCCGGTGATCTGCCGAAATATGTGGCGGCGATGGAAGACTCCAGCACCCGCCTCTGTCGTGTGTTCTACCGCCTGCCACTCGATAATGCGGCGTGGATTGATACCGCCGTCGAGTTCATGCCCGATGCGTGGCCGCAGGAGTTGAGGCGCGATTCAGCCAGCATGGCTTGCAGCGTGATGGAACCAAACATCAAAGTCGATCGTACCGCTACCGAGCAGAAAGTGGCGCTGGCAGCGGCAGCGGTCAAGCCGGTGATGAAACAGATCAACATGGGCGACGTCATAGTGCGCAAGCGCGATATCATCACGGGTCGCGACATCAGAGTGATGGAGGCGATGGGCATAACCGACGTCAATCGCTGGCCGATGATAATCGGCTTGTGCATCTCTCTTGCGGCCGCAGTCTGCCTGATAGCGCTGTTTTTGTACACCTACGACACGAAGCTTTTGTTCTCGACGAGGACACTGGCTTTGATGTACGCCATCGCCGTGATCACGGTGGCGCTGGCAGCTTTGTTTGGTAAAACATATCCGCAGATGATACCGTTGCCTGCGGCCGCACTGGTGCTCACTATTTTCTTCGGGCAACGCGCGGCCATAGCGATTGCACTGCCTCTGGGAATCTTCCTCGCTGTCGATCGATTGATCGATTTTAACAACCTTGTTGCGCTTGGCACTGCTGCTGGTGCGGCGATTGGCACTTACTCCAAGCGGCGGCAAGCGCTCATGTCGACCGGTCTTGTGATCGGCATGGCACAAGCGTTCGGATTTCTGGTAGCTCTGGCTGTCAGCCAGACGCCCTTCGGCGAGAATGCCCTCGGTTCGCAACTGGGACTGGAATTTCTCGGTGGTATCGTCTCATCGATTGTCGCCATCGGTACTTTGCCATTTCTGGAGAATATTTTTGGACTGGTGACGCCCTTCAGATTGGCGGAACTGAGCGATGCGGATCAGCCGCTGTTGAGGCGTCTCGAAGAGTACGCGCCGGGCACGTATCAGCACAGTCTGGCGGTGGCTAATTTGGCTGAAGCCGGTGCCAGATCGATCGGCGGCGACGTCAACCTCGTGCGCGCCGGCGCTTTCTATCACGATATCGGCAAGATGGTGCGACCGAAATTCTTCATCGAAAACCAACTTGGTGCCACCAACCCGCATGACTCGATGACGCCAGAACAGAGCCGTGAGCGCGTGCTCGCGCACGTAACGGACGGATTGGCGCTGGCTAAACAGTATTCGCTGCCTAAGGCTGTGCAAGACTTCATTCCCATGCACCAGGGTACGACTTTGATGGCGTACTTCTATCACAAAGCGTGCGTGCGAGATGGTGTCGATAAGGTTGATGCGATGTTCTATCGCTATCCGGGACCGAAACCCCAATCGAAAGAGACGTCAATCGTGATGCTGGCGGATGTTTCTGAGGCAGTGACGCACAGCATGAAAAATCCGACGGAAGAAGAAGTCGAAACCGCGATTGATAAGGTATTTCAAAACCGTTGGGATGATGGGCAATTCGGCGAATCGAGTTTGACGTTCAACGAGCTTCAGCGCGTCAAGAAGGCGTTCGTCAGAGTGTGGCGCACCCTGCACCACGATCGTCTCAAATATCCGTCAACCACCACCGGGCGCATGCCTGTCCCTCCCGAGGATCTGCCCATGTCGCCTGCGCCGACTGCCGCAGAAGTTGTCGAACAACACAAGCACGAAGAAGAGGAAGAAGGCGGCTGCTGTGGCACAGTGCTGACGCCCGAGATGGAAGAAGAGAGCAAAAAATTGAAAGAACTGCGCACGGACAATGGCAGCAACGGAACAGGATCCGCCAGCTCCGAATCGGCAGAACGTCAAAGCACTCCGTAAGGGCTTCCAGCTAAATCGTCGCGCCATTCGGATAGAGAAGCGTTTATGAGATTATTCGTCCCGGGAATATTTTCGTCGAAATTTTATGGCGTAAAAGGCATACGTTCATAAACGAACAAGCGATTGGCATTGGTTTACGCGCCCGCTTGAACTAGAGCGATCTTAATCGCGTGCGTGTCGTCCAACCAAGCTCAATCATCGCCTGGTCGATCGTCCAACCGGCGCGTTGTGAAAAATCCAATGCCATGATTGCTTGTTGCATATTCAAAATCTTTTCGTCGATCAGGTAGACGCAGCGCAACGCGCCGTACAGCTTGTTCTCTTCCACCATCTTATGTTGAAGCAGCAGCTTCGCGACGTCAGCTGCCTGGTTGTAATTGACTTCCAGACACTCCTGGATCTCGCGTGGAACTTGCGTCAATGTAATCGATCCCGACGAGGTGAGGACATCCATGAGCAGCACTGCTTTGTTGCTGCGCGGTCTGAAGGCGCCGACTTCGGCGACCGCCTGATACAACGGTATATCCCTTGCCCGCACCGCGAGAATGACTTCGTTGGCTTGCGCGGGTTTTAGCGTTCCGTTGTCCAACATTTCTTGAATGTCGAGGGCTGCATCTACGACAAGCTGGGTGACTAGTTTGGTCTCCACAAGCAGCTCTCCGAGGAATTTTGCCGCCGCAAGAGAGCGGTGCAGGCAGTCGATCAACTGTCCTTCACTGATCACGTGTGCTTGCACGAGCAGCTCACCCAAACGCAGAGATGGTTTCATCGGCATGCGCATAAAGCCACGATTGACCGGCAGTTTTTCCAGCGTAAGCTCGCGGTCGTATGCCGTCTTCAATGCGTTGATCGCGATCTCACGGCTGATCATGCCGCGACGAATCAACTGCTGCGCCAAAAGTGCAGTCCATATCAGGGCCGGTGATACCATGCCCCGGAAACAGAAAATGTGACCTAACGGAAGACCAGTTCTGATGTTGGTCTGCAGAGCGTCGTCGAGCTCTTTGCTGTTGACGATTCCCGCGCCGACAAGAAGTTGACCGAGTTTATTCGTCTGTTGATCTTCGGGTTGGACAAAGCCTGAGTTTTGAAACGCCTCCGCCAGCGGAACCTTGTCCCGATGCGCGATCTGCAACACCTGTACGGCGACATCCACCGGCAACAACCCGTCGTTGATCAGCGACTGTACTTCGAGAGCGGTACGCAGTTGTTGCTCGCTCAAGTATCCGGACATCACCAGGACCTTGCCAATCGGCAGCCCCCGCTGTTCGAAATTGTGCAGCGCGTTTTTGATGTAATCGGAGGTGAGTATGCCGGCCTGCATAAGCAGTTCACCCACCCGTACCTGTTTAGGATCTTCTGCCATCTTGAAATGCGCCTCTCTCTCTTCAAAGCTTAACAGCTTCCCGCCAAACAGGCGCAACTGACATTCCTATTCATTTATTTGTAGCTGAAAAGGAGGTCGTCAATGTGCGTCCCGGCGCTGAAAGAACGATATCCCCGTCTGTCCGTAATCCCGTGTGTCGATGCGTTCGATCAACTGCAGATCTTTGGGAAAAACATAGTCGCGCACATGTTCTATGACCAGCCGTCCGTCAGGTTTTAAGATGCAGTGTCCATCGATGGTTCTCGTCACAGTCGAGGCAAATGGGCTTTTATAGGGCGGATCGGCAAAAATGATGTCAAAAGAATCGAGCGGCAATCGCGGCAAAATTCGACGGAAGTCGCCTGTCATAAGGCTTGCTTGGTAGCCGATGCTTCTCATATTGGTTGCGATTGCGTCGACGAGTTTGCGGCTCTCCTCAATCGATGTAAGCGATTCTGCCCCTCTGCTCAGCGCTTCCAGTCCCATCAATCCGCTGCCGGCGAAGATATCGAGAAAGTTTGCCCCGACGACGCGCGCCCCGAGAATGTTAAATAAAGCCTGCCTTATTTTCGAGGAGGTCGGTCGAACGGAAAGTCCTTCCGGGCTGGCAATTCGCCGACCTCGAGCTTCGCCGCCTGTGATGATCATTTACAAAGCCTGGTAGTGTCGGAATTCAAACGAACGGCTTTTGCCTGACGGCGTGCCGTTCGGCAGCAATTATAAAGGAATTGCGCCAGCGCTGCATCTGCCCGTGCGCAGCGCAAGAGTGCCGGATTCACGCTCGGAACATGGTAGCATTGAATCCGTTCACCTCGACCCGGACGAGAGAAAAACCATTATGAGCGCCCGGCGCATCGCCCGCGAATTAGCAGTCATCCTTATGCCGCAACTTCCGAAAGATCGGGAGAAGCTTGAGAACGCAGACTATGACGCACTGATCTCGAAAGCAGTGCACATGCTTGTCGATTACGCCAAGCAGAATCTGGCCGATGCTAACGCCTCGCTCGTGCGTAGCTCTCAGGCACTGACTGACATTGAAGTCGAGCATCCTCGCAATGTCGACTCGGTGGAAGAGCTCAACTCGGTGCCGCTCAGCAGTGGCGTTTTAAAAGAACAGATTTCCGCCATCGAGCGGGCGCTCGAGCTAGTGGCAGAAGCGCTGGACGTGCCCGAAATGGCGCTGCACGGAGCGCATGATCCTATCGAGGTTAAATGTCGCAAATGCGACAACGTGCAAAGAACATACATCGAGCGCACTGCGAAATCAGAGGTGCGCGAGTTCATCATCAGTCTGGTTTCTACCTATCTCGGACACAAAAACGAAGTGGACGATTTGATCAAGAAAGCCAAGGCCAAATGGAACATCGATCGAATGGTGAGCATTGACCGAGATATTTTGAGGTTGGCTTTCACCGAGGCATTCTTTATGCCTGATGTCCCCGTCAACGTTTGCATCAGTGAAGCAGTCGAGCTGTGTCACCGCTTCGCCGATGACAAGGCAGCAAAGTTCATCAACGGAATTCTCGGCGATATGTCTGACGAAGCGAAAACATATCGACGCACCGGCAGCATTCCCGATGCTAGCTCGGTCGAGAGTGGTTCTACCGGTGGTGCGCGCATCTGACGTTGCTTCTTGGGGAACATTGAGATATGGCAGAACAGGAAAACGAGAATCGTGGCTGGTTTGGCAAGCTGAGAGAGAAGCTCTCGCGCACCAAAAACGCAATCGTCGATTCGATTGTCGATCGAGATGCGCAGCCGGGACAAGAACCGGACACAACCCCCCCGGTACCGCCTGATGTTTCCGCGGTCGAAGAGCTGCAGCAGCACGAGCCTCAGCCTGTCGGGGCTTGGCAACAAAGTGCCCAGATTGTCACACCTCCCGTCCAACCCACTTCGGTGCAGCCGGCAAAGCCGATCGCACCGCCGAGAGCGCCACAACCGCCGCGTGAGATTGACGATGATTATTTGGAAGACATGGAAGAGAAGCTGATCAAAGCTGACATCGGTGTCTCGAATGCCCATAAGATCGCGCAAGACCTGCGCAAACAGGCGAAGGCGAAGAGTTGGAACAGTCGAGACGTGGAAGCGTTCTTGCGACGTGAGTTTACCGACATGCTCAAAACGGCTACCAGTCCGGCGCTCAAGTGTGAACCCGGTAAATTGAATGTTTACGTTATCGTCGGTGTAAATGGAACCGGTAAAACAACGAGCATCGGTAAGTTAGCATGGCGCTTTCGTCAGGAAGGCAAAAAAGTTTTGATGGCTGCTGCTGACACGTTTAGGGCGGCAGCAGAAACCCAATTGGAGATCTGGTCGGAGCGCGCGGGCGTCGATATCGTGCGCTTGCCTGATGGATCTGATCCGGGCGCCGTATGCTATCAGGCGCTGCAGAAGGCAAAACAAGATAATTACGATTGTCTGGTTATCGACACCGCCGGAAGATTGCACAACAAAGCGAATCTCATGGCGGAGCTGAAGAAAGTGCGCAGCGTTATCGAGAAGAATTCGCTGGGCTTGCCGTTGGAATCTTTGCTTGTGCTCGATGCATCTACAGGACAGAACGGCTTGCAACAAGCTCGCGTGTTCGGTGACGTATGCCCGCTCACCGGCGTTATCTTGACGAAGTTAGATGGCACCGCCAAAGGTGGCGTCGTGTTTAGCATCTCCCGCGATTTGAAAATTCCGGTCAAGTTGATCGGGCTCGGCGAGAAGATGGAAGACCTGCGCGATTTCGATCCGACGATGTTCGTCGAAGCGCTGTTCAGTTAGGACACGTGTTGGGCGGGCGGCTGCAAGCCGCCCCTACGGTGGTTTTGCCGTCGCCCACAGATTGTCTTTTGCAGAGTCGAATACCTCGTGTCAAACCGATGCCGTGACCATTTTTTTTCAATTCCGATGCGGGGCAGGCGACCGGCGCTCCACATCAAGCTTACTGCGGTGGCTTGATCAAATCGAGCGCATCCGGATTTTCGATTGATGCCGTGTCGCCGACGGGTTGTCCGAGATATTGTTTGCGAATCGAACCGCGCACGATTTTGCCTGAGCGGGTCTTGGGCAGTGCTTTGATGCCTGTGATGATCTCGGGTTTTAACACAGCACCTAAGCGCTGACCAACAAGCTGTTTCAACTCCTTCTCCAACGCTTCGCAGAACTCGATATTCGGATTGGTGACCACGAAACAGACCAACGCTTCGCCTTTCACTTCATGTGGAACGCCGATCACTGCCGCTTCGGCAATAGAAGCATGCTCCACCAGAATCGACTCTACTTCGCCCGGTCCCACTCGTTTCCCCGCCACCTTAATGGTATCGTCGGAGCGCCCGTAGAGAAACCAGGAACTATCGTCATCCACTTTCGCCCAGTCGCCGTGATACCAAACGCCGGGAAACTTGGTGAAGTAAGTCTCGATGTATCTGTCGGGATCTTTCAAAAATCCTTTGGTCATCGACGGTCCCGGCTTCTTGCAAACAAGATGGCCGATGGCGTTGTGCACGCTTTTTCCTTCTTCGTTGAATACATCGATGTCCATTCCCAATCCCGGGCCACCGAGCGAGCATGCTTTCAAAGGCATCACCGGCAGTGGCACCAGCAAACCGCCGACAATCTCTGTTCCACCAGAGATGTTGATGACTGGGCAGCGCTTGTCACCAACTTTGTCGAAAAACCACATGTAGCTGTCTTCGTCCCACGGCTCGCCGGTCGAACCCAGCAAACGCAGGGCTGAGAAGTCATGCTTCTCCACCCATTCATCACCGGCGGAGCGTAAGACGCGAATCGCTGTCGGACTGACGCCGAGCGTGCTCACTTTGTGTTTTTCCACCACTTCCCAAACGCGGTCGGGAGCCGGATAGTTGGGTGCCCCTTCGAAGATAACCATCGTTCCGCCCCAGAAAGTGACGCCGATCATCTCCCACGGTCCCATCATCCAGCCGATGTCCGTCACCCAGAAGAACACGTCTTCAGGCTGAACATCGAAGGCAAACCCGAGCTCTTTGCTGATTTGCGCCAGGGCGCCGGCGTGCGTATGCACCGTGCCTTTCGGCTTGCCGGTGGTGCCTGATGTGTAGAGATACATCGAAGGGTGCTCGGCATCGAGGTGGCGCAGCGTTGCTGCCGGCGCGAGATCGGCGATTGCTTCGTGCAGCCAGATGTCTCTGCCTTCTTTCCATTCGATCTTGGCATCGCAATGTTTCATCACCACCACGTGCTCGATGCTCTTAACTTTGCTGGTAGCCTCGTCCGCGTCGCCCTTGATGTTGATCAATTTGCCCCGGCGCTTGCCGGCATCAGCAGTGAAAAGAACTTTAGCTTCCGAATCTTCCAGCCGAGCTGCCAGTGCTTGCGCGCCAAATCCGCTGAAGACAGGCACAGCCACAGCGCCTATTTTGAGGCAGCCGAACAAAACTGCCACTACCTCCGGCACCATCGGCATGTAAATGCCGACCGCATCGCCTGGCTTGACGCCAAGATTCAGCATCAACGCGGCTATCTTGCCGGAAAGCTCGTTCAGCTCACCGTACGTGAGCTGGCGCCCCGCGCCCTCTTCGCCCTCCCAGATCAAGGCCGGGTGGTCTTTGCCAACGCTGGTGCGGACTCCAGCGGTCTTCCCTGCCATCATGTGCCAGTCGAGGCAGTTTTCGACGATGTTCAACTGTCCGCCGACAAACCATTTCGCCCACTCGAAGCCCTTGGACTGATCCAGCAGCTTCTCGTACGGGCGCGACCACTGAAAGCCCATGTACTCGACTGCCGCCTGCCAAAACCACTCGATGTCTTTGGTCGAGCGCTCGATCAACTGTTGCCAATCGCGCAGCCCGTGCAGCTTTATGAAATCCGCCACTCGGCACTCAAGATATTTCCCCTTGGGTTGCCAGATAATTTTGGAAGACGTGGTTGTTTTCATGGTTCTGTGCCCAGTGCCGTGGTTCTATGCCTACGAGATTTTACAGGATCAGGCACCTGTGCGTCTGCTCGACGTTCAGTCAGCGTAACGCGCCCGCCGCTTCGCTGCGAAAATCTACTCGCCCTTGAAGATAGGGCCATGAAAGTGAAGAAAAAGTGTTTCTGCCAGCAAGACAATGCATGTGATGGCATTGGCGACAAAGATTGATAGCCAGACCTTTTTAGCCGGGTGGCGCTCGAGCAGCATGACGATTGCGCCTTCAACCATAGTCGAATAGGTGCCGAAAAGAGTCAGTCCCCACGGACCACTGGAGGCGATGTACGGACCGAGTCCGAGCAGGAGTCCGATGAACGATGCGAAATTCATCAGCACTGAGTCGAACAATGAACGCCGATAGCCGCCCCAGCGCATGCGCCAGAGCACAAGCGATTCAATCAGAACTATGGGAAAGAACTGATATATGTAGAATCCCACGATGCAAAGATTCCCGACTTACGGCGTCTTATGGGGGCCCTTTTTCTGATCGGTCTCGTGCTTCTTGATGTCATCATCGAGCTGCCGCTGACGCTTTCTCTGCCCGTCGCGCATACGTTTGAGGGTTTTGTCTATCTCGCCCAGCTCTTGCTCGACATCTTCGCGCTCTTTTTTGGCGCTGTCGCGCTCGTCTTGCAAACGTTTTAGCTTCTGATCGAAGTTCTCAGCCACTGTTCAGCTCTCATCAGTGTTTTTAAAACCATTTTAGCGTCTGCTTGTCACTCTGAGCGTGAAGTGAAAGTGAACACAGTTCATAATGCGCATTTGCATCGGCGGGATGTCGAATGCAGGCGCATATCGTACAAGCAATCTTGACAGGAATGTCGCCCACATTCGAAGATCAGCCGGGATACTTTTACTATTCCCGCGATAGCGGGCGGCTGCAAAGAATAAATGCCCGTTGGAATCGCATGTTTAATTGTCTTTTTGTGCATGGCGTTGCTCATGTACAGCAGGCGGCTGTCGGCGTTGTTGGCGTTGCCGGTTATGGCCATAGTGATCGCACTGATCGGCGGCGTGCCCGGTCAGGACATTCTCTCCGACGTCCTCAACAAAGGCGCTGTCAAGCTCGCGAACACATATACAACGACTATGTTCGGCGCTGTTTTGGCAGAGTTGGTGAACAAACAAGGCATCGCGCGCGCGCTCATTCGCTGGGTGGCAGAGTTCGCTGGTGACAATCCGTTTTTGCTCGGTCTGATTTTGACACTCGTGACCGGTGTACTGTTCTCCACGCTGGGCGGCTTGGGCGCTGTGATTATGGTAGGAACTATTGTTTTACCGGTGCTTCTATCGCTGGGAATTTCCAATGTCACTGCCGGCGCCTTGTATCTATTTGGTATCAGTCTCGGTGGCATGTTCAACATTGCAGGCTGGCAGCTCTACAGCCAGGTGCTTGGTATTGTGCCACAGCAGATCATTGCTTTCGTTCTGCCTTTTGCCACCGTCGTCAGTTTGATTATTGTCGCCTTTCTGGCGGTAGAGTTGGGTGTAAGAAAAAATCTTGGTTATATCGTCGCTTGCCTGGTTGTCATCGGGGCGTCGTTTGCTGCACTGGCTCAACGAGCAGCTCCGACCTCGCCGACTGCCGGTGCTGCTGCCGCTTCTGCTGCTGATCCTAACTCGATTACCGCCGCCGCGATAACTCTTGCCTTTCTCGCTTTTTATGCCTTGTGGCGACATAGAGAGGATGCGAAAACGAATCCAGGTTTTGCTATCGTCTCGCCACTGATTCCGCTTTTGTTGGTTCTTGCCGGGCACTGGGACTTCATTCCGGCGTTTGTCGCCGGCATAGTCTTCTGCGTTTTCTGTACCTGGAAAAGAGATTCAATCAACGTCCTCACTCGATCGATTATCGACGGCATTGCGGCTGTGATACCGGCTGTGGTGCTAATGATTGGCATCGGTATGTTGATCACCGCAGTGAGCAACCCAGCGGTCGCCACCGCAATCGGACCTTTGATTCAAGCCGTAATACCGACACACGCGTTGGCTTACATTATCATTTTCACTGTAATGGCCCCGCTCGCTTTGTATCGCGGACCTCTAAGTTTATGGGGAATGGGCAGCGGCCTGGTGAAAATTATCCAGAACACCAAGCTGCTTTCGTCGCAGGCAATCATGAGCATGCTCATGTCGGTTGGGCAAGTGCAAGGAATTTGCGATCCGACCAACACTGCCAACATCTGGATTGCAACATATTTGGCTACCGACACCCAGGTTTTGATGCGTAAAACTCTGCCCTATGCATGGGTGGGCGTGGTGCTCGGATTGACGCTGGCTGTCTGGTTTGGGTACGTGCAATGGTGAGTATGGCTGGGGATGAAACCGCTGGAAAGGTGCGCATCGGCATAGATGTCGGTGGAACTTTCACGCACGCAGTCGCCCTCGATGCGGCCACGTTGTCGCTCATCGGCAAGACAAAAGTTCCTACCACGCATCGTGCTCAGGAGGGCGTTGCTCGCGGCATTATAGAAGCGCTCAGACTGCTTCTGCAGGATCACAATATTGATGCCTCGCGAGTCGGTTTTATCGCGCACAGTACGACTCAAGCAACGAACGCGCTGCTGGAAGGTGATGTCGCACCGGTTGGGATCATCGGCATGGGCGCAGGCGCCAATGCGTGGCTGGCGGAGCAGCAGACGCGGCTCGGACAGATAGAGCTGGCGCCGGGAAAATTTCTCAAGACTTTCCACCGCTTCATCAACACTTCGATGGTTGCCGAAGAAGGCACCATCCGTAGTGCGCTTGAAGGACTAGTCAAAGAAGGCGCTCATGCGATTGCAATCAGTGAGGCATTCTCCGTTGACGGCAACGCCAACGAAGCGCGCGTGCTCGCAATCGCACGGGGAATGGGATTGTTCGCGACTGCAGGTTTTGAGGTCAGTCAGCTGTACGGATTGAAGGTGCGCACACGCACGACTGTCATCAATGCATCAATGTTGCCCAAAATGATCGAGAGCGCGGACATGACAGAGAAATCTGTGCGTCAGGCCGGCATCACTGCTCCGATCATGATTATGCGTTCCGACGGCGGCGTCATGGACATCGATGCCATGCGGAAGAAGCCGATTCTGACTATGCTGTCCGGACCTGCCGCCGGTGTCGCGGCTGCGATGATGTTCCTCCACATTTCCGATGGCATCTTCATGGAGGTTGGTGGAACAAGTACGGATATCTCGGCAATCAGCAACGGGCGAGCGCAAATTCGTCCGGGCGAAATCGGTGGACACAAAGTGTACATGCGCACGCTCGATGTGCGCACAGTCGGTGTAGCCGGTGGCTCTATGCTGCGCGTGAGCGGCGGCAAGATTGTCGATGTCGGCCCGCGCAGCGCGCACATTGCCGGTTTGCACTACGTCTCATTCACCGAGCCAATGGGCGAAGCCTCGCTAAAACTGCTTCAACCGAAAGCGGGCGATCCGCCCGATTATGTGGGTTTCTCCGAATCATCAGGAGAAGCGGAAATTTGCCTGACGCCAACATGTGCGTCCAACTTGCTTGGACTTGTTCCTGACGGTGACGTCGGCAAAGGAAATTTGCAGCACATCAAATCGGTCTTCAATGTTCTTGCCAAACAGGTCGGGTCCACTCCCGAGGCGGCGGCGGAAGAAACGTTGCGAATCGCTGCTAAAAAATGCATACCGATCGTCAAAGCTCTGATCAAAGACCATAAACTCGACGCTGATCTCGTTACGCTGGTTGGTGGCGGCGGCGGTGCGGCGGCGATCGTTCCCTTCGTCGCCAAAGAGATGGGCATGCGCTTTCAACTGGCGGAGCATGCCGATGTCGTCTCCGCGATTGGCGTTGGGCTGGCGCTCATTCGTGAGACAGTTGAACGTCAAGTCATCGATCCCAAGAACGAAGATATTTTGAAGATTCGCGAAGAAGCTCAGGCGGCGGTGCAGAAGATGGGCGCTGACCCAGCTTCTATCGAAGTGCAAGTGGAAGTCGATACGCGCACCAATACGCTGCGCGCAACCGCATTTGGTGCCACCTCGATGCAAGAGACGAAAGAATCGAGAAAATCTCTCAGCGACGAAGAGCGTTTAAAGATGCTCGCCGGCTCCATGCGGGTATCTGCCGATCAGATTAAAATTAGGGGCGACACAGGCTTCTTCCAGGTCTACCAGGCAGACTGGACCGAGCAAAAACTTCTTGGTCTTTTGCGCACAAAGATGTCCGCGTTGCGCGTGCTCGACAGCGCCGGCAGCATCCGCCTGCAAAGCCGCAACGCCGACACTTCGATCACCACGGCCTCCAAAGCTGAATCAGAACTGGCCCGCCTCTCAGACTCTCACGCCCTCTGGGGCGACGCCGGCAAAGTCATCCCAGACATGCTCGTTCTTGCCGGACCTAAAATCATTGATCTATCCGGCTTACTCAACATCGAACAAATCCTGGCCCTCGCCAAGATCGAACTCGAGCACGTTCGCCCCGACGCGCCAGTAGTGGTAATAGCGAAGTTGGGATAGTCGACGATCATTTTTTTCATCCTCCAGACTTTCCTTGGTCTTCTCGGCGCCTTTCTTGTCGCCGATTACCTTGCGCAAATGATCGCGACGCTCTGTTACCCAAGCCTCATCGCCGTGAAGTTCGAGCGCCTTGTCGTAGTCTGCCAACGCGCCCTTCTTGTCTAACAGCTCTTCTTTGACCGAGCCTCTCCGGGCCCAGACAGCAGCTTTCGTTGGTTGTAGTTCGAGCGATCTATCAAAATCGCGCAGCGCATCTTTGGGTTTATTGGTATTGTCGTAGACGTATCCGCGCACTTCGTATGCAAAGGCATCTTTCGGATCTAACTCTATCGACTTGTTCAAGTCTTGCAAAACCGTCTTTGGCTGCCCCATGGCAAATTGGAGGTTGGCGCGCTGGCAGTAGGCTTGCGCACATCTGGGATCTGCTTCGATTGCCTTGTCGAGATCCGCCAGTGCCTCTTTGCCTCTGTCCATCTTTGCCAATACCCAACCTCGGTTCAGATGCGCTTGCTCGTAGTCACGATCAAGTGCTAGGCACTTGTCGAAGTCCAGAATGGCTTTCGAGTATTCACGAAGCGCGCCGAGCGCCAAACCACGCCCATTGTAGGCTTCGGCTGAAGTGGTATCATGGGCAATGGCACCGTTATAGTCTTCCATCGCTCGAACGTATTGGCGCATCTGATAGTGGGTTTTGCCTCGACCAGTGTAGGCAGCGGCATTGTTCGGGTCTAACTGGATCGCCGTGTCATATTCATCTACCGCTTGCTGCTGCATCTCGAGCAAGAAGAAGTATTCGCCGCGAAGATAATGATATTCGGAGGCAACCGCCAGCACGGTCGGCTGCGCCACAGTGGCAAGGCAAACAATTATCACCACGGTGATGATCGCTGCGACTGAGGCGGCGATAATGAGAATTCGATTGGTGCGCTTCGACATGGCTACTGGCCCGGCGTACTTTTTCATCTTTCCACAGAATGCCACCGTTGTGACCGAATCCCATTAATTCGCAGCGCGTGGCACTGTTTGGCTCGTATACTGGAGGTGAGGTAGTTGTATGTGCGGTGCACACTCGAGCATGCCGGACGCTGAGGGCGTGCGGCGCGAGATTGAAAAAGGCGTTGCCGAGTTTAATCGGCGCGAATTTTTTCAGTGTCATGAAACCCTGGAGGATGTTTGGCGCATATACAGCGGTGCCGAGCGCGAGTACATACAAGGAGTGATCCAACTTGCTGTCGGTTACTACCACCACCTGCGGGGCAATCAGGTCGGTGCATTAAAACTATTGAGGCGAGCGCACGAACGGATTCTAAAATTCCAGCCGAGCTGTCTGGGTTTTGATACGAAGACGCTGGCGAGCGCAGTGTTAGAGGACATCGAGCGCCTCACGTCGAAATCTGAAAATGGTGCGCCCAACCTTGCGGTTCCGACAATTGGATATATCAGGAATTGACAAGTTGTTGCAGGGCAGACAAGCACTTAGTATGCTTGGATTTGAAGGCGCACCACTTTTGCATCGCCGATGATGCACTCGATTGACAAGAAACCGTGAAGCAGAGCCACAATATCTTAGTCGTCGACGATGAAGCGGCGCACACTATGCTTATTTCCGAGCTCTTAAAACGAGCCGGATATAGCGTGACCACCGCGAATGATCCGTTCAAAGCCATCGCTGCTTGCAAAGTACGAACGCCCGACATGATCATTCTCGATCTGCACATGCCTCTGATGGGCGGCATGGACGTTTTTGAACGATTGCGCACGGAAAATCGCACTGAAAATGTGCCGATAATATTTTTGGGCAACAAAGACCGCCCAATTCCGGTTTTCAAAACGGATGAGCCGCAAAGCGAAGACATCCTTTTCAAGCCGTTCGAGCCCAATGAGCTTCTCTCGCGAGTGCGATCTTTGCTGAAGATGAAGGCGTTGAAAGATGAACTGCGTCGCAAGGAGTCTGAACTGAGTGAACTTTCACTCACCGATTCACTTACCAGTCTGCGCACGATCCGCTATCTCAATGAGTTTCTCAAAACCGGTCTCAAACAAGCTAAGCGGTACAACGTGCCGCTCAGCGTAGTGGTTCTTGAGATCGATCACAGTCGCGAGCTGGTGCGTAATATTGGGCAGGAAGCCGCCGATGAAGTAATGGCGCAGATGTCCGAGATGGTCGCCAAGCAGATGCGAGACAGCGATATAACTGTGCGCAGCGGCAACTTCGAGATTACTGTGGCCTTGACCGCAACGGACGTTAACGGAGCCATCGAGGTGGCTGAGCGTCTGCGCTCGAGAATCTCTCAGACCAGCTTCGCCGGAGGCGATATGGAGTTTTCCATCACGGTCTCCGTCGGTATTTGTCAGTACTCCAAATCCATGGACGACGACGGCAAGATGCTCATGTCCCACGCCAGGGCGGCGGTCTCGCAGGGACATTTAAGCGGCGGCAATGTTACGCTCAAAGCAGAGTAGCAGCCCCGGGCGACGTGCTAAGATATGACCTCATCGGGGCGTAGCGCAGCTTGGTAGCGCGTCCGTTTCGGGTGCGGAAGGCCGGAGGTTCAAATCCTCTCGCCCCGATTTTTCCGTTCTGAGGGCCGTACTTGCGCACTGTGGGCCCGCCATTGAGTTCAATGGAGCCTGCTGATGTTTGCATTTCTGCGCGGCAACATTTACTCGAAAGAGATGATGACCGGTCCAGCGGACAAGCTCGTGCTGGACGTCGGCGGCGTCGGATATGAGCTGAGCGTGTCGCGGCGCACGTTGGTTTCGCTGGGGAATCCCGGCATAGAAGCGCTTGTCTACACTTCTCTGGCGATTCGAGAGAATGAATGGACAATTTTCGGCTTCGCCACGCCTGAAGAGCGACAGATCTTCTCGCTTTTGCAGTCAGTCACGGGTGTGGGCCCCAAGCTGGCTTTGGGTCTGGTAGCCACTCTCGGGCCTGGTGAACTGGCGCAAGCCATTCTGGCGGGCGATCAAAAGTTGATCAGTCAGGCGCCAGGCGTTGGTCTAAAAGTGGCGCAGCGCTTGATTCTCGAACTCAAAGGCAAGATGGAGGAGTGGTTGCAGCAGCGTCAGATTGCCGTTGAACCTCGCGGCGCCGGCGCTTTCAATCAGGTTGGGGAAGAAGTGCGCATGATTCTCGACGGGCTCGGATACACGGCGAGCGAAGTGAACATGGCGATAAAACGAGCGAAAGAAGACGGTCTTGACGAAGATGTCGAGCAGATGGTGCGTTATAGCCTCAAGGTGCTTGGGGCGAACGCCGTACCCTAACCGCGATTCGGGTTAGTATTCGTGGGCAAGATCTGGCAGGGAATTGGGGGAGCGGTCGCAGGAGCGGCTTATGCGGCGCTCGTTGTGGTCTATCCTTTTGTAGGAATTCGAAGCGCCGTGCCTGGCGCCTACGCGTGGCAGGAGTTGACTGCTTTTGGGCTGGCGATAGCGACAGGCGCGTTGATGGGGTCCTGTCTCAGTACGAGACCGGCAGAAGCGGACGAATTTATTCGAGACTTATACGGCTCTTCAGAACCAGATGAGCAAGCGCCTCAGCCTGTCACGTTTTTTCGAATCAAGCAGAGGCTTAAGCGATTTTTGGCTCCGCGCATGCCTGTAATTGCCGGACAGTTCTATGTTTACCTGTATTGCTGCGCCATTGCCCTCTGCCAGCGCCTTCATTTGTGGCTCTGGACCGGCGGGATCGCCGAACCGTTAGTGCGGACATTGGGACTGTTGATACTTCTTTTCGGCGCCTCCCTGCTGATTCTGGGGGCACTTAGCGTGGCAAGCTGGGGTGAACCCAGACAGGCGCTGGTCGCCAAATTCGTGGAGGCGATGGACGTCAGGTACCCGGCACTTCTTGGTTGGCTTGTCGTGCTTATCGGAATGCCTCTGGCGTTTGCCAGTCCCATGCCGCTGGCGGGCGTCCCTGGTGCCTTTATCGGCCTGAGTTGGCGCCTGGATCAGTTGGAGATTCGTTTTCGTGACAAATACCGCGAGCGCTATGAGCGGCTGCTGAAGCGGAAGTGGCGGATCGTGCCATTCCTTAGATAAATCGGTGCCGAACTCAGCCGACGATGTCTCGAATCGAAACGCTTTTGCCACTTTGCCGCAATGATTCATGGTAAAGAGCGCTCAATTTGTTACGATCACTCTCATGCAGTTGTTTCAGCGGAGCGCCCTTCTGGGTAGGGAATATTTAGCTGGAGCAAGACCTGAGGTGAATATGAGCAAAGAGACGCAAGCCGAGCGCCAATTATTGGTGGTTCCGCATCATGGCGTAGCGCGTCAGCAAGTTCAAGCCATAATCGAGAAAGCAGGTGGCAAAATCGTCAAATCGGTCGGTGATGGTGAGTACAATCTCGTCTCCGCCAAAGACGAAGATTCACTTCAGAAGTGCTTCGAAACTCTGTCGAAATCCGGCGAGATGAAGATCGTTCAGTTTCAACAATCGGCGAAAGTTTAAGCATCACGTCGACGCACTGAGAACTACGCTGTTTTACTGCGCGTTTGTCGCGGCTTTGATGCAATGGAAGAGCCGGCTTGCGAGAGCCGTCGCGGCGCGTTGTATGCGTCCGTCGGCACCGGCGACATGTACGCTCCAGCAGTGCAACGCCCGTTTGAGACTGGCGCGATGTCGTTGATTCAGCCGTGCAATCTTCTTACTCGTTTAGATAAAACATCTTCGTGATCGGATTCTTGCCCATGTTCTCCCAGGGCGAATCTGAGCGCAGTTCGAATGGCACCGGCTTGCTCAAGCCCATAACTTTGGGCTTCAAATCCATGATGATGGCGGGCGAAATCTCGATGTCTGCGACGACTTCCAGCTCGTACTCGTACGGTCCGCGTTTGCTATCGGGAAACCATTCTTTCGGGATCGTTTTCGGTTTGACTATGTCTTTGCGTTCGATTGGTGGTCTGATTGTGCTGATTATCAGGTGCAGCTCGAGGTCCTGCGGATCTACACCGCCCAGACGAATCAACTTTGTCTGCAACGACGGGTCAGCTTCCATTTCGCTGTAAGCTTGCGTGAGCGACTCGCAGTGCGAGAGTTTGCGCGCGTACTGATTGATCAGCTCTTGTGCCATGAAGTACCGCACAGGCATGATGCCGAGATCGAGAAGCGGCACGAAGAAGAGCAAAACCAGCATCACCAGCGCCGCTGCGAATTCAACGATCTGCTGACCGCGAGTGCTTCGTTGACTTCTGATTAGTGTTGATCGTTTATTTCGGCGCCGCATACGGTATCACCAATTTTGATCGCGGTAAAAGACGCGTTTTTGCAAACCCGGAGGATCGGAGTCAATGTCCACGATGATGTGTCCCGGAATTCCAGACTCAGGTCTTGATTGCACTTCAGAAAATCCCAGGCGTGAAAAGCCGTTGAAGACGTCGCCCAAAATCTCTTTCGGCACAATAATCGTATTGCAATAACATCCGTGCAAATTGATGTCGAGCAATAGTCTGACAGCCGCATTTGCCAGCGCGCCCGGCATATCGCCCGCGTCAGGCGTAGAAATCAGCCTGATGCAGCCAGAACCGGAAGATTCGACATGCATGTCTCGATAACGACGACAGCCGATCGGCAGATCGTTGTGATACCAGAGGTCTTCGTATTTCTCAGTCACTCGAACAGCCTTCTCCGATGTGACATTGGATTGCGGATGAAAGTCGCAAGTGACGGCGATGTTGCCGACCGGCGAGAGAGAGGCACCTTTGTAATTGAGGTAGTTCGTCAGCTTCGTAAATTTGAGAATGGCAAGAAAGTCGAAGTGATCTTCAAAGTATTTTTCGCTGTATCCATCTTCGCCATCAGCGAACGCGGGCAGAGCGGGCGTCGCAATCAGCAAGCCCAGCCAAACAATTAGAAGCGCTGATTTCTTCCTATCGACCACTTAACAAAGCGGCTGCGCACGCCGTTTCCACCAAGTACGCTCGTCAGAATAGCACACCTCGGGGCTTTCGGTTTCAATTATAAAGAGGTACCCGGACGCGCTGGCGCTATCTTGAGGCAGAAACTTGGATCAAGGATGGATCAAGCTTATTGGCGGCGCCATACTCTTGCGCGGCTTCTTGCGTCTCTCCCGCTTTCTCCAGTGCCATCGCCAGGTGGAGGTGTCCTTGCGCCATTGACTCCTTGAGCGTGATAGCGTGCCGGCAGTCTTTGATGGCGTCCTCAATCTGTCCCAACTGCAACCGGGTGAAGCCTCTATTGCTCAGCGCTTCGGCAAACTTAGGATCGAGCTTGAGCGCGCTGTCGAACTCTGTCAGAGCACTGTCGAACGAATCCGCTTTCATGTACGCATAACCCAAGTTGTTGTGTATGGCGGCTGTTTCTGGTCCGTAGTGCAAGGCTTTGCTGAAGTCATCTGCGGCTTTTTTGTACTCTTTCAGGGAGCAGGAGATGGTGCCCCGGGCAAAATACGCTTCGTCAAATAATGAATTGAGCTCGATCGAGCGGTTCAACTCTGTCATGGCATCATCGGTAAGATTCTTGTGCAGATCGACCATGGCGCGAACGAAGTGCTCGAGGTAATCATCGACGTTCAACTCTCGGCACGCATCGCAATCTCCGCGAGCGCCGCTCCACTCGCCCATCGCCAGTTGAGCGAAAGCACGCACGCCATACCCGCGTGCTCTGTATTTCTGCTCTTTTATCAACTCGTTGGCATCTTTCAATCCCTCACCGGACTGCCCGATGCGGACGTACGCGAGAGCACGCTTTTCCATGGCTTGATAGAGATCGTGATTGCAGCGCAAGGCCGAGCTGTAATCGTTGACAGCGCTGCTGAAGCGACTTAAGGCGTAATTGGCATTGCCTCGAGCCAGATACGAATCTTGGTCTCCGCCGGTCACTCTGATGTACTCGTTGAGATCGCCGATGGCACGTTCTGGCTGTTTTAACTCGCCGTACGCCAGGGCGCGGTAAAGAAGCGCGTCATTGCTCTTGGCGTCAAGCTTCAACGCTTCGGTCAAATCCGGAATCGCTTTTGCATATTCGCCCAACAAGTAATACTCGGATCCGCGGTCGTAGTAGAGATCCGGCGGAGGCGATTTGCTCAAGGCGATTGCCTGATTGTAATCGCGGACTGCTCCCGCGCGATCGCCAGTCAAATCCTTGCAAGAACCACGATTGGCGAGGGCATCGACATAGTGCGGATTGACTTTTACGGCGCTGTCGAATGCAACAATCGCCTGTTTGTACTGCTTCATCGCGGTACGACAAAGCCCGAGATCGTAAAACGCTTGGGCGTCTTTGGCATTCAGCTTGAGGGCGTGCTCCAGATACGGCACTGCCTGCTGATAACGACCCTGTTCGCAAAGGCGCGCACCGACGTTAAACCAGGTCGCTTTCGTGTACTGGTCCAGCATTGTCGTCTCTTGCGCGCAGGCGCCACCATATACGGTGCTAGCGACGACAAGAGTGAGTAGCATCGAGCGTGTTGACAGCATGATGATATTTTACGTCTGTTTTGGCAAATGTCCCATGTCGATTTACGCTCGACTTGACAAGAAGCAGGTTGTGAGCGTGGGCGTCTCTGGGCTTGGTATCTGCGGGTATCAGCTGCGCCTGCATCTCTTCGTTTTTTTGCGATTGAGTTGAACATGCGTAATCACAAGCTCAGCTAGAATTTCCGGCTTTTATGCAAACGCGTGCCGACTGAAATTCAGGCTGCGAGAGCGTTTTGCTTGCGTTACAATTGTTAACGCTGATTAAAGTGTCATTGCGGGTGGCTGCCTTCATTGTCGTCAATTAACGTAGTTAAATCGGGTTTACTTATCTATTCGGTCGAGGCACAATAATGCTGAATAGGTTTTGTTCTAACAATTGCATGTGCGCGTGGCATCCCTTGGACAGTGTCCGGATAATGTCGCGCTTTTATGCTCTGCCAGTTGTCCAGCGGTTAGAACAAAGTGCACTACCATCAAGGGAGAATGGCAATGCGAATTAATACGCTCTTCAGCCGGAAGACGATTACTGCTGCATCAGCGATGCTTGTCGCTTGCAGTGGAGTCGTTCCTGCGTTTGGCGCGCCTTCGGTATCCAAGCCTCACGTTCCGACATTTCGCAAAGCCGCTCCGGCGTCAACAACCCTGGCACCGCATCGCCCAGGGCAGATAATTGTGGAAGTCAATCAATCGGCCGACAGCGATCAAATACAGCAAGAACTCGACACGCTCGGCGGAAAAATCATTCAGACCATTGGTGGAGACGGTTGCACCGTAGCAGTCGTTCAACTTGATAAGACCGATGATACGAAATTGATGACCGCTCTCAAGTCGATGTCGAAAGACAAAAAGAATTTCAGTCTGGTCCAGGAAAACAGAACCTACAACAAATGCTCGTGGCCATCTTCCGGCGATCCTGACGACACAGACCTTCTTGAACAACCGCAGTACTTCAAGCACAACGTATTAGGTGCGCAGGAGTCTCTGTCAGCGCAGGGCAAATCGTTGCCGATCAGCGATCCCTCGTATCCTAGTCGCGCCGCAGTGGTGATTGGGCTCCTGGATACTGGTTGTGAAGCCTATCAAAACAACACCGCGATGGACTTCTACCCCAATCAGGTGCTGCCTGGACTGAACGCAGTCACCGGCACCGCCACCGGCAACATGGACTCGGACGTGAGCGATCTTCCACCCGACGGGATCGGTGGACACGGCAGCTTCTGCTCGGGCATCATGGCTGCCGCTACCAACAACGATTACAACGGCGCAGGCTTTGTCCCGGGAGCACAGATCGATCCGGTCGATGTGTTCAACGGAGCCGCTACCACCTCAGACGCAGACCTGCTCATCGGACTGAAGTTTTTGCAGAAGGAGCCTGGTGTCAAATACGTTAACTGCAGTATCAACGGCGTACCTCCCTATACTCTCAACGCTGATACCGTTTGGCTGCACGCTGTAGCCGCGTATTATCTGCATACCGGCGGGTGTGTCTTCAATGCCGCCGGAAATGCCGGCTTGGACGACAACTCCCCAATCTATGCGCCGTACGGAGTTGATCTCAACGTAGTTGTGTCGGCGGTCGACAGCAATGGCAATCTAGCCTCCTTCTCCAACTTCGGTGCACCAGTCTTGTTTGCCGCGATAGGCGTGGGTGACGGTTCGACCAACGCCAGCGGATCGTTTGTGAATGGCGACGGGACGTCGTTTGCTGCTCCTTGCTGCACAGCCATGGCAGCCGGAATTCAGTGGTTGCATCCGAAGTGGAAGCTGCTGCAAGTCCTGGAGCAGATGGGTCACTATACACATTCTGGCGTGTACGGACATCCCGGCTTCAACAACTTCGGATACGGAATTCCGTCGTTCGGACAAGCGATCAAAGCCAAATAGGCACCGACAACCTACAATCGAGAGAGGCGGGCAGCCATGCTGTTCGTCTCTCTTTCTTGTCAGTCATTGCGTGAACCTGTTCTCTTTCAATGCTTGCGGCAGCGAGAAAGAGTGCTTGTGCATCGACTGCAAAGCCGCGATCGCCGTCTCTCGAGGAACCATACCTTTGCTGGCGCGGTCGTTCAGCTCTTGTGCCGCACGAACGAGATTGCGCGGCAAAATCCCAGCGCCGGTCAGCACCAAATGCAGTGGCAGCTCGGTAATTTCCGCTTGGCGCGCCGCATAGTTCAGGCGGCGTTCGGTGATCATGTGGGCGTCATTCAAAAAGATGCCGAGATCATCTATGTGCGGCTGTGGGCTGGCGATGCCGATTCGTTTGAGTGCTGTCTTTAGAACGAGTCCGTGAATTGCGATTAACTCGATCGCCCACGTGGCTTGTTCGATCACCAGCCGCCCTTCTTTGACCATCTGACTGAGCTCTTCTGCTGCCAAGATTACTCCTTCCTTGAGTTCACCCTGCATGGCCAGCACCTTGCCCAGGCTCAGCGGCACGGGCAAGCGGGCCATCAACGCCGCAGCTTGATCTAGTTGTTCGAGTGTGAGTGCGCCGGCGCTCATGAGGAGCTCTTTCATGTCGATAGTTTGATGCTCGGTCGCGTCATTCGACGACGTCGGTTCAGGGCTCGAGGAGCCGCGCTCTATGCTTGAAACCGCATCGAGAGACGCGATCTCAATTGATTGTTGTATGTTTTTCGCTTGCATCTTTGCCAGTTTGGCAGAGGAGATGATTGCCTGAAGGTTAGAGCCGATATCGGGTATGGTGGCAACTCCGCAGTGAATATTGACTGTGTGTGGACGCGTGCTGATATTGAGTGTGAGATTTTCGAGGGCGCTGACCAAACGTTTTGCCAGTAAGAGTGCCTGGCTCTGAGACGTATTCGGCAGAATCAGAGCAAAGTCAGAACCTTCGAAGTGACCGAACGTGTCCAACTCCTTTTTGATCATGTCGAATTTGCGCTCGATTTCTCTCACGGCATGGTCCGTTAAATACTCCGCTTTGCCCCCAATTGCCCCGGTCGGAACGCTCTCCATCTCTATTACGAATAGCGAAAGAGGTCGCTGTGTTTCGTGGTGGTAGTGCACTTCCCGTTGCAAACCAAGCAGCATTGCTTCCCAGGTATAAAGACCAGTCTGTGCCGATCGCATCTCTGACTCCAAAACAATCAAACCGGTTGATACCGGATCGGCAAAGCTGAGGACGTTCTGTTTTACCCTTGGTTGTTTTATCTTGATCAGCTGCAACTCCAGCATGTGAAACACGGACGGCACCCATTCCCATGGTTCTAGTTCGAGATCTCGAATCAGATCTGTCAGTGTGCACGGGGTTGCTACTCTGTTGAAAATCCTTTTCTGCAGCTCTCCTTGGGTTCGTGTTGCATCTGGTAGCGAACTGTTTTCCTCGCGCTCCAATTTGGATTCGTAGAGCAAACCGCGATTGCACAGCAGTTTTTTCTGGTCCAGCAAGACAGAGCCTTCTCTGATCAGCGATTGCAACTGCCTTGTAATTGTGTGCTCGTTGGCGCGCTGCTGCTGATTGAATAAGCAAGCGCCGACGAGCCAGCTTATTGCTTCTCTGGCGGCGCTGTCTCCTTGCGTGTCGCGAATCTGAGCGTGAACGAGAGTACCATCCTCATAATAAATAGAGGCCGAATCATGCTTGCTGAATATCTCCAGCTTGCCGGTAAAATAGCTGGCCGCCAGTTGTTGAAGAACTGCCGGGATCGCTTGAAGACCATCGCGCAATTGTCGCCCTGAAGAAGTTTCTGAATACAGTTGTTGGGCACTGACTGACTCGGAAAAAACGGGAAGCAGACCGAGCCTGCTTCTTGCAGATTCGGAATCGCCGGCGCTGTTTTGGCTTGACGTCATGAAATCACTTTGATTGTTGAGAATTACATACCAATCCCGAACTTTGTCGTTTTGCCTTCTCCATGGCGGATGCCGCTGCGGCAACAAGGTCAGCTAGATTCTGTCCGTCTTCCGGCAAACTGGCAACGCCGATACTAACGGCCGCCTTGTTGTCGGAAATTGGTGTCAGTGGCGCAGCGTTGAGCAACTCGAGCACTCGTTGAGCGATCACAGTTGCCTCTGTGGGTCCCGTGCACGGCATCGCCAATGCCAGCGATCCGCTGTCGAAGTGCCCAGCGACGTGCAAGTCTTGCTTCGCTAAATTCAGCCGCAACGAGGCAGCGAAGACACCTTGCGTATCCAACGGTCGGTCATCGACTGTGATATCCAGAAGCATCAAAGAGAGCGGAGTGTGAAGCTCTTGGAAGCGCAACAATTCATGCTCGAGAACCTTCAGCGTTGCTGCGTGCGTATGCAGCCCGGTGACGGGATTCACCAACCGGCGAAGAAGCGCTGTTGCAGCGCTTGCCTGCGATCCAAGCGCATAAATCTCCTCATTCCAGGAGTCCGGATCCGCGTCACACATGCTGTCTTCCGCGAAATTTTCATCGCTGACACCAACCTCTTCGCTGGAAGCGCTTGGTGTATCGGGCTGGTCGGAATCGGCGCAGTCAACCTCGATATCCATGGAGGCATCGCCAATCTCTGCGGTTTCTGCCGAAAGATCCTCCTCGAGCAGCACGCCGTCGTCATCTTCTTGTGGCAGATCTTCATATCGAACGCCGCTCACTCTGGCAGCGGCGGCTCGAATCAACAACAACTTTGTTGTTTGCCCGCTCCAGATCTCCTTCACTTCGACACCGGTCACTTGTCTGACTGTCCACTTCGGCTCCGTGCCGTCATCGCACCATTGCACGCGCAGCTGAAACGAATCGGGCGAGACTGTTAACCGCCATGATTGTTCGATGGAGCGCCCTTCGCGTCGACTGCGCGTCGCCATCAGGCGCAGCTCATGCAGCGTCGGAATGCTCGCCAACTTCGGCATGCGAATGGTTTTTGTCTGATCTGGAGCCATGCCGTCCTACTAGAATTAGGGCTTATTTCCACTATAGCTGAGTAGCCACACATCGGTGGAGGCCGCGAACATTTCCTTCCTAATTCGTGGTTTTACGACTGACTGAATGGTCACTTCTATTTAGTATGTTGCTGCACCCCCAAAGAGGAACTGACATGGGCAGGCTAGAGCAGCAAGCTGGCAGCGCGGCAGATGGACAGCAGAGCACGACGCCGTTTCACGATGAGCTAAACGGGAAGCCAGGTCAGGCGACAGGCGACTCGCGCGTGCTTATCATGCCTGCCGAGCAGCAGGCGGAGTCGGTAAAACTCGCTAACGAAGCGATGGCGGCCTTTTTGCAAGCGCCCAACAAGACTCTGGCATTGATGCAGCTGGCACCCACTTTCTCTGACGCGATCAACCAGTCCGACCTGGAGATGGCTGCCGTCGGAGGCCCGGCCACACGGGCTGCGGGCGCGATTGAGCCGGACATCCTGCGAGCTGAGAAAACCCTCAGGGCGGCGGATGTGGCGTTGAACACGGCTCTCGATGGCATCAGTGACGAGGACAAGAGCAAAATCGGCGCGATCGAGGCAAAACAGCCAACTTCGGCAGCAGAGGCTCAATCTATGGCTACCGCGGAGCAAGCAATTCTCGCCAAGTATCCGCAAGTCATGCAGGCTGAAGCGGCTATGCACCTGGCGGTTACGGAATCTGCGCCGGTGCTGGGGATCTACAAAGATTTAGAACAGAAATTCGAAAGCGCTCTCTCCAACTGCGCCACGACGCGATCGGAGTTTTACGCCGCGCTGCAACAAGGACACGGCAATCCGCTGATAGAGCAGAAGTTGTTGCAAACTCTCGCTATGATCGAGGTGAGGAAGGCCATGGGGCTGGACCCGAATTTGCGGCAGCAGGCAGTTCGACCGCAAGGTGACGCCGACAACGAAGTTTTCAAATAAGGCAGATCACTGGGGGCTTCGACCGAGCACATGCTTTGCCACAAGTGCTAAGATGACAGCCGTTGGCTGGTAGCAGGCACCGCAATGAATCATAAATACGATCTCTTGATCTCTTGTACCGCGCTGGCGGGTGCGATTGCGCTAGCGAGTTCCGCCGGGTTTGCGCAGACCCCGAATTCCGCAAAGCCAGGCGCCGCGCACGCGCAGCCTCAACCAGGCGCTGCGGCGAAGCCTGCACCGTCAGCGGCGAAAATTCAGCTAATCGTCGAAGTCGCTGCAGGCGAGTCGGATGATGCAGTTAAGCAAGCGCTCGACGAGGCGCACGGGCAGATCGTCAAAGTGATCGACAACGACATCTCGAAATTCTATGTCATCGAAGTAGATAAAACCAATTACGCCGAATCGTATAAAAAGCTGACGGCGGACAAGAAATTCAAAACCGTGCAATTGAACAGAGGCTATAAGCTGCGTTAGTCAGTCATGAGTTATAAGTCGATCGGCATACAACGCATTCGAAGCGAGCGCGGCAACATGGTGACGATGACCGCTCTCATCGGCGGCGTTTTGGTCGTTGTCTTGGTGGTTGCATTCTGCTTCTACATGCTGCTTGCCGAGCAAAATCGCGGTCAGTCGAAGGTGGACAAGTCTGCGATGCAGCTGGCGAAAGACTTCAACGCAGGTGATCGCGTCGGGCAGATCAACAACATGGTGGCACGCAATCGTGAGCTCGTTTATGTTTCTCGACAGAGCGTCGATATGGCATCTGCCAAAAATCTGGCGGCTTGGGGACCGCTGGCGAGCTACATGCTCGATGAGGCGCGGAGCAGTGCCGCGTTGGTTGATAAAGAACGCAAAGATCAGATCAAACTCTCGCTGAAAGACGCGCGTGATTTCGCGATGCAGCACAACATGAAGGTGGACGATGAGAAAGCGGAGTTCAGTCTGCCGTGGTGGCGCACCTACGACACGCAGGTGGGAGAGATTTCAGTCGGTGCGATCAAGGACGTGGAATCGAACGTTTTGAACACTGATGTTTACCCGGAATTGCGTGATTTCGACCGGGAGAAGAAGTACTTTCAGAAGGGCAGCAATCTTTATATGGGTGGGATCAACGCTAAACTTCCCAGTCCCGATGAGGATCTGGATTTCCATTTTGCGGCGCTGCCCGCACCCGTCGACGGAACCATCTCGCCGGCGCGACTGGTAAACGGTGATGCGTTCAAACCTGGTGCGGTGATTTTTCAGGAGCAGAAGAATGTCGACCGCACGCCGGTTGACTTGCCGACAGCGGTGCAAGTTGTCGAACAGATGCCGGTGTCGGCGTTGAGTGACAAGAACAAAGATGACGTGCGCATCGGTTCGGTAGCTGCCAGTACCGGAGCTGTTCCGCCACCGGAATGAGTTTGCCCGCGTCTAACCAGAACCCGATGTCTTCTCTGAGCGCCTGGCAACGCGCGCTTCTTAACGCGTTCACAAAATTCCTTATATATAGAACTGATATCGCACTGAGCAATACAGCTCGCAACCCGGCGCAGATACGCGATGACACCGTCCGATCGGGGTGAATGTGTTGGTAGTTGTTAAGGGTGAACCAGATATACACCGGTGGAAACCCGCCCACAGAGAGCGAGTTGGCGGATGTTTCGTCGGCTAGTTAAGCCAATAATTATGTGTTTGCAGGGAAGTCAAGTGTGGACACCACTTGGGAAGCCCTTATTATGTCTTTGTTGGTGTTAGCTGAGTTTTCGGTTTAACGACGCCAAGCAGGTTCGTGCCCCGCCAATGGGCGAGTCGGGCAGAGCCGGCAGAGTTCCCCAGCGCCGCTGTCGGTCCTGAGCAAGTGTCTCGGGAATTGAATGGCCAGTCCACTGCGCGGCTTCAGAGGAGATGCGATTGATGATCAATGAGCCTGGATTGACTGCTGATGAAAGAGAATGCCTGCGATTTTGGTTTCGCCAGGCGATAGGCAAGCTCGAACAAGAAGAGGTGACCGCGCAGTTTATTAAGAACGACTGCTTGCAGCCCGAAGGCAACCGTCACCGCTCCTCCCTGGTAAAGCGCCGCAGCCCGCGCACCGCCCACAAAGTTGCCCACGCGCGCGAACTCGTGACTTAAATCACTACCCCCTTCAAAAGTTCGCGTCGGATTCTAAAGCGACAGGCTCTTTCGAGCCTGTCGTTTCCTTTTGAGGTGTACGCACGGAGCCTGTGGCAAGCCATTCCTGGGAGGAATGGATAGTGAGCCTGTGGCAAACCATTCCTGGGAGGGATGGAAAAGGGCGGAAAATTATTCCTGGGAGGAATGGATAGTGAGCCTGTGGCAAACCATTCCTGGGAGGAATGGATAGTGAGCCTGTGGCAAACCATTCCTGGGAGGAATGGGCAGGGAGCCTGTGGCAAGCCATTCCTGGGAGGAATGGAAAAGTGCGGAAAATTATTCCTGGGAGGAATGGGCAGTGAGCCTGTGGCAAACCATTCCTGGGAGGAATGGAAAAGGGCGGAAAATTATTCCTGGGAGGAATGGGCAACGTTTTGCGTCACCCTGTGAAGCCACGGGAGCGTGTCAAGTACCGTAGGGGCGCGTTGTACGCGCCCGAAACCAAGCGCCATGCCGTTTTCCGGGCGCGTGCCAGCGACGCGCCGTGCAACGCGCCGCCCGTCGTATATACATCGCGTATGCGATCGGATCGAGCGGGCGCCCGCAAACCTTGATGGGAAGCTGATCAAAAATTTTGTTCCTCTCAATTGAACTTTTTGTAGTGCGTGAGCGTCTTATACAGTGGTGAGGTTAGAATTGACCTTATCGGCACGTGTTAGCCGAACCGAGTCACGCCTTTGTGGGCAGAGCGGTTCGTATGTGCGTTTCGCATAAGTAAGATATCGGAGCAGCTATGAGCCCACGTCCGTACGTTCCACTGCATCTTCACACCGAGTACAGCTTGCTCGACGGAGCAACGCGCATCAAGGAGCTGGTGAAGAAAGCCAAAGCCGAGAACATGCCGGCTGTGGCCATTACCGACCATGGTGTCATGTACGGTGCGGTGGAATTGAGCAAGACCTGCCATGAGATGGGCGGTGTCAAGCCTATCTTGGGCTGCGAAGCCTACATCATCGACGGCAACATCAAAGATAAGGGACAGCGCAAAGATCTGCACCACCTCACGGTTTTGGCGCAGAACAAGCAAGGTTACAAAAATCTCGTGCGCCTTATCTCGCGCGCGCACATCGAAGGTTACTACTACAAACCGCGCATCAATAAAGAGATGCTCGCCGAACACAGCTCCGGATTGATTGTTCTGTCCGGCTGTCTGGGCGCGGAGCTCTGCCAGCATCTTCTGCGAGACGATTACGAGAAGGCGCGTGCCACTGCCGATTGGTACAAACAGACGCTGGGAGACAACTATTACATCGAGATTCAGGACCACGGGTATGCCGAAGACCGCAAGGTCAACAAGCATCTCGTGCGGCTTTCGCGTGAACTCGGCATCAAACTGTGTGCCACCAACGATAGTCACTTCACGAACAAAGAAGACGCAATCGCGCACGACTGCTTGCTCTGCATTCAGATGGGCAAAAACGTCACCGAAGCCAACCGCATGAAGTTCACGGGATGGGAGTACATCAAAAACGGCGACGAGATGGCGTATCTCTTCCGCGACCACCTCGACACCGAATACATTGAAGAAGCGCTCAAGACCACGCTCGAGATTGCCGACAAGATCGAGCAGGTGAAGCTTGCCGGCGATCCGCGCTTGCCGGTGTTTCCTGTGCCGCCTGGTCATACAGCAGAAACGTTCTTGAACCAGCTCGTTTACGACGGCATTAAAGCGCGATTCGACGAGATTACGCCTGAGGTTGAATTGCGTGCGCGCACCGAACTCAAAGTCATCGAGGATATGAACTTCGCCTCGTACTTTTTGATCGTCAGCGATTTCATTCGCTATGCGCGCGAGAAGGGCATTCCCGTTGGACCTGGGCGCGGTTCTGCGGCGGGCAGTCTCGTCGCGTACGCTCTCGGTATCACCAACATCGACCCGATCAGGTACAACCTACTGTTCGAGCGGTTTCTCAACCCCGAACGTAAGTCGATGCCCGATATCGATACGGACTTCTGCATCGAACGTCGCGACGAAATCATCAAATACACGTCGGATAAGTACGGCGAAGACCGGGTCGCGCAGATCATTACATTCAACCGCATGACCAGTAAAGCGGTCATCAAAGATGTGGCGCGCGTGCTCGAGTATCCCTTCTCGGAGTCGACGAAGCTGGCGAAGATGGTGCCGGTCGTTCGTGGTAAGCCGACGCCGCTCGATGAAATGGTGTCAGATCACCCTGAGTTCAAGAAAGCGTACGCCGCCAGCGATGAGACCAGGCAAGTCATTGATCTGGCGCGCAAGCTGGAAGGAACCAACAAAACTTTCGGCATGCACGCAGCCGGTGTCGTCATCTCCGATGTGCCGCTGGAAGATCTGGTGCCGGTGCAGCGCAATAACGACGGCACCGTCATCACGCAGTTCTACATGGAAGACATCGCCTACATCGGGCTGGTGAAGATGGACTTCCTCGGCCTGCGCAACTTGACGATGATCGATCGCGCTTGCAAAATCATCAAGCAGACTACCGGCAGAGAGATTGATCCCGACAAGCTTCCGCTCGACGACGCACAGGTCTACCAGACAATCAGCAATGGCGATCTGGCTGGCATCTTCCAATTAGAAACTTCATCAGGCATGCGTCAGGTCGCGCGCGATATGAAACCTTCCAACATGGAGGATTTGTCGGCGCTAATCGCACTCTATCGCCCGGGTCCGCTCGACACCGGCATGATCGAGAAATTTATCGATTGCAAAAACGGCAAGATGAAGATCACGTATCTGACGCCGCTCTTGGAGCCGATCCTCAAAGACACCTACGGCCAGATCGTCTACCAAGAGCAGATCATGCAGGTGGCGCAACAACTGGGCGGATACAGCCTGGGACAAGCCGACTTGCTGCGTCGTGCCATGGGTAAGAAAAAGCCGGAAGAGATGGAAAAACAGCGTGAGATCTTCGTGTCTGGCTGCGCCAAGAACGCCATCTCGAGCGAGATTGCCAACAATCTCTTCGACGTTATGGTGCAGTTCGCCGAATACTGCTTCAACAAGTCGCACAGTCAGGCGTACGCCTTCCTTACATATCAAACAGCGTGGTTGAAGACGCACTTCCCGGTCGAGTATATGACCTCGCTTCTCACCAGTGTCTCTGGTGAACAAGATAAGGTGCAAGGCTACATCGCTGAATGCCAGCAGATGGACATCGACATTTTGCCGCCTGACGTCAACGTTTCTGGAAGCTATTTCACAGCCGACGGCAAGGCGATTCGCTTCGGAATGGCGGCGGTGAAAAACGTGGGCGAGTCGGCCGTCGAGGAAATCGTTGCTAAGCGCGAAGCCGGCGGCGTCTTCACCTCGCTCTCCGACTTCATCAGCCGCATCGATTTAAAATCAGTCAACAAGCGCACTCTTGAAGCTCTGATCAAATGCGGCGCTTGCCTCAGCCTCAACGTTTCGCGCAAGCAAGCACTGGAGAACATCGACTCGCTGGTTGAATACTTCAGCCGACGCCAACTCGAGGAGGCATCCGGGCAGATCAGCTTATTCAGCATTGCCCCTTCGACCTCGCCCTTCACCACTACGCTCAGAGGCGATCCGGGCGAGTTCGAAGAGCGAGATCTGCAGCACATGGAACACGAGCTGCTCAGCTTCTACATCACCAGCCATCCGCTCAAGCGTGTGGTCAACCGATTGCGTTGGCTGACAACGCACTCCATGCGCGAGGTCCCCGAAATTGCTGATGGAACAACGGTGATCGTTGGCGGTTTGGCTTCAGGTATCGAGAAGAAGCTGACCAAGCAGAACAAGTTGCTCTGCATCATTCACATGGAAGATCTGGCGGGCAAAGCTGAAGTTGTATGCTACAGCGAACTTTTGGACAAGCTTGCGCCGGACGTGCTTCTGCCGCAATCGCTCTTGCTCATCAAAGGAAAAATCAAGAAGAACGACGAAGATACGTCGATCATGGCGTCTTCGATCCGCAAAATATCGGACGCCTCGCTGGTCAGCATCTACTTCAATCAAGCGCAGAGCTTTTCCGATCTGCACAGGCTGAAAGATCTGCTCAACATGTTCAAGGGCGAAGACCCGGTGTTGCTGCACTTCCCACAAGGCAAGCAGAGCGAAGCCGTGCTCGTCGGCTCTCAATTCTGGGTCAACCCGACGCCCGAGTTCGAGACCAACCTGACGCGCAACTTCGCCCAGGGCTTGAAAGTCTCCGTCAACCGCGTCATGGTGTAGCAGCGCTACCTCCCTCTGCCGTCCCGCCTGAGTTGCGGTTGAGCACCGGTCGACCAAGCAAAATTTCGTCACGAAGTGCGGACGAATTTCGCTCGCCGCCAGTCCGCCACCGCCTCTCGTATGCTCGGCGAAGAACCACATGCCATGCGCATCTTGCCGCACGCCCTTCATAATTTCGCAACCTTCGCCCGCCGCGGCCGGGTTTCACCTCTCCAGATAACTCGCCGCCCAACCACGCAAAGACTGGCTTAACAAGCCCTTCTCCGTCCCCTGCGCCCGCGCTGGAAAAATCTTTTCTCAGCCTGCTCAAAACTCTTCCAAAAAAGCAGGTTTGCTGTAAAATGGCTCTCTCGTAAAGGTAGTTTTCTCACTGGAGGATACTCGCACCACACAAAGACGCCCAACTCCCAGGACGGCATGTTGTCCAACTCTGGTGTTAAGTAAGCGTTTCGTGTACCCCTCAAAACACAAGAGCCGAGCCAATCTCAGCGAAGTTCAGGTGTTTTGTACCGTAGGAGCCCAATTCAATCGCTCGTGACACCAACGAGCGCAAAGGGGGGAAGAAACATGTTCGGACCACATCTTATCCTTGAAGCTTATGGTTGCCAACAAGAAAAACTGGCAGACATGGGCTTAATTAGCCAAACGCTAGATGCGTACCCGTCGCAGCTAGACATGACTAAGATAATGCCGCCCTACGTATTCACTTATCACGGCGCAGTGCCGGATGATTGGGGAGTTAGCGGAGTAGTGTTGATTGCTGAGTCGCACATCTCCATTCACACCTTCCCTGACAAGGGATTCGTCACACTCGATATCTTCTCGTGCCGCGAGTTCGATGTCGACGCGGCGATCGAGTACTTCTGCGGCGTCTTCAATCCCGAGAGCTACGACAAACAAGTCCTCATGCGCGGACGCGAGTTTCCTCGCAGCCTCGGCCGCGCCGGCAGCATTGTCGAATCTGAGCGGTTGAGACTCACCGCTGCTAGATAATTAGCGCCCCTCGATTTTGGCGAAAATGTCCCTCGAAAGGGGGATGACTGCGCACGTCCGATCTCATCTGAGCGGACGTGCGGTTTTCGCATCTCTTGTCACTGCAAGTCTGAATGGCGCAATCCATGACCGGCTGAGAGATAGCGGCGGTGGCTGTGCAACTCGAGCCAATGGGATAAGATAGTTGTAAGAGAAGTATTTCCTCGCTTTGCCCGGGGTATGAGTTTCTCAGTAATACTCAACGCGTTGGCATCCGATGAGTAAAGAAGTGGTATCCATCATTCCTGAGCAGCGCGCCGTGGAGTTTCCCACCAAAAGGTCGCTGGGCGAGCTTTATCTTGTCGACGCCGATGGGAAGACGCAGTTTCACGGCGAGGCAAAGGGCACCGTCAATGTGCCCAAGGGCAAGCAACTTTCGCTGTACTACAGTTATGATCCGGCGTACGGCTGTTCATTCCTGCAAGACCTCAAACCTGATGCTCTGTACAGCGTTTCGTTTTTGGGCAGCGAGATTGCGGACAACGAACTGGCGCACGTCGGGCGGCTCACCGGCTTGAAAGAGCTCGATATTAGTTGCACGCAGATCGGCGACGACGGTGTGGCGCACCTGAACAATCTCAAGGATCTGCACAAGCTCAATCTTTCGTCTACTATGGTCACCAATTCCGGCATGCACCATGTGGCGCAGCTGACCGCGCTCACCGAGTTGGTGCTCGACGATACCGATCTGGGTGACGAAGCACTCGGTCACATCAGTCATCTGAAAGGACTGCGCACTTTAAGTCTGTCGTTTACCGGCATCACCGATAAAGGTTTGTCGAAGCTGAAAGAGATGAAGACGTTGCAGATGCTTCGACTGAACAGCACTGACATCGGTGATGACGGCATGATTTTTATCGGACGCCTCGTCAATCTGAAAGAGCTCTGGTTGCGCAGCACGCAAGTCAGCTATCCCGGTCTGGTCGAGCTGACGAAGTGGCTGCCCGACTGCGAGATCATTATTTAGGACCGATGAAATGAAGCTCGCTGATTGGAGTGTCAGCCAATCAGATAACAACGAAAATTGTTTGCCAACAATATCCAGAATTTGCGGCACGGTTTGTCGCAGGCAGCAAAAACCTGCCCGGCTTCCAAACGACGCCCCCTCAGAAAAAATTTAACTTGTTGGCAACCCGCCGTCCAAGTAGAATCTCGGCAAGGCACCCGGCCTAGGCTTCGAATCGCGGCTCCCCGTCGCGAGCCACAGCAATGGGACCTAGCTGCTACGCAACACATAGTCGGCGATGGGCTCGTCTAAGTCCGGAGTTTGCGCATGCCTCCCGAAGTCAAAGACCAAACTCACGTGGCGCAGTCCAACACCGACACTTTGACGCGATTGCAAGCGGATGGTGTTGCGCAGGTTGGCGAACGCCTGAAAACGGCAGCCACGAAAGACACTGCAAAGTTGAACGATCTGCAGCTCGATCAAGGATTCCACTTCGATAAGCCTCCGCAGCCCGGCTCAACGGTCAAAGCAACGATGCAAATCGACGGACAGCCCCGCGACGTCTATTTGCACATGCCCCCTACTTACGATCCGAGCAAGCCTGCCGGACTCATTCTTGATCTCAATGGATTGGGCGAAGGCGCAAAGGGACAAGAACACTTCACGCAGTTAAGCGCCGCCGGAGACAAATCAAACTACATCGTTGCTTACCCGGACGGAAGCGGCAAAGGTAATTGGATTCCCAACTCCCAACATGGCTGGAACACCGGTCAAGACCCCGGCGACAAAGCCGACGATCCAAAATTCCTCAACACTTTGGTCGATCATCTGCAATCTGATCTGAGCATTGATCCGAAGAAGGTCTTCATGGTCGGCCAATCCGCAGGCGGGTCCGGGGTTGATGCCGTGGTTTCGCAAATGCACGGTCGCATAGCCGCCGTTGCCGATATTCAGGGCTGGACCACCGGTAAAGAACAACCTCTAACCACGCCAACATCAGCGTTAATCGTCAAAGGGTTGGATAACCCGTTAGCACCTGATGCGGGCAGCAACGGGCAGACATGGTCTGGTGTCAAACAGTTCTTTAGCGGCAATTTTGGATCAGGTGCGACGGAAACCGTTGCCGGCATGGTGGGACCGGACATGCAGTCCACGCAAGCGACTGCGGACTATTATGCAAAAGCGGACCACACGCAAGCTGCACAGACAGTCGACAACGGGCAGATGCACATCACGCGTTATACAGGCGGAGCAAACGGAACCGAAGTCGAAGTGATTCGCGGAGACCACCTCGGAAATGGCTGGCCAGGCAGCACATATCCCGATCCTTCGATGATCGACGCTCAGGGTAAACAGATCAGCGCTACCGACACAGTCATCGACTTCTTCAATCATCACGCCAAGCAACAGTAGTTGTAGGATGCGCCTGGGCGCTGGATGTGCGCTGCAAGCATTATAAAGCGGCGAGAGAATGTCGCCGCGCGTCGATAACATCCGCGCGGAATTGTCGGCTATTTTAGTTGCGGAAACCCAAGGTCCTGGGCGCGGCGTTGCATGAGTCCGATGGGCTCGTAGTCTGCCAAGTCGAGCACGTCGAAGCCGTCAAGGAATAGGCTTTGGCGCACTCCTTTCAACGATGTGTCGATCATGATCTCTTGCAAAATCGATCGCATCAAGGCAATGGACGAATCGTCAGTCCACGATGCCGTTATTAGAGGCAGACCAGGACTGGATTCTGTCCATCCGAGCACGCGCACCGCCGTGCACAGTTCGCGCTTTGCGCGGCGCAGATGTGCAAAAGTTATGCAGTCGATTGCGGCGATGTCGGCAGTAGAATCTGCCACCGCTTCCAGGCTCACAGCGTGAGAGCCGGTCTCGGAGACTGTTTCAAAGAATTTCTCTCGATTCGCCAGGGGCGCAATAGAGTTGCGCAAAAGGTTCATGCCACTGTTAGAGGTAATATCGTTGACAACACAATGCGATCCTTTAAATTCGGCAAGTCGTGCGCGCGCGTCATCGGCGCGCACGATGATCGCCGCACTGTGGGAAGAGCCGCTGCAGCCCTGGCAGTTGTACCGCGGCGTGGCGACGAGTTTGACCTTGTTGAGCAGTGACGTGACTAGAGGGTAGCCGCATGTTTGTGCGAGCAGCAAGCGCGGATGTTCCCACACTTGTTTTAGCGGCAATGTTCTCGTTAGCGCAAGCGGAACATCTTCCTCGCCTGCTTCCTTTAGTCTGGTTGCTATCTCTAGCCAGAGGACATCGTTGTCTTGCTGGATGTACGGCAGGTCGTACATCTGCAGCGATGCAATCTTTATTGGGCGATTGAGAACGCGAATTGCTTCTGCTCCGAGTATGGTTCGCCGATTGTTTGCTCGGTTTCATCCGGATGCAAAATCTGATCGTGCCCCGCCAACAGATAGCGCGAGACGACTTCGGCGTAACCATCGTACACCAGCCCGCCGTTTGCTTCGATGATTTCGTTGCGATTTGTGGCGTAGATCTGCGGGAGCGAATACCACGCGGCGGCTGGGTTGTTGTGATGTACCGCGTGCAAATTGTTGTTGAGAAATAGCAATGCGAAGATCGATGCGTTTTCCACGACGGCTGTGCGGTGCTCGACTTTGCGTGCGGCGCGATGCTCTGCGAATGAACGCAAGGTGAGGAGCGCTGTTGCGGGATAGGCGAAGCATGCGATGTACTTGGCGATGCTCATGTCGCACACGACAGTCAACCAGAAAGCGACGAAGGCGACGCCTATTAAATGATGCAACCAGATGCGAATGCGCTTTTGATCGCCGGCAGCGACGAGCGCGAATTCGTCTTTCAAAAAGCGACCTACGAGCAACGCCGAACCAATCGTCATGCGCCCCAGGAGCGATGCCTGGCAGTTGGCGATCGCTCGACCGAGCACGCCAAGTTGAGCCCATTGGTCAGCGGACAGATATTTCGATTCGGGATCTTCGGTGGGATCAGTGAGTCGCTCATCTTTGTGGTGCAACAAATGAGAGCTGCGATAGATCTCAAAAGGCAACCACAAAGACAGCGCCGGCGACGCAAGAAGAGTGTTTATGCGCCGCCATTTGGTCGGATGCCCGTGCACAGCTTCGTGTTGAAACGAGCTGTGCCAGGCAACGACCCACCCACCCAGGATGAAAAGCAACCAGTCGGGAGTCTGTGCATGAAAGTAGGTCAGCGCGGCCCACATCATATAAATAGATGCGGCGAGTGCGACCGTCGGCCATTCAACGGCAGCGCGCGATGACTGGGTTCGCTCGCCGTTCTTTTTGTTGATAAGTGCCGTAGTCATGCGTGTAATCCCGGCAGAACATCGTCTAGCCATCGGCTGGGCCGCTCCGCGCTATTTAGAATGAGTTGTTGAGTGGTAACTGAACAAAGTTGATTTAGTCGGTCAACTTTGTCGGAATATATTCTCACGCGGTAAGGCCGAGATCAACCTTTGACTACTAGGTCTGAATGCAATGATTTACGGGGATGTGGGTGGCTCTGTGGCATCTCGGGCGCAGGTTTCTGCGGCAGTTTAGGCAGTAGGGCGCGCATGTCGTCCGTGATGTCGGCGCTCGGCTTGTAATTTACTAATCTATTGGACTGTCTGACTAGGGCGCTCTTCCTAAGAAGCATTTTGATGAGCTACGAGCTAGACTCTTTGGTGTAGCAGCGCTTGGTGCGCTTCCTCCCCGCTCTCAATCCTTCCTATGACTGAAACAGAACTCCAATTCAAGCCGTACGTTGCGCCGGAAGAGAACGTCAAAGAGTTCACTCCGCGAGCAGTGATCATCGGGTCGCTGTTCGGAGTTTTGTTCGGCGCTGCCTCTGTGTATTTGGCTCTCAAAGCCGGTTTAACTGTATCGGCATCTATTCCGGTAGCCGTACTGGCGATGTCGATCGGCGGCAAATTTTTGCGCACAACGATTCTTGAAAACAACATCATCCAGACGACTGCATCGGCCGGTGAGTCCATCGCTTCCGGCGTCGTGTTCACCTTGACTGGTTTTCTCTTTCTCTCACTGAACGACAAAGGCGAGAGTGTTGGAGCCGCATACTTTAACTACTGGAGCATCTTCACGCTCGCTGTTCTCGGCGGAGTGCTGGGCACGCTGATGATGATTCCGCTGCGTCGCTCACTGATAGTGAAAGAGCACGGCAATCTTCCTTACCCGGAAGGAACCGCATGTGGTTCTGTTCTCATCGCCGGAGATAAGGGGGGCGAGTTCGCAAAAACGGCGTATCAGGGGCTTGGCTTCGCGGTTCTTTACGCGGTGTTGCAGCAAGTGTTTCGCATTATTGCCAAGGCTCCAACCTACGTCACCGAGCAGACAAATAAGTTTTTTCCCTCCGCCACCGTCAGTGGTGACATCACTCCCGAATATATGGGAGTCGGTTATATCGTTGGGTTCCGCATCGCGGGTATTCTCGTTGCCGGCGGCGTGCTCTCCTGGCTGGGACTGATCCCGCTTCTTGCCTCGCTCATCCCCATGGACACGATTGCGCAGCAGCTAGTCAAACTCGGCTATCTCGCCAACCTCGCTACAGCCGGCGGACCCGGCGCATGGAACCCCGCTACTCACACATTTGCCGACGTTCCTGATGCGATCTATCGCGCCTACATTCGCCAGATCGGCGCCGGAGCGGTGGCAGCCGGCGGTTTCATGACCTTGATAAAAACGATTCCGACAATCGCCTCTTCTTTCCGGGACAGTTTGGGCAGCTTCAAAAGTGCGAACAGCGGCGAGACAAAAGATCGAACCGAAAACGATCTATCGATCAAAACCGTGTTGTATGGCTCACTGGCGCTGGTAGCTTTGATGGTGGTTCTGCCTACTATTCCCGGAGATTCGCTCCTACAAAAGGGACTGATCGCAATTCTGGTCGTCGTCTTCGGTTTCTTTTTCGTCACGGTGAGCAGCCGCATCGTCGGTATCATCGGCTCGAGCTCAAATCCGATTTCCGGCATGACGATCGCCACACTGATGGCTACATCGCTGGTGATGATTGGTTTTGGTTTGACCGGACGCATGTACGAGCCGCTCGTGTTGGTCGTCGGCGGCATTGTCTGCATCGCTGCCGCAAACGGCGGCGCTACGTCCCAAGACTTGAAGACTGGATACATAGTCGGTGCGACGCCGAAATATCAGCAGCTGACCTTGTTCATCGGCGCGGTTGTTTCCTCGCTCGTCATCGGCATTACGGTCAAACTGCTCGACCAGCCGACGCAAGACATGATAGCCAAGGGCGTGGTGCACGCCATCGGCAGCGATAAGTTTCCGGCGCCGCAAGGCACGTTGATGGCAACGCTAATCAAAGGAATGCTCTCATTCAACCTCGATTGGAACTTCGTCCTCGTCGGCGTCTTCCTCGCTACCACGATGGAACTGTGCGGAGTCAACGCCCTCAACTTTGCCGTTGGTGCGTACCTGCCTTTATCAACCACCCTGCCTATTTTTGTAGGCGGTGTGATCAGGAAATTTGTTGAGCTGCGCTCGAAACCTGGGACACGGAGCGCAGAGGAAGAAGAATTAGGAAGCGGCAACTTGTTTGCCACTGGGCTCGTCGCCGGCGGCGCGCTGTTCGGCGTTATCGTCGCGCTGCTTTCAATCTATCCGCCGATCTTCAATTTCCTCGAGAGCATCTCGCTCGAGAAGCAAATCACATCAGCCCTGGGCAGCGGAGGCTACCAACTACTTGGCGTATTCTTCTTCGCTCTCATGGGTTTCACCCTATATTGGATTGCCACCAAGGTCGCAACGCCGAAATTGGATTGATCGCGATTCGAGGTAGCGCGCCGATTATGAGCATATGCTTTTTACGACATAAAATCGAGCCGAAAATATTCCTGACAGGAATAATCTCATAAAGCTGGTGCGCTTGGTCTGCCGATTATGAGCATATGCTTTTTACGACATAAAATCGAGCCGAAAATATTCCCGACAGGAATAATCTCATAAAGCGGGTGCTCTTGGTCTGCCGATTATGAGCATATGCTTTTTACGACATAAAATCGAGCCGAAAATATTCCCGACAGGAATAATCTCATAAAGCGGGTGCGCTTGGTCTGCGCCGATTATGAGCATATGCTTTTTACGACATAAAATCGAGCCGAAAATATTCC
>DATNPN010000006.1:0-235962 GCA_036703195.1 Planktothrix sp. | reverse complement strand
TGTGGAAAGCTGGTTGTTTTCGGGGCTGATCCGCGCGAGCGCGCGGATGAATTTCACTTTCGTATGCGCGTGGGCGCGGATTGATGTGGAAAGGTGGTTGTTTTCAGGGCTGATCGGCGCGAGCGCGCGGATGAATTTCACCTTCGTACGCGCGTGGGCGCGGATTGATGTGGAAAGCTGGTTGTTTTTGTGGCTGATCTGCGCGAGCGCGCGGATGAATTTCGCTTTCGTATGCGCGTGGGCGCATTCGGGTGGAACGGTAGTTGTGTTTGTGGCTGATGAGCGCGAGCGCGCGCGCATAATTTGACCTGCTCCAAAGACTGAACCACGTCAATATACGCACGGCGATGCGCAGAGCAATTTCTTACTTAAAAGTCAGGGTCCCGCAGCGTGGAATTGTCCGGCTTCGTTTGCAGAAGTGCCTGCGACTGTAAGGCGCTATAAGAGGCGTTTTGTAGGGGCGGTGGAGGGGAAGCTATGACCGTCGAATAGTCGTTGTGTTTTGATCCGCGCGAGCGCGCGGATGAATTCCATTTTCGTACGCGCGTGGGCGCGGATTGATGTGGAAAGGTGGTTTTTTTCAGGGCTGATCGGCGCGCTCGCGCGGATGAATTTCGCTTTCGTACGCGCGTGGGAGCGCATTCGGGTGGAAAGGCGGTTGTTTTTGTGGCTGATCTGCGCGAGCGCGCGGATGAATTTCACTTTCGTATGCGCGTGGGCGCATTCGGGTGGAACGGTAGTTGTTTTTGTGGCTGATGCGCGCGAGCGCGCGCATAATTCGACCTGCTCCCCAAAGACTGAACCACGTCAATATACGCACGGCGATGCGCATCGCAACTTTTGCGTGCGGTTGCGTGCGCGTTGGAATTTGACGCATAAGGCAACAGGATGGTTTCGGCGAATTGGTACTGGCTTAGTCGCGTGGTGCCGATTCCTCAAGACGCATTCGGGCTGCTGCCGCCGTGAAACCTACCAAACAGGCGCGCACACAAGATACCCATGAGAAGAATACCGGCGCCGAGCGGAAGCACTTGATCGGTTGCGCGCAGATCGAACGTGCCAACGCGACAAACAAGCAGATAGCCGATCACAAGATTGGCAAAACCCCACAACACATTGACTCTGGAAGATGAAAGCCCCTTCCCAGGCGGTTTGGCGAATGGACTCTGGAATGGTTGTCCCATAACTCCGCGGACAAAATGCGGAATGGCATTTGTGAGAAATGCACCGCCAAAGAAATAGGACACGTAGCTCGCAAATTCCATGGGCTTCCTCCTAATCGGACACGAACTTTAGAACGCCTTGTTTGCAACAGTGGTTACTCACTCGTCTCACACCTCTGCTTGTCGGACTTCGTATTCCCCCCACTGACATTGGGCACCGAGAGCTATAAATTAAACACTACAAGATTGGTATCAACATGATCACCATCGAATTGAGCCCACCCGCTAAAAAAGAACCTATCGAAGAATTCACTGCCGCTTTGCAAAGTGAAGCCAGGAGTGCTATCAAGTCGCTGCGCAATCATAAGACAGCTGCTGGGTGTTCGCTGGCTGCGCTGCCGCTTGTCGGTTTTGTAGCACTCACAAATCCGGGCGAGGCTGTCGAACAGCTGTCAGCTGGACTGGGAGAACTTGTAAGAACCAGCGATGAAGCTCGAACTTTGATCCCGATCGAAGGCTACGGTGCTGATACAGCGGTCGCACAGAAGATGGAAGCCATCATTGCCAGCGCGAGAAATGGTGTCAGCAGCGGCAGGTTTGACTCTGCGCAAAAACTCGAATCCTTCATTCATGATCAGTATTTCGCAAAGATCTATCCAGATTTAAAGCCACTGGCTGGCGAAGCCAGAACGTACGTAGAGACCGGACCAAGTCTTAAGAACTATCCCTACAGACCCCGGATGGACGCACTTCTGGGTGCCGACAACAATCACGTGGCTGAAGCTTCAATCAACAATAAAAGCGTTAAGTTCGTGCGATCTTTCAAACATGATGACGACGTCCTGGCAGAAATCTTGGGAACGCGTTGGCAGCTGCCGACAGACCCCGAGGTCTTCAAGGCGGCCAGCTCTAGAAAAGAAGAACTCTTTCGAGAGTTAGTAAGTTCTGTTGGCAGACAGTCTCCACGAATGCTCGATGAAAACGTAGCGCGAGCAGGCGAGGCTGAGTGGCTTAATGCTCAAACATGGAAATACAATCGAGGTAGCGCCGGTATTTCGCAATTAGAAGCGCGCACATGGATGGAAGTGGCCGGCATCGATTCGGGACGATTTCGTGCCGGCGTTGATCCCAACATGGAAGGTTTGACCAGTCCTTATAACGGTTTTGGACAAGCGTATAAATCGATGTTTGAGAAACCGCCCCAGTTCTATGCTAGAGCTTGAGTTAAACCCTTCAACTGACCGCTAGCAAGTGTGGTTGATCCGTTGCCCAGTGTTGGAGGCGACGAGCTGCGCACAGATGCGGGCAGGCGGCTAATGCTCCGCTGGCGTCTCTCGCACAGATGCGGCGCGGGAGCGCCGCGGTCCTTATCGGTGGCCAGCGCTTTACTCAGCTCGATTGGCTTTCATGCACTTCGCCCGTGGTGCTGCCGCGCTTTACTCAGCTCGATTGGCTTTCATGCACTTCGCCCGTGGTGCTGCCGCGTTTTCTCAGCGGTAGGACTTCGGCGACTGCCGGTGGTTTTAACCGAACTGTGACGTCGCTGTTAATCACTGGCACCGTGGGTGGTGGCCCGGAGGCGGCAATCTCTGCGATTTTTGCCAGGCTTCTGTTTGGTGGCAGCGAATCTTTCGCGGGAATCCATTTCTTCAGCATGCTGGAGAGAGCCGGCAACGATAAGGGTTTCGTCAGATAATCATCCATACCGGCCGACAGACACTTATCTGCATCTCCGGACATCGCATGAGCGGTCGTCGCGATGATGGGAATATGAATGCCCAAGTTTGTTTCGGCTTCGCGAATGATTTTCGTTGCCTCGAATCCATCCATTTCCGGCATCTGAATATCCATGAGAATCAATGCATAGCTCTTGTGCTCGATTGCTCGCACCGCGTAGACGCCGTTGGTGGCGATGTCCGCCTGAAACCCGAGCCGTTTTAGCTGCAGCGCCGCCAACCTCGCGTTGACCGGGTTGTCCTCTGCTATGAGAATGACGCACGCCTCGTGCGGCGCGAGCACCTTGTACCGACCGCTCGCCTCGGGCTGCTCAACAGCGCGCGCGATCGTGGCGGGTTCCAACCTCAGTTGAAACCAGAATGTCGAACCCTTCTTATGCGAGCTGGTGACGCCGATCTTACCGTGCATCAAATCTACGAGGCTCTTGCAAATCGATAGTCCCAAGCCTGTGCCTCCGTAACGCCTGGTCATCGAACCATCGGCTTGCACAAACGGTTGAAAGAGCTTTTCCGCACCCTCAGGCGATATGCCGATGCCGGTATCAGTAACGGCAAACCGCACCATATCGCCTTCCATGGCGACTTGCAGGAGCACTTTGCCGTCTTCGGTGAATTTGATAGCGTTGTCGATCAGATTGACCAGAATTTGCCTGATCCGCGCTGGATCGCCGCTTACGGTAGCCGGCACATCGGGTGTGACGAATGAAAGCAGTGTCAATTGCTTTCTATTTGCCTTGGCGCGCATCGACTGAACGGCTGTATCTACGAGCTGTTTCAAGTCGAAAGGAATTGTCTCCAAATGCAATTTGCGAGCATCGATCTTGGAGAAATCCAAAATCTCGTTGATCAAAGCCAACAACGTATTGGCTGAGTCGAGCGCGATGTGGGCGAGTTCTAATTGATCTTTGTTGAGCTGCATGCCCTGGAGAAGTTCTGTCGTTCCGATGATGCCGCTCAGCGGTGTGCGCAGCTCATGGCTTACTTTGGCGAGAAATTCGCTGCGCGCTTGCAGCGCTTCCGTCAACTGATGTTGTGACTGCATCAGCTCATCGACCTGCTTGTTCAATTGTTGGTTGAGCAGCTGCACCTGACTGTACGCAGTGTCTTTGTCGCGCTCTGCGCGTTGCAAGGCAGCGCAAACAACCCAAATGAGAAGCGGTAAGCCGAAGGTGACGAGAACGATAAGAATGAGAAGAATGCCGGTCTGGTTGCCCTGCATCTTGCCCGCCAACCCCAGAAGGGGCGTCAGGAAACAAGCGGGAAGAAGGCGCCGCGCCACGGTTCCGCCGACAGTGTCGCTTGCTAGAATCGAGGCGATACTTTCATGTGGGCGGGCGAGGAAAAGCGCCATTGCCAGCGAAAGGAGCGCGCTGGCGCAAGGGAAAGTGAGCTCGTTCATCAGACCCCAACTCGCCAGAGTCGGATAACCAAACCCATAACCGATTAAAGCCAGGCACGATATGAACGCGACTGCGAGCGCCAGCGACTGCGACAGTTGGCTGCTGCGCGCTGGATGGCGGGGAAGAAAGAAGATGCCGGCGGCAAGAAAAGTGAAGCTGAGGGAGATCTGAAACGGCATGATTCCCAGCGGCCCTCGCCAGACCCCTGGGGCCGAACCCATAAGCGAAACCAGACCGAGGCTGACGGCCGTGATTTTCGCCACGCGCTGCTCGGCGACGTCGCTGTGAGGCTTGTTCAGAAGCAGAAGTCCGACGCCCGCTATGACAAAACCAAGTGCTGCCAGACACGAAACATCAATCGAGAAGTCGCTCGGGTGGAAGAAGTTGACGATGAGGCTCGCGGCGCCCACTAGCGTCGCGAAGACGCAAGAGCCAAGGGAGGCGAGCTGCAGGAGCACGATTAGCGTGTTGTTCGTATCGGATTTGAGTGGGCTGAGCCCGGGCGGTGGAGCGTGATTGTCCATATGATTCTCGCGCGAAAAAACGTGGGCGTAACGCCCGCGACACCGTTGGGTCTAACCAGCACCTCTTTTGAATGTAGCACAGGAGCATGCAGACAGGAAGGGGAGGAGGGGCATCGGCGAAAGACGCGAAAACCAGGCAGGAGCCATGAATCCGGCGTTATTTTTAGCCGGAGCGCACGCAACTTTTAATCGACAACGGCAAATTAATCTGATTTATCCGCTCCGTCGCTGGAGCTGGGCAGCTTGCTGCATAAGCCCCATCGGGCGGCATCCCTCGCTCCTCCGCTGTAGAAGCGCTCCGCTCAGCACGCCTCGCTGGAGCTGGGCAGCTTCGCTGCATAAGCCCCCCTCGGGCGGCGCACTTCGCTTCACTGACTTCTGCTTGCAACTTTCAGTCGAGTCATTCGCTCGTTGCTGTAGTGCTTGAGCCGGGAATTTCTTAACCTCGAGCTGAGCATTACTATTCCGGCGTTTCTTCCGGACGCTGCGCTTTTATCGCCAGCCGGGCTGCGATGTACGGTTCGATCGTGCCAAGCAGATCGGCGCTTTCGTCATTTGCCAGCACCAGGGCTGCGCCCGCGCTCATAAATTGTTTCCTCTCGTCCGAACTGACCTGTATGTCGCACAGCACCATAAAAGGAATTTGGCGCAGCTCGTCATCCGCCTGCAGCTCGCTTAAAAACTGATGCGGATCGCCGTCGACCATCTCCATGTCGCAGACGATAAGCTCTGGCAGGTTTTTCCTGGCGAGAAACAGCGCCAGTGACATTGAAGGCGCCGGAATGACTTGATAATCTAGCCTGTCGACCGCATCTTTCAGCGAGCGAACATTGGCGGTGGATCGCCCAGCCACCAGGATGTTCGTTGTCATAATCGCTCCTCTGTTTGCCTTCGACAAAGTATAGATAAATCAAGGTCAGAACGGCTTGTCTTAAGGATCTCTCCCTTCACGGGGCGTAAAATGTTCGGTTCTGGCTGCACGCGTGGAGGAAGTCATGGAGAAGCGACCTTTCGGTAAGACCGACATGAAAGTGAGCGTTCTGGGATTCGGGGGCGCCGAAATCGGCTTCGAGCATGCAGACACCGGCACTGTCAAAGAGCTGTTGGCAAAGGCGATAGATGCCGGTTTAAACGTGATCGACACTGCCGAGTGTTATGAGGGCAGTGAGGAGCTGATCGGCAATGCCATCAGCCAGCGCCGCGACGACTTTTATCTCTTTACGAAATGCGGGCATGGACCGAATTTCTCTGACGCCTGGTCGCTTGACCAGATCAACAAGAGCATCGACCGCAGCCTGAAGCGGCTGAAAGTCGATCATGTCGACCTGATACAGCTGCACAGTTGCAACGAAAAGATTTTGCAAAAAGGCGAGGCCATCGAAGCCTTGCAACGCGCCAAGAAAGCGGGCAAGACCAGATACATCGGTTATAGCGGAGATGGAACCGATGCGACGTATGCGATCAAATTAGGTGTGTTCGATGCGTTGCAGACCTCGGTCAATCTCGCCGATCAAGAGGCTGTCGAGATTACGGTTCCACTCGCGGCCCAGGCAGGCATGGGCGTTATCGCAAAACGTCCGATCGCGAACGCTGCCTGGAAGAATAAGACCAAACCGGAGAACACATATATTCAGCCGTATTGGGAGCGGTTGCAGAAGCTGCAGTACGACTTTATCAACGGCAATCCGGAAACACCGGTTGAAAAAGCCTTGCGCTTCACGCTGATGGTGCCCGGTGTTCATGTGGCAATTGTCGGTACTGCTAGACCGGGACGCTGGGAGCAGAACGCGAGGATTGTTCAACAGGGTGCGCTCGATAAATCCGAGTTCGATGCTATTCGCGCGCGGTGGAAAGAAGTTGCACACAGAGATTGGGTCGGTCAGGTCTGATTGACGTTGGGTGAAACGTAGGAGATAAACGATGGGCAATACAGCGATCGCTGATTCGGTTGTGGTCAACTTCAAGCGCGTTGATGTGGGCGGCGTGCTCGTTTTCTATCGCGAAGCGGGCGACCCGGCGAAGCCTACCTTGTTGCTTCTGCACGGCTATCCGACCTCTTCGCATATGTTTCGCAATCTGATTCCGCTCCTAGCCGATCAATATCATGTGATTGCACCGGACTTGCCGGGTTTTGGCTACACAGAAGTGCGGAGCGGGTACAAGTACACCTTCGACAATCTCGCAGAGACGATGGCGGGTTTCGTTGACGCGATTGGGTTAAAACGTTACGCGCTCTATATTTTCGATTACGGTGCGCCTGTCGGATTGCGACTGGCAATGAAATATCCTGAACGCGTCATTGCGATAATTTCGCAGAACGGCAACGCCTATAATGAGGGCTTGAGCGAAGGCTGGAAGCCGATCCAGCAGTATTGGGGGGAGCCGACTAAGGCTAATCGCGACGGAATTCGTTTTCTGCTTTTGCCTAAAACAACAAAATGGCAATACGTGCACGGCACCGTAGACGAAACCATGGTGGCACCCGAATCATATACGCTCGACGACGCGCTGATGAGCAAACCGGGGCAGGACGACATTCAGCTGGATCTTTTTCTCGACTATCAGAACAATGTCAAACTCTATCCGACAATTCACGAATACTTCGCGAAACATCAACCACCACTGCTCGCAGTATGGGGTAAGAATGATCCGTTCTTCCTTCCAGCCGGAGCCGACGCGTACCGGCAGCATCTGCCCAAGAGCGAAGTGCATTTTTACGACACCGGACATTTTGCTCTCGAGACACACGTGAGAGAAATCGCTAAGCAGATGCGAGAGTTTCTTCAGAAGAATCTCTCATAGTTTGGCCGGTGTTTCCAAACATGCGATTTGCTGCCTGCTGGTTCCCTGTGATACCTGCTTGCGTAGTAAGACACGTTGCTATTGTGATGGTTCGGTAACTGTTCGCCGGACTTAATTTCGCCTGAAAGAAATAGCGTCGTAGAATCAAGCTGCCTTTACCTCGGAGGGCTTGTTATGTCGATTCAAATTCAGATCAGCGCATTCAAATTGCCCGAATTCAAAAAGCATCTTGGTGGTGCCAACGCGGGGCTAGAGAAGGAAGCTATCGAAGCTTTCGAGGACCTCTCCGAGGAAGTCGACTTAGAAGAAGACCAGGTCGAAGATGGAATAGAGCGAATCAAAAAGCTTATTAAGAGCGGCAAGACCGGCTCCGTCGAGACGATTGCCGAGGTCTCGGCCGTAAACACGATCGTGGCGAAATCCGATCAGTCTTTAGGCGATGACGGCGAGATGGAGTGGCCCTGGAGCGAATTGAGTGAGATGCAACGTCAGTTGGCGAAACGGTTTGATCCCCAAACCAAGCAGCTCTTCAATTATTTTGTCGAAGGGCGACCATTAATCGGTCAGAAATTTGACGAAGAAGCGGGCTTCTACCTGTATCTCACCAGTCCCGAAGTCGAACAGCTTCGCGCTGGGCTGGAGCAAGTCTATGCAGCGACGAGCGAGATAGTCGACAGCGGCGCCATGAACGAACAAGATTTTGACGGCGGTTTAGTGGATTCCTTGGAGAATTTCATGCTGACCTTGGGCGCCGTGCAGTGCGAAGACAAAGATCTGTTCGCCATCTCTTGTTAAAACATCGACAGGGTTCAACTAATTCAAAACCAGGACAGAGACCTCAAAAACGCTTGAAAATCCACGTGGATGCACACGACGAGTTACGGCGAAAAGTCGCAACAATGGCATACGCTGACGGCTCGACCGCTTTCTCTGGGATGTGTGAGGAGTATAATCTTCTTGGCTGAGTGCAGTTGGTTCAAACTCAGCCATGCAACCTTGCTGCAGCCTGGAGGCCGCGATGCTTGATTACGAATCTTGCGACAACGAACCAGTCCAATTTATGGACGCAATTCAAGGGTTCGGGTCGCTCCTTGTCGTCGACGAGAAGCGCGTCATAGTTCAGGTAGCCGCCGGCGGCTCGATGAACATCGATCCAACCAAGATTCTGGGCAAATCTTTTGACCATGTCTATCCCGACATTGCCCGGATTGCATGGGCAACTCTAGGCGACAGAAACGAGCCGACCGTTCCTATCCTGATCAGAAGCGGCGCCATGCACCAATGGCTGACCTGCATTGCGCATAAGAGCGGCGAATTTACGATTTTCGAACTGGAGCCGTTCGCGGCGCGCGAAGACATGTCGCTGATAAAGTTTAAGAACGATCGCGATGATTCGATCGAAAGCTACCTCTCCTTTATCGTGGAAAATTTGCAGGCGGCGACTGGTTATGACCGGGTCATGGCTTACAAATTTGCAACAGATTGGCACGGCGAGGTTGTAGCCGAAGCGCTGGCACCCAAATCGTTGGCGCACTCTTTTAGCGGTCACCATTTTCCTGCGTCCGACATTCCGGCGCCGGCACGAGAGCTGTTCAGGAAAAACTGGGTTCGCATCATTGCAAATGTCGATGAGCCCACGGTTGAATTGCAATCATCTGTCAAACCGAGAGCGATGGTCGATCTGTCGAGAAGCGCATTGAGAGCCGCATCTCCTATTCACGTCGATTATCTCAAGATCATGGGCGTTAAAGCCAGCATGACGATGTCTCTGATTTGCGACGGTAAGTTGTGGGGGCTGCTTGCCTGCCACCATCTGGCGCCGAAAATTATCGAGGCCCAACAACGCTCGCTTCTCGGCTTGAGTGCCAAACTAATCTCTTCTCGTATCACAACTCTTTCTTTGACTGGCGTAATTAAAGCCAACGAAGAAGTCGCTGCGTTTTTGCATATTTTCAGCGAAAGTTTGAGAGAGTCACGCTCGTCACTGAGAGAAACAGTGCGTGATCAGAAAGTTGCGTTGCGTCAGATGATCAAGTCGGACGGTTTTGCCTACATCAATCACTCTGAAATAGTCAATGATGGGCACATGCCGAGCAGGGAAAACTTGCATAAACTGCGGGACTACCTAGACGGTACAGGCAAAAGCTTCGTAGTCACAAGTGTCATTGCCGATTTGTCTCCCACGCTCAGCGAGCTGAGTTCTTGCGCGGCCGGAATTATTGCAGCGAAAATCGATGGCAACTGGTTCGTTTGGACTCGCAATGAGCTTGGCACGGCGTTGAGTTGGGCCGGTAATCCCGATTCTAAGGATTTATACACTTCAAGCGTGAAGCTGAAGATGTCACCCCGCATCTCTTTTGAGACGTGGCAACAACAATCGCATGGTCGCTCGGAAGATTGGCAGCAGAGTGAGCAAGACGCGGTAACGCAGCTTCAACTAAACATCAACCAGATCATGAGCCATCAAGAAAAATCGAATGTCGTGCAAGCACACTCGTACCTTAAAGTGTTGCGCCAATCGATCAACGCACAAGCAGCCGATTTGCAGAAACATTTCGACCGCAAAGATCTTGTCGATATGGTCGAAGAAGAAGCTGCCAATTTGAATCGTCCTGGCTCTGCTTAACTGCTGTTATTTTTGATCTTCGGACTTGGCACCACTGCCGGTACTGTGAAAACCTTTGATTGCGCCAATAATCGGTTGAACGATTCCAGGGTCGTAGGAATCTCTCCCGTACTCACTTGATTGCACCTGCAAGACGGAGCCATCGGGCAAATCCAAGAACGCCACTTCCATCGCGGACTTGTGGCTGAGAACGGAACAGTGCTCGCGGACGTAATATGCTTTTTTCCCGCTGATGGTTTCTTCTCCATTACTTTCGGGGACAAACTCCATTCCCGACATTTTGGGCAACTGAAAACGTTCTGCAATCGCCTTGGCAGACACATGCACAGTCTGTGAGTGATGAAATACGCTGAACTGTACTAGCGCATGCGTATCGCCGTGCTTGTATTGAACGTTGAAGATCCGTTGGTATCCCATATCCATGCCGACTCCGTACTGCCAACCGTCCGGCAAAGGGTCGGGAAGATCGACGATTGATTTAGCTACTGCGGCGGCGTGCTCAGGTCCGAAGTTATCTTTGAGATAGAAGATTGCAAAGACGAAAGCTGCAAATGTCAAAATCAAGCCAGCCGCGCCGACGATCAGGATCACCTTCAAGTGTGTCGGCATCGGAGCCTTTTGAGATGCTGTCACGGGCTCAACCTCTAACTGATACGTACAATGCTAGCAGGTGTCAGGTGGCACAGGTGAAATTACCACTGCCGTGTTTTCGAGCCGGCGAATGATCGGGTTGCCATCTGGTTCAGCTTGGTGCCTACGACAAGCTGCGCCTCTGCAACGGGCGCCTGCAAGGCGCGCCCTACGGTTTTAACGGCAACGTCGCGATCGTTAGGCATGCATCCATTTGGTTCACACCAAAGTAGTCACCTGCTAGGTGACCGAAGGTACCTTTTTGGTCACTGCCGAAAACGCATGCAGCGTCTACCATACAGGGCTTTTCCCCGTATGTTTTCAGGGAGCAGATTTTGGTGACAAGATCTAGGCATCACTAAAGAGGTCTACCAACGAGGGCCGTGACGTATTTTAGAGTCCAGCTAATTGGCTGCTGCCGATTCTACAGTTTTGCGGTTAGGCGAAGAATCGGTGGCAATGTCGTTCGGCTGTTTACTATCATTACTATCGAGCCATTTGTCGATCAGCCCGAGCACTTCGGGAGTGACACGATCGTATTCGACTAACAAGTGTCCGCGTTTTGGAATGATATCGATCGTTTTGTGCTTGGAGCCCATTTCATCGGCGAAGGGAGGGATCGCACTGGCCTTGTAAATCTGATCCTTTTCCCCTGCCACGATCAGGACCGGCATGCTCGCCGGGATTTTTTCTTTACTCTCGATTGCGATCGTGTTTGTTTTCAGGCTCTTCACCAACTCTTTTGCACTCAGCACATGGTTGATGCCGGGGTCATTCAGGTACTCGTCCGTGGCGGACTGGTCATCGCAGAGAAACGGTCGGATGTTGGCGGCAAGATTTTGCTTTTCATCGGGATCGAGAAAACCGCGGAAAGCGAACCAGTACGATCTAAAACTCGGGTGAAAGGTGCTGCGAATGCACGGGCTTACCAGAATCAAGCCAGATACGAGATCCGGGTGAGTCGATCCCACCCAAACTCCCAGGTTGGCTCCAAGGCTTTCGCCCATGCAATAAATCTTCTCTTGCGGATTGCGAGCCCGTATCTGCTGAAGAACCGCAAGTATGTCATCTTCACTTTCGGTGTAGTGGATCTTGCGATCGCCGCCCTGGAAGCGCTCTCCCTCAGTACGCCAGCGCCCAAAACCACGCAGGTCGACCGCGTAGAAGGTGTAGCCTTCGCTGGCAAAGTGGCGTGCGGCTGCTTCGAAGCGCCGCGCGTAGAGCGTTGCTCCATGGATAGCAAAAATGATGCCCTTCTGCTGAACGCTTTTATCTTGCCACTTGTATACAGGCAAATTGAGTTTCGTTCCTATCTCCGTATCGTCCAAGCGGGTGGGCTCAGCATTGGCGGGCGATGGCAAGAGCATCATTGCCAGCGCCATTAAAGCGAAAATTTTCGAACTCAACGATTTAAAAACGGACATGGCCTACCTGTGCCGTGCAGTGAGCATCGTGACCCGATACTAGATTCGACGTTCCCGGCATCCTTATGATTCCATGTTCGCGGATTTTGAGAACATTGGATTTTCATTTGTGAAAAGTTTCCCCTGTGCCACAGCCGTAAATGCACGAACTGCGCTGCCTTTCAGCGATTCTCGCTGCGACCTGGAAATCTTCTAACATTGCTGTGTATATATAAAATGGATGCGGACGGCGCGGCGTAGCCTCACTCCGACCAGCGGAGCATGTCGACAAGAGTAGACGTCCCTTCCGGCATGAATTCGTCGTCCGCTGCAAACCTAATCAGGCTGTTCGCTTTCGCCAGCCCGCTCAGCATGTGAGAGTCTTGCCCGCGCGTTGCTGTCAAAGCGAGGGTGTTGTCTGATGCCCTGACGGTCAAGGCGCGCACGAAATCGAGCCGGCCTGCTTTTTTCCTGAGCGGAGCTTTCAGCACGGCGGGAAGCCGCTCCACTTCAGGCTCCGGCACACCGATGAGTTTTAAAAGCGCCGGCTTGACGAACAGATGATAGGTGATGAGGGCGGAGACCGGGTTGCCGGGCAAAGCAAAAACGAGCTTCTCACCCACAGCGCCGAAGTAGACCGGCTTTCCGGGCTTTATCTTGACGCGCCAGAAAATAGTTTTGGCGCCCAACTCCTGCTCTAGAACATCCTTGACATGGTCGTAGTCGCCGACGGAGACGCCACCTGCCGATATCACCACGTCGCTTTTCGCAAGTGCCTCGGCGAAGGCTTTGTGCGTTTGCTCTCGCGTGTCTCGCGCGTGCAGGATAGCGGTGGTTTCCACTCCCAGAGCCCTTACCGCCGCATCAAGCGCAAACGAATTGGAGTCATAAATCTGCCCTGCTTGTAGCGTTTTTCCGGGCTGGACGAGTTCGTCGCCCGTGGCCACGATTGCCACCGTGGGCTTGGCGTGCACCTTATATGCGGCGTAGCCAAGGGTGGCCAGCATGCCAACCACGGGCGGTGTCACTCGCTGACCGGCCGGCAAAACCTCTTCACCAGCGCCCATCTCCGCGCCTTTGTAGCGCACGTTTTCGCCTTGCTCAGGCGCATAACCGACGGCAACCGAACCGTTTTGTTCGCTGCAGTACTCACGCATGACCACAGCGTCTACCGAACGCGGAACCAGTCCTCCCGTCATGATCTTCATTGCGCTACCGGGCTCGAGCGCCAGCTCTGCGCGCCCGCCTGCCTGAATTTCACCAATCAACCGGAGCGTTTGTGGGCTCTCCGGCGACGCGTTCTTTGTGTCTGCCAGTCGTACGCCGTACCCGTCAACAGCAGAGTTGTCAAAAAGCGGCAGCGGAAACGAGGTTTTGAGTGGCTCCGCCAATACGTGACCAAGAATGGCGCTGAGCGGGCGCTCAACCACCGGCAACGGATGTGAGTTGGCAAGAATCAGCGCCAGCGCTTCATCATATGTGAGCATTGCTGCGTCTCGCAAAACAACGGCGCTTAAAGTTTACAGCACGGTTGTCTGTCGCGCTGTCGAACATCCATGCAGCTTCAAGAGCAGTGCTTCATGGCGGCCCTCGAAACGCAGGCTTTCAGCGTTTCGCTTACGATGCAACTCAGCGCGCACGGTTGCTAGTTGCGGCTTTGCTTCCGTCTGGTTTTGCTTTGACAGCGATAGCTGCAACTGGCAAAACCTGCAGATTCTCAGGCATATCGTCCCGCCCCAAGGGTTTCATATGAGATGAGCCTTTGGCAATCAGCGATCGATTGTCGCGCTCTAGAGATTTTGTTTGCGATGAAACACCAGAGATTGGCGATTGATTTGCAAATATCGATGTGGCTTTCTCGCGTGCGGTCCGCGCATCGGACTTTTCCGCAGTCGTGATCAGCCAGACCGCTGTTAGGATGATCGCCGCCGCCGTCGCCATCTGCCCGGTAAATGCTTCGCCTGCAAACAGGCAGCCGAGCATGACAGCGACGATCGGATTGACATATGCATATGTCGCCACTTTGCTGGGGCTGACGTGTTCTAAGAGCCAGATGTACGAGGTAAATCCGAAAATCGAGCCGAAGATGATCAAATAGATGAACGACAGACCTGACTTCATAGACACCGCCTGCAAGCTGAAATGCAGGTGTTCACCAGCGATCAGCGCGGCAAGTCCGAGAGCGAGTCCGCCGCAGATCATCTGCATGGCAGTGCCCATCAATGTTGATTTCGGTTTGGGTGCATTGCGTGAGACGATTGAGCCGAGCGACCAACAAAATGAGCCGGACATGAGAGTGGCCACACCGATTAGATTGAGCGCGCCATGTCCGAGCAGGTTTGCCGGACCGATCAGTGTCAGTATTCCGATGATGCCGAGTGACAGGCCGAGCAGCTTACGTTTGCTGGGCATGCTTTTGCCGAGGTGTTCGAAGATGGCGATATACACAGGTACCATCGCCACCAGTAGTGATGCCACTCCGGTTGGTACCGTTTTCTCAGCGATTACGAGACCGCCGGTTCCACAGCCGAGCAGCAACACGCCGGTGACGACGGCAGACAGCCACTGTTTTGCATTCGGATGTTCTTTGCCCGACATCACGAGGGCGATATACATGCCGACACCGGCAATGAGAAATCGCGTTGAGATCATGATCATCGGCGGAATCGTTTCGATGGCGAATTTGATTGCAAGATATGTCGAGCCCCACAGGATATACAACGTCGCAAATGCAATCGCGATGTTTTTTGTAGTGGGCGGGAATTTCAACATGGCTGTCAATCTTAAGAAAACTTGAGCGCTTGGCTGCAAGTAGGTTTGATCATAACGCTAATTCGTCTGTCGACTTGATTATTTCAGCTCTGGCTTAACAGAAACTGACAGCAGCTCAGCATGCCGAATTACAGACAGTTTGTGCTGCGCACCATCCTGTATATCGAGTAGCATGCGGTGCAGATTGTCAACATTGTTGACTGGTTTTTCGTCGAAGGTGACGATCGCATCACCCTCTTTCAATCCTGACTTGTGCGCCGGACCGCCTTTGTCCAAGCCGATAATCAAAACCGCACCGCGGTTATTGATGCGGTGAAAACGCAACAGCCGTGTTTGCAGTGGAATGCTTTGCGCAGCGATACCGAGGCGACCGCGACGCACGTAGCCGTCGCGCATCAAAGCAACCGCTACTGATTTGGCGGTGTTGATCGGCACGGCAAGGCAGATTCCTTGTGCGGGCAAAATTACAGCGGTGTTCACACCGATCACTTCACCGCGCGAGTTGATTAGCGGCCCGCCGGAGTTGCCCGGATTTAGTGCAGCGTCCGTTTGAATGACGTTATCGATCATGCGTCCGGATTGCGCGCGCATCGAGCGCCCGAGCGCGCTGACGATGCCTGCAGTGACGGTGCTCTGAAAGCCGTACGGATTACCGATCGCAATCACCACTTGTCCCGGTGTTAGCGTTAACGAATCGCCCAATTTAGCCGGCACCAGGTTTGGTGCCCAAATCTGAATCACTGCCAGGTCGGTATCTTCGTCTTCGCCGATGAATCGCGCGGGTAAAGTACGCCCGTCAGCGAGAGTTACTTCAATTGTTTGTGCGCCATGTACGACATGGCTGTTTGTGAAAATGTAGCCGTCAGGTGTGAAGACGAAGCCTGAGCCGCCGCCTTCCTGTGGTCGGCCGGATTTCGAATCACTCCTGACGTGGATGTAGACGACCGAAGGCGAGACCGACTCTTGCGCTGCGATAACGCTGCGCGAGTAGGCGTCGAGCAGTTGTGCGTCATCAAACGATTGCACTGAACTGGCTTGGAGGTCGTTATTGTCAGTATCCAAAATGTTATAGACACGCATGGTTGTGTACCTTATCTACTCAGACTTTCGTCTGTCCTTTCTGTCAGCGCCATGTGGAGCGCCGGTACATATCACATTAGACCGGTCGGTCCATTTTGTTTAAAGCTGCCGGAATTTCTTAAGAGTTGGGCGCCGAGCCCACCAAAGTGCTCCCAGGCAGCTTCGACCCGCTTGCACGATCGAGGTTCTTTTGGGCAAGGACTTCGGCCCGCACTGCAGCCCGGTTTTGCTTGGTTAGAACAATAGATGCCAGCCGCGATACGAATTGATCTAGTTCTATGACGCAAGCAGCCTAACTGTGTCGGGTCAACTTACAGATCATTGCACCAATTAAAACCTGTCGAGCCACCGCTATTGTCCAGATGGGTGGTATCAATTCCAATCGGTTTGCCGTTGACCTTGAAGTCCTTGACTGTGTAGGTCGTAAGCGGGGTGTTTGAGTCTGTGCATATGAAAAAGTATTCGGCCACCAAAGTCGCGCCGGGATTCATTACGGGGACCGAAGCGTGTGAGAACGTTCCGTTCGAAATCGGATACCCGGGGAAGTCCGGGTTGTTATAACCGCCTTCTGAATCCGAGCTAGCCATGTTAACGAAAACATGTGAGGATGGCAGTCCACTGACCGTGAAACTGTACGTACCAACCGGCGCCACCGACGATGCTGTCGGTGAGAGACTGCCCGGATTCACACCAGGGTGGCTGTTAAATACTTCCCAGCCCGCCACAGTAGAAGAGCCAAAACTCTGGTTTTCGCCCCTGATCACCAGCCCACCTTTGAAAAACGTGACGGAAGCACCAGGCGGTTCGGGACACAGCCCACCGACTACAAACGGTCCGTCTTTTGCGAAGTGGTTGTGAAAAGGATTCGAGCCATTGTGAAACGGATTGCCATGCGAATGAAAGGGATTCGATTCAGTTTGCTGCGTGCTCGCAGTCTGGCATGCCGCAAACAGCATCGCCATCGCAGTTAAGCCCATCAGGATTGATGTCTGTGCTCGCATTATCGTGACCCCTGAAGAAGTTGTACTGGCGCCATTTAGTGTATATCCTTGACTTCCAGTATCAATAAAGCTTTGTGGGTGTGACTCGCCGATCAGACGAAAACCGACCGGTCCAGTCGTACATTCTTCTGATGCTGCCATTTGATGAGGTAGCGGCATGACGCCAGCGCCGTGGCAGCTCAGAAAGTGGCATAATCGAGTCATGAGAAACTCCAACCAGCTTGAATCCCTCTCCAGGATGTGCACGATTGCCATTAAGGAAGCCAGCAGAATGGGGCATCGGACCATTCGTCCGGAGCATGCATTGCTTGCTCTGGCTTCGATCGAAGGGGAGTCATTTTTTTCTGTGAAGCTTTCGGCGCTTGAGAAAGATGCTTTGGCTTCTTATGTTGCTGGCACGACTTCAAAATCGTACCCAGAACCTTTGATGGATAGGTTGCAGTGTGCGCTGCATGATTTTCTCGGTTCGGGGGTTCCTCCCTATAGCCGCGCGTTTTTCACTGTGATGCACTGTGCACGTAAAAGAAGCCGGACGGCGAAATCAGAGATAACTTACCGGGATTTATGCCGAGCACTTTTGCTCGATTTGCCAGAAAACGCCACAGCGCACGAAGCACTTAAACGAGCTGGGCTTGATGCGCGGCTGCTCAAGCTGTCGCTGGAATCCGATGGCTAGCCGCAAGGCAGAACATGCTTAATCGCACTTACTTCTTCGCCGGTTCGGTCGGCTGCTTTTCTCTGGCGCCGTGGCCTTCGTTGGCGAGCATGCGGAAGGCGTGCACGATGGCTGGGAAAAGGACTTCCAGCGAATCTTTGACGCCGCCGGCGGAGCCGGGCAGGCTGACGATGAGGGTCTTGTTGCGAATGCCGGCTGTGGCGCGGCTGAGCATGGAGAACGGATTGCGGTCTTGTCCATAGGAGCGAATCGCCTCGGAGATTCCGGGCAAATTCTTTTCAATCAATCGAGCAACTGCTTCCGGAGTGTTGTCGCGACCGCTGATGCCGGTACCGCCGGTGGTGATAATCAGATCGACTGGCTTATCGTCAGTATAGCGACGAATCGCGGGCACGATGTCTGACTCGTCGTCAGCGATGATCAAGTATTCGACGACATCCAATCCTTCGGCCTTCAGGCGCTCCACAATAAGCTTGCCTGACACGTCTTCGGCTTTGCCGGCAGATACGCTATCCGACATGACAAACACGGCCGCTTTTCTTGGCTGTTCCAATTTCTTCTGATAAGAGGATTTGCCGCCGGCTTTGTTCATCAAACGAACTTGCTCGATCTCGAGATGCTCGTCCACCATCTTGCACATGTCATAGATGGTGAGCGCTGCTACGGAAGCGGCTGTCAGTGCTTCCATCTCGACGCCGGTCTTATAGATTGCTTTGACCGCCGTCAAGATTTCAACTGCGTCCTCGTCTAATTTGAAGTCGACAGTGACGTGCGTAATCGGTAGTGGGTGGCAGTAAGGAATGATTTGCGCTGTGTTCTTCGCTGCTTGAACAGCGGCTACACGAGCGACTGTCAACGGATCGCCTTTGGGAATCTTGTTCTGGCGAATCAATTCGACCGTCGACGGGCTCATTTTCAAAAGCGCGCGTGCTACTGCTGTGCGTAAAGTGTTTGGCTTGTGCGAAACGTCTCGCATGTTATCCCCCGATCTCTATCATCGCCCTGTTCTCACCGGCGGCAATCTCTTCTGCCGGTGGGTGCGCTTCTGGCTTTACTGAAAGCGCATATAAAATCATCTCTTCCAACTCCGAGTCGGTAGCTCCCGCGCGCAATTGATCGCGCAGGTTGCTCTCCGCGGGATAGAACAAACACGATTTGATTGAACCATCTGCAGTGAGTCGCAATCTGTTGCAACTCGAGCAGAAACTATCGGATATTGACGAAATGAAGCTGACTGTGCCGGTTCCGCCTTCCATCGAGAAGTCCTTGCCAACGGCGGAGCGCTCTGCGGTGATTGGTGACAGGCGAAATTTCGTCTCGATCTGTTCTTTCATCTGCGCGAACGTAACAACTTTGCCGGGCTGCCAATCATTGTCTTTGAACGGCATGTATTCGATAAAGCGAACGTTCAACGGCTTGTCGTATGCAAAGGTAGCGAAGTCAACGACCTCGTCTTCGTTGAATCCGTGCATCACCACGCAGTTGAGTTTTAAGCTGGGATAACCTACAGACAATGCGGCATTTAGCCCATTCATGACGGTTTCAAAATCATCTCTTCGCGTTAATTGAGCGAATCTCTCACGATGAAACGTATCGAGGCTGATGTTGAGACCGGTGACGCCGAGGTCACGAATCATCTTAGCTTTCGGCGCGAGAAGAGTCGCGTTCGTCGTCATCGCCAAGGTTTCAACGCCCTCGATTTGCGCCAACCGCTCAATCAGATCTTCCAGGTTTTCTCGCACCAGCGGCTCACCGCCGGTAAGCCGAATTTTGCGAATGCCGAGCTTGACGAAAACGCGCGCTATTCGCTCAATCTCGTCGAATGAGAGCAGCTGTTCTTTCGGCTTCCATTTGATGCCGTCGTGCGGCATGCAGTACACGCAACGCAAGTTGCATCTGTCCGTAACGGAGATGCGAAGGTACGTGTGCTCGCGCCCGAATTGATCTACGAGTTTATTCATTCGCGCGTTTCTCCGAACGATCCGCATAGACAAGCTCTTTATGGGGCTCTCCGCCCTGCGCGCAGGACTGGCAATTTACCCATTCGCTGTTGCCATCGACGTAAGTTTCTTTCTTCCAAATTGGCAGGCGCAGTTTTACCTGATCGATTATGTATCGGCAGGCATCAAATGCGGTGCCTCGATGGGCAGAGCAAACGCCCACCCAAACGGCGACATCGCCGATCTTTAGCTCACCAACACGATGTTCGCAAATCGCATCATAGATCTTAAACTGAGCTTTCGCTTCCTCGATAATCTTATTGCCTTCTTTTATCGCCAGCGGTCCCATCGCCTCATACGTGAGTGAGATAACAGAACGTCCCTCATTGTGATTGCGCACCCAGCCTTCAAACACCGTCAGAGCACCAGCTTCTGATTTTGCTAGCGACTGCTTCAGTGAGTCTGCATTGATGGCAGAGTGTGAAAACGAAAACACGCTTATCCTCCCGCCACTGGCGGAATGAAGACTATCCGATCGCTGTCCTCGAGCCGCCTGTCCCAGGCAGCGAACTCGTCGTTGATGGCGACACCGAGCCGATCCGCGCTGAGAGTAAAACCATGACGCGTGCGCAGTTGATCGTACAGGTCGCGCGCTGTCGCTGCGGATGTCACCAAACTCTCGTCGCTGATGCCGCGTTGTTCACGCAGCATGGCAAAATACTGAATGGATACTTTCTTTTCTACGATGCCAGTCATTAGCCGATGCCACTCCAGATGCTCATTTTCGCATACCCGGCTGGCATTTTGGGGCTCCCGGGGCTAATTGTGAATGCCGGGCACGGTCAGACGCTGATCGGATGGCTCGAAAAGGCGCGCCACGTCCTCTGGTCCGAGCTTTAGCCATTCGCCTGGCTGCAGAGTTAGAGTGAAGAGGCTCACCCGCCCTATGGCAACGCGGAGCAGTCGCAAGGTCGGGCAGCCGACCGCAGCCGTCATTCGGCGGACCTGGCGGTTTTTGCCTTCGTTCAGTGTGAGTTTGATCCAAGCCGTCGGTATGGCTTTGCGCGCTCTAATCGGCACAGGTCTCTCCGGAATCGCCGGCTCACCGGGCAAAAGCGTGGCTTGGGCCGGCAGGCTGCGCTCGCCGTCGAGTATGACTCCGGCGCGCAAGTCAACCAGCTGCTGCTCGTTGGGCACGCTCTCAACTTGCGACAGATAAACCCGGTCGTGTCCATGTCCCGGGGTCAAAAGCGCCTTGTTAAGCCTGGCGTCATCGCTCAAAATCAGAAGCCCTTCGCTGTCGAAGTCGAGGCGCCCAACTGAATAAACGTTAGGGGGAAAGCCAAACTCGGCTAGCGTGCGCTTGTCGCTGTCTTCCGGCTGGGTAAATTGGCACAATACGCCGTACGGCTTGTAGAAAGCGATGTACGTCATGTCCCGCGCCGGGGCAAACGGCCGTGCCGGTTTGTTCAGCGGTGCGGTTCGGTTGCCTTTGAATCTCATAAGTGGTCCAGTTGTGTCGCGACTATTGTATCGATCGGGCAGTATCGTCGCAATTCAGCACTCACTCGCGCCGTGCGCCTCGATGATGGCAATCAAAAACCGGCGAAAATGATTGCACCCAGCAATCAACCGCGCTGCCCGCCTTGATGCTCGCCAGAGAAATCAATAGTGGCGGTGGCAAAGTGTTCGACCTGATACTGATCAATATTGAACATCGCGTGAATGTATACTACTCACTCATAACAATATGCCTGTTCGCGAGGATTAACTCATGCCGGTTCGCACCGCTCCATATGGTTCTTGGGAATCGCCCATTAAAGCTGACGCCATCGCATCCGGCACTTTGCGATTGCAAAACCCGGTCGCTTACGACCAGGGCGATCTGTTTTGGCAGGAGGGGCGTCCATCTGAGAACGGACGGATGGTCGTTGTCAGACGCACCTCGGCAGGCAAAATCGTCGATGCGATTCCGGCAGGTTTCGCCGCGCGCACGTTGGTGCACGAATACGGTGGCGGTGCGTATGTGGTGAAAGACGGCACCATCTATTTTTCGAACTACGAAGATCAACGACTCTACTTACACAAACTCGACGATACCGCTGCACCACGTGCTCTGACGCCGCCGGGGAAATGGCGCTACGCGGATGCGAGTGTAGATACAAAACGCAAACGGCTCGTGTGTGTTCGCGAAGATCATTCGATCACTGGTCAGGAAGCAACCTCGACGATCGTTTCGATTAGCTATGAAGGCGGTGAGTCCGCTGGAGAAGGTCTGGTTGGTGGACACAACTTTTACAGCAATCCGCGCGTCAGTCCTGATGGATCACGGTTGTGCTGGCTGTCCTGGAACCATCCCAATATGCCTTGGGATGGCACAGAGTTATGGGTGGCGGAACTCGACGATAGAGGGATGATCAAATCGAAGCGTAAGATTGCCGGTGGTGTCAGCGAATCGATCTTTCAGCCGGAGTGGTCTAAGAGCGGATTGCTTTATTACATTGGAGACGTGACCGGCTGGTGGAATCCGTACGTACTGCATCCTGCTGATACGAACAGCGCGCCGTGGCAGATTCTCAAAATGGAGAAGGAATTTGGGCTGCCACACTGGGTTTTCGGCATGTCCACTTATGCGTTAAAAGACGATGGCACCATTATTGGCGGGTATTGCGACAAAGGCAAATGGAAGTTGTGCAAAATTGAAGTCGACTTCGCGGCGAAAAAATCATCGCTTAAAGATATCGATGTTCCATTTGGAGATTTGGATTACTTTGCGCTCGATGGCGACAGCCTGGCATGCTGCGCGTCATCGCCTGAGACGATGAGCTCTGTCGTTGAGATCGATACCAAAACCGGTGCTTATAAAATCATTCGCAAGTCGAACGAGCTCGAAGTAGACAAAAAATATATTTCGGTTGCGGAAGTGGCGGAGTTTCCCACGGCTGATGGTCAAACCGCCTACGCACTAGTGTACAAGCCGAGCAACGCGGACTTCCGCGCTCCAGATGGCGAATTGCCACCGCTGCTTGTTGAAAGTCACGGCGGTCCGACGAGCGCCACTGGTAGCTCGCTGAATTTGCACATTCAATATTGGACCAGTCGCGGATTTGTTGTCGCAGATGTGAATTATCGCGGTAGCACCGGTTATGGGCGAGAATACAGAGATAAGTTGAAACTGCAATGGGGCATCGCCGATGTTCAAGATTGCGAGAACGCAGCGCGATATCTGGCAAGCAAAGGCGTAGTCGATCCTAAACGCATGGCGATAACAGGTGGTAGCGCCGGTGGTTATACAACGTTGTGCGCTTTGACATTCGGCGATGTATTTCACGCCGGTGCCAGTCATTACGGAATCGGCGATGTTTCCGCTCTGGCAGCCGATACGCATAAATTCGAGGCGCGTTATCTAGATACACTGATTGGCCCGTATCCAAAAGAAAAGGCGATTTACGACGAACGCTCGCCGTTGAACTACACTGACAAATTAACTTGTCCTGTAATCTTCTTCCAGGGGTTGGAAGACAAAGCTGTTCCACCGAGTCAGGCTGAGTCAATGGTCGCAGCATTGCGCAAAAAAAAGCTGCCAGTCGCGTATATTACCTATCCTGGCGAACAGCACGGATTCCGTCAGGCAGAGAATATCAAACGCACACTGGAAGCGGAATTCTATTTCTATTCGCGCATCTTCAAGTTCACTCCCGCCGACAAGATCGAGCCGGTGCAAATCGACAACTTGGATGATCCGGTTGGCGTTCGCCGTTGATCATTTTCATTTGCATCGAACAGCATCAATTCCTTCTCGCAATGTAATAGGAATGAACAAGAGAGCCGCGACGGGATCCGCCCACGACCAATCCAGAAGAGCCGCCAGTAACAGTCCTATCATTGCTGTTAACGACAACCAACAACTAGTCAAAGATTGAACGGCGTCCGCGTGTTGCGCTCCGCTTTTTAGTTTGTGCGAACACTTGAGCTTACCGTGAGTCAGAAATGGTGTGACAATAAGACCCATTCCCGTCAGAATCACTCCTGGCCATGAAGGTTGTGCCTTGTCTTGAATGCCCAGCAACGTTGTGCCCGAGTCGATGCAGATGTACAAAGATAACAGGAGCAGCAGCACGCCTATAATTCTACATGCGACCTTTTCGTGTTCGGCGGCACCGTCTTTTCCTGCTTTATGCTCCGCTCGAATCCGCCACAACATAACAGACGCGCTAAGAAGTTCGATACATCCATCGATTCCGTATGCCATCAATGAAACTGAGTTGGCAAAGAGCCCAAAAATGATGGCGCAGACCGCTTCAAGTCCGTTCCATATGATGGTAATAATCGCCAGTTTCTTGGATTTTTTGAGAAGTTCGTCGCGCTGCGGAGAGTCATGTGTAGCACTTGAAGAACGCATGTGGAAAATCCGTTACAGATCGGAGCGTGTTAATTGCGAGTTCGCTCGCATTACTGATGAGGTACAAGCGTCTTTGCTCGAGCGCGACTTCGTAGCCACAGGATTGGCTTTTACGTGTTCGAGTTTGCTCATACGCCAACTTAGACAGACGAAGACGCGAATTCTCGAGAAAAGTTACAACGCACAGTTGTGACTCGAGCAACTTTCTTCTGTGCATGAGTTATACTCATCTATCCGAGCCAAGACTCGCTGATAACTCTCTGAATAAAGAATGGGAAGAAGTCATGATCGATGGAATTGGCGGCGTTTTTCTTTTCTCCAATGACACCAAAAGACTCGCGTCGTGGTACCGCGATTGCCTCAGAATTGAGGCTGCGGGGCAGGATGCTGAGTGCAATTCAGTCTATGCAACGTTTGACCACCGCGATTTCGAAAACCCGAACGTAACAAGAACTACTGCTTGGGCAATCATGCCCAGCCAAGACGACATCAAGGATAAACCGCGAACGGGACAGATCAATTATCGAGTCAAGAGTATGAAAGAAATCCTCGACCATCTCAAAGATAAAGGGGTGGCTATCGAGAAGACCGAAGAGTATCCCGGTTTGGGGAATTTTGCTTGGCTCAAAGATCCCGATGGCAACAAGATTGAGCTTTGGGAACCGAATGAGGAGTGAAAACTTCTGTTGGGAGAGAGATATAAGTGGTGGTAGGCAATAATTGAGATTGCTTCACAGAACGTCGATGGGAAATTTACCGAAGTAACTCGTGCCTTTTTCGATGTTGACTTTGACACCAATCATCCACTTGTTGGTGTAGCTTCCCAGTACTGACGGGTTTGGGTCGTTTTCGGGTACTTGTACCTTTGCTTCGACTTTGAATTTCTGATCGGAGCGAAACGTTTTATTCTCTGAGATGGTCTCCCATTTTTCGTGAATCATCCTTTTGAGGGTGCTGGCTGCGCCCCCGGAATACTGCCGTTCTGCTTGCTGGCACAGAAGGCCGACCTGTACATCTCTAATGCGCAACTCGGAATTTGTTTTCAGTGTCACCTCGACGTCGGTCAGCTCACCGTGCTGCAAGGGCGCTTTCGGCATTCGCACGATCGGGTCGGCGAGCTCATGCAGAATGAGACTCCACCGAATTGCCGGTATTAGCGATATCAGTCCGAGAGCGCAGTATATGCTGCCGCCTAAGACGAAGGCAAAATCGGCTCTGTTTTCTGTAACGTAGAAAAAATGACCAAGTGTGAATCCGCCGACGCCATACCACCAAAGGCATGCAAGCAGTGCAAATTTCCTTCTGTTCGTGATGCTCACGTCAGGTTGAATTTGGTACCAGCCGTCGGTTTGTGCAATCGCGATTGGCCGATTAACACCGAAGTAGCCTAGCGCAGCAAGTATGGCTCCCTGTCCGATCGTAAGGTGAATCATTGGAAAGAGAATGAAAAAATATGGGAAAAACGAATGTTCTTTGACGAGAAATGCATCTCCAGGATTGAAAGGGTTGAAGTACGCCTCGGCTTTTTGTCCCTGGTGATAGCGATTAACAATGCCTTCGGCCCAGTTGTAATCGCTGGTGCTGAGGCTGCTTACTAGTGTTTGTGAGCTCGTATAATGAGCTCCATCGACGTCGTACTCATATGTCACGTCGGGGCTGTACGTGGAGCCGCCTTTCGAGCCTCTCGTCGTTTTTACTTCGGAGCTGTCGATTGTTACCTGGACGGGTCGGAATGTGTGAATCTTCGAGTCCTGCTGAAGCGCCAGGTTAGCGCCGATGCCGATGAACACCATGGGAATTGCAGTGAAGAAGATCCCGAACATGAGAAGTCCGGCTCTTGAGCCGATGCCGCGCCTTCTTCCGCTGGACTCGAATATCTGATTGAAACCGCTGCTCATGATGCGTACCGTTCACTTTCTTGGTAGTGCTGCAGCTCGTCGCCCGGAATCAAAACAATTTCTAGCACATATCGCTATATACCACATACATCTACAAGCGCAGAAGTCCCCCGAACCATCGCCTCAACAAGCTGTTGTTGTTGCCGGAAATGGGGATCATCTGCTAGCCGCTGATCGAACTGAGTTCGAACGCATCGTGTATCAGTTGGGCTGCCTTGTCAGCTTGCTGTCTGCTGACGACGCACGTCAGCTTTTTCTCGCTGCTGGCAATCATTTTTATGTTTATTCCGTTTTTGCCAAGAACAGTGAACAATCGCGCCGCTACTCCGGGCTGACCGACCATGCCGGCGCCAATCAAGCTGACTTTCGCTATGTCAGGATCCGCGAGCACTTCTTTGGCTTTCAGCCTGACTTTGAGAGTTTCCAACGTGGCGATGGTCTCATCGAGATCGGATGCGCCCACGGTGAAAGTGATGTTGTTCAATCCCATTGATGGGTGAAACGCCTGCATGATCATATCGATGACGATGTTTTTGTCCGCCACTGCCTGCATGATTTCGCCGGCGATTCCAGGTTGATCCGGCACGTCCATAATTGCCACGCTTGCCTGTTCTTTGTCCACTGCCACACCACTGACGGTGCGATAGATCTCCATGTCCTCACCTCCATCGATAACTGTGCCTTCATGTTCAGGCTTAAAAGTGTTTCTCACGCGCAGCGACACGTTGTATTGGCGCGCCAGTTCAACAGCGCGCGGGTGTATCACTTGGGCACCGAGACGCGCCATCTCGACGACTTCTTCATACGAAATTCTCTTGAGAAGCTGTGCTCCTTCGATCTTATTCGGGTCGGCAGTGTAAATACCATCGACATCAGTGTAGATATCGCAGATTTTCGCTCCCACTGCCGCAGCCAGAGCAACGGCTGTCGTGTCGGAGCCGCCGCGGCCAAGCGTTGTGATGTCGCCCTGCTCGGTGACGCCTTGAAACCCTGCCACCACGAGCACATCATTGTCAGCAAATGCATTGTGCAAAGTGTCAGTTTTGATTTCGACAATGCGCGCTTTGGAGTGTATGTTTTCGGTGAAAATGCCGACTTGAGCCGCTGTAAAAGAGCGTGCCTTCACGCCCATCGAACTCAACATCATTGCCACCAGGGCGATCGAGATTTGTTCTCCGGTAGATAAAAGAGAATCCAGTTCGCGTTGATTGGGCGTTGCCGCGCATTGATTTGCGAGCTTGACCAGATAGTCCGTCGTATCGCCCATCGCTGAGACGACCACAATTACAGGGCTTGTCTCGCGCAGCTTGTTGATGATGCCGCAAACATGTTGAATGCGCGCGATATTTTTGACGGAGGTGCCTCCGAATTTGACGACATGCAGATTTTTCAGTTTGTCTTGTGGTGTCACGCCGCTGCTCCTGGTAGCGGTAGGTTTATTCATGCAACTGTTGCAACCCCTCCTGATCGACCTGAAGATCGAGGATTCGTGGTTTGTCAGACTGTTTTTCCGACCAGCTCTCAATCGCGGAAAGAACTTCCTGCACGGAGCGGCTATGCGCAAGCACCATCAAGGTCGGTCCCGCTCCGCTCAGCACACATCCAAGCGCCGGCGTCGATTTCAAAGCCTTACGCAATTGCAAAAGTTCCGGCACCAGGTAGGCTCTATACGGCTCATGTAGTCGATCGTCCAGCGCATGAACGAGCATCTCGCTGTCAGCTTTTGCGACGGACGCAACAAGCAGGGAGACGCGCTGAATGTTGTGTACAGCGTCACTGTAGCCCAGCGCTTTTGGCAGGACGGAGCGTGCATGTTTGGTGCTCAGACTGCGGGTGGGAACGATGAATATCGTGCGCCACTGTTCGGGCCATCGAAGCTGCTCTACCAAAATACGACGTGCGTCGCGTGCGACTGCGGAGATGGTAAATCCGCCTAACAAGCTGGGTGAAACATTGTCGGGGTGTCCTTCGAGCTTTGTCGCTGCCTGCAACAGAGATTCTTTGTCGCAGCAAGCGTCGCGCATATGCTGCACTGCCCAAAGGGCTGCCAGCGTGGCGGTTCCTGAGCTGCCCAATCCACTGCCGACTGGCACGTTGCAATCGATGGAGATGCGGACGCGATCTAAAAGTGGCTTCGCTGATGCACCCAATGTTTGCTGGAGAATCGCATAGATGTGGTTCGTTGCGTCTACAGGGATGCTCTTGCTGGTGGCACTGCTGAGACGAATGAGAGGTACTTCGCTGTCGTTCTTTTCGAGCACGTCGAATGTGACGGTATTGTATATGGTGAGCGCTAATCCCAGGGTGTCGAATCCCGGACCGAGATTCGATGTACTACCAGGAACACGCACAATCAGCCGCTTCTCGATGCCCTTCATGGAAGTTGTTTCTGATTTCGTCATTACTTGCATCTCGCGTTTAAACCTTCATCGCCTGGCGCAATTTATCCAGCGTCGGGGGCACCGGCGTTAGATCTGCATGCGCGACCTTCATCGGGGTATCGGGATCTTTCAGTCCGTTGCCCGTGAGAACACAGACAACGGTGCAGGTCGGGTCGATTCTCTTGCGCCCCAAGTTTTTTATCAAGCCTGCCAAACTCGCCGCGGAGGACGGCTCACAGAAGATGCCTTCAGTTTGCGCCACCAACTTGTATGCATCGAGGATTTCTTGGTCGCTCACGAAATCGATAGCTCCGTTCGACTCCTTGGCGGCGGTTTCAGCCTCCTTCCAGCTTGCTGGATTGCCAATTCTGATGGCGGTGGCTATGGTTTCTGGGTTTTCGAATACCTTCCCGTGCACGATTGCGGCTGATCCTTCCGCTTCAAAGCCGAACATGCCAGGTCGCGTGTTTGCTCTGCCAGTCTCATGGCATAGTTTAAAACCGCGCCAGTATGCGCTGATATTGCCGGCATTGCCTACAGGGATATAGAGAAAATCAGGCGCTTTTCCGAGTTGTTCGATCACCTCGAATGCGGCCGTCTTCTGTCCTTCGAGGCGATATGGGTTGATTGAATTGACGATTGTCACTGGAGCGACTGCCGCGATTTCGCGCACCAGATCCAGTGCCTTGTCGAAGTTGCCGTCGATGGCGATGACGCGCGCTCCATAAAGAATGGCCTGCGCCAGTTTGCCTAGCGCGACGTGTCCGGCAGGCAATAACACATAGCAAGTGAGACCGGCTTTTGCAGCGAAGGCGGCAGCGGATGCGCTTGTGTTGCCGGTCGACGCGCAGATGACTGCTTCAGCTCCTTCTTCGACTGCTTTTGAGATCGCCAGTGTCATTCCACGATCCTTGAAGCTACCGGTCGGATTCAATCCTTCAAATTTAAAGTGCAGGTTTAACGTCGGCGCACCGAGCTGCCTTGGCAGATTGACTGCTTTGATGAGTGGAGTATTGCCTTCGCCCAGGGTGATGATTGGTGTTCTGTCCGTAATCGGCAAAAACTCTTTGTATTTTTCAATCAGTGCTACTGCGCTATGCATTGTTGTTGACCGGTTTAAAAATGCGAATACAACTTTCTTGCTTTTGCAGGAAACTCATCTTGTGCAGTGCTGCGAGCGCGGCGTCCATCTGCTTGTTGGCGACATGGTGTGTGGTTATGACGATGGTGGCAGAGCCGTCTGCGCGTACACCGCGTTGAAGAATGCTGAGAATGCTAATTCCGTGCTCACCGAATATGGTGCCAACCTTGCCCACTACCCCGGGCTCATCGTTAACTGAGAGGCGCAGATAGTACGGGCAACTCCATTCGCCTGCAGAGGCAACATCTGCCCACTGCGCCTCGATTTTGGGCTGGAAGTAGCTGGCAAAATCCGGCAGTTGCAAGGCGCTTGCTAGATTGATTGTGTCTCCGACAACGGCGGAGGCTGTCGGCATCTGCCCTGCTCCCGGACCGACCATGGCGATTTCGCCGACAGCGTGACCGGACAGAAGGATGCCGTTGTTCGACCCGCCAACGGATGCGAGCGTGTGCGATAGCGGTACCAACATCGGGTGCACACGCACATCGATTGAGCCCTTTCCGTTTGCTGTACTGGTTGAACCGACGAGTTTAATCCGGTATCCCAACTCGCGCGCTTGCGAAATGTCATCGGCTGTGATTTCGCGAATTCCCTGACGATAGATATCTGCAGGACGTGCGAAACGTCCGTATGCCAGCGCTGAAAGAATCGAAAGTTTGTACGCGACGTCGAAGCCATCGACATCATTTGTCGGATCGGCTTCGGCAAATCCGAGTTCTTGCGCCTTGCTCAGAGCTTCTTCGTAGCTGGCTCCGTTCTGCTCCATGCTGGAGAGAATGAAATTGGTGGTTCCATTCAAAATTCCTGTAACCGACGAAAGTTGGTTGGCTTCCAACCCTTTGTGAATCGTTGAAATCAATGGCACGCCGCCGGCAACACTGGCTTCGAAGAATATTGCCACGCCGCGTTTGCGCGCCAGATCGAAGAGCTGCGGGCCGTGCTTGGCGAGCACTTCTTTGTTGGCCGTGACGATGTGCTTCCTGCCTTCCAGAGCTTGCTGCATGTGGCTGAGCATGGGCTCTTCGCCACCTGCCACTTCAATGAGAATCTCGATCTCCGGATCTTCGATCACCTCACTGACTTTATCGGTTAGGGCGCAATCAAGTTGAACATTGCGCTTTTTCTTTAAATCGCGCACCGCAACTTTTTTCAGGGCAATCTGCTTCTGTTGTCCGAGCAGGCGCACGACGCCTTCTCCAACAGTGCCTAAACCAATCATGCCGACGACAACCCGGCCCATGAAAACCTCGCTAGTAAACGAGACGACATTATTTCATATATGGATAGGCTTCTCGCGCCTGTCTGCCGCAGCTGTAAACGTTCGCAAAATTTGGAACGCCGCCCCTCTTGGGCGGTGGTAGGATTTCTGCCGTGGATCGCCGACGGATGACAACCGCTTGTTTTTCTTTTCAAGACCGAGTCAGAGCCAGATCAGACAGTTTCTCCATGAAGCTGCGAAGCAGCACTTTTCATATGATTGCGTCGGCGCTTCTCGCGAACTGCAACGTCCTGATGGATTCGTCGTCGATCACAATCGACAACTGCTAGGTAATGGCAAAGAAACATTCGATCGCGCGATGGCGGCAATCGAGAGTTGGACAATGTTCGCCATGCCCTGGATCGAACTCGTGCATGACACGCCGCCTCGTGAGGGAATGGTAGTCTGTGTCCGTGCTTCGCATCTCGGATTTTACTCACTCAATGCGTGCAAAGTTGTCTACTGCTTAAATGAAACCGTCGCATCGAAAACGATATACGGCTTCGCATATGGAACATTGAATGAGCACGCCGAGTCTGGTGAGGAGCGCTTCTGTGTTGAATGGGACGAAAAAGATGACAGCGTTCACTACGACCTTTTTGCATTTTCCAAACCGGGCAGTCTTCTCACCAAACTCGCATATCCTCTCGCTCGCAGCTACCAGCGGCGCTTTGCCGCCGGTTCGAAGTTAGCGATGTTGGAAGCGTGCTCTCAACGCTAGATCATTTGCGATTGCCGTATACGTCGCGTGCTGCATAAGGGTTATTAGCCGAATCGTTTGCAGGCATCTTCGGATCATGCACCTCTTCGTCAGCACTCTTGCCGTGTGGATCGTCGCCATGAGGATCGTCGGTTATCTCCTTGCCAGGATCACGCTGGTCGTTGTCGGCCAATTGAATTGGCGCCGTAGGATTGATCGAATGAACTAAGGTTTGCGGTTGACCTAGCGTCATGTGCAACAGTATTGCCAAAATAATCATATTCACACTCCCGCGTGGCTGCCACGCAGCCGCGCTACATTAATGAAGGATTGGGGTTCATCGAAGGGATGCGCTTCGACACGCAGAAGCGAATACTGCACCGGGAATTCATGCAGAGTTCATTTGTTTACGATCGAAGGCAGATTACTCTATTGCGTGTGGCTAAGTTATAACCAAACTGCGCGCAGCGTGGGGATCTTACGACGGGCGCGTCTAGTTGGCCATGTGTGATTTCTCGCAGATCCAGCAAATCGTATGCGGTTTTAAGAGTGTGAGGCAATCTGGCGCGCTGAAACCTGTCTAGCCGTTTTTAAGTAAGGAGCAGGTTTCATGCGTGAGCGGCAGACGATTAGCATCAACGCCGCAGAGGCGAAAATGGAAATCAATTTGCTGAGCCAGATTCCAGTGACGCCTGCTCCGAGTGAAGTGGCGAGAAACCACGCAAGAGGAATCCTTATGATGTACAGGCTGATTAGGTTTGAGAGCATCGGACGAACTGTATCACCTTGTCCTTCGAATGATGCTGCAATAATTGAGGTGAGCGCACTGATAGGAAACATAAGGGCAGAGCTGCTTAGCAGCATCGTCGAGATCTGTTGAATTGATCTGTCTTGTGAAAACAGCGGCACCATATATGGCCCCAACACCGTAATTATGGTTCCCACCAAAAACATCCCTATACTCGCCACCACCGCCACTTGATGTGCAATATCTCGCGCTTTATCTAAATGTCCAGCTCCAATCGCCTGAGCGACAATTGTGGCAGTAGCTAAGCTGCAGGCCGTCAAAGGAATGAAGGCAACGCTTTCCTCTATTCTCAGCATGATCGTCCAAGCTGCCTGGGCAGTGGTGGCATCGGGAACTTTGGAAAGTAATACATACAAGACCAGATTGGAAATGAGAAAGCACATTTCGCTCATCATCACGGGAATCGCGACCCGTAGGATGTTCTTTGCATTGTGTGCAATACGGGTGCCACCAGGTTGATTCTTCCATGCGCTGGTGCCCAGATCTTTCATTTGGAAGAATCCATAAATCACTCCGATTGGCGCTGCTAAATTCCATGCCACCGCCAATGAGGCCAACGAGTGACCTTGCGGCAGCGAATAGAAAAACAAAAATTCGAGCGCAACGCAAACAAAAGCCGTGATCAACCAGATGAGCGTTCCCTTCTGTGCCCGTCCGACAGCACGGAATATAGTTGCTTTACACATGATCATCGCCCAGGGAATGTTAGCTAATGAGCAGATGCGCAGGTAGCCGGCTGCTTGATGTTGAACAGGTGCGCTGGTTGCGAAACTGCTCGTTAACGTGTCTGCGGAGAAGAAACCGAATAAAGTCGCGATTGCGCCGAAGATAAAAGCGATTTGCGACCCAAGCCTGGCTAAATCGCTTGTTTTCTGAAGATCGCCAGACCCCCACGCTTGGGAAATCGTGGTGTTGATGCCTGCGCACAATCCTTGCAGCATGATCATGTTGAGAAACATCACCTGCTCTGTGATGCCGATAGCGGCTTGCGCCTCTTTGCCGATTTGTCCGGCGAGGAAGATGTCGACCAGGCTTATGAGCGATAGCATACTGAGCGACATGAATAATGGAAACGCTGAATGCCAGAGGCTTTTAAGATGTTCAGATGGCATAAATACCTCGCGTGAAAGCCTGCGGGGCATAGTCCTGCCTCGCTTTCAGCTCGTGTTTGAAGCGGCTCCAGAAATGGGCGCCGGCGTGCGGCAGCAGAAAACGCTTGCGCGCCGCCTGCCAGATACAATATGATTGTCCTAAACGGTGATTCGTGGTAACGTTACCACGAGCAACCGTTGCGGTCAACATTTTGTTGCAAAGCCCAACCAGGCTTGAATTCTTAAATCAGGGCAGGCGAAAATTAAGGAATATGGCAAGAAGTCTCAGCTGGATTGAAATCTTGAATGATGAGACGACCTGGCGGGATCGGTCGGACATGTCGCGTTGGCTCGATCAGACCTTCGGTCGCGAGCTACGCTTGTCGGACTCCCAACTGGACAGCTTCGAGCAGGCATTGAAGAGCATGCGGGGTTGTATCGACGCAATCCACTTCAAAGAAAAGGCTGATTGGCGCTGGCTTGACGCAGCTCTGTCGGGAGTGCGGCTGACGACGCGACGCGAACAACTTGCGCTCAATGTGGAGTTGCCTCTCTTGCACGCCCGGTTGGAAGGGGTTTCTGACGACGATCTCCTGAGTTGTTTGCGCCAGACTCTGCTGCTTCAATTCAGTCAATTCGTGAGCGATATGCTCGATAAGTCGGATGCACCGACTATTGCGCGGTGCGTGGGACTGTTTCGCGAGAATAATAATAATGCTGCCCTTTCCATTGTGCGTTCCATTTCTGATGAAACCGAGCGCAGATGGCGCTCCGAGATTGAGCTGTTGGGGGAGACAGGTTTATTGGAGTCACCGTCCGTGCAACGATGTGCTGACATCTTTATTGCAACGCCCAAGGCGAAATTTTGCTCTGATGCCTGTCGTTTCACAACGTTTCAAATGGCAAAACAATTTCGTGACCCGCGCTATCATGCTGACAAACAGAAGAAGTATCGCGACAAGTCAAGCCATTCTCCAAAGGGAGGAAGTCGATAAATGCCTGAACAAACAAAAGTAGTTTTGGACGCTAAAACGCAAGTGCACATTAGGAGCGCCCAAGCGTCTGATGGCGCGAGGCTTGTTTCTTTGTGTGACCAGCTTGGTTATCCGGTAACTCTAGAGCAGATAGTGACTCGCGTGGCGCGCATCGATCAAGATCCGACGCGTGTTCTATTTGTATCTGTTGATGAAAGTGATCGTGCATGCGGATTTATCGATCTCGATCATCGAGTGATTGCAGTGTGTGATTATGCAGTCGAGATTTGTGGTCTGGTAACCGATGAGTCGGTGCGCGGACAGGGGCATGGGGCGGCGCTTGTGCGACACGCAGAAGAGTGGGCTCGCGGCCGGGGTGCGACAGAAGTCTCTGTGCGCTCGAATGTGGTGCGCAAAGAAGCGCATGGCTTTTATCAAAGGCGCGGATACGAAATCTTCAAGCAGTCGTACGCGTTCAAGAAAAAGATTTGATCTGATTAGGAGGCAACATGACGGAGAGGCTAGACTACAGAACGGCATCGCCCGAGGGAGTCAAAGCGTTAATGGCGTGCTACACCTACTTCGAGACTTGCGGTCTGCCTGCGATTCTAGTTGAGCTCGTCTGCTTGCGTTGTTCGCAGATCAATGAATGTGCATTCTGCATCGACATGCATTCTCGCAGTTTGTCCATTCACGGATACTCAACGGACAAATTGATGCTCACATCAGTCTGGCGAGAAGCGCACTCGATGTTCACTGCGCAAGAACAAGCAGCCCTGGCATGGGCTGAGCGAGTTACTGAAATAGCCGGCGACCCGATTGAAGATGAAGAGTACGAAGATGCGCGCAAGGTGTTTTCGGAAAAAGAACTGGTTGATATGACTCTGGTGATTGGCGTGATTAACGCATTCAACCGTCTAGCCATCAGCTTCCAGGCAGCGCCGGCGGCGGTCAAAGCCTACGAACGAGCGATGGCGCAGAAGTAGGCGAAAGATTTGCAGTCGGAACCCACAGCCTTCGTTTGGATTAGAGATGGGGTTCTGATCGATCGCATGCCGGTGAATGCTGTTGCATTTGCGGTGACTTGTTTGCTGTTTGGCAGTTCCGATGTCGCCGTGCGAACTAACCTTACAGAACTGGTGAATTTTGCGTTTGCGACATCTGGGATTTCATGCGGCGACAAGATGCGGAAGTTCAACAGCGAGAGATTCTTACTGGTTGAAGACGTCGATGCGGCAGTCGATTACTACAATAAGCTAGCTGGAACCGCAGGGGCTCAATGCAATTATTTCCCTGGTATCTGTGAGCTGTTGAAAAAATTGCACGAGCGCGGAGTACGCAATTTTATTACTTCGGCGGTCGAGCAATCAGTCCTCGACGATTGGGCGCGGAGCGCGCAGGCTGCAAGTGTCGTTCCTTATCTGACTGAAATTCTCGGCAACCGCGGCAACGGCTTTGCGAAGGGCCGGAGCCATTTTGAATATCTCCACTTGCACTACCACGTCAACAAAATCATCTACGTCGCCGATGCGGTTGCCGAAATTGCCACCGGCGTACAGCTATCTCGCGAACTCAGCATCACCCCTATCGGTTTCGCCCACCACATCACCGCCGCACAAGTTCAGCATGCTCTGCAGTTAGTCATCGACGCCAACAAATCTCTCGCCGACTCAAAGCCGTTCTCGCCTCTAGAAATTATCGACGGCAAGCTCGAACTGCCGAATCAAGAAGCGTTGATGGAACTTTTGAAGACAGCCGGCGCCTCAGAGGTTGTTGGCGGAAACGCCGACAACCTGGTTGCGAGACTAACCTCTCGCATGCGAGAGGTGCTGGAATAAGGGCGAAGCAGCCTTCTCGCGTCACTATCTCCATCGCTCTTCTCTGTTCACTTGCTCGCTTATTGTGCCTTCAATGTCTCAAGTGCCGTGGTGGCGGCTCGTTGGACTGGCATATGGGTTTTGTCAGTGTCTTGCGTCAATTTCTCGATATCGGGAATTGCGGCCTTCGCCGATGGACCCATCGATCCGAGCGCTCGAACGATAGAAGCTTGAGCCACTCCATCGGTTTGCCTATGCAACGCAGCGATTAACGCTGGCACAGCCTCCGGTGCTGCAGGTGTCCCGATTTCTTTCAATATGTCGGCGACTTGATGGACTATCTCGGGATAGCCATTGTTCAAAAGCTCGCACAGCTGTGGAACGTACTGCAGTCCTCGATCCGGAAGGCGCGCTACATTCGGAAGTGCGACTGAAAGCACAGAACGGTCATCTTGCTCCAATGCTGTTTTAAGCACCCGGACGCACTCCGGATGATCGCCAGTGAGCCGACACAAGTCCTCAAGCGCTTGCTTGCGAACTTCATCGACGCGATCGTGCAGTGCCTCTGAAACGTGATTAACAATGTCAGGATCTTTGCGGCAGTCTGAAGTTAATGCGTTCAAGCATGCCAGCCTCACGATGCTTTCGTCGTCACTCTTTAGTTTTTCGACCAGCTGTTGAATCAAGGGTTGGTCTGCTTCAGCAGATTGCAAAAGTAATACGGTGCACAAACTCGAGCATGCCTGAGCTCTCACATTCACATCACCGTCAGTTTTGATAGCAGCCATGATTGCTGGACCGACATCCGGTCTGTCTATGTTCTGTAGGCCCTTTAGAGCCTCTGTACGTATTAGCGGATCGCTGTCACTTTTAGCCAGCGCCATGAGCGTCGGTTCGACCTTCGGATCCTGCTTCGCGATATTGGAGAGTGCCAGAACAAGCTGTAGCCTGGTGACGTCGTCGGTTTCTTTTTTCAACGATTGCTCGATCGGAGCTTCGAATGACTTGTAGGTGTTTGGGCTGAAATCGCGCGGGCCCCACTGGTGCCCGTTCGACTTTTGTTGCTGGATCGTTTCAGCCAGCCCTTGTGACGCTGCGTGTGAACGTCTGAATTCTTCGGCGCTTAGTCGCAGATTGTAGGTGCCGGTATATGAAGCCAACAAGGTGGCGCCCAACCTGCGAAATTTCGGGTCGTCAGAGTTGATCAAATCAAGAAAGACAAAATTGCTTTCGGGCACGAGTTCGCGCAATATTGCTTCTACCGTCAGCCCTTCGCGAGTGTCGATTCCCTGTTTGAGCATCTTGTCCAGCTCCAAGATAGCGGGATGTCCAAGCGAAGAAATTATGTCCGTGGATAACTTGAGCATTGGCTGAGAATCTGGATTGTAGGTGACGTTTCGGATGCTTGCATCGGTGGCAGCGACTAGCGGAAGAACCGCTTTGAGTCTTAACTTTTGCAGCGCCTCTCTGCATTGATTAAGGTTTTCGCTACGCATCAGGTCGCGTTCGGCGCGAGAAGATGCGGCCTCTTTCGGTATGAAACCAACACGTTGCGTAATTAAAGCCTTATATCTGGCAATCCATCCGTCTGCGTCATTAGCTCCTGGTAAGGGTTGGCTGGCAGGGTCGTTAGGATTGCGCCAGGGAAAGACATTATGGTCCGGCATCAAAGATGTGCCGTCTTCCGACGAGCCTGGAATGTTTATTGATAGAGCGAAAAATGAGAGCACCAGCAGTCCGATTGCTTTCCCATTACGCAGAATGTTTTTGCTCATCTATCGGCATACCACAACACAGTTGAAACTTTGATTCTACAACGAATTGGGGAGTTGGTGGGCGGTATTAGGCTTTGTAGCAGCCAGCCTCTAAGACGGAGTAAAATAGAAGGCACAACTTAGCGTTCCTTCCCTGAGACGACATGAGAAAGCTTCGAAACCGATATCTGATATCACGCTATCTGCGGGGGCTGCCAAACTTTTTGCAAAGTCGGGAAGAATGGGAGTTCGATGATAGTACGAGCGATTTGGCCGAGCATGCGGAATTCCTGAGCATGATCGTTGGACAGAATGACCTCAACGAAGTTGTCGGTGTATATATGAATGCTGCGCCGGAGCTCGATTGCCTCGTATTCACCTGTACTGGTGTACACGCAGTAAGACTAAATAAATCCAGATTCATTCCTTACCTCCAAATGCAATCTATTTCTCAGCCGCAAGACGGCGATTGTGATTTGGACGTTTGCTTGGAGAGCGGTGACTACGTGTCTTTAAGATGTAGCGGCCAATCCGAAGATTTGGTCGACATCGAATATCTCTACAAATGTCTCGCGACGCTCATCGAGCAGAAACGCCATTACACGATGGAATTTGACGATATCGACGATGATAGTTCTTTGTGCAAACTCATGCGTGAATGTCTTGATCGAGACGAGTGCGAAGACATCGAAGCCTATTATCAAACAGACTTCCGCGACTGGGCGGCGAAATTGAACATCGATCAAAAATTGCTGGATGACCCGCGCGTCTGGAAGCTTATGGCTTTAGCCGCGCTTCGCCCTCAATATCCACGGCTAAAGCGCACCGAACATACGGGCGTGGAATTGGCATGAGCAAAGCGAACCGCGGACAACGCGAGCACTGGCAAACCGATGTGTCGGATTTTGACTACCTGTCTTTTGGTTCCGTCGAACTCGATTCAGAGTTAACGGTCTCGGTGTGGGGATCTTCGAGCGGACGGCATCAGAGCTTTGAATTCATATGGGACAGCTTCTGTGCATATAGATTGATCGATGAAGCGCAGTTCGTTCCCTGGGAGATCCTACCGAACGATATCGAATGGCATCACACCCACAAGGTAATCGACTCCGGTTGGATTGCCGAGCTAGGCGACGGCAACGAACATCTTGCCATGCAATATCCAAAACTGCAGCACTTCGTTGTTGCAACCGACGCGTTTTGGATTGAGATCTTATCTGAAAACGAACCTGAGATTTCCTGTGTTCCCGGCTGGTTTGAGATTGCCAGACCGGGGACCGTCCAGTTGATCATTCCGGAACCTAGACTGTGGTATAGCCCATCGGACGAGCGTGGCTTCTACAATCAGTTGAATAAACTCGATGACGTCTCAGGCTTGTTTACTCGCCCAGCGTCCGGGGGCAACGAGATTGTACTTTCGCTTGTATTCACATACCTCACGGATGCTAGCTTGAGGAATCTGATCGGACTCATGAAGCGATACCAATTACCGATGCATTCGCTGGCGGGTCAGTGCAACGAAGGCAACCAACATTGGTTTCGTAATCCAATCGGATATTGGTATGAATCGGTCTTCGGCGGCGACGGACGATAGAAACTCATCTACGCCAAAATCATTGACTCGGAATAGAATACTGAGAGAAGCATTTTCGGCAGGTTTGAGTATGCGATCGCTGGTTGGATTAATGTGTCTTTTGGCTCTTGGGTTGCAGCCGTGGCAGCTGTGCGCGGCTGAGGAGATACAAGAGTGTCCGGACATGAACGAGCACATGAAGACGCTGCAGGAGGGACAATCGGCGTTGGGGCCGCAGGTGCATCACAGCACAAACACGAGGCAGGCGCCATACTATGGCTTAAAGGATGGGCCAGGCAGGCTTCCTTCTGCTAATACGTCTCGCACGGCCCCGCTGGGTGACGATCGAATCTCGTCGATTTTAGATCTTTGGCGTGCACAGGAAACCGCTTACGCATTCGAGGGCGCTCGCGATTTTGCGTCGGCGAAGAAAGTGTACGATCGCATGATTGAAGCAGAGAGAAGAATATATGGTCCTAATTCTACGCACGAGGCAGAAACGTTAGAGGATGTTGGATCGCTTGAGGTTATTGAGGTATTTGTGTCTCAGCAGGATGCCGCTGACAAGCGAAGCACCGAGCGCAGAACAACGTCGAAACCGATGTATTCGGTGTATGAGAACGAGCCGTCTGTAGAAGAACTCTGGCTCTGCTCGCTTGCCTCAGCACGGCGAGACATCATCGATGCAGTAGGCAGTCGATCTATATTGGATCAGAGTTCAGATCCGCCGAACCAGAGGTCGGAGCTGTGGAAATCAGCGGTAAGTCACTTCGGGAAGGCGCTGCAAGTAAGGCAACAGCAGTCGAAACCCGATCCCGATTTGTCATACGCGCTGATGATGGCATCAGCGATTGCAGAGTGCCATGGCGATCAATCACCAGCAGAAGAGTTTTTGAAGGAAGCTTGCATTGCAGACAAAGGGGCGAGCAGCGAGAGCATGCGTGGGCATACTGAGTCCTTTCCGACGGCGGTGAAAGCGTTGACCGAATACTGTCGTCGACACAAAGCCTGGGACTTAGCGCGAAGTTCTGAAAAGCAAATTTTGTCCTCAGAAGAAGGGCACTTTTCTCCCGATGCCTTGAACGTACTGCTTTCTGCGTATCTTGAGTCAGGCAAGAATGACGATGCAATCCGTTTGTTCGATGAAGCGATCGATGTACGAAGATATGGTCGCGGTCTAAACTTGGACCCGGAAGTGCTCAAGTCAATGGTAAAGCTAGTTCCTGACAGTTCCGCTCAGCTGCTGACTGAGTATCTCCTGTCTCGTGTAAAAGCGGAAGCCGAAGGCGCTAAGCTGTGGGGCTCGTTCGAGCACCACGATTTTGTTACCACTTACGACATGTCCCAGCGGCATACGTTCGAAGAATTGATGGGAAATTCTATGCATCCAAATGAAATCTTTCTGGTTATGGCAGAGGGAATGGAGAAGCGAGGCTGGAATTCTGCCGCCAATTCAGTCTACAAGGCTTTGGAAGACATGCCCATCCGTTCCTCTCAAATTCCCGAATTGCTCAAGGTGGCTGACTTTTACACTCGGGAAAAAAATTATGCCGAGGTTGGACTGATTTCAAATCAAATCGTCGGATATGTGGGACAAAGATCTCCAAAAACTAAAGCCGATTGCGAAGCGAAGCTGCACCAAATCTCGCCGGTAATCTCTCTCTTAAAATCGTTCGACTACTCATCGAATTCTCGCTGCGCACTCGCTTACAAAAAAGCCGTTGAATTACAGGAGTTCTACGAAACACAAGGGCAGAAGCTTGACTGTTTGGAAGTGGCACAACAGCTCAACTTGACTGGCTCAATGCTCGAAAACAAAGATGACTACAAGATGGCGTCAAAGATGTACGACGAAACGCTGGAGATTCAGAAGAAAAATCTTGGCGCTGACGATCCTGCAAAAGCAGAGCAGTATGGCGAGCTGGCGAGAGTGGCAGCGTCGCAAGGCGATGAGAAGGGCGCTGAGGCATTGTATAAGCAAGCAATAGCTATCTATGAGAAACATCCCGATAAGGCGGCTCACGATCATGGTGTCATGCTCGAGAATTATGCCGAGTTTCTGCAGCAATCGAATCAAACTGAACGAGCTGATGCAATATTCGAACAAGCCAGACAGCTTTTCATAAAACTGGATAAGGAGACCGCCGCGGCTCGGGAAAAACAGAAAAGCGTCTTGCCGCCTGCTCGCCCGAGCCGGCGCCGAACTGATTAGTGCAATGAGCTGCTTGCCTTCGACGGCTTGGGCTGGCTTTCGGGTGCGTGGTCAAACTGATGCCACAGTAATTCTTTGTCGAGCGGGACTCGCAACGCTTCCATGTCTTTGAAGTTAATCAGTCCGTGGGGACCGGCGCTGTCATCCACATACTTCAGGTACTGACCGCAAGTAAAGCAGATGACGTAGTCTTGCGTGTGTCCTTTCGTTTGGATGCGAACGCCGCAATGTGGATCAAATGCGCACATAAGTTGTTCATGCGCGTCCGGCAGTTTTTCGGCTTGTTCGAGCTTGTCGACAACTCCCAAAATTGCTTGAACCGCCGTTGGATCTGTTACCTCAACCGCTTTTTTGCCACCGCATATTGATGGAACTGCTCTTTGTGCGTCTTGCGGTCCCCCGGGTTGATTGCATAGACTTTGAGCTTTACGATGTCGGATACAGCTGTGGGTTTGGGCTTGTCGGCGCAGGAGGTCACAGACAGTGTCATACATAAAGCTATGAACAGAGTTTTTATTTGCGCGGAAGCTGAAGGAATATTGATCATATTCAATCATTCTACATACCCGCTCACCTAATCGGTGACAGCGATATTTTCGGCCGAGTTTTTATCGCTGCTAGCGATCAATCGCCACGCCTGCTCACTTAATCGGTGACAGCGATATTTTCGGACGAGTTTTAATCGCTGGTAGCGATTAATCGCCACGCCTGCTCACTTAATCGGTGACAGCGATATTTTCGGACGAGTTTTAATCGCTGCTAGCGATTAATCGCCACGCCTGCTCACTTAATCGGTGACAGCGATATTTTCGGCCGAGTTTTTATCGCTGCTAGCGATTAATCGCCACGCCTGCTCACTTAATCGGTGACAGCGATATTTTCGGACGAGTTTTAATCGCTGCTACCGATTAATCGCCACGCCTGCTCACTTAATCGGTGACAGCGATATTTTCGGACGAGTTTTAATCGCTGCTAGCGATTAATCGCCACGCTTGCGTATCGAGCCTGACTGAGGCACCATTTTCGCGAGATTTCCTTGGACGACAAACGCTCGAATCGATAGCAAGTGCCTGCGCCCCAGCGCGGCCGAGCCGGAATAAGCGACCGGTAGCGGGAGACTTGACTCTTTGGTCCGAGTCGAATAGGATAGTGACTGGTCACTCATTAACTCGATCCAATCAGTTGCGCTCTATCCATGGCACGACCCACAGTTATCTCTGACGAATTGCTGCTAAGCACAGCCCGCGAGGTTTTCCTTAGCCGTGGCTTGCGAGCAACAACGGCTGAGATCGCTGAGAAAGCCGGTGTTTCGCAGGGCATTCTGTTTAAGCGATTCAAAAGCAAGCAAGCGCTGTTTCGCGCAGCGATGAATGTGGACACCGATCCGACTCAGCCTCTTCCCATCGATCTTCAAGCGCGCGTTGGTAAGGGTGAGGTTGCAGAGACTCTGAACCATCTCGGCAATCTTATGCTCAAAAAATTCTTTGCCATAATACCGACGATGATGATGGACTGGACTGGTAGCCGTGAATCGAGCGATGAGCCGTTGCCGCCAAACTGCGGTCCTGACCGCGCTGTACAGGGCATTCAAATGATCAGCTCGTATCTTCGAGAAGAAGCGGCTCTTGGACGGCTGCAGCAGCAAAGCAACTGGGAGAGCGTCGCCCAGATGTTCATCGGGTCAATGTGGCATTACGCGTTCTTGCAGGTTGTTATGGGAGAAGTCCATGAGCAGCCGATTACACCAGAACAGTACGTGCACAATGTGGTCCACGCATTATTGAGTGGCATAGCGTGACAACTAATAAGCGAAGTTGGGAAAGTCCCAATGGACTTGGGTTTCGGCTTCGCGAATTAATGAGTGAGTCGTCACTTACAAACCGAAATCCCACACACACACACACACACAAAGGAGCGAAGAATGATTCTCATAACAGGTGCCACAGGCAACGTTGGTAGTGAATTAGTCAATCAACTCGACAAACAAGGTTTGTCACTACGGGTGGTGACACGTGACTTGAGGAAGGTGGCCAAACTCAACGAACGGATCGAACGAGTCGAAGGCGAATTGAGCGACCCGGAAGTTGCACGCCGAGCCGTCGCCGGAGTGCAAAGCATATTTCTGTTTCCCGTTGTTACTGAGTCAGACCACAAATCCGTAGCGACCTTGCTGAAAGCCGCTAAAGAAGCAGGGGTTCAGCATGTCGTTATGCTGTCGTCGTTGGGCGCGCAGGCACCCAAAGGCACAAACAAGATTGGCGAATTGCATCGAGAAAAGGAATTGTTGGTCGAACAATCTGGAATTCCGTGGACGTTTCTTCGTCCAGGCGCATTCATGTCAAACAGCTTCCAATGGCTGCCAACGATCAAGGAGCAAGGAAAAGTCTTCAATCCTACTGGAGATGGAAAACTTGCACCAATCAGCCCTAAAGATATTGCCGCAGCAGCTGCTGTTGCACTCCTTCGTCCGGAGCTTATGGGTGAAATCCGCACATTGACGGGACCTGAACTGCTCGATGCGAAGCAGCAGGTTGAAATTTTGTCCCGAGTATTGGGGCAAAAGCTCGAGTGTGTGGACGTGGAACCTGGTGTGGTTGCGTCTCAGTTCAAAAGTACTGGAGCACCAGCGTTTCTCGCAGATGGTTTATCCCAAATGTGGGCCACAGTCAAAGAAGGAAAAGTGGCTCTTCAGACCAAAGACCTGGAGCAACTAACCGGCAACAAAGGTCAGAAGTTCGAGGCTTGGTGTAAGGAGCATGCGCAAGACTTCTTGAATTAGCACGCACCACGGCGGAGTCCGATCAGGCTGAATAAGTTTGCTAACCCGGCAGACGAAGGGAGGCATCTATTTGGTGCCTCCCTTTCCATTTCAGTTATTGCCGGATTGAGTGAATCCAGCTGTGTATCGTCGAGTTTACGGCGAACAAAACTCTACAAGCACACCTGTACTATCAAAAATTTGTTTGGCAACGCCACTAAGATCCGCGTTGCGACTGCCAGCAACCACGACGTCTAAGTCCGAAGGCACAGTCCCAAGCTGCTGTTTTAAGTTATAGATGGCCTTTGCGTCTGCAGGCAGTTGTTCCACCGCAACGCCAGGCAATTCTTCCGGCATTTTGTCCAGCCCCAACGCCTCGTCGTAGGTCTTGACCGGCCATTGCCCAGGACGAGCCTCTCCGCGCGCGTAGCTACCAGCGATGCCTTGTACTTTGTCTCCGAGGAGCTTGCGAGCCATTTCATATGCTTGCGCAGCCTGCTCGCCCTGTGCTCCCTCTGATTGCCTGATGTAGTTGGCAGGATTTTGACTATCGGTAATCACAGGTTCTTTTGATGGTAAAGGTGAATCCGCGTCCGGCTGACTTTTATCTGTGTCGGACTTTTCAGTGCTTTCACCCGGTGGCTTATTCTGTGTATCTTGATTGCTCTCTTGGGGCTCTTTGTTTTGTTCAGGTGGAGTTTCATTCGGTGGATCTGATTGGACATTTACTTTTTTGTCGAGCGCACGTGCCGCATTCCCGTCCGCGCTTCTGTCCCCGTCATCTACCGTGTTGGTGACCAAATCATCAACCATGCTTCCGTCCGTCGATAAACCTACGCCACCGAGTGCGCCCGCGGCGTTGTCGGCAAGTCCTGCGCCCAGATGATTTAGATCCTTCTGTGATTGTTGGACTTGCTGTTGCGAGTAGTCAGAGGGATCGTATGCAACTTTTGCATCATCGATCCATCCCGGCACGTCTTTCGATAGTTTGTCGACGGCATAACCGACACCAGCTGCTGCGGCTGCTGTCACCAGAGCTGTTCCCCAGACGGGTGCGGTTGCTACTGCGACTGTCGCAACGACAGCCGTGCCTGCCCCGATAACCGCGTCGTCCAGAAGGCGCGTTTTATGAGTTTCGACCTCGTTTTTGACGCCATCACCGACGTCGTCCACTACGTTATCGACGCCACCTGAGTCGCTGGTATGAGTACCTGTGCCTGGCTGATCCTGAGGCTGGGCGCTATTCCCATCCGTCGCGGCAGTGCTCTTTGGAGGCGAAGGCGCATCATTGCTTTTCTGCGCCGCGCCTGATGTATCATCCACAAGATCTAGATCGGATACTCCCCATTGTTCTAAATTTGGCTTATTCGCAGTATCAGGCTTAGGCTTTGTACCGCTGTTTTGTTCAGGCGTACTATCGGCAGCTAGCTTAACAGCTGCTGCTTTTGCCTGAACTTGTTCCGGGGAGGTGATTGTCTCGACCGGTGCGTAGTAAGAATCTAATGCCACGAGCAGCGTCCTCGTATCCATCGGATAGCGCAGGCGTTAAAGATCGGGGTGGTAATGAACTAGAAGGTTTTACTGTATGTTAGCGACTTTTGTCAGGAAGTTGTTACAAAATTGCGAAATGGATTTTCACCCAGCTCTCATGGTTCTCTACGCGTTTTTTGCTGCTTTCTTACTCCTTTTCGATGTGGACTTTTGGTTTTGGAAGTTGTGAGGGTAGCTTCACTGTGATTTCGGTGATCTCGTTCTGTTCCCTGTAATATGTTCCATCATTCATCCAGAGCGGGTCGCGCGTTTTAAAGTCGAATATCGGCAGATTGGCGTTTTGTTGACGTCGCTTCTCGTTTAGTTCCTTCGTCTCCGGTAATAAATGAAATTGCGCGATATTCGAATAGTCGGATAGAAATCGATCGATCATTGCTTGATCTGACGGACTCTTTACTGCTTCAATCTTGCCTTCTAGCTCTTGAGCTTTTGCCTTCACATCGTATCGACCTACTGTGTAGTAGCGGGTGTACTGTCCATCTGAGACTGATTCGACGGTTGTGCCGCCCATACCAACCTCACACTCGTTGACGGTCAATGTCCGATTTGTCTTTTGACTTTCCCGGTGTTGCTTATTGATCTCGGCCGCCTGCCACATAATGTCTGAGCGCTGTTCTGGCTTCATGTTGTCGAACATGGTAAAAGGATTCTCTGTCTCTGAACCATTGTGTTCGATCTTAGAAACCAGCTTCTCGGCTGCTTCACGTGTGCTGTCCCAAGCCATCTTCAGCTCTCCTGACGGGTATAAACGCGGAGCTTCAATATTCGAATAACTCTCGTTGAAAGTCAAGCGGCAATCACGATGGACGCGGTGCTATTTAACAAGCTGGAAATGTGGTGTCCCTTTTGGAGCATCAATGTGGGACAAGTACCATGGACATCGCGCCGGCAGTGCGTACAGTCTGTAGCGACCGCCTAAATACTTTTCCGGCGAAGCACCGATAGCACGTCGCACATCGCGACGCGACAAGCATCCTGTATCGAGGTTCAGCCAGCGGTAGAATCCAGCCAAAATTTCAATAAACCGATCGAACCAAATCAAAGCCCGGCATCTTCGACCGATGCCTGGAGTTTGTGGTTGCAGACAGCAAACAGACAGATATCTGGGACTTTAGTAGCCAACGCCCAACTACTGAGAGTAAACTTTTGCAGCTCTGAACCCTCATCCGAGCGGGAGCTCATCCGAAAATCGGAGCAGCTGTTCAGTGGAACCTAACGGCACTTAGACAGTCAATTCCTAAGCGACTAATTTGCGGTTGATTCGTGAGTCAGCACGATATGCCTCAGTTGGGAACGTCGAGGGTGGCAAAAGATACAAGAGGTGTCCAATGAAAGCATTAACCTGGCAAGGAACTCGCAATGTCAAAGTTGAAACCGTTCCCGACCCGAAAATCCAACAACCGACGGACGTCATTCTTGAAGTGACTTGCACGGCAATCTGCGGATCCGATCTGCATCTATATGACGGTTACGCGCCGATGATGGAAAAGGGCGACATCCTGGGACACGAATTTGCCGGCGTCGTTGTTGAGACCGGCACCGACATAAAGCGTCTGAAGAAGGGCGATCGAGTAGTCATTCCTTTTGTTATCGCCTGCGGCGAATGCGTTTTTTGCCAGGACCAGAAGTGGGCTTGCTGCGAGCGAACAAATCCGGATGGTGACAAGCTTGCCAAACTAACCTCGCATCCAACGGCCGGGCTTTTCGGTTACTCCCATTTATACGGCGGCTATGCAGGCGGGCAAGCCGAGTATGTGCGTGTGCCTTTCGCAGACGTGAGCGCGCTAGTTTTGCCGGAATCAATAAGTGAACACCGCGCGCTCTTTTTGTCGGATATTTTTCCAACTGGCTATCAGGCTGCGGAAAACTGTCGCATTCAGCCGGGACAGACCGTAGCGGTGTGGGGATGTGGCCCGGTTGGGCAGTTCGCGATTAAAAGCGCATTCATGCTCGGCGCCAAGCAGGTTATTGCCATCGATCGATTTCCCGAGCGGTTGAAACTCGCCGACGAAAGCGGCGCCATAACCATTAATTACGAGAAAGACGATGTCGAGCAAAAGCTCATGCAGGCGACGGATTCCCGAGGTCCCCACGCGTGCATTGATGCGGTCGGCATGGAAGCACACGGCAAAACGCCGGATGCTCTCTTCGACAAAGCTCTCCAAACTATGCGCATCGAGTTTGACAGAAGCCACGCTTTGCGCGAGATGATCAGGCTCTGCCGCAACGGTGGAATCATTTCAGTGCCTGGCGTCTATCTTGGCTTCGTCGACCGTTTCCCATTGGGAATTGCCTTTGCCAAAGGTCTGAGCTTTGCCATGGGGCAAACCCACATGCAGAAATACATGCAGCCGTTGCTCGAGAAAATCATGGATGACGCAATCGATCCGCAATTCATCATTTCGCATGAGATAGCGCTGGAAGATGCTGCGAACGCCTATAAAATGTTCGCGGAGAAGCAAGATAAATGCACCAAGTTCGTGCTACATCCTAAAATAGCCACGCTACCTCAGCAGAAAAAATCTGCCTGAGTGGCGCAGTGAATAATTGAAGCACGAGCGCAGCAGTGCAAACCCCGCGCCCGATTAATCGGGTTTGAAGTGAAACTTTAGAAAACCGTAAACGTCCTGTTGGCAAGGAAAGAGGGGAATCACTTGCCATATGAGCGACTGGGAAGCGCGCGCGCAAAGCGCTGGTCTTGCGTACATAACTGAATTCGCAGTGGGATTGTCCCGTCAAAAATGCGGAAAGGGTTTTAAGTTTGTAGATGCAGATGGAAACGCGGTCGCATGCAAAATCACTCGTAAACGGTGCATAGAGCTGGTGATTCCGCCTGCGTGGAAAGATGTTTGGATTTGCGTCGATCCCGAAGGACACATACAAGCAACCGGCGTTGATGACGCTGGGCGTAAGCAGTACATCTACCACCCGCGGTGGCATGAGGCGAGCGCAGCGCATAAATACGGACGCTTGCGGTTGTTTGGCAGTTATCTTCAACAGATCCGTCGGCGCGTAAACATGGATTTGAAAGGCACCGAACTGGAAAAAAAACGAGTAGTTGCCGCAGTAGTGCGCCTGCTCGACAAAGCGTGTATTCGCATCGGCAACAAACAGTATCTCCAAGCCAATGATTCTAGAGGTGCAACCACTCTTACGTCGGACCACATTTGTCGCAACAGTGGCGAAATCGCACTGAATTTCAAAGGTAAGTCAGGCAAGCAAATCGAGTTGAAATGCAACGATGAAGAACTGTCCGCTGTCATCGAGGATTGCGAAAAAAGTGATGGTGAGTTTTTGTTTTCGTACCTCAACGATAAACAAGAATATGCTCCGGTGACGTCGTCGGACGTAAACAGCTACTTACTTGAAGTCACCAAAGAATCGATAACTGCCAAAGATTTTCGCACCTGGCGCGGAAGTGTTATTGCGTTGACGGAATTGGCGAAGATGCCTTCCGGCCTTAGCAAAACCGCCAAAAAGAAATTCGTCGTTCAAGCCGTCAAGCAAGCCGCCGCTGCTTTGGGCAACACGCCTGCGGTGTGCAGGCAGAGTTATATTCACTCTGCAATACTTGCGTCTGCGGAAGATGCGTCGCTCACTAATCTGATGCGCAACCTGGAAACCGCGACAGATTATCGCAAACCAGGATTGTCGCGCGCAGAAGCTCGACTCTTCACCTTCCTAACGCATTTAGAAACCGGCGGTGGTTTCACTGTTAAGAGAAGACGCAGAGTGGCTGAACAAGCGGCTTAGTCATGACATCGCTGGACGGAACTTATTTCTCGAATTCCTGTCTATAATCCTGTGAGTATTGGAGGAGCGGGGTTTTCGCTATTTCTTCCGCTTGCTTCAGCCGAAGGAGAATAGCCGGCAGGCTGGGACTCAAAACTCACATTTAAACTTGGCAGAAGCTGTGCATCTCCGAAAGGTGGCACAGCTTTTGCTGTTTGCTCATGAAAAATCTGAAACTCCTGGACAAGACTTCCCCCTCCAAAGCCAGTGATCCCGGCGACCAGGCGCAAGGAATGGTGCTGGGAATCAACGGTATCAATCAACTGAAATCTGCCATCAAATCCGGTGTCAATTTTTCTGAGGTCCGACTTTGGGATACGGGCGTCAAAATCAATCAGCTGCAAAATTCAGATGGCACCAAAAACACAAATGCCTGGAATAACCTGACCAATCTCGTCGACACAGCGCACGCAAGTGGCAAACAGGTTATGTACACGTTTGGGTTAGCCGCCGAACCTACTTTGTTGACGTGAGTGACCCATCTCGAGTTGATTGATTGGACCCATTAAAGCCAATCTCGTCGGCAATATATGTTTCAAGACCGCCTTCCAATAGTCCGATGATATCAGCCATAAATCTGGCTGCAGCGGCGCCGTCGATGACCCGGTGGTCGAAGTTGAGTACTATCGAAAGCTGAGGAGAGATTGTTATCGTATCGCCGACGACCTTCGGTCGTCTTTCAACTTCGCCAATACAAAACATCGACGTGATCACACTTGGGGAAATGACATTGCGAGCGCCATATTTCCCTAAGGAGCTGAGCCCAAATGTGGCACCCATGTAGCGCAATCTGATCGATGGATATCGCATGCCGAAAAATAGAATCACCTGTCTCAACCACCGGGGATATTTGCTAAACCGATGCTCAATTTCCAGTTGCGGCACCTTTTCGATCGGTTCTGATCCGTAAATTCGAAGCTCCTCGGTTATGTCGATCAGGCTTTTGGTGTCAGGCTGTTTAATCGAACCAAAGAATAGACCTGGTTGATCGTTTATGAATCGTTCTACCGTAAATTGGGCTTCGATGTTGTTGAACTGCACTAATTTGCCATTCGGAAGCATTTGCGTCCGCGAGGTAGGATGATTTCGCTGAGCAATGGCGATTGCTTTAATCAGCAGTGCAGTGATCGTCACTCTGTGCCCAGCGTTTGAAAGGGTTTCGCGGATCATTTCAGCCCACGTCGCATCAACGTCATAGAAGAGCGTCGCTGGTATCGCTGCGCGTCCGACCAGGCTGATCATATCGACAATGTTGAGTCGCTCGTCTGGTAACTTAACATACTCGAACGACGGTACGGCTTTCTGCATTGAACTCTCCCGGTTTTTATTAGACTCATGCTGACTTCGTGACGTGTTCTCCTCGATCCAGCGGTGAACGGTCCGCATCTATTTATAATACCGTCGTGAGTTAGCAGCGGGCGAGTCATCGTCGCTCTTTGCTCCAATCCATTTGGCCAGCGTTTCGGATAAACCGTCAAGCAAAACCGGCTTGGTCAATACGTCATCCATGCCAAAATTAAGACAGCGTTGATGATCTTCGTCGCTAACGGAAGCAGTGACTGCAATGATTGGTGTTCGGTGACCCCCCCCATCCTTCAGTGCGCGAATTTGCTCGGAGGCTTGATAGCCATCCATGAGCGGCAGCTGCAAATCCATCAAGATGGCTTTGTACTTGTGCGAGCGAGCTGCCCGAACCGCCGTGCGCCCGTCACCGACGACCACCGGACTATATCCGATACTTTCCAGCTGACGTTTTATCATGGTTTGCAGTGCTAGATTATCTTCGACTACGAGAATATCGCCGCTTAGAACTGCAGAAAATTCTGCATCTGTATCCTCAACTTGTGTTGATGCACTATTCGGCGCAACTTCAAAGGGAATGTGAAACCAAAAGGTTGATCCCTTGCCTTTAATACTCGAGAGGCCAATGCGCCCAGCGAGCAACTCGACGTAACTTTTCGATAATGCTAATCCGAGCCCGGTGCCTCCGTATCGGCGGGTGTTAGAACCATCGACCTGACTGAATGGTTCGAATAAATGATGTCTTTCTGCGGGCGAAATACCTATGCCACTGTCAATGACGGCAAATTGAACCGTGACCTCATCATCTTTGCAATCGCCGAGTGATGCACGAACTTGTACTCCGCCTTGATTCGTGAACTTGATCGCATTGCCGACCAGATTGTACAAAATCTGTTTTAGCTTTGCTTCATCACCGGTCACGAATGGAATTTCCGGCTCGATTTCACTGACGAGCGTGATATTTTTCTTGTTCGCAATCGGCTGCAAATATCGCACGACCGACTCAATAGCAGCAGCCGGATTGAAGTGCGCTTTATCTACTCGTGTGTAGCCGGCCTCCAACTGGGAAAAGTTCAAAAGATCATTGACTATTTGAAGCAAATTATGTCCCGACTCTATAGCGAGCACGATCAGGCTTCCGGAATCAGCATCGATTTCACTCACTTTGTCTGTGACCAGCTCCATCAGTCCAAGCATGGCTGCAATCGGGGTCCGTAACTCATGACTCATATTGGCGCAGAATTGCGATTTTGCTCGACTTGCCTCTAACGCCAGATCGCGAGTCTCTTTCAATTCTTCGTTCAGCAAGAGCAGCTCACTGTTGGTTTCACGCAGTAATCGCTCAAAGGCATAACGGTCGATCGAATAACGCACCGCTCGCCGCAGTATCTCCGCGGTAACTTGTCCTTTGACGAGGTAATCTTGGGCGCCGTTCTGAAGCGCTTCCTTAGCCAGTTCATCATCATCATTGCCTGTTAAAACTATGACAGCGGGCAGCTGCGAACGCTCTTCCTGCACCTTTTGGAAAGTAGCTATTCCGTGGCTTCCAGGCATGCCCAAATCTAATAACACTAAGTCAAATGTTCGTTTGGATAGTTGGGAGATTCCATTTTCCAACGTTTGCGCCCATTCCAATGCAAATTGGCCGGCAAGCAATTCGGAGGTGAGAACGAAATCGTCCTCATTGTCCTCAACGATTAAAATAGAGATTTCTTTAGTAGACATTATTTGCCCCTCGGCAGCTCAACCACGGTAAACCAAAAAGAGTCAATTGCACGCACCACCTTGATTAGACCTGCGAGATCCACGGGCTTGCGGACATAGCAATTGGCATGAAGCTTATACGACTGCAATACGTCTTCCTCATCATCTGATGTGGTGAGAATTACAACCGGCACGCAACGCAGCTTCGGATCGGCTTTTATCTCTTCCAGAACTTCGCGCCCATCTTTCCGGGGCATGTTCAAATCCAAGAAAATCACCGATGGCAGTTTGGCACCTTTAAACCGACCTTGGCCGTGCAGATAGTCCATGGCATCAACGCCGTCGCCAACTACGTTCAAAGAATTTATGTGTATCTTGCTCGCTTCCAGCGCTTCTTTAGTGAGTTCAACGTCGTCGGGATTGTCATCGACGAGCAAAATATCGATTGTGCTTACCATCTTGCTTCTACCTTTTGTCGGATGCTTGGCAGTGTGAAATAGAATGTGGACCCTTCACCGGGCGTCGACTCAACCCATATTTCGCCCCCATGCCGCTCAACTATGCGCTTGCACAAAGACAGTCCTACACCAGCCCCTTCATACTCAGTTTTGCTGTGGAGACGTTGAAAGATGAGAAAAATTCGTTCGGCATAGCGCATGTCAAATCCTATGCCGTTGTCGGCAAGCGAAAAAAGATGCATATCACCCGCTTTAACTTTAATATCGATGACAGGTGGTTTGTCGCTTTTATATTTGAGAGAGTTTGAAATCAGGTTCTGAAATAGCTGGGTGATTTGCGTACGTTCTGCAAAAATCGTGGGCAGCGTCTCGAAATTTATTTCGCCACCTGCCGCTGTGATAACTGAATGCAGATCGCCTAACGCGTCTTTCAACGCTGCGTTGCAATCGCACACCTCAGCCGGTTTTGCGCGTGTTTCAACGCGGGCGAAAGCAAGTAATGCGGTTATGAGGTTCTGCATGCGTCTTGCTGCTTTAATGACTCTGTTAAAGTGATCCTTTGACTTATCGTCTAGTAGACCTTCTAGCCGAACTGACAGAAGATCTCCAAAACCGATGATTGTTCTGATCGGTTCTTGCAAGTCATGCGCTGCTACGTATGCAAATTGCTGCAAGTCTTTATTCGATCTCATTAACTCATCAGACAGCCGCTTTTGCATCGTGATGTCGTCAAAAACAACGACGCCACCCGATGAAGTGTCGCTTTTGTCGCGCAAGGGTCTGCCGGTCGCACTGCACCATATGCCCCAGGGCACGTGTTCATTGCGCACGAAAATTTCGACTTTGTCGAACGACTCGCCGCGCATAGCACGAACCAACGGAATTTCCGACTCTGGCATCAGCGTCTTTTTGTCGCTCTGGTAAAACCCGTATGTTTCAGCCCAACACCCAGACTTGGCGTCGGTCGCACCGATACCCAAGATCTTGCTCGCCATCGAATTGAACAAGAGAAAGCGACCAGTACTGTCAGTCACGATTACACCGGATCCGATACTTTCCAGAATCGATTCAAGCAACTCTTCGGACTGCAATTTCGAACCTTTCACAAATGAACTGCTCCGAAGGTCACCGATCTCGGCTGTAACTCTGTGGGTAACAATTCCCCCCATGCTACGTGCACTTGGGTCCTGATGACAGACGAAGTTCATTACTGACTGGTTCCCAGCCGCGCGTTACAGCGTAGATCAGGCGGGTGCTGGACTGAGCTGCATCTCAACCATTCGAGTAAGCTCGTCCATATTGACGAAGGGTTTATCTCGATATCGGCTTGCTGGCGTGAAGAAAGTAGTTCAAGCGATGGCTGGAAGAGGTCACGTTCGATTGATCCGACCTGCCAAATAGGACCAACTTCTCAACGGTATTGCTGACTATAGTAGTCAGTTTGTCTTGAACACGAAGTTCTGGCAAAATATAGACCGCTATTGGGTAAGTAGAATGACATCCATACACGACTCGGAGAGTAGGGAAAGAGAAGCCGGTTTAGCCCAATTCGGACTGCGGGTTTTGGATCTGCGGCAGCGGAAAGGTCTGTCTCAGGAGACACTTGCTGATCGCACGGGCGTAACACGTTCGTACCTGGGGGAGATCGAGCGGGGAAAAGCAAACCCTACACTTTCCTTGATGCTGAAAATATCGGGTGCTCTAGATACCGCTCTCTCTGATTTGACTTCCGGTATCGAAGCGCAGCCGGCATTTCTCCAGCCGGCTCACATTCTCATAGCGGATGTGCCGAAAGGACAGTCCAGGCTCAAACGGGTCTTGCATGGTTACGAACTCGCATTGACCAGAGATCTGGTGGAGGCAAAAGTTTTGCTGGATCGCAGTGACTCAGACCTGATTATTGGTGGTGTTCACTTCAGCGAGGGCCGGATTTTTGATCTGTTGCGAATGGTCAAAGCAGATGCGGACACAAAAGGCATTCCTTTTATATGCTTTCGGGAGCTGCCTGTGGGGATGCTCCCCGTCTTCATCCATGAGAGCATTGAAGTATGCGCTCGCGCACTAGGCGCAGCTGCTGTCCTCGAGTCGGAAAAATATGTCAACAGCACAAGTCCCGATTCGGCATTGCGCGCAGATATAGAACAGTTTTTGCCCAGAGAAAAACGGTTGTCCAATGCTCCTAAAGGCGGGCGATGAAACTGTTAGAGCTTTGGTTTGACTGAAGTGTTTTCGATGGGGCAGGCGGCGGCAGTTTTATTGCGATGAGCGTTTGGGCTCAATCTCTGCTGGCTCTTTTTTCAGGTATTACTATTCGTTCGATGTGAAAGCATAGAACCGGGTCCCAAAGGCATTAGCTGGCGGCACCGAATAAAAGTGTCCTACGTCGTCCGTTAAATGACAACGAGAATTTTAGCAGTAGAAGATGATCCAACTATGCAGATGTTGTACAGGTGCCTGTGCGACAAGTTTGGCTACCACTGCACCACCGTCGACTCATGCAAGGAGGCGCTGGCTGTGCTCGAGCAGATCAAGTTCGATCTGATAATAATGGATATCAGGCTTGTTGGCATAAACGGATTGAAGTGCACTGTTGCGATCCGCGAGACGGAAGCGAGGCTCAACATCCACACTCCCATCGTAGCTGTTACTGCGCAGGCGATGCCAATTGATCGAGAGTTGTGCCTTGCGGCCGGCATGGTCGACTATTTGAGTAAACCATTCACCATCCAACAGTTCCATAATTTGGTTGAGCACTCTACAAACAAAGTTTTACCGTTTCGCGAAAAACGAAAAGCGAACGGAGGCTAAGCCTGAGCCTGTCGGTCTCTTGGGGAATATAAAGAAACCCTTAAGATCTTGCGCACCAGAAAATTTTTTGGTATAAAAATTAGTGGAAGGTTCAATTTCCTTTCGTTGTGATTGCCAAATCTGCTGAATAGGAGGGTTTGCGCGAATTTGACGATAATGAAAATGAATAATCCTCGATCATAATACCGGCTCGTCAAGCCGGCACCACAGCAAAAATGGCAGCCTCACGGAGTTGAGGCTGCCGAGCTGAATGTAACACTGCCAGAGAGATCCTCGATTCTTTGACGGTCTATCTTGATGGCTATTTATCTTAAACCGGGCCAAACCGGCTTTTGCCTAATAGACATGGAGGTTATTGCGTATGTTGGGAGCAAGATTAAACGGAGATGCATTCAAACACTATCTGAAAGCAGGCAGTCAGAGCTGTTCTCCCGAGCTGCTGGAGGCTATGGCGCATAGTGAGATCGATCGAATTCGAGTGAGGGTGGCCGAAAATCCTCGCACGCCAATCGACGTTTTGGAGATCCTTGCAATGGACAAGAATGTTGATGTGCGGGTCGCGGTAGGCACGAATCCCTCGACTCCACCATATCTGAGCTACAAGCTCGCGTCCGACGACGAACCGAACGTAAGGCTCGGATTGGCTGAAGACGTAAACACGCCGGTGGAAATTCTGGATAAGCTAGCAGACGATGCCAATCCATATGTAAGTCATCTGGCTATGCAAACCAGGGCAATCGTTATGTCACAGGGGAAACCGCGAACCTTTGGACGAAGATTCGTGCGCTGGTTTAAGAATGGAGGACCGGAGTTGAGATTTGCTTAGGTAGAACGTTGTAGGACGACCAACGCGAACTCGAGGGGCCGCTACATTAGGACGGCCCCTCGATATCGTCACCTTGCACGCGTGCAGTAGGCGGAAAATATCACCGCCTCCTCAATAAGGGGAGGCGGTGAAGGTCGGGGTCGCAAACTATTCAGATTGAACGGCGATTTTTCGCGGCAGCGCACGTTTGCTCTTAGCAAGAACGAGTTTTAAAACTCCATCCTTCATCGATGCTTGAATGCCATCGCGATCGATTTCGTTAGAGAGTGCGAAGACTCTTCTGTATCCGCCTATGCCATACTCCGAGTACGTCAGCAAGTATCCCTGATGCGTGGGTGCAACCACTCGCCCGGCGATCGTCAATATATTTTGTTCTAGAGTTATTTCGATATCGTCCTGTTTTACACCGGGCATGTCTGCCAACAGAAGCAAATTATCTTCTGACTCATAAATATCAGTTGCCGGCGCAAACACGCGCTGCGAGTGCTGCAGTTCACTAGTTTGATTGGCAAATTGCTTTTGTGCTTCCATTAGTCCGTTCGACATAGCAACCTCCTTCTTGGATTAAAACGGTTCCTGTTCAAGCTCAAGCAACTGTTACAGCAATCTTTCGCGGCTTCTCGCTTTCTGCGCGAGGGAGAGTGATTTCGAGAATACCGCTCGTAAATTTGGCTTGCACCTTTTCTTGATCCACGCTGAATGGCAGTTGCAGTGAGCGGCTAAACTGTCCAAAGCCGCGTTCTTGACGTACAAGTGACTGACCTTCGGACGGTTGTTGCGGCTTGCGTGATCCCTTGACGGTAACGGTATCTTTAACAACGGAAATGTCCACATCTTCGATGTTGATACCAGGCATTTCCAGCCTGATCACGGCACCGCCCTCTCCGGTCCAAACATTGACCAGGGGGAATTCGCGACCTTCCGTCTGGGTGCTCATCGTCAAAAGCCGATTTAGCGATTCATGCAACCGCTGCATGTCCGTCAGCGGGCCAAACAGTTCGTTGTCAGACAGTCTTTGAAACAGCATATGCTCGCCTCCTTAGACGAAATGTTGTCAGATGCAGGTCGGGCTATTTTGTTGTTTGGACCCGACCAAGACGATCTACGATCCATAAATTTGTGCAGCTCAATGCACTGAGCAACTCACACTGATAATTTACAAAACGAGTCAGCCATCGCCCTCGATCTTGCATGTTTTTTTAAACTTTTTGTTGTGCTTGCTGAGTGGCACACATAAAAAATGAGGCACATTCTCTCCGTGACAGACCATTCACCGCCTGAGCTGCGCACCCGCGTAATCTCATTGCTGGGTCAACGTTTGTTTGTCAGAGCGTGTAGTTGCCCTGTGACAAACAAAGGATAAAGTTTTGATTTAGAGTATTCACAACCAAAATGAAATCTGGTATCAAAATAAGTGGGCGATGTGAGCGAAGAGCAGCTGCCCCTCTCAAAAAGACTTGAATATACAAACCACCTTTGGTACAGATTTTCGGAGGTGCGCATTTACCGAATTCCGTTCACCTAACACATGAAATGGAACTGTAAAAGGCGTAAATGCCTGGTGCCTGGCATGGCGCGATGACTTCGCCCATACTTATTAATGTGCAATCGTTGTCTTGGAGGATACAACACATGCAAGTCAATCAAAAAGTGAAATGCGGGTTGGTGCTAGCACTCACGCTGGCAGTTGGCTTTGGAAGCGGTTTTCTTACCGACAGGTGGAGCGGTATGGACAGCGCCCACGCGAGTGAAGCCGCAGCTGTACCTGTTGAAAAGGTGCAAGAGGGGCAATCTTCGAAAACAAATCACTTGATTGCACCGCATCTTTGGGACGTCTACGTGGATCCGTTCTTCATGCCAGTCGCGTGGCTCTCTAAGCCACTACCGCTGGTGCCGCTGATAAATTTTCCGCCAACGACGCCTAAGATAGAGACTATCGACGGTGACAAGGACCTGCGCGTAATCGCCCAGGTGCCGGGCATGGACGAAAAGGACGTTAAGGTAGAAGCAAGCGAGCATGCAGTCACAATTAAAGCCCATAAACAGCAACAAGAAAAACATAGCAGCGAATTCCAATCGTTTGACGAGTCATTCGAACAATCGGTTCATCTGCCCTATAAGGTAAACCCCGATAAAGTGCAGGCGACCGTTAAGGATGGGATTTTGACCGTCACGTTGCCAAAGAGCTGACAGAGCACACCGGCGAGTCCTCGCTTGCCAGTCGCGCGTTGGGTTTGTACGGCGCACAACGCTGAGTTGCGTTTGCGCCTCGACCCAGCGGGCTGTGGAACCTTTTTGCTCAAGCAAAGTCGCGATGGTGAGAGAAATGCGGAGGGTCGGTGATGAACGGCACGGTACGAGCCATGGTATCAGGCTATGTGGCGACGAAAGTTATGACTGCAGCAATGTATGATCTGCTGCCGGGCATCGGACTAGCAAGAGTAGACGTTGCGGGTGCCTTGAACAGGCCGGGCGAAGAAAGCGAGGGTGGACGAAATGAAAAGCTGGACGAGCACCAGAGCAGAGAGAAGAAGCAACCAGGGCTTTTTATTCATTACCTGCTGGGGACGCTAATCTTCCCTCTTTCATATCAGTTACTGTTCAGGTCGGTTATTCCTGGCAATCGTCTGAGTAAAGGTTTGATCTGGGGTCTCTGCTTATGGGCAGTGGGACAATCGGTCGTCTTTCCGATGCTGGGCAAAGAGCCGCTTTTCAAACGCAAGAAAAGCGCAGGACTGAATTATCTGTTGTCGCATGTTGTGTACGGAACAGCCTTTGGGCTTGGTGCTGGCGGCAGGGGAACACGCAGTCATCGGTGATGCGGAGGCTATCGACCGAGTCGGCAACTCAGCGCAAGGGCTGAGATCATGGCGCCGCAAAAACCGCTCGCCGCAACTTAAGCTGCTGCTTTGACGCTGAAGCAAAACTGTTCATAGCCGAACGTGTTCAAAACTTGCTCTTTTTTGATAAGGGCGCGTCGAGCCATATGAATGCCGTATTGAAGGCTTCGATAATCTGTTCGTGAATGAGCATCAGTTGAAATTATGAATTTAAGTCCCAGATCTTTAGCAATCGCCGCCCAGTTAGGCGCTAAATCCATGCGATAGGGATCGCCGTTGATCTCGATAGCCACTTTAGCATCTGCGATAGCTTCCAAAATTTTCACGACGTCGCACGGAATTGGATCGCGGTGCAATGTTATCCGACCGAGCGGATGTCCCCAAATTTTAAAATGAGGGTTTTTCAGTCCGTTCAAAAGGCGCCGTGTCATAGCTTCTTCGTCCTGGCGATAACGCGAGTGAATGCTGGCAATAATGATGTCGAATTGTTCGAGAATATGATCCGGATAGTCAAGTTTGCTGTCTGCTAAGATATCGCATTCGGTGCCTTTTAAAAGTTTGATTTTTACTTTCTGCTGAACTTGATCGATCTCCTCCCATTGTTCCTTCAATCGATCGATACTGAGTCCGCCCGCATAATGTGCGGTCGGAGAGTGATCTGTTATCGTGATGTACTCCATTCCCATTCTCTGAGCAGCCAGAGCCATCTGCTCGATCGTATTGTTGCCGTCTGAATAGGTGCTGTGACAGTGCGTCATGCCGCGTATGTCTTTGTATTCGACTAGAGTGCTGAAATCAGACGTCTTCGACGCTGCTACTTCACCGCGACCCTCCCGGATTTCCGGAGGAATGAAGTGCAGTCCAATAGCTTTGAAGATCTGCTTTTCGTTCTTCGCGGAGGAAAAATTGGCTTCGTCTAATTCGAGGTTTCGTGCTGCTGCGTGTTGCTGTAGCTGCTCAAAGTGAGCTTTATTTCCTGTATGTTTAAGCAAACCAAATGCAAGATTAGCGACGGGATACACTTCGAGTGGAATACCATCGACAAGATGAGCCAGAAGCAAAGCACCCGTCTCTTCGATGGAAACGATGCCGCGTACTTTTTTCAAGGCTGCGGCAGTGCGCTTAATATCGGATTCAACAATAATGGTAATCCTATCAACGGTTTCATGCCATCGCCTCACCGCGCCCACAACCTCGATTTTCTCAGTTTTTAGCGCCAGGCTCAGAGTTTCCACAATTTCATCGACCAACTCGAACGCCCTAACCAAGCGGATCTGATCGATTTCCTCTCTGCTGCCTGATAAGGCTTGCAAGATATCGTTCTGAACTTTCAAGCCAAAACCTTTCAGATTGGCCAGTTTGCCTTCTTTGCATGCCTGTTCTAATTGCTGAATATTCGAGATGTCCAGTTTTTCGTTGAGAGTCTGGATGCGTTTTAGTGTCAGACCGCGAATCAGTGATAGCTCGGCCGCGCCTTTGGGCAGTTCTTGGCGCAATCTACTCAGATAGCGGGCTTCTCCGGTAGAGCACAATTCTGTGATGTACTTTTCGATCGACTCACCGATGCCCGGAAGTTCTGTGAGCCGGTTTTCTGCAATCAGCGCCGCCAGATCTTCTTGGGAGCGCTGAACGGTTTTGGCTGCAGACAGGTACGCTTTTGCCTTAAAGGAGTTCTCTCCTTTTGCTTTCAGCAGCAATCCGGTCTCTCGTAATGCGGCAGCTACTTGTTGCTTATCCATCTCGATTCCTGGCACCACTCAGGAAGGAGCGACTGGACTTATGCCATAGTAGTTCCGGCAGCCAAACTAATGGCTGAATCGACTATGAGATTTGCAATGTGCATCTCAACCGAGCGGCTTCGGGTTTTCCCCTTGGCGCCAAGGAGAACGGTTAATGCGTTGCGTTAATTACTTGGGTCGAATAACTGCTCTGCTTGGGTTAAACAGCCCAAGCGGCAAAAATCATATTCGGCAAGCTTAATTGTCTGCTCAGGCGACGGGAGCCAGGCTCGGTTGAGCATCTCCGTGCAAAACGACTTTCACGTGAGCGCGCCGCGCTAGTTTTGTCGCTTCGCTTACTGCGTCTTCACGCATTTCATGTTCTGCAAAAATGAGTCCGTTGCGGCTGATCGTCCAAATGTGCATATCGCAAGACACGTGGAAGTCATTATCCATTTTTCTGTGTTCCTCGCTCGAGTCTCTTAAACGACTAGACGGCAAAGTATCTGCCCCTGATACGTTTGTATCTTCGCACGAACCCAACCGTGGGACCATCAACCAGGTGAGGTATACCCCGAAGATTTTTACTCTTGAAATCCACCCGCGGAGCGTACACGAAAAGAGGCGCGCAAGCAGCGCGCCCCATCCGGTTCGAACAGTTTTAATCGCAACTACGCGCTCTTCTTTTTAGCCTTCGAAGCCGATTTGCTTGGATAGGGCTTTTTGGCAGAATCTCCTGCAATCTCCAATGTGGCGTGCATAGCCGGCAGGGGCTTCTCTTGAAGCTCCGCTTTCTTGGCTGCGACTTCTTCAGCCAGCCCCTCTAAGTCAGCGCCGCTTTCGCGCAGTTTTTCGAACATCTCTTTCTCTTCTTCCCTGATATGATGATTCACTAGTTCGCATAGCACCGTGACTTTCGAATCAAAATCTTCGCTGCCAGCACTCATTTTGGAGAGCTCGGCCATAAGAAATTTGACGACTCGGTGCTCGTTTTCTGCTTCTCCAATTAATTGTTCGCCTTCCTCTGCTTCGTTTTCGACTTCAGGGTAAACGATCTTCTCTTCCACCTCGGCGTGTATGTAGAGTTCCGTCAAAATCTGCTTCACAAGCATGTTTTTCTCTTTGTCGGAATCCGCTTTAGAGAATTGGAAGAACAACTCACGCACCTTCTGATGGTCAGCGTGCAACAGTTCGGTAACGTCTTTGCTCATTTGTTTGGTTCCCTTCATATCGATAATACCCTCACTACAAGTAGGGGCGATGACTTGCGCTGCCGACTTGAAGTTCCCATTTGCGACGGGGACAAGCGAAATTTAGAATCTTGCCTGGGTGCATTGAAAACCAATGCGGCTACGCTCTTGCCGGCCGCTCATAAAACTTTAGTGGCCCCATTAATACGTGCCATGGTTGCGCCACTAAATGCGGTGCGACTTTGAATGGGCGATTTGGGAACATTTGATGTGTTGCGGTGTCTACTTTTGTGGACAGATGGTAGGCGGAGTTGTCCTATTCTTCCGGTTATCCAGCCGATGGATAATAGCGGAGGTTTAGGAACTCTTAAGGACATCTGCACTGAAAAGAAGACAGCTGTGTGTCGGCGTTCCTCCGGGTGGCACAGCTGTTTTTCTTGCGCCTAACACTTGTCTGATGATTCGCTTCGCTGATTGCAAGAGTCAAGCTTGCTGCGGCTCTGTCACTGACTTGCAGGCTGCGCACAATCCGAAAATTTCCAGAATGTGTCCTTTAACAAGGAAGTCGTGCCTGGCGTGCACCTTGTCTGAAAACTGTTCGATGAAACATTGATCTAGATGGATGTTCGCCTGGCAGCTGGTGCAAATCAGATGATGGTGATGCTCGCCAGGCACGATGCGTTCATATCGCTTTTCGCCTTCGATCTGCACAGCTTGTACAAGGTTGAGTTTGGCCAACAGTTCAAGCGATCTATAGATCGTTGTTAGTCCGGGTGCATCATTGTGCAGAACGTCTCTTAGGCGAGCGTGAATTTGGTGAGCGCTGCTCAACTTGTCCGAATGATCCAGCGCTTCAAGAACCTGTGAACAGCCCCGGTTGAGCCTTAATTGACTTGATTTATCGAGCCACATAATTTTGCTCCGCGCACAATACGGTTACACCAAAACTTCAGTTCGCATACCCACGCTTTTCGGTCGGCTTATGATGCTCCAGTCGTTCTTATAGGGATAGCTGTTAGTTCGCGTTCAAAGAGGCGCCGGCACAGGGACCGAGCGTAATCAATGTGCGAGCATGCCAAGAATATACCAGGCAGGACGCCATCTGAAAATGGAAATCGTTTTCATTATGGCTGGCTCGAAGGGCTCAATGCGGCTCTGCTCGCCTTCGCGAGCCAGGCATGATGGCACTTTTAGGCTGCAATTTAGTCAACGTGAGGGGGATTCTTAGGATGGCGGCACTGCCGGTGGGAGGAAGTATGGATAGAGAGAAGGACGAGAGCAAAGAGAAAGAAGGAACGAAGGGAAATGGCGGTTGCTCGCACGACAAGAAAGAGCATGCGAAAAAAGACGGCTCATCTTGCTATTTTGAGAAAGGCAAGGGCGAACAGACCATGCAGAAAGATAGAGACAAATCTGCAGATGTGGATTTGAACACTGATACGGAAGGTGAGCAAGAAGGCGGGGAAGAAGAGAAAGAGTAACAGGTGGCTGTCATGCAACTCACTGTCTGGGATGCCCAGCAGGCATCCCTGGCGGCTTTAAGGGAACACGGCAGATACAAACCCGTCATGCTCAAAGTAATCTGCAGTGAGGGACGAGGCAATGCCTAGAGGAAGCAAAGATAAATATACCGATAAACAGAAGCGCAAAGCTGAGCACATCGAAGATAGCTACGAAAAGAAAGGTGTAAGTGACGGCGAAGCAGAGCGAAGAGCGTGGGCGACCGTTAATAAGCAAAGCGGCGGTGGCGAAAAGGCCGGTGGCTCCGGTCGTAAGAAATCAGCATCGGCTAAAGCCGCGTCCCGCAAAGCGTCTGCAAAAACGGCAGCGACAACAAGAAAACGCAAAGCGACCAGCGCGCGAAAAAACTCGACGACACGCAAATCGACAACTACAGCCAAAAAATCTTCGGCGAGAGCAAGGTCGTCGTCTGCTAAGAAGACGACGCATCAGAAGCGCGTTGCTGCTGGACGCAAGGGTGGAAAGGCTAAGGCCGCTGCCTAGACGCAACAAGTGGCGACCAACCGGTAGGGTAGCGAATGCTTGTTTGGTTGATGGTCGCAGTTGTATTCCTTTTGTCCATCATATTTACCTGGTCAAATGGTGTACAGCATTCGAGCGCAGTGGCTGCTGCCGGAATTGGCAGCCACTGTCTTGACAAAAAGCGCGCCATCTTACTAATATTCGTCTGCGAATTTCTTGGCACCGTATTTGGTGGCTCCGCCGTGGCGGATGTGGTGAGGTCGCTATCATCCTGGCCGATCGAGCCAAGCCTACTGCCATTACTTTCATCGGCGCTGCTTGCGGCAATCTGCTGGAATGCACTTTCTCGCCGATTCAAGATTCCATCTAGCTCCACGCACGCGCTCTTGGGCGGTATGATCGGCGCTCTGTTCGCCGGCGACTGGTCGTTTCAACATGTGCAGATGGGGGAATTCGATCCCGTGCATCCCAAAGGCGCTATTGGCGCCATGGTCAGTCTTGTCGCTTCTCCGTTGCTTGGCTTTGCTCTCGCCTACATCTTGTTCTGCATCGTCTTGATAGCGTGCCTGCGGGTGTCGACAAAGGTCGAGCCTGCATTCAAACACGGACAGTGGATATGTACAGCCGCTCTAGCTTTTGGCGACGGGCAAAACGACACCCAGAAGACAATGGGTTTGCTTGTTCTGGCTTTGAACGCTGCCGGTCTTTCCGAAAACAACGTAATTCCTCTCTGGGTGAGACTTCTCATCGGATTTGTTATGGGATTGGGCGCCTTCTGGCTCAATCGGGGAGTCGTCAAAGAACTGGCATACAAAGTCTACGATTTGAAGCCCATGCACGCTTGTGTGGCTGAACTTTCCGCTGCCTCAATACTGGTAGCCAACTCCGCCGTTGGTGGTCCGGTATCAGCATCGCAGGTAGTGGCGTCGTCGATCATGGGAACCGGCGCTGCTGAACGACACAGAGGAATACATTGGTTGGTGATCAAGGACATATTGATTTCATGGATCACTACCATACCCGGCTCGGCACTGATGGCGTTGCTGTTTCACGCCATGTTGTTTCAGTGGATTCAAAAAATCATTTGATGTCGCTGCGACTTTACTAGCCGAGTTTGATGCTTATGTGCAGGAGCTTCTCTCCAAGTCTCTCGATTCGCTCCGCGATTACTGCGATGCAGTCATAGAAGTGTTTCGTTTGCACGCGCCTCGTAGAATCGCTTTCTTGCACCAGCTCTGCCAGGGCCTCGCGATAGATGTTGTAAACGTGCGGCTCTGTCTTGCGTGCTTTGTGGGCGCATTCTTGCGATTTTGAAAGGTCCTGATTCAGATTTTTAAATGCGTCGAGCACGTCCTGCGCACCGGCTACCACCAGGTCGGACATCTGCTCTAAATATTTGTTCTGCAAGCGCTCTTTGGTAAATTCGATATCTTTTACCGTTCGTTTAGCGGCGTTAAGCACCAAATCCAACAGCGATGATAAGTCGTAGATCTCCTCTCGGTCAAAGGGAGTGACAAAGTTGTCTTTGAGCTGCTTCTGCAACTCTAGCTTCTGATCGTCGGCCTTGTGCTCCATCTCATGTACAGCCTTGCACCCAGCCTCCGACCCGCTTGCGATGTAGGTCTGCAACCCGCGCAGACCCTCAACGGTCGATTCTGCCTGCTCGCGCAGCAGAGCGAAAAAATCGGTTTTCGGCTTGAGAAATTTTAGCCAGCTCGGGCAGTGTGCAGTTTTTGCCATGACGAACTCTTCAATATTGGACGTAGTACACTTTATGACTGCGCAACTATCCACCCAGGTTCCACCTATTTGCGCTTTTGTGAAAATAGACCGCATCAGCTGAGAAACAAATTCCGCCCGTAGCAGTCATCGGATGAGACCGCGTTTGAACACTGACCAGGCAAGAGGAGTGCACGGTATGCCCACGCAGAAAAAACGAAGTCCGCGCAGCAATGGCCGAAAAGGGCAAGCGACGGTGGCGCATAAAGTACCCGGACGTATACGCATTCGCATGACCGAGGCGCTGTCGGACGCTGAAGCTAAAGGTCTGGTGCAAGACTTGAAAGTCTCGCCCGAAGTGAAAAAGGTAACGATCAGGGGCACCTCGCTAATTATCGAGCATATCGACGATCATCAAGCCGTAACGAAGCTCGGCAGCCATCTCAGTAAACAATTTCCTGAGTTCGAACGATGGTCGGACGAGGTTGATGCGGAAATAGCCAAAGCGGTTGGCGACCCCTGGGTTAATAAGAGTATTCCATTTTTCTTTCTCGGGTTCGCTGCGTTCAAAGCCTTGACCGAAGGCGCTCTGTTCGCAGGTGAAAGCGCCTTCGCTCTCGCCTACGTCGGCTTCGACATCTACTGGAAGTTTCAGCAGGAAAATGTCGTTCGCAAAATCGAGATGGGCTTGTCCAAGTCTGATCGAGAGAAAGTCGAAGATTAGCTGCCCTCGAGCGGATCTTGGGCGACGTCTGAGCGAGGACTCAATTTGCCTTGCTGAATCAGCTCTTCTGACGTGGCAATATCCGCCTTGAGAACCTTCTGCATTTGCATCAATGCGTGGTGATTCTCCTCTTCGGTGTTAGAGGCGATGCAATCTGATGGAACCAATAGTTTGAAGTCCCGCATATAGGCGTCGTTGGCGGTGAAAAGGACGCAGATATTGCCTGCAACGCCCGTCACAATCAGCGTATGACACTGCAGATGATCGAGGAGCACGCCCAGTGTGGTGGAAAAAAATCCCGAGTGCTTGGGCTTCAAAACGAAGTAGTCGTTATCATCCGGATGAAGCAGCTCGACTATCTCACGCCCTTTGCTTTCGGCGCTGAGACAATGTTGCAGTACGGTTTTGAAGTCCGACCGCCAGACGCCAAAATTGTCGTTCAGATAGACTGCGGGAATCTTTTGCTCGCGACAGTACTTTTTCAGTGCCTTTATCTTGTGCGCCATTGGCAGAGCGGCTTTTAACAGATCGTCGGCTTCCGGGAAGTCCATGTCATTGATGACATCGATAAGCAAAAGCGCAACGTCAGCCGTGTCGGGCACAAAACCGTGCAGGTCCAGGTTTCGCTTGTTCATACGCTGAGAGCTTAGTGACTTCGTTTGGATACTTTCTTTTGCCACTTGCCGTCGCGCTTCTCATAGGTCTTTTTCACAGCGGCCCAGCCGATCTTGAAGGCGGGCACTTCGTCGTCGCCTGGTTCTAGCTTCGCATAAGCGTCGTTGAACGCTTCGACAAATATGTGCTGAGCATGAGGCGGCAGGTGATTGCGCACGTGGTCCGGCAGTTGATCTATAGATGAATATGGCATTGTTATTCGTCTCCTCCTCTGACCTGGGAAGACGACGTCGCGGCCTGAAAATCGAGCCCGCGGGCAGTGACCCGTGACCTGAACGTGCCACGAGCCGGCATTGCGCTATCGGTTAATGTGATCGGGCAATAAATACTGCGAATTCGAAAACACTGGGATAAACCCTAATCTTTCTTGACAACGATCTAAATCGCCGTAAGGTATTAGATGAATCAAGAAAGTCGCTTGTCGCTGTGATGTGGAAAGAAGCGGCTCGGAATCATGCCGATCTAAATCTCGCTTTGTAGTTACCAGGGCCAAATCATGAGAATTTTCCTTGCACTTGCTGTGCTGTACTCCGTCGCTGGTTGTATGCATTTACTGTCTGATCCGCAGGGGCTTCTCATCATCGGCATTGCTACTGCGGCTTTATGTGTGCTTGCGAACGTTCCGGAAATGCTTTTACTGGACGCGCTCAGCTTGCAGGAGCAGGGTAAACATCAATCTGCTCTCTGGCTCTTGCAACGTGCTGCCGCACTTGGTGCCGTTGTTTTTGGTAACGAGCATCGCACGCTTGCTCGGATCTACTTGGCGCAGGCGCGCAGCTACAAAGAGCTAGGTGATAGCCTGAAAGAGTTTGCCTCTGCGAGCAGAGCCAGGAGCGCTGCACCGTTCGGGGAAAGTTCAGCCAAGACCGAGGAACAACTACGAAACAAACCGCACAACTTGCTGGCGGCGTATCATTTTGAAAGCGCCCACTTTATGGGTTTGGTGGCGCTCACTATAGTGCCTGCGATTATCGCCGTCACGCGAAGTATGGGAACGGTCGAGCCAAACCTTGCCGGAGCCTTGGGTAGATTTGAACCGTCCACCGTCAATTCTCAATCGTCCCCTGTCGTATTTATCAACTCTTCTTTGGGCCCCCTGCCTTTATCCCCTAGACAGCTTTTGTTTGATTTTGACGAGAGCCCCCGGGAGAAGTTAGAGGCTCTCTACCTCTCCCACAACTACCACGATGCAATCATCGGACTGAAAAAATATCTTGCGAACAATCCCAGCGATATCAAAGCGTCTTTGTGTCTTGGTAAAGCCTATCTGGCCACCAACCGGCCTGAGGATGCGCTTGCCAGTTTTGCTTCAGCCAGATTAGGAACGCATGAATGGTTTGAAGTTCAGAAGGCGGAGTCCCTCGACCCAACATTCGAACTAATTATGCCGTTTTCCAGTCTGACAGGATTTTTCTTGGGTCATGCAAATCAGCCGACAGCGACGAGCCTGGAGGAAGAGCTTGCCCTCGATGCCGAGGCGCGAGATTATCTGGCAAAGACGGTACTGGCAATGAGCCAGAGCCGAACGACCCGCGTCTCTGTGCCTGATAAGTTCAGTCACGATGATCGGTACATACTGCTAAAAGCTTGCGTGCAGATGGCGCAACGATGTCACAATCGTCCCGCTAAGTATCAGGTTCAAGATGCCTTGTATGAAATGGCGGAGGACCTCGCCATTCGTTTTCCTGGGGAAGTCGTGACTGACTGCGACAAATCGCCTGATTCGAGTTGGGACGCAGCAGCGTCGAAGGTGCTCAACAGCAAGACCGAGGCTGAATTGCGTTGGAACGAGAGGTCTCTTCTGCTCGCCGGCGCAAAAATGAAAGACACTGATATCAGGAAAGCGGCCGGTTTGCATCTGCTCGCGTCGGACGGCTTCGTCTCGGACATCGACCGTCCGGATGCGATGAAGAAGGTAATAGAACACCTGCGGGCTGCCACATACTCAAACAAGAAGCTGTACGAAGCCAACTGCTATTTTGATGTAGCGCACGCGCAGTACGATCGAACTGAATATTTCGACGCGGAGAGAAATTTTGCAAAAGCACAAGAGCTCTACGCGCAATACGCTCCAACAGATAGCGTCGACGCTGCGGACGCTTTGTACGGCCGCGCCATGTCGTACTACCTCCAGGGTCGCTTGCCCGAGGCGGGTGTGAAGTTTAAACAAGCAGCTGCCGCTTACGCTCACAAGTTCGATGTGGGCAACGAGGAGTGGTGCAAGGCAAACTTCGCCACACTGGCAACTGAAACTTATGTCGATTGGGTAGACGAAAAGTTCATGCTCGACTATGGGAGTAAAGTAGATGACCCTGATGCTTGGACACAGGTTGGACTCTACTTTTGTAAACTGGGCGCCTGGGATAAAGCTGAGCCCTGGCTGCAACGAGCTGCGCAGGTTTATCTAACACCTGACGGAATGCCAATGCTAAGTGGCAGTACCAACGGCACCATTTTTGATGTAGAAAAAGACCAGTCGTACACGACCGATCAAGTGCTAAAACGAATGTTCACTCGCTCAAACCGAAGCAATCATTGCGTCGGATCCAGATTCTGTGATGCTGAATGCATTCAGCATGCAAATTATCAGGGTCCTGTTTATAGTTCCAACTTGCGCCCGCACCTGCGCCGGCTGTGCCTCGTTTTGTACGAGCAAGCGTTAATCCGCGGGGGGCGGTACGACCTCTTTGATGCCGTCGAAGCGAAGGCGCATTTGAGCACCTCTGATTACTTTTGGGGACCAGATCTTAAAAATCCTGACATGAACGGCGAAAATCCTCGCCTCGCTAGTACTCGTGCCGCCATCGAGTCAGCGTGGTTTCCGCCGGCCGAGGTGCAAACTCCAGTCGTAGTGCAATTTCATATTGCCGGTGATGGAACACCTGCTCTGGATAAAATGTCCAACTGCAGCAATGCTATGGAAGAGTCTATCGCTCAGGCGCTCCAATTGGCACCATTGCCGCACGGACAGACGGACTCGATCTTGCCGTCGGGGTGGCAATCAGCACCGGAGCTAAACGGCGGTAAGGAGATAACTGCAGTTTTTCAACCACACTGGCAGCCTGAGCCGGCGCGCACTTATCTGGGGACTTTCAGTCTATCTCGGTATTTCTGAAAGACAGCATCAGTTGATCAGGCTGCATTTACACCATCAATGCTGGTGATATCAGCCCACACGAGTGGTTTGTGAATGACTTGCAGCTTTCCTTCCAGGTCCAGCACGTCGACTTTGCAGCCATCGGCAGTTTGGTGTATACGCAGGGAAACGATAGCTGTGCCGATGCGAAGCTTTCGCATAACTATCTCCGGCAACCATTCAGGCAGGCAGGGATCCACGTAAAGCTGATGCTTGGGAGCGTATGCGTACGTTCCTAACAGAACGTGCAGGAGCATAACTGGAGCCGACGCTGACCAAGCTTGCGGCCAACATGCTTCCGGATAGATGCCGGGAAACGGATGTTCGTCATCACGCTTATGACCACTGAACAGTTCAGGAAATCTGCTATGAGGAAACAGCTGCAGTGCATCTAATTGTGCTTCGATAAGCTTCAATGCGGACTGGCGTTGATCGTACCGTTTGAACCCCAGGCTAAATGTGGCTTGTTCGACGGGCCAGACAGAGCCGCGATGATAACTCCAGGGGTTATATGCAGGGTTATCGGTTGAGAGAGTGCGAATGCCCCAACCGCTGAATAGCTGAGGTGACATCAATTTTTGCACAACCAGGGGCGCCAGCGACTCATCCACAATTCCGGTGGCCAGACAGTGTCCGGGATCTGATGCTACTGAGCCAATTTGCTCGAGCTCCGGATCTAAACCAAGTGCAAAATAATTTTCATCGGTCATCCAAAAGCGTTCGTTGAACCGTTGTTTCAATTCATAAGCTTGTTTGCGCAGCCGGCTGGCCTCAGTTTTATGACCAAACCAATCCAACAACTCGGCCAGGTTAAGCTTGGCTCGGTAGACATAGCCTTGTTGTTCGCATGTGGCGATGGGCGGCTCGACTTGACTGCCATCTGGGTAGACAATCGCTCCGGGTGAGTCTTTCCAGCCCTGATTGCGCACTCCTTGAGGTGATCGGGTTTGATATCCGTAAATGCCAGTGTCTTTCAACTCATCGTATTTATCGATATCGGCCATAGCTTTCATGGCGTTGGGGAGCAGCTTTTTCGCGAGGGCTTCATCCCCGGACCAGCGCCACATCTCCGTCAGCACAATGCAGAAAACCGCGGATGCCGTGACTGTGCCATAGTTGCGAAATGAAGGTTTATACCTGAGAGCAGAAAGCGGTCCGGTTTGAATTTCATGCGGCATTCTGCCTGGTCGCTCATCTGTCCAGTCGTTCCACTCGGTTCCTTGGTATGCTGCCAGCGCTCGCAAACTGTCTTTCATCCGATCGAAACCGACAAGAGAAGACTGCCAGCTGGATTTCAGACAGTCTCTGCCGAAGAGGGAAGTATATTTGGGTATGCCTGCTATGACAACGCTATTGGACTCTTCCGTGTTTGCCGGCTCTGAGTCGGTGGTGCCCATCTCGAGCGCGACGAGATCGTGTTCGGAGCGCCGGAAAGCCTGCATCAACACCTGCCCGTGTGCGAACGTACTTGGAACTGTCACTTCCGTACCATCGACTTGCTTTGCGACCGAGCCGTGCGCGGGCGCCCGGTGAACCACTCCGCGATCCTTGCAGGAGATGTTCAGACAGCTGCTCCAGGATTCAGCCGGATTCAATCCTATTTGGAAACCGATACCATAAGCGGTGCGCTCCGGTTTTTCGCTTGAATGGCAGCTTTGAATCATGCACGAACGTTGAAAAAGCGCATCGCCTTCATATCCAGGATAGTGAAAGTGATGTTCTGCGCGGGCGTTGAAGAAAACCGTGCTGTTATCGTTGTCCCAGCTGCTCGCTACGAGCATTCCCGGCGCCACCGTGTAATATCCCAGGTCCGCGAAATCGGCATCGAGCTCGACTCCGAAATGAAAGTCTGATCGCCACTGGCTGAAATTGCTTAGCTGCATGTCCAGGTGCATGCCGGCGCCGATAGTTATATTTAACTTGAGTTCGATAGTTTGCTCTGCCGCGTCTATCAGAGAGAATTGATTGAACAGCTTCTGCGGCTGCATGTAATAGCCCAACCATGTATTCTGTTCGACGTTGGAACCAGTTACCAGTTGACACGGATTTCCGTCAATGAGAAAGCGCAGTCTCGAAAGAATTCGCGCTTGCAACACATAAAACCCTTGCGTGTCCTCTTCAATAAATCCGTCGCTGTTGAGGCAAAGGACGGAGCCGCCTCTGGATACGTAGGTCAGACGATGATGAGGTCTGATTTCAATCAAGCTCATCTGGTGAATTCCATCTCCGTTGTTTGAGAGTCAACCATGACACGATTGCCAGGGCACCTGTGGCAACGGCGCCCGCTACCGCAAGTTCGGTTGGCGTCGGTTGAAATTGCGCCGGTTTTTTCACGACCCGCTCTGGAAATGGCTGGTTTGGATCTACGTTACTCTTCGCCAATTTTAACGCTTCCGCGCAGTGCAGTGCCTGCCGATTGCTTCCTTGTTGAATCTGCTCCCTACAACTAAACCCGTCGGCCACAATCAGCTGTGAATCAGAAGCGTTGCGAACTGCCGGCAGCAAACGCTGCTCACCGATTTTTTCCGAGACGTCGTAATGTCTGCCTTCTTCAAAACCAAATGCCCCAGCCATTCCACAACAGCCTGGCTCTGGCATTTCTACCTCGGCATTCAATTTCTTGAACAGCTTTTGCTGATCGTCCTGGCTGTACACAGATTTGTGGTGGCAATGAATCTGCAGCATCACCTTGCGATTGAGTTTGGGAAACTCGAAATCCTTCACTTTGGTAGCGAAAAAATCGCTCAGCGGAAATGTCTGGTCTTTTAGCCGCTTAGCGTCTTCATCGGCCGGCAATAGAAGGCGCATTTCGTCGCGGAAAACGGCCAAACAACTGGGCTCTAAAAAGACGATCGACAGACCTGCTTCCGTGTACGGTTTGAGCACATCGATGGCGTTTTTCAACCAACGTTTTGCCTCAGGCACCATGCCGTAATCATAAAGCGGTCGCCCACAACACATATCTGGTCGCGGTACAATGACGTGAAATCCGGCATCTTCCAGGATCTCGACGGCTGCCCTGGCCGTGTCTGGATGAAAGTGATCGTTGAATGTGTCCGGAAATAAGACAATGTCCGGTTTTCCGATATTGCGCGGAGCGCGATTAGCAAACCACTGCTTGAACGTTTCCGGCGCGAACGCGGGGATCTTCCTGCTTGGTTCGGCTCCGGCAGCGAATTTTGCCAGCGCCGATAGCCCTGGAGTCTGCGTGAGAAAGTTGACGATATTGGGGATTTTTGATGCGAAGCGCGCCCAGATGTGAATCAATCCAAATGCATATGCATGTCGCGGACGCAGGCGCTTATCGTAATAGTGTGAGAGAAACTCGGCTTTGAGCGTAGCCATATCAACATTCATTGGGCAGTCGCTCTTACACCCCTTACAGGCCAAACATAGGTCAAGCGCCTCTTTTACCGTTTCATCTCGCCAACCATCTTGAATTATTTCGCCCTGCATCATTTCAAACAGAAGATGCGCGCGTCCTCTTGTCGAATGCATCTCCTCTCGCGTCGCCATGTAGCTCGGGCACATCGTGCCGCCCTCTTCTCTGCGACATTCACCCACCCCGACACATCTGCTCGTGGCGCGAGGCAAGCTGTTATCGTCGTCGAGGAAATTGAAGTGCGTTTCCGGTGCCCACGGGCTGTAGGCCGGCCCCAACCTGAGATTAGAAGAGATGGCATTGGGCTTGACGATTTTACCGGGATTCATCTTCCATTCCGGATCCCAGATCTCTTTAAACTCCTCGAACGCTTTGATCATCTCGTCGCCGAACATGATGGGCAGAAGATTTGCCTTGGATTGACCGTCACCGTGCTCGCCCGAGATTGAACCGTCCATTCTCACTACGAGTTCTGCTGCTTCATTCAGAAAACTTCGCCAGGCTTTGACACCGTCTGTGGTTTTGAGATCAAAAGGAATGCGGCAGTGCACACAACCTTGGCCAAAGTGCCCGTAGAGCGCAACCGGCTTGTAGTCATATTTGTTGAGCAGCAAACGCAACTCACGCAAGTACATCCCTAATCGCTCCGGTGGAACCGCCGAATCTTCCCAACCCTCCCAGGTGTCTCGCTGTCCCGGTACGCGGGCAGTTGCGCCTAGACCGGACTCGCGCACTTTCCAGATATGCTGCTCCTCGAGTTTGTCATCGTACATTTTCATTGATGGAGGATTATTTACGGTTTTCAGCTTTTCCATCGCTCGCTTGGCTTTACCGTCTGCTTCTTCCTGTGTTTGTCCGCCAAACTCCGCCACCAACCAGCCGGCACCTTTCGGCACTAATTTGGCATAATCAGGGTGCAGATGTTTCTCCCTCATGAAATTGATCAGCAGGTCATCGAGGCCCTCCAGCGCGATAGGACCGAATTCCATAATTTCAGGAACGTGATCGCCTGCGCTAAAAACATCTTCGTACCCGAGCACGAGTACCGCCCGTTTGGGCGGGCTTGGGATCAGCCGCAACTTGGCTTGAGTAACAGTGACCAGTGTACTCTCCGAGCCGCACAATACCTTGGCGATGTTGCAACCGTTCTCCGGCAAAAGAGCAGGCAAGTTGTAGCCGGACACACGTCGTTTCAACTTGGGGAACCGGGTGCGAATCAGGTCGGCATACTTTTCTCTGAACTGATACAGCGCCTTGTAGATGTCGCCCTTGCGCCCACCTTCTGCAATATATTGTTGAAACTGCTCGTCGCTTGTCTCTCCAACGCGCATCTTGGTGCCGTCGTATAAAACGATGTCCATCTCCATAAGATTGTCGGAAGTCGTTCCACCCATTACTGAGTGCGTGCCACACGAGTTGTTGCCGATCATGCCGCCGAGAGTGCAATGATTGTGCGTTGACGGATCTGGCGCGAACGTCAGGTGGTGCTTTTCCGCTTCGTTGCGCAGAACATCGAGGACCAATCCTGGTTGTATCACCGCATATTTCTCCTCGACGTTGAGTTCGATAATGCGGTTATAGTATTTGGACATGTCCATGACGACAGCGACGTTGCAGCACTGTCCTGCCAAACTCGTGCCGCCACCTCGCGAAAGAACTGGGATGGAGTGCTTGCGCATCACGGACAACGTTGTTTCGATGTCTTTCGCTGATTGCGGTAGCACCACGCCGATCGGCACCTGTCTGTAATTTGATGCATCCGTCGCATACAATGCTCTATCGCCAGGTGCAAATCTCACCTCACCGTGCACCAATGCCTTCAGCTCTTTCTCTATCTCCTCCGCCTCAGAATATTTCTGCGGACTGATGGTAGCGCTCGGCTTCACCCCATCTTTCAATAAGGCGTCTAAAGTGGCGCGTCCCTCGACGGACGGCTTCAGTACGCCATCTCCGTTAGTGTTGACGACTGTCTGCGCTGGTCGAGAGTTAGGCGGCTTGTCCTTTGTCATTTTGTTTCCTGCTTGCTGGCTTAGGCGAACTGTCGGTTATTTCAAATTTCGACATTGCTTCCTGGTCAAATTCGATGCCATGACCATCAGCGTCATATGGCAGCGCGTACCCATCTGCCATGTTGATGGGTTGTTTCAAAATCGGTTCGGTCTGCGGTATAAATTCAATGAACATACTGTTGCTGACTGCCAGAGCCACAGTGACACTGAGCTCCGGCGACACGTGCGGAGAAACATCCAATCCTGCGCACTGGGCGAGATGGCAGACGCGCATAGCGTTGGTGATCCCTCCGATTCGCGCCACGTCTGGCTGCATTACGCCAAAAGCATTTTGCTTAGCGTACTGAAAAAACTGCTGGATATCATAAATGCTTTCTCCGCCAGCTAGTGGAATGATGGTTCGATCTTTCAACTGCGCATATTGCTCGACATTCGTTGCCGCCAGCGGCTCCTCCAGCCAGACTATGTCATACGGCTCGAGAGTTCGTGCGCGCTGGCCGGCTTCCGCCAACGTCCACGATTGATTTGCATCTACCATTAGTTGAACTCCGGGTCCAACTTTTTTGCGCACTTTGCCTACGCGTTCGATATCTTCTTCGGCAGTCGGTTTACCCACCTTCAATTTCAATGCCTTGAAGCCGTCCTTTCGTACTGCTTCATCGCATTTGCTTATCAGTTCATCGAGCGGTCGATTCAGCCAACCTACATGCGTGTTGTAAGCGAGAACCTTTGACTTCGCCCCGCCCAGCAGCTTATAGAGAGGCAGATGAGCCCGTTTGGCAGCCAGATCCCAGAGGGCCACATCGACAGCGGCAAAACCTACCGAAGCGATGCAACCCGGTGTGAGGGCATGAACGGATTTTATAAGAAAATCGTTCAGCTCAACCGGATTGCTTGCATCTTTGCCTATCAGTCGAGGCGATAGTTCGTGCTCGATAAAGTGTTTGATCGTGGAGCCGCCGCTGCCGATGGTATAACCGAAGCCCATCCCGGTCAAACCGTTTGCGTCAGTGATCCAGACAGTGGGAAGCTCTTGCGCGCTGAATTTTTGCATGGCATCGCCACGAGGAGGTTCGACTGGGATGCTGAACAGTCGAACCTCTATATGTTCAATGTAGGGGGTGCGGCTCATGTCAAACACCACCTAAATCAGTTCGTTGAGTTTGTCGCGAAACAGCGTTGTCGCTATCTGCTTGCCATCGGGTTGACCTTTCGCCAGGGCTTCAGCGAATTTTGTTGCTTGTTTGACTTCCACCTTGGATGGCATGGGCGGCTCGTACGGATCGACCACTACTTCCACAACTGTAGGACGACCGGATTGGAGTGCTGATTGCAGTGCTGGTTTGAGCTCTGCGGGTTTGACCACGCGGATACCGATGCCGCCGCAGGCCTCGGCGAATTTAGCGAAATCAATCGGGTGCAAGTCGACGGCGTACTCAGGGTTGCCTAAGAAGACGATCTGCTCCCATTTGATCTGACCGAGGGTGTCGTTTTTGATAATGACTACGACGATTGGCAGGTTGTATTTGCACGCGGTGGCGAAGTCGCCCATGAGCATCGTAAATCCACCGTCGCCGACGAACGCCACTGACTGCCGTTCGGGAAATGCCACTTTGGCAGCAATGGCATACGGCAAGCCAGGAGCCATCGTGGCTAAAGTGCCTGAGCAACTGAATTTTTGGCTGCCCTTTATTTTGAAATAGCGCGCGATCCAGGTTGTGTTTGTTCCGGAGTCGCCGGATACGATCGCGTCGCTATCCAACAAATCCGATAAATGCCAGGCAACTGACTGTGGTTTGATCGGGACCTCTTCTCTCTCGGCACGTGTCTTCATTAAATCCCACCATTTCACCATTCCTTCTTGTGCCTTCTGGAGGAATGAACGATCTTCGCGTTTCTCAATCAACGGAAGCAGTGCGTCAATCGTACGTTTCGCATTGCCAACGAGGCCGACTTCGATGGCGTAGCGCAAACCAATTCGGTCGGCCTTGTCATCGATTTGTACGGCGCGAGCTTGTCCCGGCTTTGGCAGAAATTCCGTGTAGGGAAATGATGTGCCGATCATCAGCAATGCATCGCATTGCTCCATCGCCTCCTGACTGGGCGTCGTTCCGAGTAAACCTAAACCGCCGGTTGTGAGCGGATGGTCATCGGGTACTACCTCTTTGCCCAGAAGCGCTTTCACGACAGGCGCGCCCAGCTTCTCTGCCAGCTCGATGACATCGGCTCCAGCCTGCTTTGCTCCAGCACCGACTAAAATCACCGGGCGTTTACAGCTGTTGAGTATTGCGGCGGCTTTTTCCAGCTCATGCTTCTCTGGCACCGCAGTTGGTGCCGTCCATTTTGCGTTCGTAGAACCAGGGACTTTGTGCATACTGCCCTTTTTCTCTTCGAACGGCTTCTCCTGATAATCGACGGGGAAGGTCAAGTGGGCTACGCCGCGATGATTGAGAGCACGTCTGCAGGCCTCATTGGCGAGCATTTGAATGGCACTCGGGTTGATCACTTCCTGGTTGTAGCAGGCAACGTCGGAGAATAACTGTGTCATGTTTACTTCCTGCTGGAAGTTCGATCCTTTTAAGTCAGAAAAAGTTTGACCGGTAATTGCCAGCACCGGCGCCTGATCCATTTTTGCGTCGTACAGTCCATTGAGAAGATGAATACCACCAGGTCCTGATGTCGCCAGACAGCATCCCAATTTACCAGTGTATTTGGCGTAGGCGCACGCCATGAATGCTGCCGACTCTTCGTGTCGTACCTGTATGAATTTGATTTTGTCCTGCCGTGTCCTCAGCGCCTCGATGATGCCATTGATACCATCTCCGGGCAAACCAAATACGGTATCAACTCCCCAACCCATAATGGTTTCCACTAAAACGTCAGACGCATTCTTTTTCATGAGGACCTCCGGAGCAATGCAGCTAATGGTCGCGACGAGGGCAGAGGCAATAGGTTCCGCGGAAATATTGCTGTGTTACCGGCGATGTGCTCCACCAATGTCGCTGTTTTGCCCTGTAGATTATAATGCTACATTATTTTTGGCTGTCTGCACACTGAACAATAGTTGTTCTTGCCTCGACCGTTGCGGTTTTCTTGGAACTTCTGTAGCAGATTCCGATCAATAGTAAAAGCAGGGTGGAGGAGTCTCTAAAAAATGAAGCATCAAAGAGTGATCGTGGTGACTGGAGCGTCAGCGGGACTGGGCCGAGCGATCGTGCATGAGTTTGCCAGGCCCGGTGTCAAAATCGGATTGATTGCGCGAGACGAAGATGGACTGCGAGCGGCGGCTCGAGAAGTGCAAGATCTGGGCGGAACGGCGCTAGTTTTACCGCTCGATGTTGCTGATGCAGATGCAGTTGAAGCTGCAGCCACTCAGGTGGAAGAGACATTGGGTCCTATCGATGTCTGGGTCAATAACGCGATGGTATCAGTCTTTTCGCCAGTCAAGGAGATGAACGCGGCTGAGTTTAAGCGAGTCACCGATGTTACTTATTTAGGTTATGTACATGGCACACTGTCGGCCTTGAAGCGAATGCTCTCGCGTAATGAAGGCGTGATCGTCCAGGTTGGATCGGCGTTGGCGTATCGGGCCATTCCGTTGCAGTCAGCTTACTGCGCAGCCAAACACGCTATCAAAGGTTTTACCGAGTCGCTCCGGTGTGAGCTGCTGCATGATCGCAGCAAGGTCAAAGTGACCATGGTGCACATGCCCGCTTTAAATACGCCGCAATTCAGTTGGGTAAAGAGCAGACTTCCGAATAAGCCTCAACCGGTGCCTCCTATCTACCAACCTGAAGTAGGAGCCCGCGCTGTAGTGTGGGCTGCCGAGCACGCTCCGCGCGAGTTGAAAGTTGGTTATCCAACTCTTGAGGCCGTGCTTGGCGAAAAACTTTTCCCGGGTTATCTAGATCGATACCTGTCGAAAACCGGATACGCCGCTCAACAAACAGATGAGCCGGTAGCCACGGATCGCCTTGACAATTTGTATCAAGCAGTGGCCGGAGATCATGGTGCGCACGGAGATTTCGACTCTCGCGCCACGTATAAAAGTGAGCAACTCTGGTTGGCTACGCACAAGCCGCTGCTCGCGGTAGCGATGGGCAGTGTCCTCTCGCTTGCCTATTACCTGAAAACAAAGGCGCAACGAAAAAACCGTCGCGCCTCATAGATGTGCTTGGCTTTGCTTCAGCCTATGGCTTGTGCTTCGCCTGCAGATCTTCTTTCATGAGAAGGTCAGAAAGAAGTTGATACGCTTCGTCATCGAAGTGGTCATTCTGCAGGGCATGGCGAAGCTGGTCCCGCTCTTTTGCATTGAGATGTCCGGCCGCTGCCACCAGTTCGTGAATGACTTTGGCTTCGTACTTAGAGATCTTATTGTCGTCTTGCAGCGCCTCTTTAATGGCTTCAGCCAGCGTCATTTTAATGGCCATAGTTCTCTCCTTTAATATGGTCAACTATCTGGATTTTGCCGTATCGGTGATCTGTCCTTTGGCATAGAAATTGCGCTCGGCTTGCACCTCTTCTTTTATCTCTCCCAGATAGTCACCAATCTCCATACCCGTTCTCATCAAGAATTTGACGCTTGACCTCGCGGCTTGCCGCCCGCCGGGAAACGCCATCAGCAATAGAACTCCCAGACCAACCGGTCCGGTCAGTGATTCAAACAGCTCTTCGAGCATACTAAAACCTCATTGGCTGGGAATCTTGCGAACCTTCATGCGGTTCCGTAACAACGATTATCCACTCTCCGAATGATTAAAGCCATTTCGGACACCCTTTCCTTCAGGTTGATTAAATTCGGTTAATAATTGATTGGATGAAACCGCCAGAACGGCGCACTGCATGTGATATCGATGTCGCCGGATTTTAGGTACCCTAAAAAAGCATGCGGAGAGATCGATGCCCCAACTAGGTCGAAACCGCTGGGCACGGTGGGCGAGTAATCGGTAGCAGCGATTGAAACTGGCACGAAAATATCGCTCCCACCGATTGAATGCGCGTGGTGGGCGAGTAATCGGTAGCAGCGACTACCTCAACCTACTTCTGCATGTACACTTTTCGGCTTTCCAAAAACGTGGTGATAGAAGCCAGGTCTTTCGGCGAGATGTTGCCTGCGTATCCCGGCATGTTGTAGCCGCCATTGACGATGCGGATGACAATTTGATCGTGAGTCAATCGATCTCCGACGTCTGTGAGGTCAGGTCCTCTCTCGCCGCCATGCCCCGAGATCATGTGGCAGTAGAGGCAGCCTCGCTCGTTGAAGACCTGCGCGCCGTCATAGACAGGACCGCTGTCTGCACCAATGATCTCTTTGGGTAGTGGAACGGCGGAGAATGCCGGCGTCCACGGTTCGCGAAAGCCTTCGACCAGAAGCGTGCCGATAAAAGTCGAGATCAATACGACGTAAGCAATCGCCCATGGTCTGCGTTTGACGCTGCGCTCACCCTTGTTGTTTATGAATGGAACAATCAACAACCCGATAATCGCCAGCAGAGGTCCAAGAATGATCAAATAATCTTCGGCACGGTGCGGTGTAATCGCCAGAAGTGAAAAGTACCAGAGCAAGTACCAATCAGGCTTCGGCATGGCATTAACGATGGACGGATCGGGCGGTTTTTCGATGTGTGGCGGACCGATGAAAATGGCGAGCGCGACGATAACGCTCACTAATGCCGTGCTGAACACGACGTCACGCCAGGCGGCGTCCGGCCAGAACGGCTTGCCAGTCGTCGTCACCAGCTCGTGGTACTCCTTCTTGTATGTTTTTGGGTCGACTGGTTTGCCGGTCACTGGCGGCTCGGATATTCCGTTATAGAGAACCAGCCAGAGATGCAGTCCAAGAACACTCAAAAGAACGGCTGGAAATATGAAGACATGAAGGGCGAAAAAGTGGCTCAGGGTCTGGCTGTTGATAGTGCCGCCGGACATCAAGACGTTAACTAGATATTTGCCGATCACGGGCATGCGCAAAGCTTGTTCTGCTCCCACCGCAACAGTCCAGACGGCAGTTTGGTCCCAGCGCAACACTTGTCCCGTGAAGGCAATCGCGACCGTGGTGAAGAGCAGGATCACACCCGTGAGCCAATTCAACTCACGGGGAAACTTGTACGATGCGGTTAGGTAAACGCGCAGCGCATGCAAGCCTACAAATAGGACCATCGACGAGGCGCCGAAAAAGTGAATGCCGCGTACTAAACTGCCGAACGGTGCTTGAGTGGTGATGTACCAGAGACTTTGATGGGCTGCACTTGCAGATGGAATGTACAGTGTCGCCAAGCAGACGCCGGTAACCAGCTGCACCACCAGTGAGGTCAGTGTGGCCGAGCCTAAGACGTACATCCAGTTGGCGTTGCGTGGGACCGGATGCACCATCATGTCGACGATCGGTTTTTTCAAACCTGTTCGCTCGTCGAACCATTCAATCAGCTTGTCGAGAATATTCACTTACTTATGCCTCGTTGAGGACTTCGCCGACGTGGATTTCGACTTGTCCTTCCCTGACGCGAACCTTGTATTGATGCAGAGGATACGGTGGCGGCCCGCCGGCCACGTCTCCGTTGGCGTAGTACACCCCGCCGTGACATGGACACAGAAAGAGTCTCGCTTTGGCTTCCCATCTCACCGGACAGCCGAGATGGGTACAGTTGAGCGCGAACGCTAAAAAAGTGTCATCGGAATTGCGGCGCAGCCATGCTGTTCTCTTGCCGACAACACCGTCCCAGGGGAGACTGTAAGGGTCTTCGAAGTGCACGTCCACCGTCTGATCCGGCTTAAAGTCCTCTACCGGACCGATGACGATCCATTCCTTTTTCAGTGGCACCCACAGGTAGTTGAGCACGAAGGCAACGCCGGGAATCGCCAACATCAATCCGATTAGAGCGCCGCCGGCAAATCCGACGAGTTTGAGAAACTCTTGTCGGCTGACAAAAACTTTCTTCCAATCGGGAAGCACTTTTGGTGGCTCTTTGCCGCAGCCGTCACAGCCGCTAGTGCAATTGGTCATGTCTCAAATCTCCAAACCAACCCGCCGCGCCCAGCAAAAACACGGCTAAACCGACAGCCGAGATTTCCCACGAAGTAACGATTCCGAACGCCAGAAGTGTTGTTCCTAACGCCAGGGTAACGGGCCAAACTGTCGGAGGTGGAATGTACTCCGGAAGCGGTTTGCCGCTGCTAGCCTCCGCAATCGTTTTATTCTCTTCAGACATTTTCAGGTTTCCCCATCACCAGGTTATCTTCTCTGAACCATTCCACCAACACTACCATTATTGCCCACAAGTAAATCGCTCCGGCCGGCTCCCACATAATGGCGCCGCCTAGCTTCTGGTCTGCGATTTGAGACAGTCCCCAATCTTCGCGGATCATTCTCAACGCTCCCAAATCATCATCCGGATGTGCATAACCCGAATAGTAAGGAGTATCCGCCATTGTGAAGATGATACCTAATGCGGTGCTGGGTATGGCAGCCACGAACATATACACGATCGCTGCCATCGGTTTGAGGCGACCTTCTGCGATTGGCTTGAACACCGGCCACCACAGCATTGTGCCGGTGATCATCAACATCATATGCTCAATTACGTGTACGGTTTCATTCTCCAATGTCAGGTTGTAGAGGGCGGGCAGATGCCAGATCCAGAATGTTGCATTGGCAAGGATCACTGCCAACCAGGGATTGCCCAGTATCTTTTCCAGTCTTGCCAATAGTGGCACTTTGAGCCAGGCACGTGCCATTGATTCCGGAATGCCTGCCACCAGTAGTACCGGTGCCACCATGCCCAGCATCATGTGCTGCACCATATGCGCGCTAAAAAGATAGTCATCACCGAGTGTATCAATGGGTGAAACGAGCGCGAAGAAAATCGTCAACACGCCCAGCGTGAAGTTGACCGCCTTGCGCGTTGGCTTGCCGCGCTCAGCATAGAAGTACACCGCCAAGAGCAGCGCACAGCCGACGACGACTGACGGCGAAAATTCCCAGGCTGTGCAAAATAATTTCCAGGGCGTCATACGAATCTCCACAGATAGACGATGGAGAAGATGACGATCCACACTGCATCCACGAAGTGCCAGTAGAGCGCGATTGATTTGATGCCGCACATAGCCGGCTCATGTTTTTGTCCCCACACGGCCAGACCTAGCAGGCTGGTCAAAAGGAGCAGACCGAAGAAGACGTGAAAACCGTGAAAGCCGGTCAGTGTAAAAAAGGTACTGCCGAAGAGGTCTCGGCTGATGGTGATGTTCTCGTGAAAGAGGTGCGCGTACTCCGTGCCCTGTCCGAACAAGAAAATCCCGCCCAGCAAAATTGTCATGAACAGCCAGCCGGCAAACCACTTGCTCCCGCGCTCGCGTGCCACCTCGGCGAACCACAAAGTCAAACTGCTGGAAATCAGGGCGATTGAAAACACTCCGGTCTTGTACGGATCGAGCACGGCGGCCGCTTGCGCGCCCGTTGCCTTGTGGAAAGTGACGTAGGCGAGAATCAGGAGCAGAAAAAAGATCGACTCCGATGCAATGAAAAGCATCATGCCTAACTGGTTGCGTTCCATCAGTGATGCCCTCCAGAATCTTGCTGATCCGGATGGGTTAAATCCCATAGCGGTCTGCGGCTGCGTACGGGCGGCAACGTTTCAAAATTTTCCGGCGGCGGCGGTGAACTTGTCGCCCACTCCAACGTCCACCCTTGCCAGGGATTATCTCCGGCGATCTGGCCTTTCGCCAGGCTGTACGCCAGGTTCCAGAAGAAGATGAATATGGAGGCTGCCAGAACGAAGGCCGAAATCGTCGAGAAAAGATTCATCGCTGCCACGATGGGCTGATTGACGGGGTACGTCCAAACACGTCTTGGCATGCCGAATACACCCAGTGCGTGCATGACGAAAAACGTGCCGTTGAAGCCGATGGTCATCAACCAGAAGTGCCACTTGCCCAGAGTTTCATTCAGCAATCTGCCGGTTACTTTGGGAAACCAATAATAGATGCCTGTGATCATCGCGAACATCATGCCGCCGAGCAGGACATAGTGGATGTGCGCCACGACAAAATAGCTGTCGGTCAGTTGCCAATCGAGAGGGATCATGGCGAAGGTGACGCCGCTCAGACCACCAATGGTGAATTGGATGACGAACGCAGTGGCGAAGAGCATGGCGGTGTTGAAGTGAATCGAGCCACCCCACATCGTGGCGATCCAGTTCCATACTTTGATGCCGGTTGGCACGGCGATGAGCAAGCTGGAGAGTGCGAAAACATAGAGCACGGAGAAGCCGAGTCCGGTGGCGAACATGTGGTGCATCCACACACCAAAACTGAGAAAGGTAATCGCCACTGTTGATGCCGCCATAAAACCGGCACCGTAAATGATTTTGCGCGAGAACACCGGTATGACTTCCGTCACTACTCCGAAGCCCGGCAGAATCAATATATAGACTTCCGGGTGTCCGAAAAACCAGAAGTAGTTCTGCCAGAGTATGGCGGAGCCTCCATGCACAGGCTCGAAGAATTTAGTATTGAACTCTCGATCGAAGAGAATCATGACAATGGCGGCGTTCAGTGCCGGCAAGGAAAGAACGACGAGGATGGCGGTGAAAAGCACCATCCAAACAAAGAGCGGCACTCGCTGCAATGTCATGCCTGGTGCTCTGAGCGTCAGGATCGTGGCGATCAAATTGATGCCGGTAGCGACTGAGCCAATTCCGATTACCAGCAGGCTGAGAGCCCAGTAAGTGATTCCTGGATCGAAAAGAAAACCTTTCTCGGTCAGCGGTGCATAACTGAACCAACCGGCTGATGGTGCGCCACCGCCGACAAAACTGAAGTAGAGAAGCAACGCGCCGAACAAGTAAATCCAATAACCCATGGCGTTGAGACGCGGATAGGCCATATCTCTGGCGCCGATCATAAGCGGCGTCAGATAGACGGAGAAGCCGAACAGAAGCGGCATCGCCATCAAAAAGATCATGGTCGTGCCGTGCATGGTGAAGATCTCATTGTATGAATCTTGCGAAACAAAACGGTTCATCGGCACGGCCAATTGAATGCGCATCACCAACGCCAGTGCCAATCCGACAATGAAGAAGAAAAGTGCGGAGACGATGTACATAATGCCGAGCTGCTTGTGGTCGACCGAGGTGACCCAGCTCCACAGACCTCGATACTCGGGAATGTCCGCCAGCGTGCTGATTTGGTGGTGGCTCGGATTGAGCGATTGCTCGGTCATTTCAGGCTCTCCAGATAAACTGCAATGGCATGGGCGTCATCGTTCGTCATATTCATTTTCGGCATGTGCGCGCCGGGCTTGAAGGTTTGTGGGTTGTAAATCCATCGCGCCAAATTCTCAGTATTGTTCTCCATCAATCCAGAACCGATTGTTTTTCGATCGGCGACGTGCGTCAAATCAGGCCCAACAAGAGCCTTGGCGCTGGTTCCGGCGATGGCATGACACTGGACACAGGTAGCCGAAGCGAATAAAATTTCGCCCTTCTTTGTGGTTTCATCCTGAGCCGCTGTCGGAACTTTGAGCTGGCTCTTCGTCCACTCGTCGAATTTTTCTTGCGACACCACGTGTACGACGATACGCATAAGGGCGTGATCGGCGCCGCAGTACTCAGAGCAAGCGCCCAAATACTCGCCTTCCTTCGTGGGAGTGAACTGGACGAAGTTCGGATGACCGGGTATCGCGTCCATCTTTTGTCCGAACTCTGGCACCCAGAAAGAGTGAATCACGTCTGCCGCTTGCATCTCCATCAGTGTGGTGGCGCCGACGGGCATGTACAGCTCGTTTGCAGTGACAACACCAGTTTTGGGATAGCGGTATTCCCACCACCATTGATGCGCATTGACGATGATGTCCGGTTGGCGGTTGCCCACCGGCGGATTTACCTTGTTCATGACAATGGCGGTCATCACTCCCATCGCGAGCAACACCAGGGCGGGAATAATCGTCCACGTCGTTTCGTATCTGACGTCGCCGTGATCCTGCTTCGGCTCCGGGTCGCCGGGGCGTGCGCGAAACTTGATCACAACCGCAGTCAACAGTCCAACAACCATCAACCCGATCACTCCGCATACGAATATGTCGACCCAACCGAGTTGTCCGATTACCTGCGCTTGCTCGGTAGCGAAGTTGAAAATACTGCCATCGTGCGTCGTCGTTAGCTCCATCGCCACACCGTTCCTAACCAAGCTTGTAAGTGACTACTGACTTGCGCGCAGTAACGATCGATCATGACAGCGGCAAGAATGACGGGAAGGTAAATGAGGCTCACTCGCAACACTCGCTGTGCGGCGGCGTAAGAGGGTTTTAGTGCCAGTCGCACCCCCTCTGTCAGTAAGAGAGTTCCGCTCAGAAGTGCGGCTATGCAGTACGTGGGCCCGGCAAAGCCATCGGCATAGAGAAGGAAAGAAACCGGCAAAAGAATGATTGCAGTGAGAACGGTGAGGCGAAAAGTGTTGGTACCCTCCGCTTCGAGAGCCGGCAGCATGCGAAATCCAGCTTCTTTGTAATCCTTGCGATACATCCACGCAATTGGAAAAAAGTGTGTGTGCTGCCAGATGAACAACATCGCAAAGAGAATCCAGCCACCAAAATCAAGCTGTCCGCGAGCAGCCGCCCAACCGATTAGTGGCGGAATGGCGCCTGGAATTGCGCCGATCGATGTGTTCAACCAGGTGATTTGCTTCAACGGGGTGTACAGCGCCAAATAGATGATTGCGGCCGAAAGTCCGAGAATTGCGGCGAGAACATTGACGCTCGTTAAGAGGACGGCAAATCCACTCACTATAAGGAGGGCGCCATAGGCACAAGCGACCGGCGGCTTGATCACGCCTGCCGGAATGGGGCGGTTGCTGGTTCTCGGCATGAGCGCGTCTTTATCGCGCTCTATGTAGCAGTTAAGCGAACAGGAGCCCGCGCTCAGCAATGCGGTTCCAAGCAGAGCACAGTTGAAAACAAGCCAGTCGAAGTCGCCGCGATACGACAAAACATAACCCAGCGCGCACGTGACAAGGACCATACCCACAATTCGCAGCCTTGCTAAATTGATGAATGCAAGTACATTTACGGCTGGCTGGACGGTCTTCATGATAAGGATGCCCGGGCAAAACCAAATTGGCATTTGGCGGCTCAATCTTACATGACTGCGAGCTGCACACTGCAAAACAGGAGTCGTTGAGTTCATGCAAGTTCAAACAACTGAGTTAAGCGGTGTCTCGCTCTTGAGAAGAAGTCATTAAGACAAGGGTGAAACCTTAGGAAGCCTGCGATAATCTCGATTCGTTAGTTATCGCAAATTCGTTTCAACCGACCCGGATACCACCGACTATGCGTAAAAAAGATTCTCCTCCTACCGACAAAAACAGCGCCAAATACAAGATGCATATGGCTCTCGGGCTGATGTTTCTTACCGTATTCATCGACTTGATCGGCTTCGGCATAATCATTCCGCTTCTGCCGTTGTACGCTAAACAGTTCGGTGCCAGCGGATTTGAAGTGGGACTTTTGCTTACGTCCTACTCATTGATGCAATTCTTCTTCGCCCCGATGTGGGGGCGATTGTCGGACAAAATCGGACGCCGTCCGGTTCTTCTCATAAGCCTGGTGTTTTCGGCTATCGGCTACACAATTTGGGGATTCTCTCACTCTCTGGCGATGCTCTTCGTCTCCCGCATCGTGGCGGGCTTCGGCAACGCCAACCTGGCGGTGGCTCAAGCTTATGTCGCCGACGTTACTCCGGAAGATTATCGTTCACAGGGCATGGGCATGATCGGAGCCGCTTTCGGGCTTGGCTTCGTGCTTGGACCTGCAATCGCCGGCATCTCCACTGCTTTTGGACTGGCACCGGGACTGCTCGGCTTTGTCGCTGCATTCTTCAGCGTCGTCGACTTGATTGTGACGGCGATCATTCTCAAAGAGCCGGAGAAGCGCGGACACAATGCTCACGACCCGTTTTCGCTGGGAGCAAATTTCTATTTCAGCACGCTGTTAAATAAGAAATTTACCCTCCCTCTATTTACACTGTTCATCTCTACGTTCGCTTTCGCCAACATGGAAGCGACTCTGACTCTGTTGACCGCCAACTACTACAACTTCACCATCAAAGAGGTGAGCTACCTCTTCACCGGTTTAGGACTGGTGATGGTGTTCGTGCAGGGTTTCTTGATTCGCAAGCTCGGCAAGAAGTACGCAGATCAACCGCTCATCTCAATTGGTACCGCGTTGATCACAGTTGGGCTGCTCTTGACTCCGGCTACTCATAATCTGGGCATTCTCTGTGTGGCGCTGATCATCCTTGCCACCGGATCTGGTATCAACAACCCGTCCATCAGCAGTTTGTTGTCGAAGTTGGCTCCGGTAGGTAATACTGGAGGAGTTATGGGCGTCGGACAATCGATGTCGACGTTAGGCCGCATTCTGGGACCCGCCGTCGGCGGATACATGTTCGACGTGGCCGGACCAGCCAGCCCGTACTGGGTTGGAGCCGGCTGCATGGCATTGGCATGTCTGCTCAGCTTTAGCCTGCCGAGAATCGCCAAAACACAACCAGCAGAAGAGCCGTCGATTGGCGCCGAGCTGGAAACAGTCGTCCAGCCGACCACAGCGCCGTAACAAACTCTCTCAGTCGAGCGCGCCGTGAGTCTGCAGCCGACCACCCTTCTTACACGTGTAAGAAAAACCGCCACTTTTTCTTGCAACTGCAAAGTCAGGTCCGAGATTTCCGTCGCTGCAACCGACCACTCTTCTCACATTTGTAAGAAAAACCGCCACAATTTCTTGCCCGCGCGAGGTCAAGTGTCCGCGATTGGGAGGCCATCCTGCGCCTTAATAAACCGATTGCTGGTAGCAATCAAAAACGGTCGAATTTGATTGCTGGTAGCAATAATTGCGGGCTGGCATCGAAAATATTGCTGGCAGCAATCAAAAAGCGCTGAAACTGATTGCTACCAGCAATCAAGATTTTCTGAGGCGGGTTGGCGGTTCTGGCTGTAAGAAAAACCGCCACAATTTCTTATCACGCCAGGTCAAGTGTCCGCGATTGGGAGGCCATCCAACGCGCCTTAATAAACCGATTGCTGGTAGCAATCAAAAACGGTCGAATTTGATTGCTGGTAGCAATAATTGCGGGCTGGAAGCGAAAATATTGCTGGTAGCAATCAAAAAGCGCTGAAAATGATTGCTACCAGCAATCAGATTTTTTGAGGCTGGGTGGCGGGCTCGGGTTGTTAGAAAAACCGTCGAAATTTCTTGCGCTCTTGAGGTCGAGTGTCAGTGGTCTCACCCGCCGCGCCTGTTCACCCGCCGCGCCTGGCTCACCCGCCGCGCCTGTTCACCCGCCGCGCCTGGTTCACCCGCCGCGCCTGGTACGCCCGCCCGACCTGGGTCCACTGCGTACGCTGTTCGCGACCCTGCTCACCCGCAGCCCCCGCCAAATCGTGGTTTCACGATGGACAGGAGCCTCTTTCTGTGGCGAAATGGGGTTCGCGTGTGAAACCTATCTAATTTTTCGCCATGTCTGCACTGGACATTCTCATTACTTATAAGGATGCATTCGCTCAGGGACTACTGACGACGTTCCAGCTTGCGGCGATTGTCTGGGTTGGGGGGCTTTTGCTGGGTTCCCTGCTGGGGGTGCTGGGCGCCCGGTATAAGGTGCCGATCGGTATTCCCAGCCGCTTCATCTCTTTTACCTTGTCAGGGATGCCTATTCTGGTGTTCCTCTTCTGGCTGCACTACCCTATGCAATCGCTTTTGGGCATCGTCGTGGACCCGTTCATTACGGCGGCCGTCACCCTGACGGTAGTGAACGTCTTTGCGGTATCGGATGTGGTGCGCAACGTACTGACCGATTTTCCTACTCAATATGTCACTGCCGCTCAGGTCTGTGGCATGACGCCGGCGCAGATAACCATGCATGTGGAGCTGCCCATTGTCCTGCGGCAAGTGGTGCCGCTGATGTTGATGCTCCAGGTCAACATGTTGCAAGCGACTCTGTTCGCCAGCCTGATTTCAGTCAACGACATCTTCCGGGTGGCGCAGCAGATCAACTCGCAGATCTACCGTCCGGTGGAAATCTATACCGCTCTGGGCATACTTTTCCTGGCTATCTGCCTGCCTATGAATGGGCTGGCGATCTCGTTAAAACGTAAATACACACGCGACGTATCGGAGCACTGAACATGGTGCATGCTATCAGCCAAACTACTCTTGACGCTGGACCAGGCCTTGTCTCAGCCGTGCCTGAGCGGAGCTGCCTGGAAGCCAGCGGTTTGACCAAGCGACGCCAGGGTCAGTTAGTGCTCGACGGAGTCGACATCGCGCTGGAGCCGGGAGAGATTTGCGTCATAGTCGGACCGAGCGGCGCGGGAAAGACGACTCTGCTGAAGACACTGGCGCTGCTCGAAGAACCAGACTCAGGCTCTATTACCGTCGACGGACAAAGCTACCACTTCCCTGCCAACCAGAAGGGTGTGATCAAACCGTGGCCGAAATTGACGGTTGTTTTTCAACAACTGTTTCTCTGGCCGCACCTGACTCTGCGGCAGAACATCGAGCTGCCTTACACGTTGAGAACGGGCAGAAAGAAGAGCGAGCGCTTCGATGAGTTGGTGTCATTGTTCGATATGGAAAAATTCGTCAACCGCTATCCTAATGAAACATCGCTCGGCCAGCGCCAACGGGCGGCTCTCGTGCGGGCGTTGTTGCTGGAGCCGAAGTACATCCTGCTTGACGAAATAACGTCTTCGCTCGATGTCGAGCAGGTGCATTTGATTCTGCAGTACCTCAAGCAACTTGCCCAGTCCGGTATTGGAATATTGATCGTCACCCACCTCTTGCACTTCGCGCGCAACGCCGCCGACAACATTGTTTTTCTTGATTCGGGTCGCGTGCTAGAGGCGGGCGGCCGCTCGGTCTTGATCAATCCATCGCATCCACGTGTGCAGAAGTTCGTCTCGATGATTGAGAGCGCCAGCTAGCAAAAACTCCAAGGGGGCTGACGATGAAGCGATTCGCTATCACCTTGTTCGTGGCTGCCCTGGCCATGACGAGCGCCACGCTGACGGCGTGCACTGCTCCAACTGGGGGACCGTCTGCCGCCGCCACTGAGTCGGTCTACGATCGAGTGATGAGGACGGGGACGATTCGCTGCGCCTACGTCGTCTATCCGCCGGGCTGCATCAAGGATGCCAACACCGGTAAGCTGTCAGGAATCGGAATCGACACAATCGAGCTGGTGGCGAAAAACCTGGGCTTGAAAGTTCAATACGCGGAAGAAGTCGGCTGGGGAACCATGACGGAAGGATTGCAAACCAACCGGTACGATGTCGTCGCCTCAGTCGCCTGGGTCAATGCAAATCGGGCACGCGTAGCCGATTTCAGTCATCCTCTCTACTACAGCCCGGTCTTGGCATACGCTAAGAAGGACGAGCATCGTTTCGATGGAAAACTCGATATTCTCAACTCGCCGAGCTACAAGATTGCCACCATAGATGGTGAAACAGCGAACGTCATCGCAAATGAGGACTATCCGCTCTGTAAGAAGGTTTCACTCCCCCAACTCTCCGACCTCTCGCAGATGCTGCTCACGGTCTCCTCGGGCAAAGCCGATGTAACCTTTGTCGAGAAGTCGGTGGCGACAGATTATTTGAAGCACAACCCGGGGGCGATTGTGGCGATTAAGAGTGGTCCCGTGCGCGTTTTTCCTAACTGCTGGATGTTCAGGCGCGGTCAGATGGAGCTGAAAGACATGCTCGACTCAGCCCTTGACCAGGTGGAAAACAGTGGCGCCGTGGAAAAAATCCTGCGCAAGTACGAAGCAGGGCAGGCTCCCGGCACCTGGTATCGGGTGGCGCCCAACTATGTGGTTCCCAAATCGTAGTCAAACGCGGCAGTAAGCGTAATTTCCCTGCGCATTGCCTGGACAAAAAGGTGAGTCAGGAATAAGATCTCTGCGTCTACCAAGTTTTCGGGTGATGGTCGTGGATAAGCTAGCGGAATGGAAACGCGCTCTTGCGGCCAGTGGGCTATCGTCGCCGTTTGGCTATACCGACGCGCCGTGGCCGATCTTCATAGCGCTGTTCGTGTTTATTCTCATGCTCTTGCCGTTCATTACATACTGGGAAGGTCCGCCAACCCAGCAAGTGGGCATCGGCCGCCAGGACCTGATGCAACAAGTGATGCAGCAACAGTACCAGCCGCAGCAGTACCAACAACAGTATCTGCCGCAACAGATGCAGCCGCAGTACGCGCCACAGCGCCCCAAAGTGTACGTCGCGCATTAAGCCGCTCCGGTGCAACCGGTGTCTAGCCCGGTAGGGTCATCTGGCTTGGCGTAGTGCCCCGGCGGCGGAAGAATGAACTGCCGCGCTCCCCTGCGCCCTTCGCGGAGAGACTCAGTATTACCTGGATTATCGGCCTAGCTCTACGTACCGAAAAGGTACATTTTCATGTTTTCGCTTGGCTGCCTGAAACGCTGGCTCAGTCAGGGATTTCGACATTCGTGTTGGTCGATGTCAATGTACATTTTTGGTACGTGGAGCTAGGCGAATTTTCAGAGGCGCGAATCTTCAGGGATTACCTCAAATCATTACCGCGACGCTCCGCCGCAAAGGGTGTCTGTCTAGCCTGATAACATCACGTGCCGCACTCTGCGCCTTGCAGCCGCCCGCCTCCTACGTGCAGCTCTACATCGCTCTCGACAGCTGGATAAGAACCGCCAATCCGCCGCACAGATATGAGCGTCGGGGTTGTTCTTTCAAGGGCACGCCGTCTTGGCTGGCGAAGAAAGCTCGTTCGTTGGCGGCGATGCCGCCGCTTCCGGAAATGCTGCTGTCGCCAATCGGATATATGCCAAGAGAGCTGGAGCCCCGTTGCAGCGTCCACTCTTGCTCTTTAGTGCCGCCGTAGCGCGGCAGTTGCATCCAGTTGATGGCTTCGCCCTCGATGGCTTGCCCCGCATGTTTGCCGCCATCTGCGTTGCCGAGCTGATAGACGTTATCGAACAGTGTGATGGAACATCTCGAGCCATCCCCTCCGATTATCACTTGCGGGGAGTAGCCGTATAGCTGGTTTTCGCTCACCTGTGAATAGCGGAAGGGAATGACATCGGCGTATGACACCAAAACCTGTCCGTCGTGACCGATATCATACCGGCAATAACGGTGGCTTGAGGAGAACCGTGTATCGAGGGCTACCAGTAAGGAGTCCAGATTGAGTCGTGCGCGCGCCGAACGCAGCCAGTCGCAAAGCGCCAGCCCAAGCGCGTCATCAGCTCTCAAATCGGACAACCCTGAGAGCGGGGAGAGTGCAGTAGCCTCAGAAGGAAAATCTCCACCGCTGGCGGAGAAGGATTGTATAAACCCGGCGCCTGGTGTCTGCTGTGTTTTCAGCAATGCACTCAAGCAAGTCGAACTTGACTGAGAATCTCGACTGTCCACAATCAGACTGCCAGCCGGAGTCATCGCTCGAAGAATACCCGGCTGAGCGCACGCTTTTAGTGAAGTTGCTGAATCGCCTAAAGTAAATGTGACTTCAGCCTGCACCACTGAACACAAATGTATGCCGTCCGGAAGTCGAAAACTGGATGCGCCGATCAACTCACTGTGATTTCCGACCGAGGCCAAATAGAAGGATTCGCTGTCGTAGAGCAGGTCGGCTGATGGATTGTAGTAACCGTTGGTCTGCTGCGTAGGCTTGCAGTACAGTTGATTCTGCACTTTAGCAGCTGGTTCCAACGTCGTTCCGGCGCGGTCGTCCCAGCCCAAACGCAGTAGGACTGTCGGTCTTACCGTCGTGCTGTTTTGGCTGCACTGCACAAGTTTACGTGCAACTTTAAACGGCTCGATTGCAACTCCGTCCAGATCTGTAAACCTGCGACTGGGATTTGGCTGCAAACACTCGGCCAGGTTTGCTTCCAGATGCCTGGCAGCGAGCTTCGCGAACGACAACTCATCTTTTGCGCGCTGCCGCATGAAATCGTTATGCAACAGGTCCGCCAGGATCATTTCCTGCCTGATTCCTGCCAAAATGGCATTTATGCTCGATACCGGCAGCGGCTCTCCATCTCGCGCTCGTGTCGACGACTTCACTGGCGGTGCCTCGCTCAGACTGACATAACCGAAGTGAGGATCGTCGATGACAACGCGAGACAGCTCATTCGCTGCTGCCAGAGCGGCTGCTTCAGCGACTGTCTGCGTGCGCATCACGGTCGTAGTCGAGAAGAGGAAATTCCACAAAAGCAGGAGGGCAAAAACGAAGCCGGCCACGCTCGCCACGATGACGAGCAGCATGTTGCCTCGGGGTTGTCGTTGTCGCGTTTTTCGCATGATCTCTGCCGTTGCCAATTTACTTCGCCACCATGCTCATGAAAAATCTGCCGAGCAGTTCGCTGGCGTCGAAATTCATAGCCGTGATTCCGTCCGCGCCGTGCAGTGCATCTTCTGGATGTCCCGGCCACGTGTGCCCGCCGTTGTTGACGATGACGCTGACGCAGTGTTGGCGTGATGCCGTTTGCAACTCGCTCACTTGCGTCGGCGTGTTGACCGCATCGTGATTGGCGCCAAGATTTGAACCGTTGACGGAAGGAATTGTGTAGTTGGAGAGGGTGGTCGTGACGCCACCGTCATAGGACTCCCAGTCGGCCAAAGTTTGCGCGTGCGACAGAACAGTGGCGTCGGTGCCTGTGATGGTTCCACCATTGAAAGGTACGAGTGGATCCTTATTGCCGTGAATCAAGATGACGGCAATCGGGCGCGACGGTTTAAGGTTGGCGTCCGGTGTGGGAATGTCGCCTGCGACGGAGCCGATGGCGCAGAACGAGCTGGTCGATACCAGACCCAAGTAGTTGCTCATCAAGGCGCCATCAGACATTCCGCACGGGAAAATCGCCCTGGAATTTATGTTGAACTGCAGACCGAGCGCGTCGATCATGGCGCCGACGAATCCCACATCGTCAACCTGAGGACTGTTCGGCTCGCCCGTGTTCCAGAGATGGTCGATACCGTTTGGGTAGACGATTATGAACCCGTACTTGTCCGCGATCGAGTCCATGCCGTATGTGCTCTCCGCGTTGGCGCCCGTTCCGCCAGCCCCGTGGAAAAGGAAAACCAGAGGTACTGGCTTGGATGAATCAAGCGAAGGCGGCGTATGAACAAGGTATGTACGCGTTATACCTTGCCATACCAGTGAGTACTGGGTTGAACCGGATGTGGTTGTTTGCGCTGCCAATGCGCTTCCTGTCTGGCTCGCAAGCAATAATGCCGAAAGTGCAATGGCTGTAATCCAGTTCTGTTTAAACATCGACTTGCCTCTTTATGCCTGAACTTCTCACCAATACCGGGTCGCCGAGCTTTTGCCCGGCAAGTTCGCGTGCCAGTTCGGCTTACCTAGTAAGCGCTCTGCTGGTAGAGAAGTTGCGGAGTGTTCTACGCACAGTCAATTACACCGTCGCCGCAAAAAGGTTTCTAATGATCCGGATCATTTTCCGCCAAAACGTGAGATGTTAAACGGAGCCGTGAGATTACATATAAGGATCCGTCTATGCGAATCATCGTTGTTGGCGCCGGTATGCAGGGGCGCGTTATTGCGAGAAACCTGCGGGAGCGGGACGAGAAGCCAGAGGTGACGTGCGTAGACATCAGGGAGCCAGAGTCTTTGCCGAAGGGCGTCACGTTTCAAAAAGCCGATGTCCTCGATGCGAAGCAGGCACAACAGTTGGCCAAAGGCGCTGATGCCATGGTTTTGGCAGTGCCCAGTGAAATCTCGCACGACGCGCTGGACAACTTGATTGCGGCCGGCGCCACTGTGGCTGATGTCAGTTTTACACCTGATCCGCCCTTGGGTTTGCATGACAAAGCGGTCAAATCGGGAGCGTGCTGTCTAGTCGATTGCGGCATCGCGCCTGGCTTGAGCCATGTTCTTGCTGGTCGTGCCCACGCTGAGTTGGGTGGACTCGATATGCTGCGCATCTGGGTAGGCGGCATGCCGCAAAATCCTCCGGCTGTGTTCAAGCACGCGGTTTACTTCAATCCGCATGATCTGGTGGCCGAGTATGTTCGTCCGGCCCGGGCGCGCAGACAAGGCCAAAACATCGATCCGCATCCGCTCGACGTTCCTTTCGAACGGTTTCAGGATGCTGAACTCGGTGAATTAGAGGCTTTTCTCAGCGACGGTTTGCGTTCGTTGTTGACCAGCTATCCTGATGTGCCGGAGATGGCAGAGTTGACGTTGCGTTGGCCGGGTCATCTGGAAACCATGAAGAATCTGCGCGAGATGGGATTTTTCGAAGAGGCTGCCGCCAGCCGAGCAGTCGGCACGACGATTGGCACTCGCTATCCAGCCCACAAATATCCGGACGTTCTAGTCATGTTCGTGGAAGCGAAGCGCGGCAACAAGTCGTTGTCGTGGCGCCTGATCGACAGACGCACAAACGAAGAGTCAGCTATGAGTCGAACAACCGGCTTCACGACTGCCGCAACGGCCATGCTCCTGGCGCGCAAACAGTTCACTACGCCTGGTGTACATCCACCCGAACATCTCGGCAAAGACAAATCACTCGTCGACACGATCGTCAACGACCTCAACGATCGCGGCGTCAAAGTCAGCGAGATGGTGGCTGTATAAGCCCGGTTACGGGTTTTTCGGTGAGGTATCCGTCCATGAAGACGGTGCGAATTTTGCAGCGATAGTTGAATGCAAGTTCATCGCCACGGCTCTGTTTTCCTTGCCGCTACCCGGTTCTGATGTCACCGCATCTTTATCTGCTGGACCCGGCGACAGTACGATGTTCGCGATGCCGTCTGCTTGAACCTCGCGTGGGATCGGAAAATCCGGCAGGTTTTTGGAGCCGGCTTTCATGTCTCGGATGAAGCCCCGCAAAAGGTTGAGATCCATAGTCTGTTGTCGGGGCCCATAATATCGCGGGGTGTTCCAGTCAGCGCCTGGACCATGATAACGCTGCAAGTCCCCGGCCAATCTCGTACTAGCTTCTCGCTCGTCGAGTTTGCCATCGAAAAACTGCTTCGCTGTTTGCGCAGCGTCGAAAGTGGCTTCTCGAGCGGCATCCATCACTGGTCCTCGGACGGCAATGCCGGTAGGACTGTAGAATCCAGTATTGTTGATCGTGATGCAAGGTTTCATTGTAGAGTCTGCGGCGAACCGCGCTCTGGGCAAGAGATCTTTGTCCGAGTCGCTCAGGGTCAGTGTGACCCCTTGCTGATTGTCGATCGCAACGTTTGGAAAGGCGGCAGGAAATTTAGACTTATCAGTCATCTCTTTCAGCAGTGCGCTGGGATTGGGTTCGTTCTTGATGGTGTCGAATATTCTTTTGCTGGCTTCCTGTTCTGCCAGGTTGCCGTCTAAGGCATCTTTAGCCGTTATGAGCACGGCAAAGGCTTCATCATGGATTCTCGACATGATATTCACTCTTGCGGAAAGCGTATGGGTGGGTTTGCGTGCAATATAGCACTGCGACCGTTTTTGGAAAGGGGGAATTTACGCGGATGGCTCCAACGCGGAGAGCACCTGCCTGAGGCTCATCAAGTCTATATGGTGAACGACCGTTACTGGACCGCGCGCATCAGGGGCAGTGTGCGTAGATTCGAGAGTTCTGACGTTGCCAGCACCAGAAGAAGCGAAGAAAGCGACATCGTTGGCACTGGAGCGCCTATCATGCACTCTCCAAACGGACCGGTGCTTTTGAAATCTGTCAGCGATACTGAAACTGTGCGAAAAGCTTAAAATTCAACTGCTGTGAATGACGAACCTTTGTGCCTCCCACGGCTCGTCCGTGAGCCTGCGTGTGAATTAAAAAACTCCAAAAATGCTTGCGAAGGCAGAACTCTTTTGCTATAAATTTTCTTGTGGGATCCGATTCCACGATGCGTTCAGTTCGATGTTCGATTTCCGATATCTGTTCAATTCGACCGATGTTCGATGTTCGATGTTCGATGTTCGATGTTCGATGTTCGATGTTCGATGTTCGATGTTTTGATGTTCGATGTTTTGATGTTCGATGTTTTGATGTTTTGATTCTGAACGCACAATTGATAAAGATTTGAAGGAGGGCTTGTTTTTCCAACAAAAAATCTAAATCAAACATACTGATTGAAGGGCCATAAAGGCCTAAAGTAAAAGAATGCGGGGAGGCAGTGCAACGGCGCTGCCTCCTTTTGGTTCTGGTGATGCAATAAAAGAGACAAGAGGATACGTGGTGTGCCTATTCCGAGTTGAGCCATTGGATTTTCTGACGCCGGAACCGCAATCGTAGTGTCACTAGAAAAATTAAATCAACATCCTTCAAACGTTGATGAATAGATGATTTCACTCGTCTAAGATGGAGGCGTTCTCTTAGTGCCTCCCAAAAATTTTTATATCAAAACAATGTCCGCAGGGATCTCGTTTAACACTGTAATATGCGTTTTCGCTATCTAATTGGAATCGAGAGCATTTGAAGACGAATTTGATCCAGATCTGCCAAACTGTGGTCCTCGTTCTATTCGTCTTAGTCCGGCTATCACCACAGTGTTGCGCTCAAGACTACTACTCGTCGGAGAAATTCGTTGATCCGACCGGAGCCGCGATGCCGGAAGTCAAAGCCGTCGTGACGCCGCCCGGATCTCTTACTCGAACCAGTCCAATAAGAGTGGCACGGCCAAAGATTGCGCTGGCTTTGGGTGGGGGTGGTATGCGCGGAGCTGCTCACGTCGGAGTCCTCAGAGCGCTTTTGAAAGCCCAAATTCCTGTAAACATGATCGCGGGCACCAGCATGGGGGCAATTGTTGGCGGATTGTATAGCGCCGGCATCGATGTCGATGCCCTGGACAAAAAATTTGCCGATGGGTCTTTGATGAAGTCCTTTATGCCCTTACCGGTAGCACTGACATTGGCCGCGGCCCCAGTGATGGCTGTGCCCAAAACACTAGAGCGCGATGACTATGATGGACTCTACAGCGGTAGGAAATTTCGTAAGTATATTGATCGCACCGTGCCCGAATACCAACAAAATATCGAGAGCTTGCGAATTCCATTTGCGGCAGTGGCGCTCAATCTAGTCGATGGTAAAACGTATGCACTGACGCGCGGCAATCTGGGAGCAGCACTGCAAGCAAGTTCGGCAGTACCAGGACTGCGTGAGCCAGTGCGGATCGGCAATCAGCTATTTGTTGACGGCGGCGTAGTCGATAATATACCTGTGGATGTAGCGCGCTCAATGGGCGCCGATATCGTAATAGCGGTAAACGTGAACGAGCGATTTGACGTGGTGCCGCCTGAGGGCTTTAAACCAGTCGGAAGCGTCACAAAGCGCATAGTGACCCTACAATTGGCCTCTGATGCTGCCATGCATCTACAAGCGGCCGACTTTGTAATTCACCCCAATGTAGATGGCATCGGTCTGACTTCAACGAAAATCAAAGATGCTAGGAGCGCCATAGAGGCTGGTGAGAAAGCGGCTTGGCAAGCTATTCCAAGCATAAAGGAAAAACTCAGGCAAGCGGAACTTTTGTCTCAATAGCTGATTGAAATCATTGAACGGCCGTTACTGGACCGCGCGCATCAGGGGCAGTGTGCGTAGATTCGAGAGTTCTGACGCCGGCTGGCACCGATTGGCGATCGCCTGACGCTCCAACTCCAGATACTGTTTCAACTTCGCTTGCGCGGCGTCAGCGTCTCCGCTTTGAGCAGCGCGGCGAATTTGAAACGAAAGAAAGCTGGCTAAATCGTCTTGCATTATTTGTTCTTCCGTTTGCGCTTCGACGATTTCTTCATGCTGGCTTTGATGTCTTTGAGAATCGACGCCAAAGTTTCTGTCATTAACTTGATCTGTGCTTCAGTGATGATCAACGGCGGTTCGATACGCACAGTTTTGTTGGAGTTCATGGTGGCAGCAACGAGCACGCCGTTGTGAAACAGGTCGACTTGAACCCGTTCGCGCAACTCTTTGCTGGTGAACTCGAGACCGATCAACAGACCGCGACCGCGTACGTCGGCGATGAACTCCGGATACTCTTCCTGCAGCGATTCCAGCTCACGCATGAAAACGTTGCCCATGACGGCTGATCTGGCGGGCAAATGCTCGTCCAGCAGCACTTCGATACAAGCCGAAGCGGCGGTGCAAGCGAGGGGGTTGCCACCAAATGTGGAGTTGTGAATGCTCGGGTTCGGCTCCAAAACCTTCCAGATTTTCGAAGTCGACATGAAGCAGCCGATCGGCATAACGCCGCCGCCGAGAGCTTTCGCCAGACAGAGAATGTCCGGCACGACGCTTTCGTGCTCGCATGCGAACATGCGGCCGGTGCGACCCATACCTGTTTGCACTTCGTCGAGAATGAGAAGTACGCCTTTCTTTTTGGTGAGCTGGCGAACTTTGCGCAGGTAGCCCGACTTCGGAACGTTGATACCGCCTTCACCTTGGATAGGTTCCAAAATAACTGCAGCTGTATCTTCATTGATTGCATCTTCGAGTGCATCGATATCGCCGAACTGAACATGCTTGAATCCGTTCAGCAATGGCTCGAACGGTTTGCGGAAGACTTCGCGTCCGGTCGCTGACAGAGCGCCCATGCTGACGCCGTGATAGCTGTTGCGCGTGGAGATGATCTCTGTTTTGCCGGAGTAGAGGCGAGCCAATTTGATGGCGCCTTCTACCGCTTCGGTGCCGCTGTTGCAGAAGAACGAATATTTCAAATCACCAGGGGCGATGGCAGCCAGTTGGCTGGCGAGATGTGCGGCCCATGGGTTGAGCAAGTCCTGGCTGTGCAGGCAGACTTGGTCCAGCTGAGCCTTTACCGCGTTGATGACGCGCGGGTGACGATGACCGACGTTGAAGATGCCGTATCCGCCCAGGCAATCGAGATAGCGTTTGCCGGTATTGTCATAGGTGTATACGCCACCGTCTCTGAACTCGACTGCACCCTCTGCGCCGCACAACTTCTGTTTGTAGGCGTGGTTGAGATGCTCGATCGAGTTTTCCAACGCCATCGAAGCGATCGCTTCGTAGTGGCTGGAACCACGATCGACTACAGGGAATTTCTTGACAGAATCATTCTTTTTATAAAGTGCCATACAGCTAACCTAGCCAGTCCTTTTCGCTGGGTTTAAGTGTTTTTCGTTATTGATCTTATGAGTTGGCGCGTGACACGTCGCTCCGAGACGGGCTCGGAATGTGCACTTTGCTCAACTGAAATAGTTACTCTGGCGGATAAATCAGGTGCCGATCCGCCGACTCGTCATTCAGGTGACGCTAACCATATTTTGAATTAGTAGAACGCTTTATGCGCATAAACTGCCGTGGTTGGTGTTTCCACATTGCTCGGCGATCAAAGAGCCCTAATCGAAGCAGACACCGTAGATAGTGTCTATTCAAGGTTAGGAACCTTCTCTTGCTACTCTAAATGTACACTGGCTGGCGCATTCAGGACAATGTGCAGGTTGGCTAATTTCTTGATGCGATTTTTGGACAATGTGTCTAAGGACGATATACGAACTGGCACCCAAGCGCGGCCGGAAAACCTCAGGCCCGTTGGACCGCCAGCGACTCTTGGCATCCCCAAAAACACGAAAATGCCTCTTCGTTTAAATGGACACTCATCTCAATCATTTTGTAGAAAGGCGCATTATCAGTCAATTTGGGTTATTGGACACGTTGGCATTTAAGTTGACAACTGACCACTTTTGACAGGTGCCCTCGTGGTCGTGTGCTGGTCGCTCGGATCTTGAAAGCGACCGACCGCGTATCAATGTATATACGTTGTGAATTTGCGGTCTTGACCAGGTCGATGGTGCGTGGAATCTGGCCAGCTGTGGCGTATTTAAAGCGCCGTGGGGCGATTAAGTGCCACAGGTGGTGAGGCAATCGGTAGCAGCGATTATTTTTGGCGGTTTTCAATCGCTCCTACCGATTAAGTGCCAAGAGCGGTCTGGGCTGGGTGATGTGATAATCCGAATTATGTGGCGTCCGAGCCACATGCTGCCAAGGTGTACTAAATTGAACGACAGTTTTTTGGCGATTTTGGTCGCTAAATTATCTGCACCAGTCAAGTGGTCATGGCCACAATCCAACCCGCTGTTGGAGAACCTCATATACGGTGGTGACGGCCAAGCCGGTCATTGCCGAAAATGAAAGAACAACCCGGTTAATGGAATCACACTTTGTTGACGGGACTTTGAGGTAACATGGCAAGTTGTTGGTATCTTGGCTTCTGTCTGAGGCGTTTAAATGCTCGCTTTGCAACTTTTCGGATGGTTTATCTTTTCCTGCATCGTGATGTCGTTCGTCGAACATCAAGTGCACAGCAGGCTGATGCATCGAAGATCTACTCCACGCTTCAAGAAAACGTTCGAAGCCCACGCGATTCTGCATCATACGGTGCAGTATTCGAAGGTGTTTTTTGATGAGCCTGTCCCGCCTGGTGAGGACAAAGAGATTCGCCTGACGGTCCATAAGGCACCAATCAAAGCTCTACCGGTCGCTCTTCCCCTGGCATTGATCTCCTGGCAGGGATCGCTCATGTTGATTGGTGTAGTGACCTTACATCATTGGATTTGGAACAAGATTCACTTAGAAATGCATAAACCGGAAGGGCGAGGCTTTAGCCGTTGGCCGGCGTATAAGTTTCTGGCGCGATATCACTACTTACATCACCAGTACCCAAACAAAAATTTCAATGTCGTGTTTCCTTTTGCGGATTACGTACTGAAGACCGGTGCACAAGCCACCCGGGCCCATGTGGAAGAGATGTACAAACTGGGATTCTATACATCCAAGCCCCGCATGCTTGCGGTTGAACTGCCGGCAGAAAAAGAACTGACGAAGACGTCTCGCTGAGATTGACCCGGCTTTCTAATTAGCAGTCACATTAACGCTTAATTACGCACTGGCGCGCAGCTTTGCTGCTTCGGCGCTTTGCAATCAGGCATAATTAGGTTGGTCATCTAACGTTTGCAAACGAGTCCAGTTCTAGAAGAGGATGAGATGCTGAAGCGACTGCTTGTGGTATGTGCCCTGTCTCTGTCTGTTGCGCCCGCTTTTGCCGCAAAGACGACGCCAGGTCCGGTGATTATGGACCGCGTGCTCCTTGACAGGTATTACAGTGGCGTCACCTACTTTAAACATGGCGACCTGGAAAAGGCGATCGCCTCGTTTGCCGGCGTTGCGCTTTCAGCGCCGAACGATCCGCTCGTTCACCTGAGCCTGGCGGCTGTAATGCACGAGCACGGCGATGTTGATAATGCCATCGCCGAGTACCGTCACGCCATTCAGTTGCGCCCATACGACGCCTTCGCGCGCGAAGCGCTCGGCACTCTTCTGCAAAGTCAGGGACAGGGAGACGAGGCGATTCGTGAGTATCAGCAAGCCATTCAGTTAAGACCGGACGTGCCGTTGTTGCACCTCAACCTCGGCATCGCGGAAAGAATCGCGGGCAATCAGGATGCTGCCATTGCTGAAATGAAGCAGGTGTTGCAATCGTATCCGGAGCATCTGCGGGCGCGTTCTCAGTTGGCGGCTGCTTACCAGGATAAGGGAGCCTACGACCTGGCATCGCAAGAGTATCGTCGCGTGCTGCAGCATCAGCCGCAAAACTTCTCTATGTTGTACAACCTGGGCAGTTGCCTGTTGTCGATGAAAGATTACTCGGGCTCGGCCGATGTGCTGCAGAGAGCAATTCAGTCCGACCACAATATTGCCGATGCCCACGCGATGTTGGCGACGGCGCAGTCCAAACAGGGACAGTACGGTCAGGCGGCGGATCAGTTGCGCACTGCAATTCAGTTGAAAGGCGATCGATCTGACTGGCACGCTCAGCTCGGCGATGTATTGACGAAAGAGAAGGATTATCCGGGCGCCATTGCGCAGTATAGAGAAGCGCAGCGGCTGGACCCCAAAGAAGTTGCTCCGGCCTACAGTCTCGGCTACCTGCTCCAGTTGACGGGTGACTTGAATGGCGCCGCTGATGCGTTTCAGCAGGTGATTAATCTAAACTCGAGCGACGGCAACGCGCACTACAACCTGGGAATCATCAAGCAGAAGCTGGGTGAATTGCCGTCGGCAGAGCACGAATTCAAGCAGGTTTTGACGCTCAACCCGAATGACGGCGGCGCCATGATCAACCTGGGGCGCACGTATCTTTTGCACGGCGATTTGAACACTGCTGTCAGTTACTACCGACAGGGATTGAGTATTGAACCGACGGATCCGGCGGCGTTTCTCGAATTAGGAACGGTGCTCACCAAGATGAAAGACTTTACCGGCGCCAGCTCGGCCCTTGACTCTGCTAAAGCCCTGGCACCGTACGATCGCAACACTTTGCTGGCAGTTGCCAATCTGGACACGGCGGAAGGCGCTCTGGATCGTGCTGAGCAGCAGTATCGCCAGTTGATCGAGCGCACGCCGAATGACGTCAAAGTTTTGCAGTTGCTTGCTGATAATCTCGACCAGCAAGGCAAAGGGACGCAAGCGATCGAAGTTTATCAGCAGATTCTGCAAGCTAATCCATCGTCGCCCGATGCGTACAACGATCTAGGCTTGGCGATGCAACGGCACGGAGAGCTCTCCGGCGCTCTGATGCAGTACAAGAAAGCGCTCGAGCTCAACCCCAACATGGTTGAGGCCCACATAAATTCGGGCAACGTGTACCTGGCGCAGAAAGATTACAAATCGGCCGGCGATGAGTATCAGAAGTCGATCGAGTTGAAGCCTGACAATGTTCTCGCCCACTACAACTACGGTCTGGTTTTGACTGGTCAAGATAACGTCGAAGGCGCAGTGGCGCAGTACAAAGAGGCTCTCCGCCTCGATCCGAGATACTCCAATGCGTACTACGCACTCGGTTTGATCAGTCAAGCGCAGAACAACTTCCAAGACGCCGTCAGTAATTTCAGGCAGTATCTGACAATCGATCCGAACGGTCCTTACAGCGATTCAGTAAAGACCGCGTTGAGTAAGATCGGTCAAGCTACTGGACAGCCTGTTGATGCCGCCACATCAGCCAGTGCCGGCGACGGCACCATCGGCGGTGCGGCAACTCCGGCTAACACCGCACCACCTGTGGCGCCGGATCGTAATAACGATCAGCAACTCAACCAGACGCCCATAACCGATCAGTCTAACCGTTCACTGTGATAATCTTTTAGGGTGTCTAAAACCGGGTATATTCCGGAGAGATTGTGATTCCCACACGCTGCCCTTGGCTTGCGATCACGGTGTTGCCATGGTAACTAATCAATCTTCAGTCAAGAAGTCCACGCCGATTCCGGCGCCGTATCCACAGTACTCGCCTATCGTCGATCGCGACCCCGTGCACTGGCCGCACAATGCGCGAGTGGCAGTGTGGGTGATGGTTTCGGTCGAGCATTTTGCTTTCGGATCTCCGGGCACCGCGCTCTATCCTCATATCAACCAGCAGCCTGAAATCGCTAACTACGGCTGGCGCGACTACGGAAACCGGGTGGGGATCTGGCGATTATTCGATATTTTCGAGGATCTCGAGGTGCCGGTGACGGTGTGCATGAATGCCGACACTATCGATTATTACCCCCGTATAGTAGAGCACGTGATTTCGAAAAACTGGTGCATCCTCGCCAGCGGGCTGAACAACAACAGCGTCGGACACAGTCAGATGCCGCTCGACACCGAGCGTAAAATCGTGGGCGCCACCGTCAACAAGTTCAAGCAACACCTGGGGCGGGTGCCGCACGGCTGGATGACGCCGAACTACGACATCAGCATGGAGACTTACAACATCATCCAGGAAGCGGGACTTCGCTACACCACGGACTGGGTCAACGACGACCAGCCGTTCTGGCAAGAAACAGCGAACGGAAAGCTTCTGCACATACCCAATTCGCTCGAGTGCAACGATCATTTCCTCAGTTTTGCTGCCCGCATGCCCGGACCCGAGTTCGCCGGCGCCATCGAAGATACCTTCGACCAGCTCTGGTCGGACGGCGGCAAAAGCGGGCGCGTGATGGCGATCGGCTTGCACTCTTTCATCAGCGGACAACCGATGCGCGCGCAGTACGTGCGACAGTTCTTGCAACACATCAAAAAACGCGAGCAGGTCTGGCTCACGACCGCCGACGCCATATACGATTTCACAGCCAATCCCGAGACCTGGCAAGAAGACCACGACTGGTAGATTTGGTTTGTCAAAAGTGATCGGCAAAACCGAACTGAATTGGTTTGCCTGCTAAATGTCGCCTACGTTTATGTGGCGATACTCGATCATTGGCAACCTCGGGCGCCAAACGCGGGATCACAGTCTCTTTGGACGTTTCCGGCGTTCGATCAGAAGGCGCAAAGGCGCCACGGATCGCAACATGAATGTAGGCCAACCAGAGGAGTTGGCTGGTGTCGTCGCGCGTGAAGGCGCCGCGCGCGGCCATTAACCCGAGCGCATGATGTCTTGCGGTTCGTTGATGGATTTTCGCTGCATGAGCTGCTGAAGAGCCGGGTGGCTTTCCAGAGCCGGGTCTTCTTTGACGAGCTCGATGGCGGTGTTGCGGGCTTCTTCCAGTGTCTGTGTGTCTTTGACCAGATCGGCTAGCGTCAGATCCGGCAATCCGCTCTGGCGAAAACCGAGGAATTCACCGGGGCCGCGCAGCTCTAAATCTTTTTCAGCGATGATGAAGCCGTCGTTGGTCTGTTCCATGATGCCGAGCCGCTCGCGCGTAGCGTCGCCTTTGGCGTCGGAGACGAGAAAACAGTAAGACTGGTTGGCGCCGCGACCGACGCGCCCTCGCAGTTGATGCAGTTGCGCCAGGCCAAAACGATCTGCGTTTTCAATCACCATGACCGTCGCATTCGGCACATCGACGCCGACTTCAATCACGGTAGTGCATACGAGGATGTGAAACTGTCCCGTGCGAAACTGTTCCATCGCCTCCTCTTTCTCCTGTGGTTTCAACTTCCCGTGCATCAAGCCGATATTGAGCCCGGCAAAATCTTTCTCCTGCTGCAACTTCTCGTACTCGGCGGTCGCCGCTTTGGCGGAGAGTGTCTCCGATTCTTCGATCAGCGGAAAGACAATGTAGGCCTGACGACCTTCATCGATCTGCTTGCGGATAAATTCGAACAGCTTGCGCTTTTGCCCAGGGCGCAACTGTTTTGTCTCGATCGGTTTGCGTCCGGGCGGTAGTTCGTCGATTTCACTGACATCGAGATCGCCGTGCATCGTCAGCGCCAAGGTGCGCGGAATCGGTGTGGCCGTCATCGTCAACAGCTCCGGGCTCAGGCTCTTGGACTTCAGTCGGGCGCGCTGTTTGACGCCGAAGCGATGTTGCTCGTCGATGATTATCAGGCCGAGATTGGCGAATTCCACGTCTTCTTCCAGGAGCGCGTGCGTGCCCACGGCGATATGAATCTGCCCCGAGAGAATCTCCGCCCGCACCTGACGCCGCTCTTTCACGCCTTGCTTGCCGACGACCAGACAGGTGCGCAGCCCCAGTGGCGTAATCAATCGTTGAAACTGGCGGAAGTGTTGTTCGGCAAGAATTTCGGTCGGTGCCATCATGACGCACTGGAAGCCATTCTCAATGGCGATCATGAAAGCGAGCAGTGCCACGATTGTTTTGCCCGAGCCGACGTCGCCTTGCACCAGACGGTGCATCGGCTTCGGCGCGGCCAGGTCGCGAGTGATCTCGGCAAAGACGCGCATCTGCGCCCCAGTCAGAGTAAACGGCAGACTTTCCAGCAAGCGGTCCACCAGCCCGCCCGGCTTATAGCTGATTTCCAGCGCTCCTTCGCTTTGGTCGAACTTGTACCGCCGCTGCGCCAATTGCAGTTGAATCGTAAAGAGCTCATCGAAAACTAGCCTGCGGCGCGCGGTTTCGCATGCGTCTAAATTCTCCGGGAAGTGAATTTGCTCATAAGCACTGCGCAGGTGGCAAAGATTCAAGCGCGATTTCACCGCCTCCGGCAACGGATCGGCAATATCCTGCGAGTAGCTCTGTATCGCGTTGTAGATGACATTGCGCAGATGTTTGAGGCTGAGCCCTTCCGTCAACGGATAAACAGGCACCAATCTGCCCGCATGCAAACTGGCCGCGCCGACGTCTAAGCCGTCTTCATCAGTTTCGGTGGTGAAGCCAAGCACTTCGATCTCGGCGTTTTTCAATGTCATTTTGCCGGAGTAGCTGTCGAACTGCGCGATGCCGGATGCGAGCACTTGCGACTCTTTGGGGAATTGTCCCTTGTATCGGTCGAGCAGATACTTGTTCGACTTGCCGCCGATAAAGCGATTGATCAACAGTTTGCCCGTGCCATCGCCAATGACGATGCTAATGATTGACATCGGCTTACTCTTCGGCTGATACGCATTGACACTAAGGATGGTGCCGAAGATTGTCACCTCCTGCCCTGGTTGCAAATTGCGAATCAAGACGCGGTCCTGAAAGTCCAGGTGCCGGCGCGGATAATGCCTGAGCAGGTCTTCCACCGTGTCGATGCCGATTTTATTCAACACGACAGCGAATTTCGGTCCCACGCCCTTCACGTACTGAACGGGCGTACTCTCGATGCCTTTGCGGTGTGGCGTTCTTTGCGCTTCAGCAGCAGGTTTTTGCCTGAAACCAGCGGAGCCGGGCGCGGCGTTTGCCGATTTCGACGCGGGGTCGGTTGTAAACCGGGCAGTGGATGCGGCGGTTGAGGTGAGCGCCACGGTTTGTGGTCGTTGATCGAACGCGGCGCCGCCCGTCGACTTGGCCGGCTGAACGGGCGCCTGCAAGGCGCCCCTACGGTGCGTTTCCGTGGTTTCGCCCGAGTTGGCACAGGCATCTGCGCCCACGTGCGTATCGCCGTCCTGTCGTAGGGGCGCGTTGCACGCGCCCGGTGCCACGGCCGAGCCCGCATCGGCGCTGCCGTCCGCCTCACTCTCCCCGACTAAACTGGGCAACAACGGCGCCAATAGCTCTTCACAGCGATGAACTATGCTGATGCGCGTGGCCACGTCGGCGGTAGAGTACGTGGAAAACAAGGCCCGGATTGTTGTCCATATGTGCTCCATTGGATATCTTTTGCATAAGCGATCGGCCGTCTGCCGCATGAAGCGTGAGAATGTCGTGCGGCGTCCCTGAAAGTCCGCATAGTAGGCGCGTCTCTCCACAGCCATGGCGCGATGCAGAGCGGTAATCTCCGCCTCTTTGTTCACTTTTTGATTGCCGATAACAGGCACAACTTCGACCTGCAGCGCTCGAAAACCCGCGCCTCCAGCCCTTAGCGTAGAAGAAATCGAGATCTTTTGCCAATTAGATCTTTCAAGTCAATAGACAACTTCAAGCGATCAGGAGTACAACTCTTTGCTTCGTTTTTCGATCAGTAAATTGAGCGCTTTGAAGCACTCGCCAGCTCCAATGCCGTCTTTTGCCACTGCGGCGAATGCGGGCAACCCTAACGGATTGATGCTTTCTTCCAGTCGCGTAATCGATGTGGCGCCTTCCACATCTCGCTTGTTGTATTGCACTACCAGCGGGAAGTTATCGATTTTTATGCGCAGCGATGCCAATTTACCGATTAGGTCCGCCATTGCCTCCACGTTCTCGTCAAAGCGCTCTGGCTGTGAATCGGCCACGAAAATCACGCCGTGCAATCCCCTCATAGTCTGCGCCCAAGTATCGCCGTCGCTGGCAGATACCGGCTGCAACACTACAGGCACTATCAGTGTGCCGTTCGCTTCCAGTGGCATCTCTGCCGCAACTGCTGACGACTGCCCGTCCGGGCGAGAGAGCGAAGGAGCCGGCGCCAGAGCTTGCTGGATCGCCTTCATGTTAGTGCGCTTGCCTGCTCCTCGAGGACCGAAGAGGATGATTCTATAAGGGACGCTGTTCGTGCTCGGGGGAGGCTTAGGTGGCACTCTCTTACTGCAGTCGATTCAGGATCAACTTCGAAATGGCTTTCAAGGTAGCAAAGACGCCCAGTCCTTCGGAAGCAACTGCTTCGAAGCTGGGAACGCCACGGATATTGAGCTCCTTCTCCAGGCGCTCGATAGGCAGGGCGTTTGCCAGGTCTCGCTTGTTGTATTGCAGCACCCAGGGGATATTGTCCAGCGTCAAGCTGTACTCCGCCAGGTTTTCAATCATGTTTTGCAGCGATTCGACGTTGTCGCGCGAGCGCATGACGTCCGAGTCTGCTACGAAGATAATGCCGTCGACGCCGTTGAGGATTAGTTTACGGCTAGCGTTGTACTCTACCTGTCCAGGGACGGTATAGAGCGAGAACCGGGTTTTGAAGCCCTGAACGCTGCCCAAATCCAATGGTAAGAAGTCAAAGAAAAGCGTTCGCTCAGTCTCTGTAGCTAAGCTGATCAGCTCTCCTCTGGTCGTGGGGGCCAACTGACTGTGAATGTACTTCAGGTTCGTCGTTTTGCCACCAAGTCCGGTGCCATAGTAGACGATTTTGCAGTTGATCTCCCGCGCTGCGTAGTTTACGAGTGCCATCCTTGATTTCCTACTATCCCTTCCTCTACCGCTCCTCTGATTTCAAGCACTGGCCCGAGATTCTTAGGGGAATTGATACCATGATTCGGGCGGTATTAGAAGTAACTTTGAATGAACTGATCCACTCTGAACTCTATGCCCAGAATGAAGCAATCCCACTTGGAAGAGAGCGAACTTTTCAGAACCATCTTGATAACAAGGCCTTTAACAGCCCAACAACGCCAGCCAGAGCTGTACCCCCAAAAACAAGACTACCATGAGAAGAGCCGTAACAGGAAATGCCTGAGAACCGTAAACCTACTTTTGGCAAATTCTGTTATCAATAAGAATCTTATGTTAAGAGGCGCAGGTGATTCGGTCCGCTCCCGTTTGCCGGCGGATATGCTCAACCCGCACTGCTACTGGCCGGACGACGCCCGGATGCACTAAAACCGCATCTCATGGATATGCTACAATGCAGCCTTTGCTGGCGCCGCAGCCAGCCATTGCCTGTTCTCGGGATTTACCGACGGACGCATGGCTTAGACGGCTTGCGGATGCCACTTTCCGGCTGAAATGCCGGAGAAATGAATCTCCGAGCGACAGCTCAACCAATTGGAAAACGATAATGGCTAAACGTTGTGATGTTTGCAATAAAGGACCGATGACCGGTTACGGTTATACGTTCTTGCGCTCTCACTGGAACGCGAACGCGAAACGCCGCTGGCTGCCCAATCTGCAGCCGGTAAAGGCAGTAGTGAACAAGTCCATCAAGCGCTTGAAAGTCTGCACTTCGTGCATCAAGGCTGGTAAAGTCCAGCGCGCTGTCTAGAAGAGCGACAATCGTTATCGGATTTGGCAGAACCCGAGCGGGTTCTGCTTTTGCGTGCCACTTCGGCTCTCTTGCAGCACCAGCGCGCCCTCAACCACCCCTGTGGAGCGCCACCCTGCCGTGGCTCATGAGTGAAGCGAGCAGGAACATCAATAGGAGCCGTTTTGGCGCATGAAAGAAATGAAGCCTCGTGCCTGTCAGCGCAGGCGGAGCCTGGTGCTCCACACAGCGCTTTGCATCAACCGTCTCGGCTGGCGTCTGATAAAACTGAGGGGAACCGATAGTGATCTCCTCGTTGACGCCCGGAAAGATTAGTAGAGTTTTACCTTGGCGATGGGCTGCAAGGAGTCGAGCAACCTTTCTTTCTCGCAAGTTTGAAACCGTGCCGGAAACGAATGTGCCGCAAGCTTGAAGGGGTAGCAGTCAAGTGCATGCGCGGCTGGCGCAACGTTCTGGCGCCGGGAAAAACTGGTTGCCACCACCCGTAGGGGCACCACTTCTTTACTGCTAACGCACTCCTCGAGCCAAATCAAGCAGTCCTTCTTTATTGACGTAGTAGAATTCGTTGCAGAAATGACAACGTCCTTCCGCACGGCCTTCCTCTTCCGCCATCTCCAGAAGATCTTTTTTCGGCAAGACCTTGAGCGCCTCCATAAAACGATCGTTGGAGCATTTGCAGTGGAATGACAGCGGTCGTTCTTCCGTCAGTGCCCGCACTTCAAAACCGTTGAGAACGCGATTGAGCATGTCTTCCATCTTCATGCCGCGTCGCATCAGGAAGGTGAACGTGCCGAACGTGGTGATATTGTTTTCGATCTGACAGATGGTTTCTTCCGTATGATCGGGAAGAAGCTGCACGATCAAGCCACCGGCGGCTTCCACCCCGCGTTTGCTCACGTGCGTACCGACCACGACAATCGAGCCGGTTTGGTCGGAGGCCACGAGATAGCGATTGATATCCTCGCCAATCTCTCCGGAGACAAGCTCGACCGTTGAAGTGTGCGGGCGTCCGAAACCGTGATCGATCATCACGTGCAGATAGCCGGTGCTGCCGACCGCGCCCCCAACATCAAAATTCCCCAGGGAGTTCAGCGGTAACTCAACCTGGGGATTCTCGACATAGCCTCTCACTGTTCCTTTTGGTGATGCGTCTACGATCACCTTTCCCAGAGGTCCGTTACCCTGGAATGTCAAAGCGATCTGACCCTCTCGCGCCATCAATGGTGCCAATAAGGCACCGCCGGTGAGAGCGCGCCCAAGCGCCGCAGTGGCCGTGTAAGAGAGTTGGTGACGCTGGCGAGCACACTCCACCAGCTCTGTCGTCGTTGCGATCACCGCTCGAATGGTGCCATCGACAGACATAGCTTTCATGATTCTATCTGGCATATCTAAGCACCCGAGATAGGCTTCGATTCAACCATTCTAGCAGTTGATATCCATTTCTAACATCTTTTTATTGACGCAGCGCCGAGACCACGCGGGGCAATCCGTTCACATCACAATGGAGATCCACAGCGGCGCAGTCGTTTCTCAAAAAAATGGCGCCGACTTCGACTGCTTGCGTGTCTCCGACCTCCACGGCAATCACTCCTTTGCCATCTCGAAGATGAGTTGCACTGGCCTGGGCGATCTCGCGAAAAAAACCGAGCCCATCCGTGTCGGTTCCGAACAGTGCAGCCTCGGGCTCCTGACGCACTTCCGGTTGTAGCGTCTCTGCATACTCTCGCGGTATGTACGGCGGGTTGCTGATAATGCCGTCCAACTCCTTCGGCATCACTTGACGCCAGTCGCCCACGAGCGTGGTGAGCCGGTCGTGCACGCCGTGAAGGCGCGCGTTCTCCTGCGCGACGGCAATAGCGGTGGCGCTGATGTCGCAGGCAATCAATCTCAGATCCGGCATGGATTTAAGCAGAGCGATGGAGACCGCGCCGCTGCCGGTGCCTATCTCCGCCAGGGATGCCTGGCGCATGGCCAATTTCTTCAGCAGTTTTATCGTCACTTCGACCAACGTTTCGGTGTCGCCGCGAGGAATGAAAACGCCTTCGCGCACGAGGATCTTCAGTCCCATAAACCAGGTTTGACCCAAGCAATATTGGACCGGCACCCGGGCTTCGCGTTTGGTGAGAATCTCCTGAATCGTTGCCGTGTCCTCGGCGGAAACCGTTTTGAACGCATTCAGCATCAGCAATGCCGGTCGTTGATCCAGCACCTTACCGAGAATGAGTTTTGCTTCCGCCTCAGCTTCCCACTGTTCTATGCCGACCCGAAGGAGTCTGCAAACAATCTCCTTTTTCGTTTCGGCGATTGAAGTCACGAGCGTTCAACTCAGCTGCCGTTGGATGATTTCAGTCGTTGCTCTTGCTCTGTGAGAATGCTCGCTTCAACGAGCTTATCCATTTCGCCTTCGAGAATCTGCTGCAGGCTGAAGTTCTGGTTGAGACGATGGTCCGTGACGCGATTATCTTTGAAGTTATAGGTACGGATTTTCTCTGAGCGATCGCCTGTTCCGACTTGCGCTTTCTTCTCATCGGCGAGCTTTTGCTGCTGCCGCTCTAACTCGAGCTGGTACAGTTTTGCCCGCAAAATCTGTTTGGCTCGCTCTTTGTTTTGCAGCTGGCTGCGCTCTTCCTGGCAAGCAACCATCAGTCCGGTCGGCTTGTGCACGATGCGGACAGCGGTCTCTACCTTGTTGACGTTTTGCCCGCCGGCGCCTCCGGCGCGCATCGTCGTTATTTCCAAATCCTTCTCATCCAGGTGCACTTCCACTTCGTCGACTTCCGGCATGACGGCCACAGTGGCGGTCGAAGTGTGCACACGACCCTGCGCTTCGGTAGCGGGCACTCGTTGAACTCTGTGAACGCCGGATTCGAATTTCAATTTGCTGTAGCAGTCGTCGCCTTTGAAGTTGACGATCACTTCTTTGTAGCCGCCCACTTCACCGCCGTTTGCATTGGCAACTTCGCACACCCAATGCATGCGGTCGGCGTACTTCATGTACATGCGGAAAAGATCGCCCGCGAAGAGCGATGCTTCATCGCCGCCCGTGCCGGCGCGAATCTCGACGATAATGTCTTTGTCGTCATTGGGATCTTTGGGCAGAAGCAAAACTTTCAGCTGCTCGGCTAAATTTTCGAGCTGCTTCTTGCTCTCTTCCAGCTCGTTCTCCACCAGTTCGCGCATCTCTTTATCGCTTTCGCTGCGCAAAATCTCTTGCGCTTCCTCGACGGCCTTGTGACACGACTTATATGAGCGGTAAGTGTCTACGGTCTTTTCAAGCGACCGCCGAGTTTTGTTGAGCCTTTTCAACTTCTCTTGATCGCTGTGCACGTCCGGCTCACCGAGCTTTGTCGTCAGCTCTTCGTAGGTGCGCTCGATTTCGTTCAGTTTCTCGATGAAGTGTTCCATAAGAACAGCCCGCTGTAGGCGCTGGATTCAGGCGCAAGTAAAAACTCGGAGAGGGAGGGATTCGAACCCTCGTTGCGCTTTTGACGCAAACAGTCTTTCCAGGACTGCACGATAGACCACTCCGACACCTCTCCGTGTGGATTCATAATTATAGCGCTCCGTCGCTCGGTACCCCTCGCTCCTCCGCGCTGGAAGCGCTTCACTCCGCACGGCTCACTGGAGCTGGGCAGCTGCGCTGCATAAGCCCCCTCAGGCGCCGCGCTCCGTTCCGCTGGCGCTGTCGCTAGATGGTTCTCTCAAAGACGCAACGTTACATTATTTAAGCGTTAGAGCAACTACTTACTTGCGGCTGCCGGACAAACTGACGCGCTTGCAGCCGGCGGCGATGATGGGCAGGAAGTCTTCCGCTTTCAAGCTGGCGCCGCCAACTAGTGCGCCGTCGATATCCGGCTCAGTCAGCTGTTCTTCCGCTGTCGATGGTTTGACGCTGCCGCCGTAGAGGACCGGAACGTGGTCGCCCACCTTATCGGTGTCGCCCTGGGCGTGAAAATGGTCGCTGATTGTGGCGCGAATCAAGGCGGCGACGCGGTTGGCTTCTTTGGATTCGCAGCTCTTGCCCGTGCCGATGGCCCAAACGGGTTCGTACGCGACGACCAGTGGCCCCACTTCGGCGGCAGTCAGATCGGCGAGAGCGGCTCCCACCTGCCGGCGAACCACCGAGTCCGTCAGGTTGGCGTCCCGCTCGTCCAGCGATTCTCCTACGCAGACTATGGGAAGAAGCTTGTGCTTGAGGGCCGCTTTCAACTTGGCGTTGACTGAGGCGTTGCTCTCGTTATAGTACTGCCGGCGCTCCGAATGTCCGATGACGACCCATTTGGCGCCCACGTCCGTCAGCATGAGCGGTGAAATTTCGCCCGTATAAGCGCCTTCTTCGCGGTACTCCATGTTTTGCGCCCCCACCTGCACCGGTGTTCCTGCGCAGGCGGCGATGACATCATGCAAGCTGGTGAAAGGCGGGCAGAGCACGATTTCCGGCAGTCCCTTCTGTCCTTTGACGCCGTCGGCAATGGCCTTAGCCAAATCACGCGCCTGGGCGCGCGTTTTGTACATCTTCCAGTTGCCGGCAATTATTGTTTTGCGCGATGAGCTGCTCATGTCCTGCCTCCTCGCTAGCGGTTATTGAGAGGAGGCAATTCTAGCGCGTTTACCAGCCAATGCCGGAGCGCCACGCTCGGCTGAGTTCCAACCTCGGCAATGAAGCGTCTCGACGCCAAATAAGAAGTTTTTGCTTTTGTCATTATCCGAAATCTATGACATCGTCAGTCCGCACGCGAGCCTTTCTCGAGCCCGGGTGAAACCAATAGAGTGAGGCGCGACTTATCAGGGGTGGCCCAATGCCCTAAAATACGATGTTGCAACTAACGCCGGAGAGCGAAATGAAGGAAATCCCGGAAGTTATAGACGCTTCGTGCCAGTCAACAACTGAGCCGCCGTTGCGCCTGCCGTCGTGGGTACAGCGCACGGTCTTGAATACCGAGGAGAATCGCCAAACGCGGTTGATCCTGAAAGAGCAGCGTCTCAATACTATTTGCGAGAGCGGTCGCTGCCCTAACAAAGGTGAGTGCTGGGCGCGCGGGACGGCGACGTTCCTCCTTATGGGACCGTTGTGTACCCGCACCTGCAAGTTTTGCTCCGTCAATAAAGGTTTGCCTGGACCGCTCGATGCGGAAGAGCCGGGACGCGTAGCCGAGGCTTCCCGTCAGATGGGGCTGCGGCACGTAGTGCTTACTTCGGTCAACCGCGACGATTTGCCCGATCAGGGCGCCGGCCATTTTGCTTCCACAATTAAAGCGTTGAAAGATGCTATTCCAGGCGTACAAGTGGAAGTGCTGACGCCTGATTTCCAGGGGCGAGCCGAATGCGTGCAGATCGTTCTCGGCGCCGATCCCGTTGTTTTCAATCACAACATCGAGACGGTGCCGCGCCTTTACCGGCGTGTGCGCCCGGGTTCTAAATATCAGCGCTCGCTTGATGTCCTGCGCACAGCCAAAGAGCTGCGCCCTGACATACCGACGAAATCCGGGCTGATGCTGGGTTTGAGTGAAACTCGCGCCGAGGTGATCGAGGTGATGCGAGATCTGCGCGCCATCGATTGTGATTTCCTCACGCTCGGTCAGTACCTGCGACCGAGTCGCGATCAGCTGCCGGTGGTGCGCTACGTGCCGCCGGAAGAGTTTGATGAATTAGGAAAGTTGGCCTGGGATATGGGCTTCAAAATGGTGCATTCAGGACCGCTCGTGCGCAGCTCGTATCATGCGGAAGAGCTGGCTGAACAACTGGTTTAGGTAACATGGCGGAAGCCGGCGCACAAACTGAGCAGCTCGTCAAAGCGCGCCAACTTTTTCAAGAGGGCAAGCTCGAAGAAGCGCACGACGTTTTGCGCGCCTACATGCTCTCGGCGCCATCAGACACCGACGCCCTCGATATCTTCGCAAATGTGCTCGTAGACGCGGGCCGCGAGGACGCCTCGGAAAAAATCTCGGCTCTGTCGGCGGCCATCAAGAGCACCATATCTAGTGGCGCGCTGCCATTCGGAGATCGTGAGATTGTCAGACCGTTGTTCGAGGCAGCCTATGTGCTGGTAGATTTGCGCCAGTTCGAGCTGGCCGTAGATTGGCTTAACCGCTGTCTGGTGCTGGCGCCCGATGAGCCGGTAGTGCGGTACGAACTAGCCTTTGCCCTGATGTCGTTGCAACGTTTTCAGGAAGCGTTGCCACATTTTCAAAAAGCAGCCGCCGATCTGGATGATTTCGATACTTACCTCAACCTGAGCGTTTGCCACATGCTGGCGCGCGATCTGGCCTCGTCCAAAACATCTCTCGACAAAGTAGCGGAGTACGCAAAAGAAGATGACGAGAAGAAGGAGTTGGCGCATCGTCGCACTGTGTTCAAGCGCTTGGAAGAGATGGGCAATCGCACGGCGCTCAACAATCGGGATTGGCTTTACACGTTGTACGGCTCTATCCTTCTGCATCCAACCTCGCCCGACTTGAAGGCGAATACACGTGAGCAGATCAAAACGATGGCCAGCACGCTCTTGATCTTGCGCGGAGTAATCGAAGGTCTGCGTATGGAGTTCGAGACAATCGAGTTCTACAACCCCCTGTCTAAGCCGCTTGCGCGCATGGTGGCAGAGCTGATGGAGTTGCCGCTCGACAGCTACAAAGGTCCGCAGCGTCCGGATCGGGCACTATTGGTAGTGGCATGGGCTCATGACTTGATCGGTCCGCACAGAGCCTTTATCGACATGAGCGATCGAAGAACTTTATTTGCTTACGGCATGCCATCCAATGAGCCGCTGCCGATTGTTCCTGAAATAGTCGGTTGTCTTTCGACTGATCAGCCGCTCCTCTGGGACGAGGAGACGCGCACCACGACGGTAGACGAGATCGTCGGCAAGATATTGGATAAGGCCAGACATCTCGAAACCGATACCGACATTTTGAAAGAGACGCAAAACGCTGTCGAATACTTCCATCTCAAGCGCCAGTTTTTAATGCTCGGCAATTTCAACGGCTTTCCCGAGCGTCCGGAATACACGGCTGAGGTGACGGGGCAGTGATCTGGCTGCGGCGCATAATGCTGACGGTAGCGTACATAACCTGTTTTCCCGTGGCCGCACCTGTCGATGAAGAGTCGCTGACCGGGCTGGCGCCGTATTTGCCTATCGCCGGGATTCTCATCGGTGCCTGCCTCGTTATCGCTGCGCGCGCCTTGCACTACGCCCAAACGGATCGTTTGCTCTCTGCCGGCATCACTACTGTGCTCTGGCTGCTTCTCACCAACGGTTTGCATTTCGACGGGCTGATGGACACAGCCGACGGCATCTTTTCGCACCGCAGCCGTGAGCGCATGCTGGAGATTATGCAAGACCCGCGTGTGGGGAATTTTGGTGTCCTTGCCGGCGTCAGTGTTCTGCTTCTGAAATTCGTCTGTCTGCAGCGCCTTTTCGTACTGCCACTATATCCAGTGGCACTGATTTTGATTCCTGCCTGGGCTCGCTGGACCGAAACGTTTGCCATAGGCGTATTTCCGTATGCCAAGCCGGAGGGAAAAGGAAAGGTCTGGCATGACACCATGAATCATCCCGCAGCTCTCTTCTGGGCCGCGGTGGTGCCATTGCTGGCGGTGGCAGTGAGCTGCAGTCAGGGGTGCCACCAATCCTTGGCCATCGCTTTCGCCACGATCGTCTCCGGGTTGTCCGCTGCCTGGTGGCTGGACCGCAAAGTCGGCGGACACACAGGCGATACGTACGGCTGCGTCGTCGAGCTGGCTGAGCTTGGCGGGCTGCTGGCTCTGGCGCTGGGCTCTTCCTGGATGTAATGGGATTTTCCCTATAAACTTCTCAGCTTTCTCGAGAGAGTTCTCTGCCGGCTAAGCGGGTATAGATAAAATAGGGAATGGAAAAATTCGATGTCGGAAGTTCGAGAAGCGGCATTAGCGTTCAACTACAGCGATCGGTTCTCCACACTGATGCTGTGGTGGAAGGCGGCCATGCTTCTGCCGATTTGGGGCTACGCCGCGCTGCCGTTCATCGGCTCGTTTGGCAGTCTTTTTGGCGACGCCGCCGGAGCGGTGATCTTTGTTGGGGTGATAACCGGCGGCCTTCTCTACTTCTTCGAAGACGTTCTTAAACGGAAAGTGCGCATTGAGCATGGCTTTATCGTGCACGGCTATCGTTCTCGCAAGATGTCGACTCTCCTCTCGATCGGAACCGTGTACAAGCGCAACGAAGTGCTGCCGAAAAAGATAACCCTCACCTTCGAGCGCGGAAAAAGCATGGATTTTCGCCTCAGCCGTATCTCGCTGCCCGACTATCAAAAGTTTCTCCGGCTGGTCGAAACCAACTATCCGCAGTGCAAAGTCGATCCTGTTTTGCAAACATTGATCAGCTGTAAAAAAGTGGCTCGAAAAGTGCTGGTTGACGACAGCGACAAATTTATCATCGAATATAAATCGGAAAGAGCGTTTATTAACATGTGGCGCGCTTTCCTGGACACTGCCTATCCGTGGTTGCGCATCGGTCCTGTGTTTGTTGTCTTTATCTCGTCCGCGATGTACACCGCCGCCATCGGTGGCATGCTCGGCTCCGGAGTAAATTGGGCCAGGCGCAACGGTATGTCGGCCATGGCCAACCAGCTTAGCTCGATGTGCAGTTCGTTTTTCAATACGCTCGGACAGGCGTTCTTCAATGCCGGCACCAATTTCGCCAACTCCATCAACCACCCTGTTATTGGTGCCGCTTCATTGGCGGTGCTCGTATATTTTCTCGGTGTATACACCTCCCGATTGGTGTTTCAGCCTAACCGACTGGTAGTCGACAAAGATGCACTGACCCTGGCCATGAGTTTGTTTGGCAACGACTTCATCTGCCACAAACTGTATTGGCAATTAGTGTCCTCCGTCGGATTGCAGCGCACGGTTGACGGCAAAGCAAAAATCGTATTCCGTATGACCAGCGGTGTATCATTCGACTTCGACTTTTCATCCATTATTGAAAACGACCGTCCCAGACTGATCAACGCGCTCGAACGGTTGGCGCCCGGCTGCACGATCGACAGCGATCTGACTGAGGCGATGATGCCGCATCACGATCGCAGCTATACCGAGTTGTGGTTGCAATCGCTTTCTGCCTCGCCGGAGCGCAGCAGCCTGCAAGCTCTGGCACCGGGACAAAAGCTGGAAAATGACCGTTATGTAGTTGTGCGGCGAGTAGGAGTCGGTGGGCAGGGGACGGCATATCTGTGCAGAGATGTGCTGGAAAAATGCGATGTAGTGTTGAAGGAGACCGTCATTCCGGTCTTCGCCGATCGGGCCGTGAAAGAGCAGGCGCTGCGGCGATTCGATCAGGAAGCGAAAATTTTGCAATCGCTGGAAAATGAGCACATCGTGGCTTTGCGCGATCATTTCTTCGAAGACCATCGCGGCTATCTAGTGCTCGAGCACATTCCCGGCGAGACGCTCAGGCAGCTGGTGAAGTCGAAGGGTGTTGTGTCGCAGGAACAAGCGATGGATCTTGCTCGGCAGATGTGCTTGATTCTCGCCTATCTGCACGAACGAGATATCATCCATCGCGATTTCACGCCGGACAACTTGATCTTGACCGCTGACGGACGATTGAAGCTGATTGATTTCAACGTCGCTCAGAGTATGCAGGTCGGCACCACCGGAACAATCGCCGGCAAGCATGCATATTTGCCGCCCGAGCAGTTCAGGGGCAAAGCGACTTGCCAGAGCGATATCTACGCGCTTGGTGCTACTTTGTTCTTCCTGCTCAAAGGAGAAGACCCGGAGCCGATCTCGCAATCGATTTTGAGCGAGAGCGCAGTGGTGGTCAACAGTTCATTAGAACGAGTGGTGGCAGATTGCACGGCTCTCGATTGCAGTAAACGCTGCGCCTCAGTGCAGGTGGTGCAAGACGAGCTCTTCGGTAATTCAGAGACGAGCATCCTCAAGTTAGGCGCCGCTGATTCGGCGCCTGTCGTGGGGGTTGCTGACAATGGCGAGAAAGAGATGATCCGGTTGAAGGGAGATTCGAGAAATGGCTGAGCTGTCAGTGCGCACTCGCTTTTTGAATCATCCTCGTCAAGCGGCTCTGACCGCGCTCAAAGCGACGTTTCCCCTTTGGGGAGTGGTGGCGCCGGTTGCAGCAGTAGTGGCCACTGTCGCCGGTTATTTCCAATTTATCGCTGATGGCGCCATCAGCAACGTCGGCAGTTTCGCCTGGGTTACCAGCTTGTACTTGATTTTTTTCCTGGGACTGGCGGCCATGCATTGGCTGTCGCATGATGCCATTGTAATCGATAAAGACGGCGTGCAGTTGCCCTTCTCGCCGTTCAAATTCAAGAGAAGAGCCTTGCCCTGGACGATGGTCAGTCGCGTCAAAGTCGACAATATCAACGAGAAAAACTTTCAAAAACGCTCGCTCTCGTTTGTCACAACTGAGGGCGTGCGGCAGCTCGGATTGTCGCACATCGATGCACAGGAGCTGGAAAAATTGCTTTTGGCGGCGGAGATGTGGTCTGGTAAGACTGAGTTGGATTCCACCGTTCTGCAGTTGAAAGATGAGCTTGCCAGTGGCGGTAGCGGTACCCTGATCAGTTTTACCGATATGTGGGAAGAAGAACTCGGCAGACGCTTCTGTCCGACTGCGTTCGTGCCGCTCGAGCCGGGCAGGGTGATTCGCAACGGCACCTTGAAAGTGCTCCGGCATCTGGCCTTGGGCGGACTGTCGGCAGTTTATCTCTGCCAGATGAACGACAGAAAGATGGTCGTGTTAAAAGAAGCTGTCGTCTCTGACGACTCGACGGAAGCAGCGCAGGTTAAGGCGCGCGAGATGCTCGATCGCGAGTCGGAGATGCTTTTGAAGCTGCAGCATACCAACATCGTCAAGGTGCTCGATCACTTCACGGAGCAAGGGCGCAACTACCTGATGCTCGAATACATAAACGGACAGGATCTGCGCCAGCTCGTGCAGCAAAACGGACCGCAGAGAGAGGCGCTCGTTTTGACGTGGGCCATGGAGATGGCGACGATGCTCAAGTATCTCCACGAACAGGAGCCGCCCATTATCCATCGCGATTTTACACCGGATAATTTGGTGTTGTGCCAGGACGGTTCGCTGGTCCTCATTGATTTCGGCGCAGCTAATGAATTTATCGGCAACGCCACCGGCACCTTCGTCGGTAAGCACGCCTTCATCGCGCCGGAGCAGTTTCGCGGAAAGGCTGTCGTGCAGAGCGACATTTACGCTTTCGGCTGCACGTTGTATTTCCTGCTCACGGGTAAAGAGCCCGAAGCTTTAAGCACGTCCAACCCGCAAACCGAGAATTCACGCATTTCCAGCGAGATGAGCGAGCTCATCGTTTGCTGCACGCAGTTAGAAGCGCGCCGACGCTATCAAAGTGCGGCGCAGTTAATCCCCATCCTGCACGGATTAGCGGCCGCCTTACCGAGTATTACATAGCTACGCCTGTGGAGCGCCGGGCGATGCCCCGGGCGATGCCCGGCATCGGAGCAGTGCTGAATCGAAAAAGCTTAAGCTGCCGTATGATCGTGCACTTCGTCGCGGGCTGTCTGTTCGCCGAACCAGGCGGCCAATGCGTCTTCGTCGGCGTTGACGCTGCAGACGACGATAGTTTTTCCGCATTCGGTAATATTGCCGAAACGCGATAGGAAATAGCTGAATGTATCGGAGTGCGAGAGAAGATGCCAGGGCCAATGTTTAGCGCGCGCGCGCAGGTCACACGACGTGAACACGACTCGTCCAGCGCGCGTTACTAAAACGGAACCTTGAACCAAATGTCCCATCATGCACCTTATTTGGTAATAGGCTTAATCAATTCTATTGTAGACATTTGTGCGACATTATCCATACCGCCACCGAGGTATAACGCGCTTTTTTATGACAAGTTTGTATCAAGAATAACAAGACGGGCTGTGCATTGTGCACGGCCCGGCTCGTTTTTGCTTCGCAAGAAATTTTTACTGCGAGTTGTCTTTATTGATCTGATGTTGCAGTTGACCTTCTTCCTGATTGAGCTGTTGCTTTTGCGCGCGGGTTATGTATCCGCCGTTGGCGGTAGCGTCAGCCTGCTCCTGGGAGCGGATTGACTGATCTTCTGTTTTGAGATTGCCGTACTGCCCGTCCAGTCGCCCTTTGTCACTGTTGAGCTCGCGGTTCATCATGCCGTCGCGACCAAGGACTTCGGCACGGCGCGGGTGGTTTTGCGCGAACTGAGAGCCGCCGCGATATCCGGCGCCGCCGCCGGCAGAGTCACGATCGACCTGACGTTGTAATCCGTTCTCTTCACGGTTGAGCTGCGATTGCTGGCCCTTGGTGATATAGCCGCCGTTCTGGCGCGCATCGCGTTGTTCTTGGCGTTGAATCGAGTTGTCTTCATGCTCGAGTTTGCCGTAATTGCCGCCGAGGTGGCCGTAGTCGTTATTGATTTGATTGTTCATGCGGTTGTCGCGACCAAGAACCTCGGCGCGGCGAGGATGATTCTGGGCGAATTTGCCTTTAGCCAGTGATGGTGCGTTGGCGCTCACTGCTACAAGCCCGATCACCAATGTCGCCAAGGCGGCTGTTTTAACGGTGCGTTGCAGATCAAATTTCGTATTCATTGTCAAATCACTCCTGGATATTTCTGGTTTTTGTCATTTCTTGTCGGTTGGTTTGCGTGATTAACCGAGAGAAATCTTTTGCGGGATCCGAAGGCGATTCATTTGCCTCATACTCGTAATACGTACAAATCATGCAAAGAGTTCAAATTTTTCCGTTAAGCATCTGTTAGGAGATTGTGCACAGTTTGTGGATCGAGTGAATCCCTGTCCTGGTGCGCCTCTTCAAGTTGTGTTGGGAAGTGGAATTCACCATTTTGCCTTGAACTCGATTACCAAAATGACCATTCCGTGTCAAAAACGTGAAAGTTTCGTGCAGAAAGATCACTGCAAAATGTGTGCAGTTAATGGCAAGGTTCTCTCCGAGGCGCAGCGCGCCGCCCTTGGGGGCTTATGCAGTTCGCCACTCCTTATATATAAGGAACCTGCTACGTGATCTGCAGAAGCCTGCGTGCGCGCCAGTTGCTGATCTGCTTTTTAAATGTCTGTTCGTCGCTGACCAGCGGCTTGATCGCCAGCATCAAAGCAGTCAGTTGCATCGGATCAGTTGTATCAGTCCGGGGCAATCCGACGAGGTCAAAAATCTCGCGCACATACGCCAGTCCGGAGGCGGTTAATCTCTCTTTGCGCGCAATGGCATCGTCTAACAGCGCCATCGCTACGTATACGGCAGCTAAGGAGGATTTGTCGAAATCAGTGCGAGCCGTAGCTGCGCCCTCTTCTGCGTTTTTCCAGTGGAGATTGCGCAAGATGCGCGCTTCAAGAGCATGGCGCTGCTCTGCGTCTAGATTCCTTTTGTCACTGCCGTGCTTCTTCTTGCTCATTGTTCAGGGGTTGACTCTCACCGGTGTTACGTGCAGTGGGAGAAGGCGCGCGAAGGCGATATCGTGCGTGAAAGTGGGACGGTGAATGTCATGTCCGCTTTCACCTGAATGCGTACCTTCCCAGTAACCGATCGGTGTGTCATTTGAGTTTATGACGATGCGCACATATCCTTTCCCTAATCCATCGCGTTCTTGTTGGTGCGTATTTGGTGGCAACTCTTCCGGTGGAAAATGTGAAACAGACGAGCAGTCGAGCACGCGAACGTTGATAAAACGAAGTTTTTTACCGTCTTCTTCCGTGGCGATGCCTTCCTCCGTTGGAGTTTCCATGGCGAACATAACGTGTCCGGTGTTGCCTTTGCCTGGCCCATTGTCTGGTTTAGCCCAGGCGATCAAGTCGCCCTGGCGCAATTCTCGAAAACTGCTCAGGCGCTGCCATCCGCTCGTCGCTCCCTCTCCGGATTGCGTGAAAAACTGCTCGTACGCGCTCGCTGTCGGATACGATTTGTCTGGGTCGAGTGCGTGCACCGCAGCGTAATGCTTTGGTGATACTGACTGCAAAACCCAACTGACGAAGCCTGAGCAGTCCGTGCACATCTGAAGCTTTAACTCTTGTGGTACGTGCTGGTGAGCGTAGTGAGTGTAATCAACTGATTCAAACGCTGATTCCGCTACTTTGTACGCATCTGCCGCCAGGGAGTTGGCGCTGGAAGCCATATAGCCTGTTTGGGCGACGCCGTTGCCCCCGCAGTTAAGTGCGATTGCAGCCGGAGCTATCATCCGTGCGGATGCGCGCACAAACTTGCCAATGCAATCCCTGCGATTGGGTGACAACGAATCGCCTTGTTTGTCCATCTGACGCACTGCACCTGTAGCAATAGGTCGAAACTGCAATGCCCCCTACATGCGGCGAATTGCAACTGCAAGGCTATCAACCAACCCAGCGATAATCTACCAGCTGGCCGTTGCCGGCACAACTATGAGTCGTCAAATCAGTCGCGCTGACTTGTTCGACGCACGGTTTTCCCAGCAGCCGATTCATGCTTCGCCGACGCTCTGCCCGGCTCGCCCTTAGGATTATCGTAGAATCGCTGCTCTGCTTGCGCTATCAATCTGGAAAGACGCAAACCTAAACCGAATGCAAGCTTAGCCAGAGCCGCGAAAGTGGGATTTCTCTTTCCGCGTTCGACGTTACTGATGAATGCGCGGTCCACCTTCGACCGGTCGGCTAGCTCTTGCTGAGACATCTTCATGCGCTGGCGCCTGTGCGCGATTGTCTCGCCAAGCGCACCCAAGAGGTGCCGCGCCAAGTGTTCGGTTTCGATAGTTTTGTTCGTCATACGGGTTATGACCATTCGAACGTATTCTTAGTTGCCCGTTCAAGCCGACAATTTTCATTTTGTAGTCGAATCGACACAAGCCCTGAACCGCAAGTGCGACGGGCTTTTGCAACTGATTTTGATGCGTGCTCCTGTAAATGCCCTTTTATTGAAATTACGGCTCAGGTTGAGTGTGGCTCATCGGCGACACGTTAAATTGCAGCAAATGTTTGGCGCTCAAACTCTGTTGACTACCAGCAAGGCGGCATTTTTAGAAGCCGCTTTTTGGGGTATTGTCGGCGGGACCCGTCGTAGTCTTCTGGTCTTGTTGGCTTTGAGCTTGATTTTGGGCGGCGGCAGCCGCTGCTGCGGCTTGACCTTGTTTATACTGATCCATCTGCTCGGCGTACTTCGTCTGGTCTGTTGAGATCTGTTGTTGCAGCTTTTTCTTTTTCGCCCTGTAAATAGCTATTTCTCGGACATCCGGCATTCCTTGCCGGCGTGCCACACCGGCAATTTCGACATAATCTTCAAAAGTGCTCGACACATCCAGACACTTCTTCAGCAGATACCGGTTCACGTCTTTCATACCGTAGGGTTCAAGTGCTGTCAGTAAGGTGAGCAAGTTATGAGTGTTGCCCTCGTCGTCGATCATGTCTTTCATGCACTTGCGTGTCATGTCTTCGGCGCCTAACAGCTTTGACTGCTTCATAAATTCGATGCCGGCATCATAGGTCTTGCACTTCGAGAACGCCTTCTCCAGCGCCAGATGAACGACGTCGTTGCACGCCAACTCTTGTGCCTTTCTTGCCAGGTCGTAAAGTTGGTCAGGCGTGTTGGCAGTGGCCAATAACTTGTTCACTGCGGTGCGTGCGGCGTCGTAAATTTCATACTGACGCGCTTTCAAGGAGATCTGCAGCAGGTCTTCTGGGGTCGTCGATAATGAGATAGCCTTGTCCAGGCATTTGCGGCGAACATCAGTTGTGGCTGAGCCGAACTCCTCCGTTCCGGCTGCGATTGCCAGGCACTTCGGCATGTCGTTGGCCGATTGCAGCGCTTGCAAGAACAGCGGTGCTGCTTTTTCTGCGCCCCGTGTATTTTTCGAGTTATGCGCAGCCCTGTCGACGAGCGATTGTTGCTCGGGCGTAAGAGGAGAGTCCGCCGGCGGTGCCTTCTTGGCCAACACCGGCGCGGCGAGCGCGATCATACAAAAGCCAGCAACGACAACCCTGGTAAATCGCACCTGTAGGATCCTCTCTATCAGCACAAAGACGATTGTACTTCAATTTATCCGCTCCGGCGCTCGATACGTCCACAGACGGTGCAACCAGGTCGGCTTCAGGGAGCGAATAAATCGAATCCGGCTGAGGCGAGATAATTAAGCGCCGGAGCGCATAAATCGAGATGCTAATTCGATTTGCCGGACGAAAGCGTGAAGGTGCGCAGTTGATTGGCTGCGAAGTCGAGGTTGTAGACGCTGGCGGCGCCGCGTTGGCTGACCACTGGTTTGAGTTCTTCCACCTTTTTGCCACTGGCGTCGGCGGTGCAGAGTTGTGGTGATGTGAGATTGACGGTCATTCGCACGCTCTGCGCCTGTCCTGTCACGTTGAGAAGTCGCAGGCAGGCGAGGTCGCCTTGCATAAACAGCGCCGACAATCGCACGGATTTGTTATTGCAGGAGAGCATCGGCTTTGCTTCCGAGGCGCTTTCTGCCTGTGTAGCGATTGACCACAGGGGTCCTTCGAAGAGCTCTGCCAGGCTGTATGCTTGTGCCAACTGCTCATGGTCGCTGTGTGCTTGCAGCGGTGCCCAACCGTAGCGAACTTCGTTGAGCCCGAGACAGTTCGCTTCAGGAGTGGCAACCGGCGGACCGGCTCCCGCTCCGCGCGTCATCAAGCGAGGGCGCGAAAGCTGCGATACGGCACGCAAAATGGTGGTGGCAACCGTTGTACCGTTGACGCGATATTCCGGCAGTCCGCTGTTGAGGAAAAGCTGGCTGTTGGCGATAAAAAACCGCTGACAGGGGAAGGTGTCGGGCGGCGCTTCGCAGCCTTTGGCGACGGGCAATTCAGTGAGCCGTTGCTGGTGCGGTCGCCGCACTACAGCGAAGTGATTTTCCGAGAACGTCTCCGCCACCATGAGACCTGTGTCGAACTGTACTTCCAGGCGGTGGTCGGTACTTTTGTTCACCCATCTCGTATCAAAGAAGACGATCGGCACTCCTCGTCTGAGCGAGATCTCTGTGGTGATGATGTGCGGAAGTGTGCGGCGTGCTCTGGAGAAGTGCGTCAAATCCGGCTCGGTGCTGTCGCCTTCATCCGTCAGTCCCGATGGAATGTTGATTTTGTAGTTGAGCACAAGCGATCCGACCAGAGGACCTCTGGACCAGGCGCCGCTTCCCCGGCTGGCTTCCCCTTGAATCGGCTCATCGTCGGGCAGCGGATCGTAGTTGTATGTGTCGCCGCAATCGCCGCAATCAAAAAGGCGGTGCCCCAGCCTGTACACTTGCGACTGACCGCGCACACCATGTGCGGTGACGATAAGATCGCCGTCCGGTTCGCTCTCGACTGAAAGCAAACCGTTGCTTATTCGATCTTTCTCTACTGTCACGTACGGCACGGAGTCGGTCTCGCTGCCGGCAGAATCCGCGTTCATTTCGAACTGCACGCTGCCCAAGGGCGGCACCTTCTCTGCCCAAATCCATGCTTTGCGCAAGTCGACCGTGCGCACATCAGGTTCGCGCCCGGCACTGGAGAAGATCATGGGCTGCCGCTCTTTCGAGACGAGCTGAATGTGGTCGTTTTTGTTTGATGGGAGCGCCACCTTACTGGCTGGATCTTCCGCCCAGGAGACGAGAACCGGACAACTTACCTGTTCGCCTGAGAGATTGAAGAGTTGGAATGCTTTTGCGGCGCGATCCGGCGTCACGACGATTGACTCTCCTAGTGCAACGCGCGGCAGCACGCCAGCCGTCCCGGGTCCGAGCAGATGCTCTGCAGCGCGACCGTCAAGCGCATTTAACTCCTGGTGCAACTTGTGGAAGCGGTAAATCATCTCTGTATGCACTTCATCAATGCTGCAGCCGCAAATGCTGTCATGCGGGTGGTTTTTCAGCAACAGCTTCCAGGCATAACGCAACTCAGGCTCCGGATAGGTGAAACCGCCAGTGAGATTAAGAACGGTATAGAGCGGCTCGCAGACTCGCATCAATCGATGCTCGGCGCGCCTATTGGCGCGTTTCAAATACAATCTGCTGGAAAGCACACCCTGAAGAAGGAATGAGCGTTCATAGCGCAGGGCCGCCGTGTTATCACGCAGCTCACCATTGATGGTGGCAAAGGCGCGGGCGTTTTTCGACGCGGTCTCTTGCCACTCTTTGCTGAAATCCGGCAGTCCCTGCACTTTGATCTCGGACAAGCTGGCGGCAGTGGCGGCGCGCAGCTCTTGCACTGTTTTGCTAAACGATTGCGGCGGCCCGTGATGATCGGCGCCCACCGGCACCAGAAATGGTGGCATTGCGGCGGGCTTGTTTGTGCCGCCATATTCGGTGCCGCGCACAAACTGTTGCAAATGTTCGGCCAGCTCCGCCGTGGTTTTGCCGTCGTGAAAGGCCGTGTTGTAATACCCTTTGAGAAGGTGGTGCGCCAGCACAGTGCTGCCATCCTGGCTCGACCAATAGAAGGCCGGCAGCCCATCCATTGGTGGCACACCACGCCAGACGAATGCTGAATCGATGCCGAACGCTTTCAGAATGCGCGGCATGTCCTCGGTGTGTCCGAACGTGTCAGGGCAGTATCCGACCATAGCAGGCTCGCCGAACTGTCTCGTCTCTTGCAGCCCGATAGCGAGGTTTCTCATCAAACTTTCGCCGCAGACGAGGAATTGATCCGCCAGTACGTACCAGGGTCCGGCAAGCAGAATGCCTCTGGCCATCAGGTCCTTGAGTGGCTGCGCCAGGGACGGATCAATCTCGACGACATCTTCCAACACGCACGCTTGTCCGTCTAAAAGAAAGTTGGGCAGATCGCCAGACTGGAGATGTTGAATAATTTCGCGCACCACTTCGAGCAAGCGAGCGCGGTACGACTCGTAGGGCAGATACCACTCGCGATCCCAGTGGGTGTGCAGATACAGGCTTACTTTAGGCAACGTTGCAGCCATATTAATCTCGCACCAATCCGGCCACCACTTTCAAACTTGTATCCAGTGCGTTGACCAGCTCCTCACTCTCCTCGCCGACGAACTCGTCATCGAGATGAACGGAAAACGTGCCTTGAAAGTCGTAGAGCTTTAACGCTTCGATCAGCTGACTCCAGTCGACCTGACCTTTGCCGATCAGTCGATAGCGCCACCAGAGCGGACCGAACATGCCCGAGTCCGTAAGCATGGGACGGTTGATTTCGATATCGTGCGCTTCGATGTGGTCGATGGCGGAGGCGATGCCCGGCAAAATCTGCAAGTAGTCGATGCCCAGCCAGACACAGTCAGCCGGTGAAAAACTGAGACTGAGTTCGCCGTTGCAGGCGGAGAGCAGATCGCGCCAATCCTGCGGTTCCATCGGCCGCCATTTTTTCAAGGAGACGCCGCGAAATTGCGATGGGGTGGAAAGCCGCAGCAAAAGCGAAACTCGATGTTCGTCCAGCATCGGTTTGAGCTGGCGAAAGAGCTGCTCGAACGTCTGCTTCCAACCGTCATGGCAGCCCGCTTGAAGTGAGAAAGAGATGCGCGCGCAGTCGAGTGCATCAGCCACCTGCGACAATTTTCGCACCATCTGGCTGAAGTGCTTGATGGACTTTTTTTCTTCCAGATCGAGGCAGTAGTCCAGGTTGAGGCTGGCGATAGCGACGCCTCTCTCCTTGGCCAGCTCTGCTACTGACAGCAAATGCCGGCGCTCTTTCTCGTCTAAATCGGCGGTTTTTCCCGTGGCCGTGAAGGGCGCAAAGGAGAACTCAACGGCTGTCAGCGCCTTTTCGGCTGCAATCTCAATGGCGCCGTCGAGTCCGCTACCGAATCTGGTGGCATCGAAGCAGAGTCGCATGCGGTGAGTTTAACAGATGCAAAATTAAGCGGCAAATACTGAGATCTGCCTACATGCTCATCAAGTAATCACGCCGCACGATCGGGTCGGTGAGGGAGTTGAAGTCCATGCGACTCATCGACTTGGCGATAAATTCGCCGTTGCGGCTGATCGAGACGGTGACGGGCGTGTCAGGGACGCCGACGATCATGTTGTAGACCTCTTCTTTGCTCAGCCCGAAGGTCGGCACGCCATCTACGGCTATGATCACATCATCTTTTTGCAAACCGACGTCATAGGCGGGAGTGCCGCGGAAGACGCGGTTGATTATCGGCGGGCGTCCAAAGGCAAGAACGAATTTCACACCGATAATACCGACGCCGCTATCGACCGCCGCGGGGAGCATGTCATTGTTGGCTCGTGCCTGTATCGGCTTTTTGTGACTTTTGTCTTTCTTCGGGTGCAAAAACCCAAATTTGCCGGTCCCTGTGCCGGCGGAATTAGTGTCGGCGTTGCCACTGAGTGGCTTCGTAGCCGGCTTCGCTGCGGGAGCGCCTGCCTCCTGGTGCTGGACGCCGCCTTTGAGAATGGTCGACTTGGGCACGGTCAAATCCATCTTAGGCGTATCACTCTTGAGCTGAGGCTCTGTGTCAGCATTAGCCAAGGCGGAAAGGGACGACAATGCTAGAGCTGTGGTGGCAACGACGACGGCCAGCCTTTTCAGCGCGCTGGCGCGCCCGTTGACAGTTGTTTGAGAGAAAAGCTCGAAGCAGTGGCGGTCCATAGTGATCAATTACCCTGAAAGGCGCTGGAATGCACCAACTGTACACAAAGCATCATACTTGAATTCATCTTTCGTGCCCATATTATTTCCCCTGACGTCCGCCCAGGGAAGAAGTTCTGGTCCTGACACGTCTGTTTCCTTGTTGCAATAAATCCATAAACTGGAGCGCGAAGAGAGTCTACATTAAGCGCTCCTTCGCTGCGTTCTGCTACCAGGTTCGTTGACTGCTAAGAGAAGGAACTAATACTTAAGCAAATCCTGATTCGAAAAAGGTCATGCTAGTCTTTGCCCGTAGGATTGGCGCCAATGGGCGCCTGGCGTGCGTATGCGCCTAAGGCGTTGGCGCGGAGCCCAGGCCCATGAGAGAGGAGATTTGCCGTGAGTAAAGTAACCGTAGTAGGCAGTGGTTTTGTCGGCGCGACAGTGGCGCAGTATGTGGCGGAGAAAGATCTCGCCGATGTCGTTGTCGTGGATATCATCGAAGGCATGCCGCAAGGCAAGTCGCTCGACATGATGGAAGGTGGACCTATTCACCTGCACGACCGCAAAGTCACCGGCAGCAATGATTACGCCGACACCAAGGACTCGGACATCATTGTGATCACCGCCGGCATCGCCCGCAAACCCGGCATGTCCCGCGATGATCTGGCGAAAACCAACGCCAAGATTGTCAAAGAAGTAGCGGAAAAGACAATCAAACACTCTCCCAATGCGATCTACATCGTCGTCACCAACCCTCTCGACGTCATGACCTACCTGGTCTGGAAGACGACCAAATTGCCCTGCGAGCGCGTTATCGGCATGGCCGGCGTGCTCGACAGCGCCCGCTTCCAAACATTTATCGGTATGGAGCTGGGCATGTCGGTGGAAGACATCAAAGCGATGGTGCTCGGTGGACATGGCGATCTGATGGTGCCGTTGCCGCGCTTCTCTTCCATTAACGGCGTTCCCATCCCAGAACTTTTGCCCGCAGAGAAGATCGAAGCTCTCTGCAAGCGCACTGCCAATGGCGGCGCCGAAATCGTCAATCTGCTCAAGTCCGGCAGCGCCTGGTATGCGCCCGGTGCCTCTGTGGCCCACATGGTAGAAGCTATCCTGCGCGACAAAAACCGCCTCTTGCCATGCGCCGTGTACGCCAACGGCGAATACGGACTGAAGGACATCTACATCGGTTTGCCGGCGGTGCTCGGTAGACAAGGGCTGAAGAAAATAGTTGAGCTCAAGTTGAACGAGAGCGAACTGGCTATGCTGAAGAAGTCGGCAGCCTCCATTCGCGAACAGCTCGACGCAGTCAACCAACCTGCAGCTGTGTAACGACTGTTACGCGCTGACCGCTGTCAGTCTCTCGCGGCTTGCCGACCTGGCCAGCCGCGAGTTTCTCTATTCAGTTGCCGTAGGCCGGGCAACAAGCCAGAAAAGCTGCACCGGCCATCAATAGATATCCCTTATAATATAGGATTCGCTAGCCGAGCCCCCCTCTGTGGCGGCCCGCGCCGGCAACAAGTTTTGGCTTATGGAGGAATGATGCGGAGACTTCTCTTGAACAAGTCCGGCGCCCTGGCACCGAATATGGTGGCGCTCCTCCTGTCGGCACTGTGCGCAACAGCACCGAGCGCTCTCGCTGTCGAGACTTCCCCGGCAGCCGAGACGGCTACGGGAAGCGAATTTGCCCTGGAAAACGACGCCAAGGATCACGAGTCCGAACGCGCTGAGATCGAGAAGATCCTCAACTCAATCGAAGAGCAGTGGAACAACCACAACCTTGATGCAGTGATGGGTTTTTACGCCGACGATTACGTCAACAACGACGGACTCGATAAGAAGGCGGTCTCCGCTCTGACGCAGGATTTTTGGAAAACATATCCGGACGCCAAATCATTCTCCAAGGTAAAACAGATTCGCATCGAAGGCAATTTTGCCACCATCGAATCGCGCGACATGGCCAGCGGCTCCACCGCAAAAGAGATGCCTGGCATCGGCAGCAAAGGCGACCTCAAGTCGATCTCCGAAGGCCAGCTCTACATGAAAAAGGTGGGCAATCTCTGGAAGATAATCGGCGATCGCATCGATTACGAGAAAGTGAAAGTTGCCTTCGGCATGGCCAAGAATCTCAACGCCACCTTCTCAGCACCGGAGCAAGTCAAATCAGGCAATCAATACTCTGCCAAGTTGGAGTTGAATCTGCCGCCTACGTTGCAAGCCGTCGGCTCCATCACCAGTCAGCCGCTCGAATACCCTCAACCGGCTCCGGCAGACGCTTGGCGCCCGGTGGAAGGACCTGTTCTCGAACGCATTCAGAAGGCGAACAACAACAATCGCAATGAGCTTTTGATGGCGACAATCGGCATCACCAATCAGTCGCGCAACAACCTCATGGGCATCGAATTCCTCACACGCCGTCTCAACGTCGTGCCGAAGAGCGAAGAGACGCCGGAAGCCGAGATCACCGCTGACGCGGAAAAAGCGGCTGAAAAGACAGAAGAGAAAGAGCGCCGCGAAGACGAAAAGAAAGCGGAGCAGTTTAAAGCACCGAAAAAAGATGCTGAAGATAAAACTCCCGCCTCCGAGTCGACCAAATCTCCGGCACCTGGCAAAGACGAGCAGCCTGAGCCGAAAGAAGACAAACCGGAATAGTATCGGTCTTCGTCATGGCATTAGCGAAAGAACGAACGATTACGCCCACTGTGGCGCTGCTCTGTTTTCTCGCTGATTTCGCCAGCAAACAGTGGGCCAGGCGGGCACTGGCTCAGGGCGTTGCCACACCGTTCATCAACGGTGTCATTCAGTTCATGCTGACGGCCAATACTGGTGCCGCCTTCAGCGTGGGATACGGACATGCGGCCTTGATGACGGGCGTCGCTGTCGCGATGACCGCCGCACTTATCCTCTGGACAGTTTGGCGCGAGCGCAAGAACGCTCAGCTGCCGCTTCTCGATCGCATCGGCGCCGGTTGTATTTTGGGCGGCGCCATCGGTAATCTCTGCGATCGTTTTATGCGCGGACGCGTCACCGACTTCATTCAGTTTTCCTTCGTGCAGTTTCCCACATTCAACGTTGCTGACTCTTTAATCGACATCGGCATCGCTCTGTTGCTGCTGCAAACGCTCAGGTCAAGCGACTCGAAAAAAGGAGAGTGCCGAAGCAACTCAGCCAGCGGAACGGAGCCCGGCCAGTGAGCCGTGCGGGGTGAGCGTTACAGCGCGGAGGAGGCGAACCAGCGAAGACAGATAAGTCAGCGGAACGGCGCTCAAGAGTGCAGCAGAGCAAGCGGAACGGAGCGCGGCGAGTGAGCCGTGCGCAGTGAAGCGTTACAGCGCGGAGGAGGCGAGGGACGAAGCCGACGGAGCGCTTAAATGTAGATCCGACGGAGCGAATAGAAAAAGATGAGCGAATTTGACGATCAGTCGGACGACGATGGCAGTTTGATCGAGATTTGCGTGGAGCGACAAACGCAGCCACAGCCGCGCCTGGATCAGTATCTGACGCAGAGGTTGCCTGAGTTGAGCCGGTCGCGAGTGCAGAGATTGATTGAGGAAGGTTTTATCTCTATCGATGAGAAACCTGCCAAAGCCGGACTAAAATTGAAAGGCGACGAACGCATCACTATTGTCCTGCCGCCTGTGGAGGCGCTCTCTGTCGAAGCCGAGCCGATCGATCTCGATATCGTTTTTCAAGACGACGATCTTGCTGTCATCAATAAACCGATCGGCATGGTGACGCATCCAGGTGCGGGCGTCAGTTCAGGAACGCTCGTCAATGCACTTATGTTCCATATGAAAGACTCTCTTTCCGGCATCTCCGGCGTGGCGCGCCCAGGCATCGTTCACCGCCTCGATAAAGATACGTCGGGACTGCTCGTCATTGCTAAAAACGATCGGGCGCACCGTCACTTAGCCAGAGAGATTCGCGACAAAGAAGCAAAACGGATCTACCTCGCTCTAGTCGAGCGCGTCATGAAAGAGGATCGTGGCATTGTCGACAAGCCGATCGGGCGTCATCCCGTCAAACGCAAACAGATGGCGATAATCGAATCCGGACGTCGTGCCGTCAGTCACTTTGAAGTGCTGAAGCGCTTTGGCCGCTACACATTGGTGAAAGTGGAGTTAGAAACAGGGCGCACGCATCAGATTCGCGTGCACATGGCCAGCCTCGGACATCCGGTCGTGGGCGATCTTGTATACAACTCGAAAGAAACCGGCAATGAGGCTATGCGCCGCAAACTGGGGCTGAAGGGTCAGGCGCTGCACGCATATCAACTCAGTTTCACCCATCCGTCTACTGGCAGGCTGCTAGAATTTGAGGCGCCGTTGCCTCCTGAGTTCAGCGCCCTGATCGACTCTTTGAAGTAGCGTTGTTCTCGGCTCTTTGAAGAGAAAACCGATGTCTCGAAACGTTCTATTTATCGTCGCATTCTTGCCAGCCTTGCTCGTTGCTTATGTCGTCTGCATCAATTGGTCGCCGGTGCCGTTGGCTGGATTTGGCGCCCCGGTCAACGTGCAGGAAGGAATCATAGTTCTCACCAGCTACCTAGCAGGACTGGTATCGATCGGCTCTCTGTGGAACGCGCAGATGCGCCGGCAGGTGCGCGGTGGGGAGAAGCTGGTCAAGTGGGAGAGAGAAGATCAGAAGTTGGCGGTGGAAGTCGCTTCTGATGAGGTGAAGCTGCTCAAGCAAAAAATTGCCACGCTGGACGCAGCGCTCGCCAGCGCTTTAAAGAAACTGAAGGAACGGAAAGGCAGTTAACCGTCCGATTTCATTTTGAAATCGGATGCTTTCAACCCTTCGATAAACTTTTTGAACTCCTTAGCTTCGGCTTCGTCTTTTTCGAAGTCAGCAGGAATTGTGCCGTCGGCCACCACCTGCGCCGACACGAATATCGGACACTTGGCTCTCAGAGCCAGCGCGATGGCATCGGACGGGCGAGCGTCTATGGGCTTGGTGGTATCCAACTGGTGCGTTGGATCGACTATCTGCAGTTGAATAGTGGCGAAGTAGGTGTTTGAGGCAAGCTCGTTGATCTCGACTTGTTTAACTTTGTAGCCGAGCTCGGTGATGACGTTGAGCAAAAGATCATGAGTCATGGGGCGCTCGGGCTTAAAATTGTCAAGCGCCTTGCTGATCGCGGTCGCCTCGGGCATTCCTATCCAGATTGGTAATGCGCGGCGCTTGGTGCCGTCGTTTAAGACGACAATCGGATGCCCGTTGCGAGCATCCAATGCAATACAAGCCACAAACATCTCAATCATGGGCTTCCGTAATTTGCTCCGTTTTCCGTGCTATGTCATGTTTTTCGAGTTCGCTGATCAGGCAGTTTTCCAGGAAAAATGACGTATTATCCATCTTAACTTATGCCCAGAATCGGCGCTTTTTGTTGCGCATAAGATAAATTTTTGTGCCGCCGGACGGGCTGAATCGCAGATGAAGTGCCGTTTTTGCACCGGTGACGACCGAATAAGAGCGCCCCGGGTGGTCCCGAAGACGGCATCCTGCTTAGGAAAGTTCCACTTTGGGTAGCTCGGCGGACCACACTGTAAATCGGCAATCCCTCTGAAAACCGCCCATTATTGCTGGGTTTCCAGGCATTGGCTCCGTGCCGAAATGCAAATCTGAACAGGCTGCCTTGCTTGATAAAACTATGTGGATTTTCTGAGGAATATGATCATTTCGGCTCATTCCAGTAAAATGTGCAATGCAAGCAGGCTCGCAGTTTACTGAGTCCGGGTGGCGGAATTGGTAGACGCGCACGTTTGAGGGGCGTGTGGCTTTGCTGTGAGGGTTCAAGTCCCTCCCCGGACAGTTTTTCTCCGAGCAGCTTGCGCAAACGCCCACGCTCAGCGTCACACCAGCGCCGTTATCGTTCAGGAGCCGACTATGAAGACACTGACTGAGAGACCGCACTGGCCGCATACCCTAGATGACATCACCAATTCCCTCGATGGCATCTGGGGACTCGTCGGCGCTACTGGTGTGAACGGCAATCTCTTCCGGCTCGAACGCAGTCTGCATGAGCCTCTCAGCTACACGCTGGTAGAGTACCGGGGCGAAGACGAGCGCGACATCGTGCGCCGCCAGATCTACGGACCAGAACAGCGCGAAGACGCTGTTAAAGAGTTTGCTCAATCCATCGGCTTCGAGCTCTCCTGACTGCTTGTTAAGGCCCCGCCGTTAGCCGGTGTTTCCAGTCTCGGGATGGTAAGGTGAAGCGCGCCAAGTATCTAGGCATCATCACGCAAGGTTCGCTCTCCACCGGTTTGGAGATGCGCTTGGACAGCTCTCAGTCTGTCGAAGATCTGCGGGTTGGCCGGTTTGTCGTTGTAGAAGGGCGTAGCGCGCGGTTTTTCAGTATGCTCACCGACGTCAGCCTGGCGGCGAGCAACCCCACTATTTTGGCCAATCCGCCGCAAGCAGATGATTTCGTTCTCTCCGTTTTGGCGGGGGTATCCACTTATGGCACGGTGAAAGTTCAACCGATGCTGATGTTGGAGCGAGCAAACGCGGACGACGAGCTGGAAATGAGACCGGTGAAAACTATTCCCAGTCATTTCTCGCAAGTGTTCGAGGCGTCCAGTTCTGATTTTGCACTCGTGTTCGGTGAAGAACGCGACAACGATCCGACAGATCTGCACTTCAACATCGGCAAGCCACTCAATATGGAAACCCCGGTGTGTGTCGATTTGGGCAGATTTATCGAGCGCTCCAACGGCATCTTCGGCAAGTCAGGAACAGGCAAATCGTTTTTGACGCGCATTTTTCTCGGCGGCATCATTCATAAAGATGTGGCATCCGTTCTTGTTTTCGATATGCATAACGAGTACGGATGGCAGGCGATCTCAGAGAACAAGAGTGCCCCCAGAGTGAAGGGCTTAAAACAACTGTTCGGCGCCCAAGTGGCCGTGTTCAGTCTCGACTCTGAATCATCGAAAGCGCGCGGCATACCGGATGCGCACGAGTTGTACATCGGCTACAACCAGATCGAGATTGAGGATTTGGAACTGCTGCGCAACGAACTAGCGATGTCGGAAGCGACGTTGGAAAACGCATATATCGTCAGAGAGAAATTTGGCGCGGACTGGATCGCCACTTTGCTCGATATGTCCGGAGAGGAGATCGAAGAGTTTTGCGACACGCACAAAGGGCATCCCACTGCTCTGAAAACGTTGCAGCGAAGATTGAACACGATTGTGCAGAAGACGCCGTACTTAAAAGCGCGCGTCAATCACAACTACATCGACGAGATTCTTCGTTTTATACAAGCGGGTCGGCATATCGTGCTCGAGTTCGGTCGCCAGAACAATCTATTGTCATACATGTTGGCGGCGAACATAGTGACCAGACGGTTGCATGCGGAGTACGTCAAACGATCCGAACTGCATCTCGCCAATCCCGAATCGGTTCCCTCCCCGCGCAAATTGATGATCGTCATCGAAGAAGCACATAAATTCCTCGCTCCCGCGGTGGCACGCCAGACAATCTTCGGCATCATCGCTCGAGAGATGCGCAAATATTCGGTTACTCTTCTCGTCGTCGATCAGCGACCCTCCGGCATCGATCCGGAAATTCTCAGTCAGATAGGTACGCGCGTCACGGCGCTGCTCAATGACGAGAAGGATATCGAAGCTGTATTCACCGGCGTTTCCGGCAGTCAGACTTTGCGGACGGTGCTGGGACAACTAGACCCCAAACAGCAAGCGCTTGTTCTCGGCTACGCGGTGCCCATGCCTGTGGTCGTGCGCACGCGACCGTTCGACGCCGAGTTCTACAAAGCCGTGGCACCGCGCCAATCCTGGGAAGAGACGTCGACAGCGAAGGAGCGCAAAGAGCGTGCAGCCAGAGCACAAGAAGAGCTGTTCGGCGTTTAATTGGCGTCGAACAAACTTTTATCTCCTTTGCGAAAACTTGCCAAACCTTTGACTGCCGGTCGTTCACGCACAAACTTTTGTATACCGGCTTCGCTAATCTCCGCATTTTCGACTAACGTCTGTTTTGGCTTTGCGGGCTCTTTCGTCAACGTGCGCGCCACCGAGCCAGTCAGCATGATGTTGCTCGGCTTCAGGTCGCGGTGCACAATTCCTTTACTGTGCACATGCTCGAGGGCGTCGGCCACCGGCGTCATAATATCCGGCCACCCGGCCGTATCCAGTGAACCCTCCCGAATGAGAAGATCGGCCAGCGATCGGCCGGGCGCGTAGTCCATCACTATATAAGGTGGGCCGCATCGGCCCGAGATGGATTCGCCAGGCTTGAGATGGTAAGACAGCGGGGAGGAATGACTTCCGGGCTCCTCGGAAGGAACGTTAACCGACTTTGGGTCTGCTCGACTCACTGCCAGTCCCTCTGACCTGATTTTGCTCAGCGAATAAATAGATTCATCCCCGCTCCCGCCTCTCTGAAACTGAAGAGGACAAACCAACCTGGTCAAAGTTTCCAATGCCTGCGCCCACTTGCTATTTCCGAGACTTTTGAGCTACGCTAGCCGAGGAATATCAGCATCAAGTGCGCTTCTAATGTTCAACCTATCCGAGCAAGAAGGCGATCCTCAGGACAATTTCGTTGAATCTCGCGACCCGGCGGAGCTGATGATGTGCTTCATTCTTTCCGCCGCTTACCTTGGGTTGGCCAAGTTCGTTTGGGACGGGCTTCTGAAAGTGAACGACTGGAAGCTGCTCATTAACATCGAAGGGTTTTTCATTACCATCGCGGTTTTATCTATTCTCGTGGGATTGCGACCGTACATGAGCCCGTCCAGCTTGCAGTTGAGCAGCAAGGGAATTAAGTACCGCGGACCGTATTGGCCCAAGCGCAAAACCGTCAACTGGGACCAGGTACAGCAGATATATCTCAGCCTGGAAGTGATCATCGTCATTTATCAACCCAAGCCCAACAAGAAAGCACTGTGGCCGATGTTCATCACATCCATATATTTGGCCGACCGCGACAATATCGGCAAAGCTATTCTCAGACACAGTCCGGTGACACCGAAGTTGATGACCAGTCCGCACATCTTCTCGCGACTTCTCATGGGGCTGATATTTTTCGCCGTCGTTCTCTGGCTATTACAGTTGCTGAGCCAATCTTAGGCTGACGCACTGCTGTATCGGCGGTAAGGCCGTTTTCCTCTGTCTGATAACAGGCACCACCAGTGGTGTCTATTTCTGGTTCATACGTCGCAGATATGCAATCAGTGCATCCATCTCTTGATCGTTGATCACTTGCTTCGGTTGGGCTGGCATCATGCCTTTGCCGCTTCTGATCAGCTTTTTGACAGCGGCATCGTCAGGCATCTTGTCGTCGATATCTTCCAAGCTCGGGCCCATCCCTTCCTTGCCGCCCGGATGACACTCGTTGCAGGTTCTGACGAACAGCTGCTCGCCTGTTAGATTGCCGCTGCGAGCTGACTCTCTCAACTGCTGAGACCGCTTCACTTCGTCGATGCGCTTGATCTCTTCGCCCATTGCACAGCCGCCTGCCGTCAGGATCACAAGCATAGCAATCACATATCGTTTAAACATCGGAGGCTTACTCTCGGTCGCTTGAAAGCTGCTAAGGGCAAGACTTTACCACAGTTTTACATGCGTTCTGCAAGCCCTGTTTGAAACTCTGCATAATAACTGGCGCTGACCTGGGCCCAATCTAGCTTTGAGCCATTGTACAATTACGACATTCGGTTAACATGGTATTTACCTTGTCGTTGTAAATTAAGTAGCAGGGCAAGTGTCCTGTGTGGCAACAACAGTAACGTTTCGGAGTTTTACCAGTAAATTCGAGCGCCAGGTTGGAACAATATTTTCCAGCGGCCATTCTAAGCACATGCTGGGGTTTGGCATCGCCAAACAGACGGCACGAATAACATGACGGTTGTGTGCAAGCGGAGCAAAGCGCAGGACCAGGCGGAAATCAAAGAGCTCCCTAGAAGCGGTGTGTGCAAGATGTCCAATCCCCAAGTATCGCGCCTCGATCCCCCGGCAAAAAGTGGAACGCCGGAATCGGAAGAGAGGATTATTATCCGCGGTGGCATTCCACTGCACGGCACCGTGCGTTGCGAAGGCGCTAAGAATGCTGTTCTTAAGATGATGGCAGCAGCGTTGTTGTGCAAAGACGTCACCGTTTTGCGCAACGTGCCCAACCTCACCGATGTTTCCGTGATGGCAGATGTTATTCGCCACCTCGGCGCCAAGGTTACTATCAAAAACAGCGAAGTGGAAATCGATGCTCGTCACGTCAACGATGTAGAAGCGCCGTACGAGCTGGTCAGCCAGCTGCGCGCCTCGTTCGTCGTACTGGGACCGTTGCTCGCTCGCTTCCGCACGGCGAAAGTCTCTCTTCCCGGTGGTTGTGCCATCGGCGAACGCAGAATCGACCTGCATGAACGTGGTCTGAAAGCCCTTGGCGCGGAAGTCGGCATCGACCACGGCTATGTCACAGCTACCGCCACCAAGCTCGTCGGATCGCGTATATACCTCGAGAAGCCATCCAACGGCGCCACGGAAAACATCATGTTGGCTGCCGCTCTTGCTGAAGGCACGACGGTGATCGAAAACGCTGCCCAAGATCCGGAAATCTCCAATCTGGCGGATTTCGTCAACGCGATGGGCGGCAAAGTTAGCGGAGCCGGCTCGTATCAGATCACAATCGAAGGCGTCAACATCAATGAGATGCACGGTGCCGAGATCGACACCATTCCTGATCGCCTGGAAGCGGGCACGTTCATGTACGCTGCCTGCGCCACCGGCGGTGACATCACCATCGATGGCGTCAATCCGCATCATCTTTACGCCGTCATCGGCAAGCTGACGGAAATGGGCGCTGAAGTCTCCATCTTCGCGCCGGATACGATCAAGGTGAGAGCGCTCAGTAAACTGAAGCCGGTCGATTACACCACGCTTCCGTATCCGGGCTTCCCCACTGATTTGCAGGCACCCATCATGGCTGTTCTCGCATCTTTGGAAGGCACCTCGATCCTCACCGAAACCATCTACGAAAACCGCTTCATGCAGGTGCCCGAGCTGCGCCGCATGGGTGCAGACATCACCATCACAGGCAGCACCTCTGCCGTGGTCAAAGGTGTGCCGCGCTTGAGCGGAGCCGAAGTGAAAGCGAGCGACCTGCGCGCAGCCGCCGCTCTGATCATCGCCGGACTGGGTGCCGACGGTGTCACCGAACTGACCGGCTTGAGTCACCTCGACCGCGGTTATGACGGTCTGGAAGACAAATTGCGTGGTCTCGGCGCCGACATCTGGCGCAGATAGAACAGATAATCGAAAATGTGGAACGGGGGGGTGGAAAACTCTCCCGTTTTGTTTCAGCGTCCGTTTTAGCGGGCCCCTGAAAGGCCCCTTGATCCGTTCGAAACCCGCTGGCAATGCCGGTTTCAACCTGCCCAGCTCCAGCGACGGAGCGAACTATGTAAAGAAAGCAGCCGTTCGGTGCGTCGCTATGGTAAAGGCGGCATAAAATATTGTTTCGCCTCGCGCGCAATTACAGGGGACCAGGCAAATGATCGTGATGAAATTCGGTGGCACTTCCGTAGGCTCGGCAGAGCGCTTTCGCGGCGTCATCGAGATCGTCAGCAAAACGCACAACTCCGACGACGTTGTCGTGGTTCTCTCCGCCATGTCCGCAGTGACAAACAATCTGATCGCTGCCGCCAACAAAGCCGTGAATCGTGATTTGAAGGGCGCCCTAGCCCTTCTGGCGACAATCACTGATATGCATATCGAAGCTGTGGAAGCTCTGTTCACAAAGTCCGAGCGCTCGATGACCTTATTGAAAGAGTTGCAGACATACTTCAACGAGCTGGATATTCTGTTCAAAGGAATAAGCTACCTGGGCGAACTGACAAAACGCTCTCTCGATGCCGTATCCGGCATGGGGGAGTTGCTCTCCTCCAAGATCCTCGCCGCCTTCGGTGAGAGTCTCGGTCTTCCGATGGTTTGGGTCGATGCCCGCAATTTCATGGTCACCGACCGAACGTTCGGCAAAGGTAGTCCGCTCTGGGACAAAATTTCCGCTCGCGCCCAGACGCAAGTCGCTCCCTTGCTGAAAGAGCGAAAGATTGTCGTCACTCAGGGATTTATCGGTGCCACCGAGGATGGTGCCAGTACCACGCTCGGGCGTGGCGGCTCCGACTTCAGTGCCTCTATCATCGGAGTGGCGCTTAAGGCAGAAGAGATACAGATCTGGACCGACGTAGATGGGATGATGACTGCCGATCCTCGCGTCGTGCCTGAAGCAATCGTGATCGCGGAGGTTTCTTTTGAAGAAGCTTCCGAACTGGCTTACTTCGGCGCCAAGGTACTGCACCCCATGACCATCGCTCCCGCGGTGGAGAAAAACATTCCTGTACGTATTCTCAACACGATGCATGCGGAGCGCCCCGGCACGATTATCAAGTCGACGACAAAATCGACCGGCACCATCTGTGCCATCGCCTGCAAGAAGGGCATCAACGCTTTCTTTGTCACCACTCCGCGCATGCTCATGGCGCATGGTTTCCTCACCAGGGTGTTTGAGGTATTCGACAAGCACGCTACACCGATCGATCTGATCGCCACATCGGAGGTTTCTATTTCCGTAACGACGGATCGCGGCGACACAAGCGAGACGATTGCTCAGGATCTGGCTGAATTCGGCGAGGTACGCGTGGTGTCGAACAACGCTATCATCACCGTAGTCGGCAAGCAGTTCAGAGAGAAGACGGGCATCGCAGGGCAAGTGTTCGATGCGCTGCGAGCGACCAAAATTCAGATGATCTCGGGGGGCGCCTCTGAGATCAACCTCAGTTTTGTCGTGGCGGAAGACGAAGCTGATGCCGCCATGCGGCAACTGCACGCGGCGTTCTTCCAGACTGCTGTGGCGCGCTCCTGAGATTAAGCTTCCGGTGGTGGCTCGCCGCCCGCCGAGACATTGCTTGTCGGTTCATTCACGACGGCAGTGCTTGCTGCTACGGTGTTGCTTGTCGCTTCGGTCGTGCCGGCGGCGGCCTTCAATCGATCATCTTTCCGCTTCTTCAATATGAGAAGAATGACGAGCAGGAGCAGGCAAGCGGGAAGCGCATAGTAGCTAATGGCAAACGCCGTGTTTAGTAGAGGGCTGTCCATTCCGTCCGCCAGTGCAGGCGCGACCCCGGCGTATAAGAGTGACGATAGAGTTGCCAGCGCGACCGAGTTGGTAGATTTAATTCTCATTGCTTCGTCCGGTGTTGAGAAGTCAGAATGATGTTAACACAAGAGTTATATGCTGACGAGTTGGATGGCTGCGACAATGTTGCTGGTGAATCGACGACAGACCAATTATAAGCCCTGTTCAAACGCTGTTCTGTCAGGTAACGAAGATGCAAATACTGGTAGTCGGTGCGGGCGGATTTTTCGGAAAATTACTTGTCGAGGAGCTGCTGCGTTTCGGCGACGATGATCTGATTCTAGCGGGCCGGAAGACGCAGCCAATCGAAGAGTGGAGAAAAGGATTTGACGCGACGTGGAAAAGGCGGACCACGGTGCGGCGCCTCGACCTGCTCGACGCATCCGCGGTGGAGAGCGCCATAGCCGCCGTCCAGATTGCAATATGCGCAGCCGGACCGTTTCAAGGCATGCCGCATCACCTTTTGCGGGCTTGCCTGGCGCAGCGCGTACACTACATAGACCTGTGCGATGACCGCGCCTTCGTTTTGCGCTCTCTGGAGATATGCGCCCACGAAAATCCGGCAGTCGCCATAGCCTCCGGTTGGTCTGCTGTGCCGGCTCTCTCCGCATTGCTCGCCGACATCGCTGCGCAAGGATTGGAGAAGATTGAGAGCATTCGAATACAGATTGCGCCCGGCAACAGGGCGCCCCGCAGTGCTGCCACTGTCGCTTCCTTGCTCGATTCGGTGGGGAAACCGTTCAAACTCTGGCGCCGGGATAGATGGATCGAAGTGACCGGCTGGTCTGAGTTGATGCCGTTCGAGTTTCCTGAGCCAGTGGGAAAAAGGTTCGGCGCCCTTGTTGATGTGCCCGATTTGCAGCTGTTTCCCGGGCTGTTCGCCGCATCGACTGTTGAATTTCGCGTCGGCGCCGAATTGATGCTGCTGAATCGAGCCACCTCCTTGTTAGCTTTTGCGGCCAAGGGCGGAATGGTTAAATCGTTCCGGCCGTGGGCGGCGCCAATGCGGCAGATGATGGCTGTCTTCGGCTTTGTCGGACATGATTGGGGTGCCCTCGGTGTCCAGTGCACAGGTGCAGCCGGCAAACGCGAATGGCAACGAAGAGTGAGCATAGTTGCCGATCATGGCGGACATCATATTCCCGTCATGCCGGCAGTGATGTTATGCGCGCAATTGAGTGGAGGAAAGGAGATAAACGGCGTGCTTCCCTGGAGAAGTTGGATCGGTCCTGAGCAGCTACGATCAGAATGTGAGCGTCGCGGATACCGGTTGGTCGTGGAATAAGAGTGAATGAAACTGGCGGTGCAACGTGATCGAGCAGAATATCGTCTCGGATAATGTCTCAGCTGCGCGATGCTGGCGCCGGCTCCGTGATGCGGCAATAGTTGCCTTAGCGATACACATCTTGGCAGGTGTGTCGATGCTTTTTGTTTTGCGACAAGGGCTTGATACCGCCGGTAGTGTACATGATCGACTGTTATTTTTGACCGAACATCGCTGGTTATGGACGTGCGGTTGGGTTCCGTGGAATATCGCGGCCTTGGCGATTCTCTATCTGGTGCAGACGATGGCTAGTGCGCATGCATCCGGCCCCAGCCTTTCGGCGCATCTCCTTCGCTTTGCTGTCATCGTCACCGCCACGGCTGTACCTTGCGATCTCAGCGCCGAAACGATACAAATGGCTGTTCTGCCTTCGCTGGCTTCAGATTTGCTGCTCAACCAGAACGTGTCGCCCGCACTGTTCACAACCATGAGTAATATGTCGCTTTTGTTGACTGGTTTTCTCGCCAATGGTTTGTACTCGATCGGCTTCGCCATTCTCGTGGTGACGACGCGCAGAGAGTACAACAGGTTTGCTTTTTTGTTTGGTTCGATCGTTGCCCTGACGGGTTTTTACCTTTCCTATGCCTGCTTGATTTCGTACGTGCCCGGCATGTTCTGGTCGAACGCGATCATGCTGCCCGCACTCGTGTTCTGGCTCGCGATTGTGGCAAGCGCCAGTGAGAAACGAGCCGCAGCGGCGAGTCTGGCGTGCTAGGCCACTTTCATCGCTTCCAACGAGCGAAACTGCAAGGCTTCGGCGATGTGCATCGGCGCAATGTCGTCTTCGTCATAGAGGTCGGCTATTGTTCTGGCAATGCGCAGGACGCGGTCGTAGGCGCGCGCGGACATACCCGAGCGCGTGACGGCACGCGCGAGCAGCAGCCGAGAGTCGTTGTCGATGCGGCAGTATTTTGCCATCTGCTTTTGGGTTAGGTGCCCGTTGTACGCAAAGGGAACGCCCTCCGGAAAGCGGGCGCGCTGCCGATCAACTGCTCGCAACACGCGCATCTTGATCGATTCTGACGGCTCCGCCGTAGCCGTCGACGAGAGTTCGTTCTCGTGCAAGCGGCTGACTGAAACTTGCAGATCAAGTCGATCGAGAAACGGACCCGACAATCTCGACCAGTATCTGTCCGCCTGATTGGGGCTGCAGGTGCAAAACTTTACCTCGTCTCCGCGATAACCACAGGGGCATGGATTGCAGGCACCGATGAGCAAAAACTCCGCCGGGTACGTGAGCGTTTGCGCCGCGCGGCTGATCGTGATCGTGTTGCTCTCCAGGGGCTGGCGCAAGGTATCGAGGTGAGCACGAGGAAACTCCGTCAGCTCATCGAGAAAGAGAATTCCTTTGTGGCTGAGCGAGATTTCGCCCGGCTTGGGCACGCTGCCTCCGCCAATCAAGCCTACCGCTGACGCAGTGTGGTGCGGCGCGCGAAACGGACGGTGGGCGATTAACGAGTCGCGCCTGGCAACTTGTCCGGCAACGCTGTACAGCTTGGTCAACTCCAGCGCCTCCTCGAACTCCAAAGGCGGCATTATTCCTGGCAATCTCTGGGCCAGCATCGATTTTCCGGCGCCTGGCGGACCGACCATAAGCACGTTGTGATGTCCGGCTGCCGCTATCTCCAGGGCGCGTTTGGCTCGGATTTGTCCTTTTACGTCTTTGAAATCGAGTTCGACAACCCGGTCGCGTTGCATGCGTGAGAACATTTGCCGAGGCTGACTCTGCACTGTGAATGCAGAATCGGGATCGCCGGCCAGATCGCAAACTTGCTTGAGATGCGTCACCGGATAGACACTCAAGCCGTCGACCAGACTGGCTTCATCAGCGTTGGCATCAGGAACGACTATGCCTGTCGCTCCATGCGCTTTGGCCGCGATCGCGATGGGAAGCACACCTGACACCGGTCGCACCGAGCCATCAAGAGAGAGCTCACCGATCAGCCACAACTTGGAAAGATGATCCGCCGGAATCAAATTGGTGGCAGCGAGCACACCGATGGCGATGGGAAGATCGTAAGAAGGACCTTCCTTCCTAATGTCTCCCGGCGCCAGATTGACTACCCACTTCTTGCCGGAGGGCATGAGAAAGCGGCAGGCCTTGATCGCCGATCTGACGCGCTCCTGCGACTCCCGTACTGCTGCATCGGGCAATCCCACCATAAAAATGTGACCCAGTCCGCCACCGGTGTCGACCTCAACCTCAATTCTCAGTGCATCGATACCTTGCAAGCCGCCAGAGTAAATTCGCGAGAACATGACTTGTGCCTCCCACCGATAAAATCCCTCACCCTCATATAACGCTCAGGCGAGCAGAAAAGTTCAATCGATGCAAACGCTGATGGAGCGCTCGTTTTGACAGATCGATTAGAGGACTGCCAGGCAGGATAAGCAAAAAGAAAATTGACCGTTGAGGTCAGCCCCGCATTTCGGGCATACCGCTGGTTTTTGCCCGGATCCTGCCGTCGCCGGGACGGCGGCGGCATCGTTGTCGAGTGCCGGTGCCGATGGCGCTAATCCAGTCGTGGTGCCGAAATTGAAGCTGAGATTAGAATTCTCAAAGCCAGGCACTGATCCCAATCCGAGTTGAGGCACTGATCCTAACGAGTGCAAATGATGATCCGAGAGCCCAACCTCCGGCGCCGCGGCGGTAGATTCTACGGAAGGAACGGAGGGCGCTCCTGCGTTTGCATCAATCAATTTGCCTGTGTCTTGCGCCTCTTTTGCATCGAGCGATTTAGCCGACGCCGCAGCGCTCTCGGCGCTGAATGATGAAGTGGCCAGGTCCGCCAATCGCGTCGCCTCGGAAATTGAGTCTGACCGCACTTCTTTGAAAGCCACCGCGTCCAGATCGTTGACGACTTTAGCGGTAGATGCCGCAAACCGTGCATCGAGCATTGAGGAGGTGGCGATTGATTCGGGCGCCAAGACCGTAATTTGAGGCGCGGTCATATCGACCTGTTCTGGCGCCGAAGGCGTCGTGATCTCTATCTCTGTCGCCTGAGCACGTGATTGTTCGGAGGGAGAAACCGTTGCCGGATCTGGCGCAGCGGGCGCCAACAGTGAAGCAATCTCTGCCGCACCACTTGTGGTGCCATCTTTTATTTCGTACAGCTTGCCTGTTTTGTTGATGTGATCGGCAAGCTGTTGCCGGGCAGAAATCTCATCGGCAGAGATGCCCGATGGATTGATCTGGTTGGCTATTTCAGCGCGCTCCCCCCGTTGCGCATCTTGCACCGGTTGTCCTGAATTAGCCCGACTGATGTTATCGGCCAACATCTGTCGCTCGACCTTCAGTTGATCGTCGGACAGATGGTGGTCATTGGCCCTTTTTCTGTTTTGCTCCATTTGCTGCATCAACGATACATGCTCGTCCGGCGTGCGGTGTCTGGCCTCGTCATTTTTGATGTAACGGTCGACGGAGTCGTTGACAATCTGCAGATCGTCGTCCGAGAGGTCTTCGTTGTTGGCCTTTTCGATACGATTCTGCACGAGCTGGTTCTCGGCCCGTTTCACTTTGTCATCGAACGATGAAAGAGCAAAACCGGCTTCGTCATGCAGCAATCCTTCAATGCTGGTGGAAGGACGATGGACGCCGCTGGTCGAGTCATAACCCGGGTTAGTTGTGGCTCGCGACATTTGTGCCGCGCGCTCGATCTCGGTCGCGTTTTTCACCAGCACGACCGCGATGCCGAAAATCGAGAGGAATACGTAGATTGGCACCCTGATCTCTTGATTGCGAAATACGAATTCGTAGAGCCAGATGAGCAACATGAAGACAACGCCGCCGCGCCCGGAAGCGAAAAGGAAGCCCAGTCCGAGGTAGGGAATGAGATTGAGTATGAGCACGGCGCCTATCTCTCGCGAGACTTTCTGGCGCAACTCTTTGAACTTTTCCCGAGCGAGCGCAACATCTTCGTCGCGTTTGATTGCGTAGTCGTTCGGCAGGGCGTCGTCTTGATTGTCGTCGTCGCTCACGAGCACCTCTATAAAATTAGTTTTGTCCGGTGCTGTTGCGCTCTGAACCGACTGTATCGGCACCGGGAGAAGATTTCAACTGAGCCAGATACTGTTTTGCGGCTGCGTTGCTCGGATCTTTCTGCAAAACGGCGTTCAACTCTTTAACGGCGCCCGCTCGTTCTCCTTTTTTCTCGTAGATCATGGCCAGGCCAATGTGCGCATCGACATTGTCCGGATTGCCGTCCAGCGCCTTTTTCTCTTCCGCGATAGCGCCGTCCCAATCTTGCACGCGAGCAAGAGCCACAGCCAGACGGTGATGCTGACCATCGTTATCAGGGTCGAGTCGGACAGCCTCGCGGTAGGCTGCGATAGCGGCGGCGGTGTCGCCTTTGCCCAGCGAGGCGTCGCCCAACGCCTTGAACGCTTCCGCTTCTCTGGGATCCAGCTCCGTGGCGCGTTGTGCTTCGGCGATCGCCTCGTCGTAGGCTCCTTTCTTACTCAAAGCCGAGGAGAGAACGTAATGTGCGATCGAATTGTTCGGATCAGTCTTGATAGCGTCGTTCAAAATCTTGATCGCTTCGTCGTATTTGCCTTCTTCGTTCAAGATGACGCCGAGATTGTTTTTCGCTGTGGCGCTGGCAGGATCGAGTTTTAAAGCTTCGCTGTACTCGACTTCTGCGTGCTTGTAGTCGCCTGCCTTGAAATATTCGTTGCCGGAGACGAGCAGCTCGGTAGATGTTTTCAGCTGCAGATTGTTGCAACCGGTAAGCGTGAGGGACAGCACGCAGACTGCCGGAAATACTTTTCTGGTAACAGCCGATGGTATTGGCATTAGACGATTGTTGTCTTTGGCATATACGCGGCGGGCGAGGGTCCTAAGAGTCGCATTCTAGCACGGACGCAGACTCGCCCGGTTTTTCCATGGCCAGAGCGCCCGCGTCCGATTCTATCTCGCCAGATGGAGATCGGCTCGCCACGAGGTTTGCCGGCGATTACTCGGCGACGGCAGAGGCCGGTTGTCCTTGACGTTTCTGCGGTTCGACGTTTTTGATGTGCAACTCGGTCAGCTGCTCTTGTGGTGCCGTAGATGGTGCGCCCGTCATAAGGCACGTGCCGGACTGCGTTTTGGGAAATGCGATCACGTCACGGATAGATTTGCTGCCTGTCAAAAGCATGACGATGCGATCCAATCCCAGCGCGATACCACCGTGCGGAGGTGCGCCGGACTCGAGCGCTTCCAGGAGAAAACCGAATTTATCACGGGCGGCTTCCTGATTCAGTCCGATGGCAGCGAACGCGCGCGATTGCAGCTCTTGATTGTGAATACGGATCGATCCGCCGCCGATCTCTACTCCGTTGTAGACGATGTCGTAGGCGCGAGCGCGAGCCTTCTCGGGGTTCGACTCCAGAAGGGAGACGTCGTCGAGATTGGGCGAGGTGAACGGGTGGTGCACTGCCATCAACCGTTTTTCCACTTCATCGAATTCGAAGAGAGGAAAATCGACCACCCACAACAGTTTGTGTTGCGTCTCGTCGATTAGTTTGAGCTCTTCGCCGAGTTTTAGACGCAGACGACCGAGCACTGTCGCCACCACTTTCGCTGTGTCGGCGACCAGAAGCAGTAAGTCTCCGGTCTTGGCGCCGGCAAGCTCTTTCATGCGGTCTTGCTCTTCGTCGGACAGATGCTTGTCAATGCCGGATGAACGGACGCCTTGTTCACCAAATGCGATCCATGCCAGTCCTTTGGCGCCTGATGCCTTGGCGAAATCCTGCCACAGATCGAGCTGTTTGCGCGAGACGCCGTCGGCGCCTCCCGCGACCGTGAGAGCGCGCAGTTTGCCACCGGCATCGGCGACACCGCGAAATACCTTAAAACTGCAACTCTGGGCTACAGCCGTCAGATCGTTGATCTCCATGCCGAAGCGCAAGTCCGGTTTGTCGTTGCCGTATTTGCTCATGGCGTCATCGTAGGAAAGACGAACGAACGGAGGTTGCAGCTTGATGTCGACGCAAGCGAACGCATCTTTCAACAATCCTTCGGTGACAGCGATAATCTCTTCTTCGTCAGTGAACGAGAGTTCCATGTCTACCTGGGTGAATTCAGGCTGGCGGTCCGCACGCAGGTCTTCATCGCGAAAACAGCGGGCGATCTGGTAGTAGCGCTCAACGCCGCTGATCATCAACGTTTGCTTGAACAGCTGCGGCGATTGCGGCAAGGCATACCAGCTGCCAGGGTTGAGCCGGCTCGGTACGAGAAAGTCGCGTGCCCCCTCTGGCGTCGCTTTCGTTAATATCGGGGTTTCCACTTCGATAAAACGCTCGCCGTCCAAATATCGCCTGATCGCCTGTGTAACGCGGTTTCGCACTTGCAGATTGCGCGTCATCTCCGGCCGGCGCAAATCGAGGAAGCGATACTTCAAGCGCAGGGACTCGTCTACAACCGCTCCCTGGTCCAGTTGAAACGGCAAAGGACGGCAGGTATTCAGCACCTCGACTTGATCCGGATAGATTTCAATGCTTCCGGTCGGTGTTTCCTTGTTCTCTCGACCCTCGGGACGGGCCGTTACTTTGCCGCGCGCGACGATGACATATTCGCTTTTGCAAGCAGCCAACTGTTTATGAGCCTCGGAGTTTTTGTTCGGATCGGCGGCTAACTGCACTCGCCCGCTCGAATCTCTTAATTCGACGAAAATAAGCCCGCCCAAATCCCGGTTAACGTGCACCCAGCCCGCTACGCAGACTTCTCTGCCGACATCTTTTTTGTTCAAGGTGCCGCACTGTTGATTCCGTCTGATCGCTGCCATGGTGGGGGTTACACTCCGTGCTTGTTAGGAACCGACTATTTTAGACGAGGATTCAACTGGGAACTTCCCCCTTTATATATTTTCGAAGATCAGTGTAGACTGGAAATTGGGTCTCCACTTTCCAACCCTTACTAACCAGGTGTCGCCTTATCATGAATCCATTTACGCTCTTAGACAAACTGGACCCCAATGCCGTCAGGGTAGTCGGCATTTTGTTGATACTCGTCGGATTCTCCTTCGGATACAAGTTCCTTTTGGCATCAGTCAAAGGACGCATGAAGTATTGGAGCGGCTTTCTGCCCTTCACCATCATGTCGCCGTTCATTCTCCACACACCGACCACGAGCAAACGCACTTTGGTTCGTGAGACCGAAGGTCTGTGGATACATTTGCTGATGGCGCCTATCTTCCTCATCTGCATGGCGTTGTGTATCGGTGCCGGTGCGGATTTGGCTGGCTTGCCCGGAACAGCAGCCGTCAACTGGGTTTTGAGCGGTGGCAAGGGCACCGAAGAGATTGTCTTCGACCGGCACACCGGCTACAAATTCCCCATTCTTGCTCGTGCCTATCCAGTTATCGAGAAGATGATGAACTCGAAAATGAAGGTGGGCGAGAAAGACAAGCTGTACACGGATGACCCGGGTACCTTGGGCGACGCCATGCGCGACGGCCGCTAGAGAGGCTCTCTCTCACTACCAATCGCAGTCATGTCAAGCTGGGAGCTGCTGCTTCCGCTTGTCTGGCTGCGGTTTTGACATTAATTCGTTTCGCAGGCTCTTGCTGAAAGGTTGCCAGGTTCGATACGCTTTTTAATCAAGAAGAATTTATACGAACCGCCCCTCTTGCCAATCAAAGGAGAAGAGCCGTGTCCGCAATCCCCATTAGAAACGTTGCTTTCGTCGGTATCAACCGCAGCGGAAAAACCAGTCTGGTCGAGTCTCTTCTTTCTGTCACCGGAGCGAACAGCCGCAGAGGAAAGATTCAAGACGGAACCATGACCACCGACTACGAGCCGGAATCGGTCTCCCGTCAAATCTCTACTCAAGTGTCGATGGCGCGTATAACCTACAACGGCATCACGTTCAACATTCTCGATTGCCCTGGGTTTGTCGACTTCAACGAAGAAGTGAAGATCGCTCTGATGGGAGTCGATGCTGCTGTATTCGTCGTCGAGCCTGATCCAGGTCGCTTGATTCAGATGGACACTTTGTTGAGATTCACGGAGCAGATCGGCATCTCGCGACTGGTCTTCGTCAACAAGCTGGATAAGCCGGACGTCAGCTTTAGTGAAACTCTCGCTGTTTTGAAAGACATGCCGGGCTCGAAGACGCCGCGTCCGCTTGCCCCTCTGCAATATCCCATCGGCAGTGGCTCTGGTCTGACAGGTTATGTCGACGTTTTGAAAAAAGAAGCGTTCAAATACGGCGCCCAGGGCAAACCGGAAAAAACTGATGTGCCGGCCGATCTCAGTGGTGAACTCGAGACGGCCAGAGAGAAATTAATTGAAAGCTTGGCCGACACCGATGACACACTTCTGGAGATGGTCCTGGAGGGCAATGACCCGCCGCTCGACCTTTTGGAAAAAGACTTGAAACAGGCGGTGCGCGCCGGCACCTCTGTTCCGATTCTGGTGGGCTCGGCCCAGACCGATGCCGGTGTGATCTCGCTGCTCGAGACGATAATCGCTCTCTGTCCCGCTCCGGACGAGCGTGAATACAAAGACAAAGACGGCAAGAAAATCGAAGTGAAAGCCGATGGTCCTGTCATCGCGCAAGTGATCAAGACATACATCCATCCGCAAAGCGGAAAGCTGTCTTTGACCCGCGTTTACAGCGGCACGATTAACGGTGACAGCCAACTGGCTGACACCACCCGTGAAGGCTCGAAAGAACGCGTCGGCGGCTTGTACTGGCTGCAAGGGAAGAAGCAAGAGACCATGCCGACGGCAGGTCCTGGCTCCATCGTTGCGCTGGCCAGATTGGAAACCCCCAGATCGGGCGACACATTGGTGACGGAGAAAGAGAGCGCGATCATGCCGATTCCGCCCGCGCCGCCGCCGCTCTACTCGCTCGCCATCGCGCCGAAAAATCGCAACGACGAAGCCAAACTCTCGACCTTGTTGGCTAAGTTGACGGAAGAAGATTCGGTTCTCAGAGTTGATAGGGACCCGGACACGCATGAATTCTGCTTGTACGGACAGGGCGAAGTGCATCTCACCGTGTCGCGCCAAAGGTTGGAGCGTAAGTACGGAATTCAGCTCGACAGTCATCGTCCCAAAATTGCATATAAGGAGACGATTCAAGCGAAAGTCGATTCCGCTCATGGACGGCACAAAAAACAGACCGGTGGTCGCGGCCAATTTGGCGACGTCTACTTCAAGATAGAGCCTCTGGAGAAAGGGTCGGGCAACAAGTTTAGTGAATCGGTCGTGGGCGGGTCGGTGCCGCGCAATTTTATTCCCGGCGTTGAAAAAGGCGTCATGGAAGCGCTGCAGAAAGGACCGCTGGCTCGATTCCCGCTCGTGGACGTACACGTCAATCTGTTCGACGGCTCCTATCACGATGTCGACTCTGACGAAATGTCGTTTAGAATGGCTGCCCATCTCGGCATGAAAGAAGGATTGGCGAAAGCGCATCCGATCATTCTCGAGCCGATCACGGAGATGCACATCTTCATCCCCAGTCAGTACACCTCAGGCGTGCTCAGTCAGATGAACGGATTGCGCGGACAAATTCTCGGCTACGGTCCCATTCCCGATCGTCAGGGTTGGGATGAGGTAACAGCGAACGTTCCGCAGGGCGAGCTGTGGGATTACATCATCGAACTGCGCACTTTGACGCAGGGACTCGGCTACTACACCTGGAAATTCAGCCATCTCTCGCCGGTTCCGCCGACACTGTCGCAAGAGCTCATTGCTCAAGCGACTGCCCACGCCGAGGCGTAGGCTACTAATCTGGCTGCGAAGATTGCATGTAAAGGCATCGTTGCAAGACGGTGCCTTTGCTTTTAGGCAGGGATGGCGCTGTCTGCCGATTCCCCCGGTCACTTGCTTAAGGCTTTCGAAAGATCGCCCTCGAATCGCCCGATCACCCGCCTTCGTTAATTCGTCGAGATTGTGTCCCCGAGCCGCGAATGGTAAGATCTTATGAACTGTACTTTATCTATTAGTGTCTGTTTTGAAGGGGGAGGTCCCTTTTGTCAGAGGTTAGAGTAGCCGAAGGCGAGAGCATTGAAGCCGCATTGAAGCGGTTCAAGAAGAAAATCCAGAAGGCAGGAATTCTGTCTGAAATCAAGCGCAGAGAGCGCTACGAGAAGCCGAGCGTAAAAAGAAAACGCAAAGCAGAAGCGGCACGCAAGCGCCGTTCGTAATTCAGTCAGACATCTGAACCGGCAGTAGATGCGGGGCTCCCAATCGGGTAGCCCCTTTTGTCGTATTGATATCGGCAATTTCTCCATTGCGCCCGCACTGGCGACGCCTCGACCGCGAGCGTGTGTGCGCGTTCGACTGGTGCCCGGGCCGGCTTCTCCTTAATTTGTCTTGTCAAGATCCTCTTGGCATGTGCCTTTCCGGTGAAAGACGCAGATGAGAGGGAATAAAGATAGTGATTGCCAGTGATATTGGAGACAGGGCGATGAGCAACGCTAGAAAGGGCGACGCAACCGGACAGTTGATTGTTGTGCAAACATCGACTTTGAAAGAGAGATTGAACACCGTATACAAGACTCGCGGCGGCAAGGGCGAGCCTAAGTCGTTCGCTAATCTCTGGGATTTGAAAGAGCTGGCGCTGCTGGAAGGCAAAGATTCGATCGAAGTGCCCAAGCCGTGGTTGGAAGAGCTGGACACCGTGTTGCAGTCAAGCCGCAAGGCCTAGTCGGCTGACCGCCAAGTTTTAAACCGGTCGCTGACTGTTTCTCCGTTCGCAGATGTATGGAACGGCTGTTAAATTGACGGCTGACTTACTGAGCCGGCTCTCAGATCGTTTTTGCTCGACCAGTCCACAATAGAGCCCTGCCTTAGAGAACAAGCGGGAAATGCTCGTACGGACAGTTGCCACAGTCATTCTTCTTTCGGCGCTGTCACTGGTGCCGGCGCCAGCGCGTGGCAGGAAGCTGACCGCCGAGATGATGGCGCCCCTGGTGGCCGCGCGCATGGCCTGTGATAACGCCGACGACCTGACGCGTACGAACATGCAGTCCGTCGCTATTCAATTTTCGCAAATATGCCGCCAATTGAAGCGGTTTCCTCGAGTGCAAACGGAATACATCAATGCTCGCGACTCGATGCTGCACACCATCGATGCCAATCCCTACAGCCAAAACCCTGTATTGGCGAAGGAGATTGAGTCGCTGCCGGCGGAGACGCTGGGCACTAAAGCCAGCATCGCCATTCTCCCTGATGGCGATCTGACTGACTGCAAAGCAACGTTTTTGAGTGACTCTCCCGATCCATCATGGCTGGCGTATCCAGGATCCATCGGGGTTTTGCACAACCAGAACGACATGTTCATCGTCTGGGCCGCGGGAATCGATGGCAAACCGTTGCATGACAAAGAGGGAAAAGTCTTGCTCGTGGTGGCGCACCCCTTTGAGAGATAACGCCAACGGAGACGGCAGCACCTGGGTTTTGCATGCTGCCATAACCGAGACATGTGCGTTTTTGAAACTTCAGCTCGTCTGTTCTTCCGCTTCGTGTTTTGCCGCGACGAACGCTTGCAGCCGTGCATAGCTCGCAGTTGGGCGAGGTGGCGCCAGCAGCCTGTCGGCCAGATGTTCGCTCTTTTTATCTCCTTCCGGCGAGTGCAAATAGTCTGGGCGTGCCAGCGCTTTCAATCTAGTGTGTGACATACGCGCGCTGTCCACGCGCTCTTTCACTGGCGCTTCGACAAAGCATGACATTATCTGTTTGAGCAGAGATTGTATCGATTGTGCGAAAATTGCGTTCATAAGCCTCTCAAAACCAAGCCGACAAACCTGCCTCTAGCATCACCTCTGCGCTAGCATTTCGTAATCACGCAAATATATGATCTTCCCCTGCCACTAAAGGCTACCCCGCCTATCACCCTAAAGGGCTAGAGGGCTTGTTTCGCCGGTGCTGCACTGGCAAACTCGAATCTTTCCTTCAGTTTTAAAAACGGCATCTCGAAATAGTGATAGCTGAGCATCGCTATGGGGATAACGATTGCCCAGGAGATGAAGAAGATTGATGCGAATATAGCCGCTGCCGGCCACGACTTCGGCACGAGGAAGAGCGCCACCAGATGTATCACAGGGTAGTGGAGAACGTACAATCCGTAGCAGTATTTCCCCAGGTGCTTCAGCAGTTGCTGGCCAAACAGCTTGCAAGAGTTAGCGTCGCACAGCGTCTTCATGATGATGCCGCTGCACACGACCGCGGCGGCTGATGACACGAATACACCGCTAAACCATTGATGCTTGGCCGACATATAAATATAGAACGGTACGATCGCTGCTCCTGCAATCAACAACTTGTTGGCTATGCGCATGCACCGCTGTTCGCTTTGCGTATATGTCAGCACCGCGCAAATTGCACCGGCGGCGAAGCAGTCCATATTGCACAATGTATTGACGCGCAGTCCGATCGGATCGTGCCAGACAAACCAGACGAGCAGGCGGGTGACGGTCGATACCAGGATGAGCACGGTGCACAAGCGCACGAGATGACGGCAGGGTAATGCCGCCACCACCAGAGGCCACACCAGATAAAAATGCTCCTCGACAGCCAGAGACCAGAGATGCGTCAAGGCGCCGAAACACCAGCTGTGATACAAACATTGCCAGATATTGGTGCCAAGAAACCACATGCAAGTCGGTTTGTATCCGATGTCCAGAAAGTCGTGCAGAAATCTATGCCGACCGAAAATCGCCGGGCCGACGACCAGGCAGACGAAGAGGAATGCGTAATACAAAGGGAAGATGCGCAAGATCCGGCGAATGTAGTAGTTGCGGTAATAATGCTGCTTACCTTTGGCGTCGAGCAAAATGCGCGTGATCAAACAGCCTGAGAAAACGAAAAAATACTGCAATCCGAGAATGGTGATAAAACCGAATTTGCGAAGTGCGAACGCCAGAGCGGGATTACTGTCCTGAATCGAAAGCGCCGTTGCTGCTGCGGTATGGAGGGTGAAAATCATCACCATGCTCAGTCCGCGCCAGGCATCGAGCTTTTCGTTGCGGTGAAAATGCTTGGCGCTTGACGCCGGCGCAGCCTCCACCACAGGTGGGTTCGGTTTAGCGGTCTGTGTCAGCAAAGGGTCCTACGGCTTCAGGCGTTTGGCGGTTGTAATGTGTTCGGCAATTCTATAAATGCCGTCTGGGCATATCGTGAGCGCTGCCTCACAAAGCAACGCCGGCGTAGCTTAGAAGGTGTGCCGGACCAAGGTTGACGCTTTATTAAAATTGCACAGCGACGCTTACTGCAAAAGCGTGTCGAGCAGCTTCATGACGCGATCGTCGTTTGGATCGAGTTTGAGGGCTTCGGCCAGCGTCATTTTGGCTTCGCTCGTTTGCCCATCATCATTGAGCAAGCGTCCCAAGTTGTACATGGCGTTCTCGTAATCCGGCTTTAGCTTGAGGGCCTGGCGGTACTGTTCGATGGCTGCCTTGCGGTCGCCGCTGGCGTCGTAGGCGTTGCCCAAGACGCAGTGAAACACAGGTTGGTTATCGTCGAGGCTGACAGCCATTTTCGCCTGCGTCAAAGCGTCATCTGTGCGCTTCGTGTCGAGCAAGACGACGCTCAAATTTGAATAGGGATAAGGCGATTTTGGATTTAGTTTGATGCTGGTGCGCAATGACTCTTCCGCTCCTTTCTCATCGCCGTTTTGACGCAGAGCCCAGCCCAGGTCGTTTTGCGCCTCCGCATCTTGCGGATTGGCTGTCACCTTCTTACGGCATGCCTCCACTGCTGGTGCGCCCTGGGCGCCACTGTGCCAGCTGCCTGCGCGCCCTTCGGTGTCGTCCTTCTCTTTGCTGATGGCCGCTCCGGCAACCAGGGGAATCAGGGCTGCTACTAAAAGTGGTGTCACAGCACGGTTGAACTTTCTCGCCCACATTCGCTCTATCCTCTTATTCCGGGATGCCCATCAGAGCCCACAAGCAAAGCCAGATCCCGGTGCCTACTCCCATCAATGCAAATAACACGGATTCGATCACGTTTTTAGAATCATCGAATGCCTGTTTGACGAAAATCAGCCCACCACCAAGGAAAACGGCGCCGACTATAAACATCATCACGCGCTCGAGAATAAGTGAGCCGGAATCGTTTACCATCGTTGAACGCTACCTCACGACCAGCACTAGTTGCTCTCGGTACCGGTCTTCGGCTTTGCAGGCATGCTCCGCCAAACGACGAATGCAATTATTGCGCCGATCGTGGCGCACGAAAGCAAAAGATACTTAACGAAGAGATTGTCTCGCGCCGCCCGTCTGTTGGCTTCGAGCAGACTCTCAGTCTCGCCTGAGCCGGGGTCGAAGATGGTTGTTCGTTGTTCATCGGAGTGCGATCTATCGAGAGCAACCGGCGCCCCCGTGCTCTTTTCCTGGGCTAGCTGAGCGGGTTGTTCGCCCAAGGCCGGTGCAACAGATCCCAGGACGGCGACAAGAAGCAGCCTCAGCATAAGACTCTGCTTGTGTGCACTATTCAGGGACATTACAACTCCTCCTGCTATGAGTAAATTGTAAGCAGCTTTTCTCCGGTTGGAAAGTCTCAAGTCAGCAACCGGGCATCCCTGGATAGACTTCGCCGCCTTCGAAGATCACGGGCAGGCGGCGACGTCCCCAAGCACCTTTGGCGTTCTCGAAGAGTCCGGGTATTTTGGTCCGGCACTTGGCGCAGCAGCCGTCTTTTATGTTGAAGGCGCCGATTTCAAACCAATCGCGCTCGAGCAAAAGGGCAGAACAGTTGGGGCAGTACGTGCTGCCGCGTTTGGCGTCGTTGACGTTGCCGACGTAAGCGAACTTCAACCCCGCTTTTCGTGCCTGCTCGTGCGCGCGGACCAGCGTTTTTGCCGGCGTAGGAGGGCGATTCAGTTTGAAGTCCGGGTGATAAGCGGTGAAATGGATCGGCACTTCGTCGCCCAGATTGTTCAAGATCCAGTCGCACATACGCTCGATCTCCTCGGGCGAGTCGTTCTCCTCGGGAATGACGAGGTTGGTGATCTCGAACCAGACGTTTGATTCGTGCTTGAGCCAGCGCAGGGTATCGAGCACCGGCTCGATGTGTGACAGCGTCAGCTTCTGGTAGAACATCTCGGTAAACGCCTTAAGATCTACATTGGCCGCGTCCATCACCGAGTAAAACTCTGGTCTGGCTTCCGGCGTGATGTAGCCGGCAGTGACGGCGACCGTCTTGATGCCTGCTTCATGGCACGCTTTAGCGGTTTCGATGGCATACTCGGCCCAGACCACGGGATCATTATATGTAAAGGCTACGCTGCGACAACCGAGGCGCAGCGCCGCTTGCGCTATATCTTCCGGCATGGCGCTTTCGCTCAAGCGCTCGATCTGACGCGATTTGCTGATTGACCAGTTCTGACAAAAGCGGCAGCCGAGGTTGCAGCCCGCGGTGCCGAACGAAAGTACGCTCGAGCCAGGCAGGAAATGATTGAGCGGCTTTTTCTCGATCGGGTCCACGCAGAAGCCGGTGCTGCGTCCGTAAGTCGTCAGCACCATTTCGCCGCCTACGTTTTTGCGCACAAAACAGAAGCCTCGATCTCCCTCTTTCAGTACGCATGCACGAGGACAAAGATCGCAGTAGATGCGCTCGCCGTTCTCCACCGGGTGCCAGTAGCGCCCCTTCAATCCGCTGTTTTCGGCATCGCCTTCGATGAAGACGAGTTCGTTCTCTCTTTCCGTCATGATCGTTTCCTTAACCCCCGTAATTGCTATTCTACGCTGGAAAAGATTAGCGAACGGTCTCGCTTGTGCTGGCGTCTGTATTTCCCGCGCGGTGCGCGAAAGCGACCGTGCGCATGGAGCTTCGATTTGTCGGACAGTCGTTGTTCGAAAAGTCGCCTAGAGTGACGTACCAAAACGGTGCCATGACAACCATCGCTCGCGAATCTGTAAACCCCGTGCTAATCAGGCATTTCAGTGCTCCGTGCAGTTCATTAAAATGCACATTTGTGGTACGTCAATGTAGGCGTTAAGAATCCAACCACGAACGCGTCGAGACTTTCGCTGTCGCCCACACGGACTTGGCTTGTGAGCCCCGGTCGTGCGCCGTCGCATATAACTATTTCGAGGTTGCAACATTTTACTCGTCGTTTTGTCCAGACTTGTCCCGACGCGCATATATACCTGTGTTGTTGTGGGATTTCAGACATAAGGCGCATGGTCGACCGCCATGCGAAGCGGTAGAGACATTCCTATGGGGATGCTTGATTCCATCATCCAAAAAGGCGAAGACCTGACGAACGAAGCCGTCGACTGGACCTCGAGCACGCTTCATTCGGCTGCCGATTCCGCTTCCAAGGTCGTGCAAACGGTCGAGAACAAAGCCGCAGCCGCAGGGTCGGCAGTCAAAACAGTCGTCCATAAAGTTGAAGACGCTGCAGTCAGTGTCGGTCAGACCGTCAAGAAGGACCTCACATCGGACAGTGATAAGCTGTCGGCCAGCTCGCAGAAGATGTCGGCCAAGTCGCAGACGTCGGAAGACTCAGGGCATGGGGCGCTGGCCACCATCGAATCGTTCGGCTCCAGCGTCTTGAGCACGACCGGCAAGGTTTTGACCGCGCTCGGGCATGAAGCGGAGAATATCGGGCTTGGCACCGAGCTGATGACAGTGCTTTTTCCCGCCGGAGCGCTGGTTCCGCTCGCCATCAACACGTGGAAGGACCTTTCCAGCGGCAATACCCTGGCAATAGATAAGAAAGGAACAGCAGCTCAACAGATCCAACGAAGCGGTTTTGAAATTACCAACTCGGGCGGCACGGGCGGCGATGGCAAACTCGACCTGAACAACTTGTTTAAAGAGGCGTCGGGTCAAACCAGTTCGGGCGGTGGTCCCGGTGCTTTTGACCAGGTCACGGCTCAGCAGTGGCAGGCGATCTTGCCTGTGCTCACCGCTCCCATCAATGACGCCAGCAAGCCGCAGGTTGCAAGAACAGCAGCAACTGGCTCATCCGACACCGGTCTTCCCGATGCTCAAGTCGGGCCCAACGGCATCGACTTCTCCGGCGACAAAGTGGCGCCCACAACGAGCGATGCGGGCAAAGAGAAGGGCGATGGGAAAGTGACCGTAGTTAACGGCGTCGTTCATTACTCGGACTCGGGCGTCAAAGTTGCCGCTAAAGATGGACAGTTTACGGCGCAGCAGGCGGACGGCTACACCTTCAAGAGCGATGGCTCGGGTGGTCGCCTGGTTTACCTGCACGGTCAGGAGATTTTCGATCTGAAAGCCGACGGCACTCGTGTGATCACTCTGGCGAGCGGCGTCACAGTCACTGCCAGCGCCGATGGGAAAAATGTCAGCGTCGATGCGGCCGGGCAAAAACAGAATTTTACACTGGACCAGTTGCACAAACAGATTGATTTGCCAGTCGGACAAACCGGCATCGCGCTTGCCAGCGACAATTTCGCCACCGCCTCGAAAACCCGTGCTGATACCGGTAATCAGGTGACACGGGGCACTGACTACGTATCTATCAAAGGTACAAATTTTACCTCCATCATCAAATACACCGGCGAAGCGCTGGTTTATTCGGGCGATGAAGCAGTGCACCGCCATGTGGACGGCAGCTACTGGTATCAGAAAGGCAAAGATGGGCTGGAGCAGAAGTTCGATCCGAGCAACATCGCATCAGTGACAACGAACGCTGATTTGCAAAATGCGGTCAGGCAGCTAGTCGGTCTCGTCGATCAGGGCAACGGACAGATCGCAGAACAAGCAGTCACTCTCGGACAAGGCGTTGTGCAGACGCAAGTGAGCAACAAGAAAAGCGGCACCACCGCCACAATCAAAGTCGACAGCCAGAGCAGCAGCGTCACCGTTAGCAATCCCACCGATAGCTCAACAAAGGCTGTGGTCACTTATGTCAGCACGCCTGAATCGCCTGAAGTGAAGATCCAGGTCGACAATCAAACCGTTGGTAGCCTCAAACCGACAGACGATGAAATCGTTGTTACTACGCCGGATTTGGTATCCACCAAAGAAGAGACCACGGTATCGGACGGAAGCGTCATTCATAATGATGGCAGCATGGAGCTGTCCAGCGGCATCAAAGTGAGCCGCCAGGGCGATATTAAACTGAAAGATGGCACCGTAATCGGACACGACAATATTATTCACTTCGCCAACGGCAAAACAGTCGACGCCAATCAACTGTCCGATCAGATCAGCGCCACCGCTGCGCAAGCGCAGGGCATCCTCGCTTCGGTCTCGACCGGCGGCGGTGCCGTGACGATCGATCAAATCATCGCTCTGGAATGTGCAATCGGTCAGATAGGAGGTTTGATCGATGCCTTGAATCAACTTGGCGATCTCTCGGTGGTGACGAGCCTGAGTGGGTGTCAGGCATCTCTCGAGACCGCGCTCGACGGAGCGAAGGGCAAGTTTAACCAACAAAGCGGACGCAACTTCATTACTAACAGCTCAACAACATCCGAAGAAAACGCTCGAAAATACGCCTTTCTCACAGCGGCTTAGGTTGAAGCCGTGGTTTAAAATCCCATGCTTGCTTTGGCTTTCTTGTCTGCGAGCTGATATTTCTCCAGCACGGCATCCCACTTTCCTTGCGCCTTCAAGAGCAACTCGATAATCTCTCTCACGGCGCCGTGTCCGCCTGGAGCTTTGGCGACAAGATGGGCAACTTCTTTCAGCTCCGGCCGTGCATCGCCGACACAGCAGCCCAGTCCTGCCTTGAGCATGAGTGCTACGTCGGTGAAATCGTCACCGATGAAAGCAACTTCTTGCGCCGTCACTTTCTCCTTTTTCAAAATCTCATCGAAGGCGGGCTCTTTCTCCATGACGCCCTGGTATACATGAGTCATCTTGAGGATGCGCGCGCGCTCGGTCGTGGCGGGCGACTCTCTGCCCGAGATGACGCCGGTCTTGATGCCGGCGGCGTTGAGAAAGTAAAAACCCAAACCATCGTGCGAGTTGAAGCCTTTGAATTCGACAGGCTTGCCGTCCGCGCCCGGAAGATAGAACAGCCGCCCATCGGTCAGCACGCCATCAACATCCATGAGCAGCACTTTGATCTTCAACAGCCGCTCACGCACTTCCAGTTTGATGTCCCGGTCCCATCTTGAATCCATCTGTTTTTTCTCTCTCTCTAAACCGCCAAATCGCAGACAAGTTTACTCGACAGGGAGCTTCTGAATCCTGGTGCGGGCCCGGTTTTTTGCCTCTTTCGAAAATTTTTCGAATCGTCCGATTCCGGCATGGGCGCTGGAATTATGAGACAAAATCTCACTTGCCAAGGTGTTGTTTAAAGCAAATAAATCGCCACTTGAAAACGCCGCAACTACAATCTTGACATTGAAATAAATCATTCCAGTCGGATGGAGACTCACCATGAGGGACGAAGTCCCGGATTCAGTATCGTATGGTCTGCTTTTGGAGACGCTGCAGGTTCGCCTGAGCGCCGGTTGGCGTCCTGACGACAATCGGTATTTCAACGAGTTGGCGGTTCAACTCGTCTGTGCTCAACGAACTGTGCTGCGGCAAGCAGCTCACCGTTTATCGCAGAACTCCTGGCTCAACGGCTGGGCTGATCCCTTCACCAACCGTCTCGGTTTGGATTCGCTGCCTCAAGATCAGTAGGATCAGTAACGTTGTGCGATAAATGGCAACCATACGCTGTGCCGGCAGTTTAGAATTGCTCGAAGTAACGGCGCCTGAATAGCGTCGCTCTGGCTGGCGTCGGAGATACGAAGGGCGTTGCAAATCAGGTATAGTGTAGTCACACGCTGGCAAGCAGCGCCGATTGCATTGATCCCACTGATCTGTTCTGCGACTCTCATTCATTCGCCCAGAGCAATGGCTAAATCACACGCACGAGAATCCACGTCGTACTCAATTGTCGACGTTCAATCCGTCACCGCCAGTGAGCCCGAGAAGGCTATTCGGCGCGGTTTGGCCACGCGCCCTGATTATACGGTCGATTGCGATCTGCTCATCGCCGGTGGTGGCATGGGAGGCGTCGCTGCCGCGCTTGCTGCCACCGACCAAAGCGGAGAGCGCAAACAGATCAAAGTCTGTTTGACCGAAGAAACCGACTGGATCGGCGGACAGATGACGGCGCAAGGTGTGTCGGCCTTTGATGAAAATTACCTGGTAGAGGTGAGCGGCGCCAATCGCAGTTATCAAAAATTGCGCACTGAGATCCGTGATTACTACCGCGAGAATTTCAAACTGACAGGCGATGCCGCCAACGATCCTCTGCTCAATCCTGGTGATTGCTGGGTGAGCTGGTTGTCGTTCGAACCTAAAGTGGCGCTTGCTCTGCTTTATGACGAGCTGAAGCCGGCCATCGACAGTGGCAGATTGGCGATTTATCCGCGGATGAAACCGATTTATGCCCGCCTAACTTCCGGAGAGATCGTCGGCGCGGGAAGTAGACCCAGCGAGAATGCGGATGCGAGCAATCGCATCGAAGCTGTAGGAATGCTCGCCCTTGACGGCAGCGATAAAGTTTGGCAGTTCAAGCCGAAGCTTTGCATTGATGCCACCGAACTCGGTGACATCTTGCCGCTGGCAAAATTGCCGTACTCTACCGGCTCCGACTGCCGCCGCGATACTGACGAAGCGCATGCTCCAGTCGATGGAGACCCCGAGAATCTGCAAGATTTCACATACCCGTTTGTGCTCGAGTACCGCCCGGGTGAGAAGCATGTGATTGATAAACCGGCGCAGTACGATCGCTACAATGAGGCGGGCAAGTTTTCTTTTCAAGGTTATAAAATGTTCGAGCAGTCAGTGAAGCCCGGGCCGTGCGGCGATGACGATGCCGCCGGCGGCAACCACGGTTGTTATCTGCCGTTTTGGACTTACCGCCGACTTCTTTCCAGCAAGCAGTTCGATGATGCAAAAGTGGCGCACGATGTCGCCATGATCAACTGGGACAGCAACGACACGCGCGGAGAGAACATCATCGATGAGGCGGTAGAAACTCAGGCTCGACGGTTAGCTTTGGGCAAGCTGATCAGCCTTGGTTTTCTATATTGGCTGCAGACAGAGGCGCCGCGTGATGACGGCGGCAAAGGGTATCCGGAGCTTATGCTGCGCACCGATGTGCTGGGCAGCGCCGACGGTCTCTCCAAGTTTCCCTACATTAGAGAAGCCAGACGGGCTCGATGCTTGCGACTGATAAAAGAGGGCGACATCGTGGCTGCCACCAATCCTGGTGCGCGTGCGGCGGCCATGCCCAGTCCGGTTGGCATCGGACTTTACCCGGTCGATATTCACGGACACCAGGAAGTGCCAGGCGCCGGTCAGGCGTCGCGACCTTTCCAGATCCCTATCGAAGCGCTTCTGCCATCGTTTCACACTAACGTCTTTCCCGCTTGCAAAAACATCGGCACCACGCATATTACAAACGGCGCCTACCGACTGCATCCTATCGAATGGGCCATTGGAGAAGCCAGTGGCGTCATGTGCAAAATGATCCTGGACGGTACAGTTGAATTGCACTCGCTCAAGGGGCAAGCTGGGCTCAGGCGCGTTCAGTGGGAGTTGATACGACGCGGCGTTCCGCTTTTCTGGTTTGACGACGTGCCTACCGACCATGAAAACTTTGCTGCCATACAGTTTTTGGCGGTCAGCGGCTTTATGCCGGCAGAGGCAGAGACCTTGCATTTTCGTCCGGACGAGCAGATTACTGAGAGCGAGCGGGCTGCCGCTCTAGAGCAACTTTCGCTCAAACATGAGCCTGCCGGTTCGATGCGACAGCCGCAAACGCGCGCGCAGTTTGCCGAGCGCCTTTTGCCGCTAGCGCTCGAACGCCTCAATCTGGAAAGCGCTGGAAAAAAATAAGACCGCTTTGCCACCGGGCGGATTTTGGCGCCAGCAGGCGACTGCGGCTCTTGCCGGCTGTGGCTATAATGGAATTAGCCGAGGTTAAGTCCGATGTCTCGAAAGGAAGCTGAGTACGCCTTCGAAAATGGGATCGCTTCGCTCAAGCGTGGGCAAGCGGACGAGGCGATGCATTGGTTTAACAAAGCTCTCGACATCGATGGCGCTTATACTAAAGCTCTGCAGCAACGAGCCTTTTTGCACTTTATCGCCGGCGAGTGCGTGCTGGCTTTGCAGGACTGCAACAGCGCCATCGAAATCGACAAGAATGATCCCTGGTCCTACCTGCATCGTGCCATGGTGCACAGCCGATTGAAGCAGTTTGGTGCCACCGCATCAGACTGCACGCAAGCGATAGCATTGTTACCGTCATTGGCGGTGGCATACACGGAACGCGGCTCTGCCTACTGCGAGTTGAGAAAATTCCGCGAAGCCATTGCCGACTTTACTCGTGCGCAAGAGATCAATCCCAAAGATTCCGTCAACTATATCTGCCGCGCTGTTGCTTACGATGAGATAGGCAAATATCGCGATGCCATCAAGGATTTCGCCAAAGCGATCGAGCTCAATCCCGATGACCCGATGGGATATTTTAGTCGCGCTCTTGCCTATCACAAGATCGATGATTTAGAAAATGCCATCGCCGATTACGATCGCGTACTCTCGATGGAGCCGAATTTCGGCGATGCCATCCAGAACAGAAGCATCGCCGAAGGACAGTTGAAGCAGCAGAAAGCTTCGCTGCGCCGAGCCAAGCCTGCCACCAAGGCCGGTGCCGCGGTCGGAGCGTTAGCTGCTGAAGAAGCCAAAGGCGGCAAAGTCTACGATTTTTTCACCAGGCTCGAAATCGGCCCGGCCGAATAACCGGCGAGCGGGCGCATCGCACTTACGAAGCGAACGTGTCAGCGTAGCGAAGCGCGCCAGTGAGGCGTGCTGAGCGAAGCGCTTGGACAGCGGAGGAGCGAGGGGCACCGATATAAATTAGTTAAGTTCGTGATCGCGGTCGGGGCTGAAGAATGTCAAACGCAGACCTTCGGGATCGCGGATGCAGAAAGAGCTGTCGCCCCAGCGGTTTTGCCTGAGAGCGTGAATGACGGGCAGTCCCTGAAGCTCTTCCCACAATCCCCACACGTCATCGACTTCGAGCGAAACATCGCAGCCCTGTACCGGTGCGTAGAGCGACCCAGCGGAGATAATTTCGACGATACCAGAGCCTGTATCAAGCAGAACGCCACGATCGTCCGGTCCGTTGTCCCAGCTGTCGACCGGCTCAAAACCTAATGTCTCTTCGTAAAAGCGAGCCATGCCATCGAAATTCTTGACGTATAGTTTGAGCCTGAACTCATTGACCAGCATTTTTCCATCTCCATGCCCGCGAAAAGTTTACCAGACCGGGTGGAACACATCATGAACGTGCCGCTGGCGCCAATGGCTTTAAAACGAGAAAAGGAACTCTAGATCTTCTTTCGTCAGCTCTTTAGCAACCGATTCGTCGCCGCCGATGACCAGATCCGCCAACTCTTTCTTCTTGGCTTGCAGAGCGAGAATCTTCTCTTCTACGGTGCCTCTGGTGATCAATTTGTAGTTGAATACGTGGCGAGTCTGACCGATACGGTGCGCACGGTCGGTGGCCTGATTTTCTACCGCCGGGTTCCACCACGGATCGTAGTGAATGACGTAATCCGCCCCTGTGAGGTTGAGACCTGTACCGCCTGCTTTCAAGCTGATCAGGAAGATCGGGATCTTCGCATCGGCGTTGAATTTGTTCACTTTTTCGAGACGATCTTGTGCCGGTGTTTGACCATCCAGATACTCGTAGGTATAACCTGCTTTCTCCAGCTCCGTTCTGATCAAACTGAGCATCTCGACGAACTGGCTGAACACCAGAATCTTGTGACCTTCATCGACGATTTCTGCAATCATGGCGACGAGGGAGTTCAGTTTGGCCGATGCGGCGTTTACACCTTCTCGCTTCAACAAGCGCGGATCACAGCACACCTGGCGCAAGCGCAAGAGTGCCGACAAAACCGAGATCTGCGAGCGCTTAATGCCGCGCGATGCGATTTCGGTGAAGACTTTCTGCCGTTGCTCGTCGAGCACATCGAGGTAGAGCGAACGTTGATCGTCTTCCAGCTCGCACAGGTTGATGATATCGGTGCGTTCAGGAAGCTCTGTTTCCACCTGGTTTTTCATACGACGCATGATGAAAGGGTGCACAATTTTGCGCAGCTTTTGACCGGCGCCTTCGACACCAGCTTCGATCGGTCGCTCGAAAATCTCGTTGAAATCTTTGTAGTTGCTCAAGAAGTCGGGCATCAAGAAATCGAACAAAGACCACAACTCTTTCAGTCTGTTTTCCACCGGTGTACCGGAAAGTGCCAGTCTGTGGAAGGCTTTCAAGCTCTTTGATGCTATAGCTCCGACGGACTCGGGGTTTTTTATGTTCTGCGCTTCGTCGAGAATGACGAACTCGAACTGCACTTTTTGCAGGGCTTCGTAATCGCGGCGGATGATACCGTATGTGGTGAAGATCACGTCCGGCTTCTTGCTGTTCTCTTTCTCCAATTTCGCCAGGAGCTCAGCGCGATCGCGTCCGAGGAAGAGGGCGCAGTTTAGCGACGGTGTGAATTTTTCTGCTTCACTCATCCAGTTGTAGACGACCGACGTAGGCGCTACAACGAGCGAGGGCTGTTTGGCTTTGCCGTTCTTATGATGGTTGAGCAGAAGTGCCAGAGCCTGAATGGTTTTTCCTAGACCCATGTCGTCTGCGAGAATGCCGGCCAAACCGTATTCACGCATGAAGGCCAGCCAGTTGGTTCCTTCTTTCTGGTATTCGCGCAATTCGCCGCGGAAGTCTTTGTGCAGAGCAACCGGTTCTAGCTCCTTGAAGTTGTGAATCTTGTTCAAAAAGCCACGGAAGCCGGCGTCGGCATTTATTTCGATATCGTGTGTTTCCAACGCATGCGTGATCGGAAGCGCTTGATAAAGCGGGCGCGACGTGTCTTTGCTCTGTCCGATCGATTTGAGAAGACTGAGCAGAGTATTCGATTGCAAACGCACGAATTCGCCTGATTCCAGCTTGATGTAGTTTCTGTTGCGAAACAATGAATCGATGACGAGCCCGAATGGGATCTCGTCCGCGTCCGAGCTGCACATGAGATCGAAATCGAACTTGTACTGATCTTTCTTCAGTGAGAGCGCTGCATTCAGTTTGAGCGGTTGCGGACGTACCTTATAAACTTTGAGGGTATTGATGCCCGTCACTTCCCAATCAGCACACTGCTCGGACGAGAGATAGAAGACGGCATCGTTGGCAGCTTCTTCCACGAAGAAAAAACGATCGGCGATTGTTCGCTGCGGCTGCAAATTGCCGAGGAAGCGGCGCACCTGGTTCTCCTGTTCCCACAAACGTTTGACCCAGACACTTTGGCCGCTGTCGGAGATTGTGCGCGTGTACAGCTCTGATTCGACTGCGCTCGTCTCGTCACGCGATGGCAAAACGAGATTGCCGTAGCGGAAGCCGAGAGAGAGCTCCAACGTCAGCGTGGTGGTGCCGCCGGGTTGAGTGGACGGCGCTTTGCGCTCAGAGACTTTGATCACCACACGCGGTGGCTCTGTGATAGCGACGGGGAATGGTGCCGTAGTTTCGTCGAGCTTCACTTCCATGCGCTTCGTCAAGATTGGCAGGTCGACTGCGAGGAATTTCGGCACCACCTCCAGCTTTACCGTCATCTCTCCGTGAGCATCGAAGAATTGGAATAAGCGATGCAGTGGAGTCAGATCGATCTGATAGAAGGTGCTTTTCGACAAGACCCAGCTGGCTTGCCCTAAGAAAAAGACAGGGTGCGGCACCGGCTCGCCGCTTTCATCGAGCGCTTCCAGCCGCAAATTAAGTTCGCCGCTCTCGGTCTCTGAAAGCACCACACGTGGTTTTACCGGCGTCGGTGAGAACGCCATCGCTGTGCCGTTGGATGCGTTAATGATACCGCAGGTGATGCTGAGATGTCCCAGTACCGGACCTTCATCACCTCTTGGTATGCGGTGCCCGCCTGCCGGACCTTTGGTAATCTGCGGCAAGGAGGTGAGGTATTTCACCAGCTTGTACATTCTGGCAACGGGATCGAGCGTGTCGAGAACTTCAGGCGGAATCTTGAGAATGTTGACTTTGCCTTGCGGTGTTATCGGCGCCGTTCCTAAAATGAGTGCCAACGGTTTTTCCAAAACGAGAACAGCCATCGTTACGTCCGATTGCTCGGCAACAATGCCGGGAGCACGGGGATCATCGAGCTGGTCTTTCGCCTTCGGTCTGCCATCGGCGGCCTGGTCTCTTGGTCTTTCCGGTTCATTGAGATCGAAACGGATGCCGGGATTTACCTTGGCTATGTGCGTCAATAAAACGGCGACGGAGTGTTTGCAAACTTCTTCGAAATAGGGACACGAGCATTCGGCTTTGAAGCCCGTCTCGTCATTAAACGTTACAACGACCTTGTAAGGCTGAGGCTCTGAGCCGATTACAAGAGCTTCTACGGCACCACCGGGCGTCTCTTCGTACTTAAGGACTTTTTTGCGCCGGTAGTACTGGACACCTCTGCGGTACACCGGTTCACTGCTGTGCGCTTGCACCGCTTGCAGGGAAAGCGTCTTACGTTTACCAGTCGCTGGTTTCATCTCTTGGTCCGCTGCTGACAATTGCACGAGGAAGTCATTGCCGCACCCCATTTGGGTGGCGGTGCGCTGGGTGAACGATCCCTCGGATATAAGCTTATCACGGAGAAGGGCGGCTGCAACGCTCACTCAAAGGCAGCGCGCTCAAACCGCGCAACGCTGGGTTTTTTCCTCATTACAAATCGAGAATTTATCAGTTCTTGGAACTGGGACTCATATCAATCAGACTGCCGACTGACTGAGTTTTTGTGTAGGCGTGCTCGACGATGCGTTTCATCTCTGATTGGCGTTGTTCGAGAACTGTGCAGTAGTCGTGCAGCAAGCTCGCTTGAGTTTTGAGAGCGTCGGCATTGTCCGCCAGTCCCGGAATAAGTTGCTCGATCTCTTCCAGTAGCGAGCTGGGCGGGTGCACGGCCGGGCGTACTTTGATGGGAGCCCCCCCGATTTCGCCAGTCGCTGCAGGCGGATTCTGCGCGTTGACAATTAACAATGAATCTCTCAGCCGGGTCAAAGCTTGCTTCAAACTGTAGGCGCGACGATAAGACTCTTCCGCTTCCTTCTCCAACCACGCTTTGCGTGTCTTCTGCGCGGTGAGCTCGGCCGAGAGATGATCGAGCGCTTTCTTGCGGATATCGAGCTCTCTTTGAATGTGCGTCAGCTCCAGCTGTTTAGACTCGAGCATACGCTGGCGCAACCAGATGAGCAGCACCATTGCGCATGAGAAAGCAATCGAGCAGAGAGTGATGTAGAAATAGCCACGCTTGGCGCCGGAAAGCTCCCAAACGCCCGTGCCGAGCCAGGTGCTCATATCTTCGAAAAAGGTCGGCGGCGTTGGACGTATGTAGTAGATGTAACCGAGCACTTTTTTGCCGCCTAGATCGGAGATGCCGAAAGGCGCACGCTGAGCCGGCTTGCTATCGCGCGGAGACTTGTGCTCCCAGATAGGGGTCAAGGGCGGCGGATCCGTCAAAACGTCAGGGGGCTCTTGCTTGGCTATCTGTGCCAGCGCTTCCGGTGTCACCTTGTCTTGCCAGCCTTCGCGGTGATAGACCTTGTTCGTCTGATAGAGGATTGACATCCCGGTCGGATCGGTGACAACAATGCCGAAAAGTCCGTACGTCGAGTCGAGAACGTTTTGCACGACGTCATCGCGGTTCGAGATGATCGCCTGAGAGATGGTCGCCGGCATCGTGTGGTGCAGAATGTTGAAATCGGTCGTCTGCACTCTATAAATAGTGCCGTTCCAATAACTCTCGTAGTTGGCGTGGCAGAGATACATCCACAGAAGGAAAGCGCCGATCAAGACGAAAGGCACCAGTATGCGTTTTTTCGTGGACAGTATTAGCTTATCCATGGCAACAAATCCGCTTTTCAACCCTCGATGTTACACCAATAAAGAAGGTTGTATATACGTATTTCCCCTCGGCAGCCGATCTGACGCACTTTCAGGCTCCTTCGCCAGGTCTGGCAGAGTTTCCTCGGCCATAAATCCCTCAATTCGTCAATGTCATGTAGCAAACCAATCTGGCTGCCCTCATGTTGTGCTGATAACAGTTTTGCCTGAAGGCATTGGGTATAAAGCTGGAGAGAAAAACTAACGGAGGAATCGGTTAGACAACTTCTCATTCAGACATGCGTAATGCAGTGCCCTAAGTGGGCATTTCGCCTAGAGGCGAATTTGAATTAGCAATCTTGGCCAGCGATAGCGCTGGCCATTGCTTTTTTCGGCCGTGCGACCTGGTGCGTATTAATCACGAAGTAGTGCCTGTTCGGCATCAGCTTACGGTAAATCGGGACGCAGCCTTAGTTCTGTGGGCGCCGTTCGGTCGGGGCTTGTGGTCTATTAGCCACTATTGAAAACCGCGATGGCAGGTCATTTTTACATAGTAGGCAAATTGCGGATTACATACTGGCCAACTGGGCATTAATCTAATTGTCGAGTCGTATACGGATAGAAATTCATGACTACTGAAGGTACTGGCGTGCGTCTGGGTGACTTGCTGACTGGCGCTGGTCTTCTCAAGCCTGCGGACTTAAGAGAAGCCATGCTGATCGCCAAGCAGCAAGGGCTGCCTGTTGGCAGGGTGCTGATAATGTCGGCGTATCTGACTGAGCATCAGCTGCAAGCGGCCGTCCGGGCGCAGTCGATGTTGAAAGATGGACTGATTGACCAGGAGACCGTCATTAAGGCTCTGGCCCTGGTAGGAGCCGAAGATCTGTCACTCGACGACGCACTAAAAAGTTTGAAGTGGTATCAGCAAGAGGATGTGGTCACCAACAAGCTGGGCGAGCTTCTGTTGGAAGCAGAAATCGTGGACAAAAATCAGCTGCAGTCGGCGCTGTCGCAATGCGAAACGATCGGGTTGCCGCTTGGACGTGTTCTCGTCATCACATCGAATCTATCCGAGCCCATGCTCACCGCCGCGCTCAATGCTCAGGTGCTCGTGCGCGATCATAAGATCACTCGCGAGCAAGCCATCCAGGGGCTGCGCTCTTCCAAGGAGCGACAGATTCCGCTTGAGCAATATCTGGCCGAGAACGGGCTTCTGCAGCTGCCCACCACCGAAACCATTCGCCTGGGCGAACTGCTGATCGAAACAGGCGTTGTAGACGAGCCCAGTGTTATGGGCGCTGTCGAGCTTGGTTTGATCAATGAAAAGCCGATCGGGCAAGTTTTAATCGAGCAGAATTTGATTCAAGAACCGCTGCTGGAAAATGCGCTGGAGGTTCAGCGCATGGTGGCCGAAGCCAACTTGAAAAAGTCTGACGCGGCGCAGGTTTTGCGATTGATGCACAGCAAGAAGCGCACGTTCGAAGAAGCCGTCAACGATCTTCATCCGGCACCGCCCCCCAAACCCACTGCTCCTCAGCCGTTGCCTGAGCCGCTGCCGCTTTATCAGTTTTTGCAATTAGCAGGGTTGATCACTCCTGGTGACATAGAAACCGCCGTCAGGCTGGGATCGAAAGATTCTCAGATTATGGGGCGCATGCTCGTGCACGCAGAGATCTTGGCGGCACCGATTGTTTTGATTGCTCAGCAAAGCAACGATCTGATCTGCCAGGGCTACCTTAATACCGAGCAGGGCATCATGGCGCTGAAGACGTGCCAGGCGAGCGACTGCAGTCTAGATGATGTTTTCTCTCAACTGAATTGGGATAAGCACCCCCTCGAATCTGTCCGGCACCTGGACAAACACCATCCCGTGGCCGCTTTCGAAGCAGCGGTCTCAGCCGCTTCGCCGCCGGAAGAGACGCTCGCTGTCGCACCACATTTGGTGGCGGCCGAAACCAGTACTGAGAGCGCTACTCCGGATGTGACAACGCCGTCCGGTTGGGGCAAAAGTACTGCTCGTCAAAAAAATGTCGCTGCTGCCAATGACGCCGTCGACGAGACAGCTGCTCTAGTTTCACAAGATCTGGCCGCACCGTTGGAGGCGCGGCCCGCAGAGCCGCCTGACGCCAGCACCGCCGAAGCGATCTGGGGCACGGCGCCGACATCGTCGCCATCACCAGTTGATTCCGACTGCGAATGGGCCACGGCCGCGGCCGCGCCCGAGCAGTCGCAATCCGGCTCCAGCTGGGCGCCACCACTGGCCGAAGCGGCGACAGCCGCAGTCGATCCGTTTGACGACGAACCGGAAATCGACGAATCGCAATCGACTACATGGACCGGTGATCATTCGCAATCCGGCTCTGGCTGGGCTGCTTCGCCAGCCGGTCAATCAGACTCCAGTTGGCCGGCAAGCACGCCGCCTGCTTCTCAACAACCGTTGGAGAACAGTTGGTCGGCAGCACCTGCCGCTGCCAACCCTTCGGGGCAATCTTGGCCGCAGGCTCCGGCTCCCGAAATGGAAAATCCATGGGTGCAGCCGCCGGCGCAACCGTCCTGGCCATCAGCAGAAGGCAATCAGCCGGCGGCGCCCGAGCAAGCCTTCGCCACTGAGCCGTCCGCATCAGCAGCTCAGTTTCAAGACCCCAACTCTTCCAGCACGCAGTGGCCGCAAACACCGGAGAGCGATCCTGCTCAGCCGGCGGCCCAGGAGCAGAGTCCCTGGGGCGATAGCAGCGCCGAATCCACTAATATCAAACCGATCAGTCAAGCCCTCTCATCGCTGTGGGCTAATGAGGCGGCAAATGCGGAAGCTGCGCCGATGATTAGCAGCACCACGTGGGGCGTGCAAAATCTAGCTGTGCAGGGCACTCTCAGCCCGGGTGCCAACAGTAACGAGAGCGCAGAGGCTCCTGATGAATTGCAGCAGCCGGCTCAACAGGAAGAAATCCTGCCAGAACAACCAGTCGCTTCCGGCTGGGGACAGCCGGCAGAACAGCCGTCAAATTGGGCGCCGCCTCCACCTGCGATGCCGGAGCAGCAGATAAGCTGGGCTCAAGCGCAGCCTCAAGCGCAAGAGCAGCCGACCGCTTGGGCTCAACCACAGCCGCCGCAAGAGCCGCCGGCGGGCGCGAGCTGGGCCCAACCGCCAGGACAGCAATCGCTCAGCAGTTGGGGGCAAAGGCAAGATCCAGCGCCGGCACCGGGTTGGGGACAGCCGCAAGATGAACAGTCCGGCGCCGGCTGGGCTCAACCACAACCTCAACCGGCCCCGGCACCGGCAGCGCATGAAGAAACTCAGGCCTCGCCCTGGCAGACTACCGACGTGCAAACGACAATCCCGCCAGGATTGGCAGCTCAGCAAATGAGTCAGGGCTTCTGGGGCGGCGGTCAAGGATCGGCTCACCCGGACAACAACGCGCAGTTTCAGCCCAGTGGTTCGACCGAAGAGGCAATCGAAGAGCTCAACGCTGATGAAGACTCCGACAAAGAGAAGCCGAAGAAGCGGCTGATGGACTTCATGCCCAAGCTGGGCAGCTGAGCGGTTGCACCATATTCGGTGGCAAACTGATTTCGTTCGCTTTTCCCGTGCCCCGCACTCCGACACTACCTGCGGTGCGCAAATCGGGGCGCTAATCTCAGTCGGTTTCTCGCCAAGTAAAGGGCAAGCTCTGCTGCTGGCCCTGGTTTACAAGAGTGGCTTGCCACTCGAAGCAGGCAGTCGATTTGTGCGATTAATATGAGATTCCTGCGACTGACCATCCAATATATGGTATGAATTAACGCTAAGTTTCGTGACCGCTAGGCTTACGGCCTCCAGTAGGAGCGCCTGGGCGGCGCGATGCGTTACTGTCCTGGATAGGAGAGGAAAAATGACCGTACAGCATAAAATTCAGTATAAGCCTTATGTAGAGAAGGATTTCACCCATCTCAAAGGCTTGACCGGAATTTCAGACAAGACCATTGAAATGCATCTTGGACTGTATTCTGGTTACGTCAAGAACACCAACATCGTTAACGAGAAAGTGATCGAGCTGACGGAAGCCGGAAAAAGCGGCACACCGGAGTACGCGGAAATCAAACGAAGATACGGCTGGGAATACTGCGGCATGCGCTTGCACGAATACTACTTCGGCAACATGAAGCCTGCCGGCAGCAAGCTCGACGAGTCCGGCGCTTTGCACCGCGCCATCACCGAAGTCTACGGCTCGTTCGACACATGGAAAAACGACTTCATGAAAGTGGGCGGCATGCGCGGCGTGGGTTGGGCGATCCTGTACCAGGATCCGATCACCAAGACGCTCTCCAACCACTGGATCTCCTCGCATGAAGAAGGCCATCCGGCCGGCTTCACGCCCATTCTTGTCCTGGACGTTTGGGAGCATGCATTCTTGCTCGACTACAAGCCGTCGGAGCGCTCCAAGTACATCGAGGCGTTCTTCGCCAACATTGATTGGTCAGTTGTCGAAGGACGATTGCTCAAGTAAACGAGCTCAGTAATGTGAAGAAGGAACAGGACATTGCGCCTGTTCCTTTCTCTTTGCACGTGCATGTCACGTGATCTTCATCTAATTGGCAACTTCAAGTTTTTCCCTCCGGCAAAACGTAAAATAGGGGCGCTGGGAAGCGACTTGACGGCGCACTGGGAGAGGGGCATGACTGAAAATTCCATTCTCGATGAGAACATGAGCGAAGAGGCGATCACGGACGCCAGTGTGGTCGATGCAGAAGAGACGATTGCCGTCGAACACCATCGCGACGTCGAACCGCTCACTGTTAAAGAAGCGGCGCTTTTGCTCGGCAAATCGATTCGCGCACTCGAGCGCAGCCTGAGCGGGAAGTGGGGCAACAAGCTGCCTGATGGCTGGTCCGCAGCGAAGCAGTTGATCAACGGAACGGAAGAGTGGGTAATTTATCCGCCTGAAGATTTTCGCTATGAGCATGTTCTCGAGGGTTTGAGAAAACCGAACGAACATTCGATACAGCGTATTCAAGCTGAGGACCTGCTGCGCCCGCTGCGCCATCATTTCGAAGCCGAGAGCTTGCAAGAGGTGCATGGAATGCTGCGCGAGCTGGCTGGTGCTCATCGTGAGTTGGCGGAGCAGCGGAAGCTGCACATCGACGATCTGCACACTTTGATGGAGTTGCAGAGCTCCATGCGTCTGCTCGAGGTCAACAGCGGTGAGACGGCCAAACTGCGTGCAGAACTTGTTGAAGCGCAGAAAGATCTCATAGGATTGAAGAATCAGTACAAAGAGTTTCTCGCCTTGCCTTGGTGGAAGCGGCTATTTAAGAGGCTTTCGTAGGGCACGGCAAGATTGTCGGAAAATTAGGGGGACTTCTGCAATGGCAAATCGATTTCAAATCACTTATTGCGGTGCTTGAGGATACAAGCAGAGAGCCGTCAGGTTGGCGGTTGAGCTGGAAGATGCATTGGGCGAGCAGCCCGACATTATTCAATCCAGCGGTGGGGTTTTCGAAGTCGAAGATGGCGGTCGGTTGATTTTCTCCAAGAAGGCTCTCGGGAGGTTTCCCGAAGAGCATGAAGTATTGGGCATCATCCAGGCCGTCGACTCCGGCATCGCTCTGGAAGAGGCGCAACGCGTGGCGGCGCAGAAGGCTCCAAATACGCCCTCCTTCCTGGAATGGGTCAAAGGTTTGGTGTCGCCGAAAGGCCACTAGATGCGACTTCATCATATTTAAAGGGCGTGCGAAGCAGAGCACGTCCCATTCGAGCACGGTTGTGAGCAACTGGAGGCTAGCAGGCGTGCATGAGCGCGATATACTTGGTCAGGAGCAGATGCTCCGGGCGGTGTATCCGCATTTTGTTTCGTCGCGCGGGACGGGGCGGCAGTCGAGGCATTGACAGTTGATCCAGGATAAAAACACCACCGAAGTTAAATCTCGAGGTCGCGTGGCCCCAACCAAACGGCTTCAGATTGCCATCGACGGTCCTGCCGGTGCCGGCAAATCTACAGTAGCGAAGCGGGTCTCGGAAGTGCTCGGTTATCTGTACATCGATACCGGCGCAATGTACCGCGCCGTCACTTGGTTGGCATTGAATAAAGATGTGCGCATCTCGGACAGCAAAGGCATGGCGGACCTGGCCTCGCGCTTCAAGGTGCTTCTCGAGCCGGGAACCGCTGGGGAGAAAGCCAAAGTTTATATTGATGGAAGCGAGATTACCAAAGAGATACGCTCGCAAGAAGTGACGCGTTTTGTCAGCAACGTCTCTACGATTGCTGCCGTGCGCGAACATCTCGTTGAACAACAGCGCGAGATGGCTGTGCAGGGCGGCGTCGTGCTCGATGGACGGGACATCGGCACTGTCGTGTTGCCCAATGCGGATTTGAAAATCTTCCTGACCGCCTCCCCCGAGATACGCGCCAGGCGCAGAATGGCAGAACTTGTAGCGGGCGGAGAAACGCCTGATTACGATGAGCTGGTAGCCGATATCAAAGAGCGGGACGACCGTGACACCAATCGTGATGTGGCGCCTTTGCGCATGGCTGGCGACGCGGTTTTGATCTTAACCGATAACATGACGATCGAAGAAGTGGTATCGCATATAGTGAAGCTGACGCAGTGAGCGATCTGGCTACTGTGAGCCGAAGTCTTCTTTCACTTCGTCTCGTGCCAGCAGCTGTTCTGCGGCGCGCGCCAGTTCTACTACTTTGTCCGGCATCTTCGGTGCGCGCATGAACTGGCGGCACAGGTCGACTGAGCGGCGCATCGCTCGCACGATGTCGCCTTCGTCGTAGGTTGTCGATAAGCGCATCCGTTCCCACGGCACGCCGTCTGCCCACATCTCGGTCAAGCCGGAAAACGTAGGGCTGAATTCGACGGAGATATCGACGTCGAAATCGCGCTGAGCGCGCAACAATTTTCGCGCCAGGACTTGCACTTTTTCCAGAGCCATATCGACGCCCGGGCTGACGCGAGTGCGCATGGCGTCCGGACCGCCGCGTCCCTCCTCGCTCACGAGTGCGGTGATGACGGCGGCGAACTCCGTCGGCGTCAGAGTTTCGAGAATGCCCGAGATGGCGACTTCCGTCAGGAAGAGCTCGTTGGTGCCACGTATTGCGGCGGCCATGCGTCCCAGATAAGTGGGCTTGTCCGCATCCAGATAGCCTTTGGTGCGCAAGATATTTGCCAGCGCCTCGAAGGTGCGCCAATATTTCGTGGTTTCTTTGCCGATGCGCCGGTCGAACTCTTTGATTCGCTTCTGCAGCTGACCAAGCCGCTCCGTCTGCTTGCTGCATGGCTTCTGCACCGGACACCCGTGACACGGCATCGAGTATGCTTCCCCAAGCAGACCGTTGATCTCCTGCTGCACACCGTGCACCGCATCCTGTGCTTCCGGCTCTTTGCTGTTGCGCAGACCGCGTTCCATCTGGCGCAGCTGCTTGTGCTTCATGCGAATGGCTTCCAGCCGTTTGGCGTACAGAGGCAGATCGCCAATCTCGGTCGGGCACAGTGGAGATTGCAGGCGCTCGAGCTCTCGCTCCCAAACCATCTTCTGTTCGTAGAGCGGTTCTAACTCATGGTTGACCATAAACTGACCGAAGCTGCGTTCGATCAGATCGCGGGCATCGTCGATCGAATGGCGTTCCAGTAGGTTGAGCACCATGCCATAAGACGGGGTGAAACGGCTCGATAACGGATCGGCAGGCGCGATGGCCAGTTTGGCCGCATCTTCTACCGGCTCGAACGGATGATGTAAAACGATGACGTGCCCTACTTCGTCCATGCCCCGGCGCCCAGCGCGACCGGACATCTGCAAAAACTCCGAGGCGTGCAGTTCGCGATGGCCTTCGTCGGCACGTTTGTAGATAGAGCTGATGACAGTCGAGCGCGCCGGCATGTTGATGCCCGCCGCCAGCGTCTCGGTCGCGAATACGACTTTCAGTAAGCCGCGCTGAAACAGTTTTTCCACCAGCATCTTCCAGCTCGGCAGCATGCCGGCGTGGTGCACGCTCATGCCTTCGAACAGGTAAGGAAGATGTGGGTGGTTGTGCAGGTTGGGATGATCGTCGGTGAAGCTGCGTACGGCTTTCTCCAGCTCCGTCTGCTCGGCAACGCTGAGGAGCGGTATGCCGCGCGCGCGTTTCATAGAATCTTCGCAGCCTCGGCGTGAGAAAAGAAAATAGATGGCCGGCAGCATGTTGCGTCCGGACAAGACTCCCAGCACGTCACCCGGATGTGCGCCCATAGCCGGGATCGGGCGACGCTTGCGCTCTTTATGCTGCGATTTCTTCATGCCGAAGCGCTGCTTCAGCATGCTGTTGACACCTCTTCCCGGACTGAGAAGCGGGTAGATGTGGCGGTCGCCAAAATAGTAGAACCGCAGCGGAACCGGGCGGTAATCAGACTGTATCAACTCCGTCGGACCGTGGGTCTCGTCAATCCAGGTGGTCAGTTCGCGCGCGTTGGCGACGGTGGCTGAAAGCGCCACCAACTGAATATCTTTGGGCGCGTAGATGATCGACTCTTCCCACACTGTGCCGCGTTCGGAGTCGTTCATGTAGTGGCATTCGTCCAGTATGACGGAGGAGACCTTGTGCAGGTTTTTGCTCACGTCACCAAGGATGGTGCCGTAAAGCATGTTGCGAAACACTTCGGTCGTCATGACGACAACAGGTGCATCACGATTGATCGAAGTGTCACCCGTGAGCAAGCCGACCTTGTCGTCGCCGTACTTATTGCGAAAGTCGTAAAACTTCTGATTGGAGAGCGCTTTCAAAGGCGTCGTGTAATAGCAGCGGCTGTTGCTGCGCAACGCCATCTCGACCGCGTACTCGGCGATAACCGTCTTGCCGGAGCCTGTGGGCGCGCAGACGACTACGCTTTTTCCCTGCTCGAGATGACCTATCGCTTCCAGCTGAAAGTCATCGAGCTGAAAACCGAACAGGTGCGAGACATCGATGTTGAGTGATTCTTGCAAACCCGAGCGTATAACCCTGTGAGGTGCAGCCATAATTCTATCAAGCCTAGTGGCTGAAAACCTGGTATGAGCGATGTTTCGGGAGAGGAGGCGCCTTTGGGCGATCACAGCGAGCGGCCGCTTGTCATGAAACAGAGCCAGCCTGACGAACAAGCTGGCTCTGGCTTCCTGTTATGGTCGGGGCGAGAGGATTCGAACCTCCGGCCTCACCCACCCCAAAGGTGCGCGCTACCCCTGCGCCACGCCCCGACGACCATATTGGGATTATATTATAACCGCTCCGTCGCTGGAGCTGGGCAGCTTGCTGCCTAAGCCCCACTCGGGCGGCACGCTTCGTTTTCGCTCACTCGTACGTGGGGACCGTTCAACAACCAGTGCCGCTTCGAGGACCTCGTCCGCAGTTCATATTTGACCGCTGTGAAACCCCGGCTGATTACACTGCTGCGCGGGGAGTTGTGCGTCAGCGTCAGAAATCAGCTCGAGTTCCTGCAACGCTTCCTCTGCGAAGAGCCAGCAATTGAAGCGACGGAGCGGCTATATATGGAAATGAGAGGGAGAACTAAACGACTAGCGGTCTGGTCGGACGGCGGCGGTGCGTCTGGACGCGATGCTTGCTGTTAGGGCATCCTGCGTCGACTTGAGCCGGTGCGGAGGATTGTCCGCGTCCATAATGACTCATGTCGATCGACGGAATATCCGCGAAGCATGGGCTTAGATGGACGAACTCGCGAAGCTTTACTTTTAGAATTGCTTTGAGGTGATCGTCCAAATGTTCGAGAGCGACAGGGGATTCACTGGTAAGAGTAGACATTGAAGTCCTCGCCAAATGGGTCTTGACTCAGCTCGTAACGAGCTTTCGCCTTTGCTGGGCTGGTCCTGCGTGTACCTGCCCTTTGATTCGCCGGTTATGTTAGCACTCGCTAACTGGTTTATAACAAACGCAAGCGGTTAAATCTGCGATTTAATCTCGACTATAGATGGCTTATATGCCTCGTCTGTGCCTGTATTGCACGTTAGATGCATATTGCGAACATGCTTGAAAACCAGTGACAAAACATAAACCGGTCGTAATAAAAGCATGAAGTTTTGCTTTCTGATAGTCGAACGGATACCTGCTGTTAATGCCAAGGGATGCCGTTTTGTGCCCTTTCGAATGTTTTTTGTTTTAGTTCTGGCTATGCAAAGCTCGACAGTCACGGTTTTCGATTGCGATGAAGCCAAGTGATGGTCTGGTTCTTCAATATATAGGTACGAGATGATTGCAGAGCATAAAAGGTACGATGATCAATCCCAGCAAGAGTTGCGTCAATCGATTGCAAGGCCAGTAGCCGATGTTGGCGGTTAGAGCGTAGGCAATGAACCAGGTCGAAGGAGCCACGTACATAGCCTTTGCCGGATCTCCGGCTGGCGTGGGGTAGCAAAAACAGAAGACGATCAGTCCGACGAGCTGAATGGCAGCGAAGCTAAATAGTGAAATGCCGAATCTGACCCAAGGAGATTGATCTGTTAGGACTGCTAGAACAAACAGCCCGGAGCCCGTCAAAAAGAAGACTGAGCAAAATACATAGTAAAAACCAGCAATTATCACTGGCGCGCCGGCAAATCTTCCCAGGTAGCGATCCTGATACCACATATCTCGCCAGGTCGACTGCAAGCGGATATTGCCCTGATTGTGATAGCCGAGGTCCGACACGAATTTCGGCTCAGATAGGCTAAGCCGAGCGAGAAATGCGAATGGATTTTCGTTGCGCTCCTTCAGTGCGGCTATATCGGACGGTTGATAGATGCGAGCTGTCGGCAGCAAAGCCGGTTGGGCCACCACGTAGGACCGAATTGTGTACCACGGTGCTGCCAGAGCCAGCCCGATCAATATGCCTGAGATAGAAGTGCGCAGCCCTCGCTTCAGACAGGCGGTGTCACATATGGTGCAGCAAATTAAAACCGGTAGCGGTAAAAGCAGCAGAGCCGATGCCTTCGTTATCAGGGCCAACGCCATGACCAGTGCAAGAAGCACGGTAGAGCCGTTGAGAAGATCGTTTGCACCGGCAGGTTGAATCTGCAAGCGTCTGCGAATACAGACTGAAAGGTACAAAATAGCGCTCGCCTCTGCCATCAGCACTGACTCGATATTGATGCCGTGGCAGAGGTAGACTTGCAGCGGCAATGATGAAACGAGATATAAAAATAAGATTGCTCGCGGATCATCCAAAAAGTGCAGAGCAGCGAGAGTCCTTCTTAAAAAATAGAACGATATCAGCATGCTGCCGCCTGAGACAATCTGAATTGCCTCTACGGTGGGCAGATGGAAAGCGCTTTTGATCCATGCCGCCAATAAGAAGGCGAGCGGAGGATGACTGCTGTAATAGCCGTCGTAAGTAAGCGTCATTCCTTCGCACATCTGATTGACGATCGAGATGTGCGCGCCATAATCAAAACCGACTGGTTTAAGCAGCGTGATCGCGAAGAGAGCGATGCGCGAAAAGCAGAAAATCGCGCAGAGAGTTTTCTCGAAATTCGCCCATTTGTACTGCGGCACGACGCACCATTATGACAGTATCGCGCCCCGCAAAATACGTTCCATTTCGTCCTTGTTGAGCGAATAATCTTTGGCGGCATGACTGTCGATCAGCCCGTCGCAGTAAGCTTTGTAAATCGAATCGTCCATGGCGCACATCTCCTCGTAAGAGCCGTTCTTGATGTACTCCTGCAGCTTATCGAAATCGCCGTAGAGAATGGCCTCTTGTACGGTAGAAGTGGTGACCATGATCTCGTGGAAAGCTTTGCGTCCTCCCTCGACCAGCGGCACGAGCTGCTGGCAGACTACCGCTCGCAAGCTGTAGGCAAGCTGCATGCGCACAGCCTCCTGCTCCTTCGGATCGAAGATGCCTAATACGCGTTGTATTGTTTTAGTGGCGGACGTGGTGTGCAGTGTCGTTAAAACGAGCAAACCTGTCTCAGCTGCTTTCAGTGCTGCCATCATTGTTTCCGGGTCACGCATTTCGCCGATGAGGAGTACGTTTGGATCGGCTCGCAGTGATGCTCTCACGGCGGTGGAAAATGTTTTTGTGGAGAAACCTACTTCACGTTGCGTGATCACCGAACGGATCGGAGTGTGCAAATATTCAATCGGATCTTCAATCGTGTATATATGCACCGCCTCTCGGCGATTGATTTCATTTACCATCGAGGCGAGAGTGGTGGATTTTCCAGCGCCGGTCACCCCGCATACGAGGACGAGCCCGGAGCGCAAGTGGGTGAGCTTCTCGATTATTGGCGGCATGCCCAGCTCTTCCAGAGTGGGCACTCGCAACGGCACGATGCGCATGGCACAACCGATGGCTTCGACATCGTGGTAGATGTTGAGGCGAACGCGCGCCTTTCCCGGAAATACAAGGGCGGCATCGAGTTCGAGTGTCTCTTCGAAGAGCTTGTGCTGCCGCCTGTTGAGCAGACCCATGAGAGCAGCGGTCAGATTCTCGGCGCTGAAGGCTGGCAGCCCGGGAAATGTGGTGAGCTGACCGTCGATGCGAAATACGGGGGGCTGTCCCGCCTTGAAGTGAATATCAGACGCCTTGTACTCCAGCGCCACGGCGACGATCTCTTCTATCGGAACCTGCAATGAATCGGGCGCCGCGGTTTGATCGAAATTAGGCATCTAACGCCTTTCACCGAACTTCGGTTTTGAGGATATCGCGAAGCTTCTTGAGCCCGCTGTGCACGGCTCGGGAGACGCCCATCTCGGAGAGACCGAGCACTGTGGCCGTCTCTTTCTGGGAAAGGTCATAAAAGAAGACGAACTCGACGATTTCGCGTGTGCGCTCGCCCAGCCGTTTGAGCGCCTGCAAAACTAGCTCACGCTCCTCCGATGCCAGCATCGACTCGAGCGCCTTGCGGTCGGCCACCATCTCGGAGAGACAGCGCTTGTCCTCGCGCTCTTCCTCTTCACCGTGCGAGTCGAACGACTCGTAGTGGATGCGGGCTTCCCACGACTGCTGGGCTTCCAGGACATCGGCGACCGAATATCCGGATGCTGCCGCCAACTCGGGCACGGTGGGGGCGCGGTCGAACTGCTTGGTCAGCTTCTCCTCGAGTTGCGCCAATTGGGCGTTGATTTCGGTGAGTTTGCGTGGCACCTGAACAATCGAGGTGTGATCGCGCAGGTAATGGCGAATCTCGCCGCGAATGTAACAAGTGGCTAAAGTCTTAAAACTGGCAGAGCGCGCTCGGTTTGGGTCATAGTATTTGACGGCCTTGAGCAAACCGATCGAGCCGACTTGGACCAGATCCTCCAGGCTGTCAGGGTTATACTGACTGTAACGGCGGGCGATCTGGCGAACTAACGGCATGAATTTCCGTACAATCGAGTCCAGCTCTCCCTCTGAGCACTTTTCAATGCTCGGTTTGTCCAGAGTCAGGCTCGCTGGGGATGCGTGTGTTTTTGCCACGGCGCCTTATCCTTTAGTTATTGTCTTGAGAATTCACACCAATGTTTTTCCCTTGACAACTACGGTCTAAACCGTATAAACCAGGGGTTTGGGCACCAGACGGCGCTGGACCCAAAATAAAATTCCGCTAAAATTGGACTATATTTGCCGGATTCGGGGCGCATGGGCGTGCAGACGCAGCTGAAAGAACCATCTAACAAGAACACTCCATCGGACAGCCCGTTTCACATCGGCGCCAGGACGATCGCGAAGATCCGCCAGTCATGGGGGCGGGTATCGGCTCAGAAGCAACTTCTCCTGCTCGGTTTGCTCACTATCTCCGCCCTTGTCACTTGCACGGCTTGGGTCTGGGTGGCGCGCACGCAAGAGGTGATCAATCACTCCATCAACCAGTTCGGTACTGGGTTGGCTCAAGCACTCGCTCGTGGGGGCGCCGAGGCGATTGCCCATGAAGGCGACCTGGAGGGACTGAATTATTACGTTGTTACCGAACGGCAGCAAACACCAGCGATTGCTTATATCGCCTTCGTCGACAATGACGGTAAGGTGCTGCTCGAATCACCCGACAGTCGCAACCGGGGACCGATTTATCAGAGATATCGCGAGCCCGGACTGAGCAACGAGACCGGCGTCTTCCCCAGTCCGCCGCACTACCGGTCTATTACGCACATCGCCGTGCCGATGATCCGCGACAACGAGCGGCTGGGCACCTGCTGGGTGGGGCTGGACAACCAGGCGTTTACGATTTTAGGAACACCGCAAGAGACCCGCAACTTCCTGGTCTCGATCTTCGGACTGCTCGGGCTTCTCGGTGCCCTCGGTCTGTGGACTAACTATGCCTTGATCAATCGACCACTGCGAGTGCTGTCGCAGGGTTCAAGCGAGATTGCTGCCGGGCGATTCGGACATCAAATCAAAGGACAGCGCGCCGGCAAAGAGATCGATCAACTCGTCAACGCCTTCAACTACATGTCCAGCCGCCTGCAGCAGTACGACAAACAGAATGTCGACAGCTTGATGGCTGAACGCAACAAGTACATCTCCGAGCGCAACAAACTGGAGTTGGTGCTCATGTCGATCGCCGACGGTGTAGTCGTGTGCGATCGTGACAACAAGGTGCAGATCGTCAACCTCGCCGCCACACAACTTTTCGCCAAAGAAGCGAAAGAGCTGCTGGGCAAGCCGCTCGTCTTCTGTACAGAAGGGCCGGACTCGCCGCAGATCTGCCACGTCATTCAAGCGTTCACGGACACTGTATCACCGGGAAGTCTTGAACCGGTAGCGCAGCAAGTTCACCTCGGCGATCTGGTAATTCGCATTCACATCGCCCCTATCATGTTGAGCAAAGAGTTTCTCGGCTCAGTCATGATCATGCACGACGTCACACGGCAGGCTGAACTGGAGAAGATGAAGAACGAATTCATCAGCAACGTCAGTCACGAGCTGCGTACACCGATCACGTCGATCAAAAGCTATGTCGATACGTTGTGCAACCACGGCGAGAAATTGGATCCGGATATGTATCGTGAGTTCTTGCAGATCATCGACAGCGAGGCCGATCGGTTGATGTATCTCGTCAACGATGTTTTAGAACTGAGCAAAGTGGAAGAGGCCCAGCGCGAATTCGAATTGCTTCCGCTCGATATTCGCACGACGGCTGAGTACTCAGTCCGTTCTGTGAACATGATGGCGAAAGATCGCCAGATCGAGCTGACGCTCAACTTCGCCGACGGCCTGCCCCTGGTCAACATCAATCAGGAGTCGATCGAGCGCGTCATTATCAACTTGCTCACCAACGCAATCAAGTACACTCCCGTGGGCGGAAAAATTGAAATCAACGGCACACATCTGACCGACACCAGCGAAGTGCGCATCGACGTAAAAGACAATGGCATCGGCATTCCTGAAGATTGTCTCGAGCACATTTTCGATCGCTTCTACCGTGTCGAGAGAAAAGTGCACACAATCAAAGGCACCGGACTCGGTCTGACAATCGTCAAGAAAATAGTGGAAAAACACAAAGGACGCATCGACGTATCGTCGTCTATCGGGCAGGGTTCGACTTTCACATTCTGGCTGCCTGTCTCCAATCCATCGGACAATGATAGAGATGAAACGGGCGAGCCTGGCGCCGAGTTTGTTAAATCCGTAGATAACCAGAGCGTGGCATAGCGGGCTGCGAATGGATCCGGATCGTCACAGCGGGCGCGTTGTACGCGCCCGTGATGCGTGGTTTCGTCTTAATTACCGAACAACTGATCCGACAACTTGTGCATGCCTAACAGATCGTTTACCGTGTAGGCGGCCGAGCCGGCACCGATGGCGGTGGCATTGCTTGTGAGGAAGCCGGTGGCCCGCGGCACCTGTCTTAGCACTTGTGCGGTCGGCACTCCGAAGTACTGCTGAGGCTTGGTCACAGCCAGCTTCGGTGCCAGTTGCAACTTCTTCAGCAGCGGTAGCGGTTGCGGTGTTCCTTCCGTTGCTATAACTTTGTCGCCAAAGAAATCGGAGAACGTGTTGATGGCGTCGTTGGCTTTGTCAGCGTCGTAGCCGTCGGCGACCAGTTTTAAAAATGCAGGCTGACCGGCGCCGAAGACGTGTGTCATTTTGATCTTGTCGCCGTCGAACGGAACCGTGTCCGGGCTGCGCCCTTCTTTGATTGCATTGGCCCACTGAGTGGACAGGTCGTCGTTGATGCGGAAGTTTTTGCGCAAATCCGGCAAGATGTCGAGCAACGTGTGACCTTGCAGGCGCGGTAGCGGCGTGTTGATCTGTTGATGCGCCAGCTCTTTTATGAATGCGTCGATTTGCGCTTCCGGTATCGTTATCGCTTGACCGGGTGCGTCCATGCTCGCGAGCTTGATATCGCCGGGTTGTCCGGCATCACGTGAATATTTATCGAGAGCGTCAGCCCAATCGAGCAGGAGTTTATCCGGTTTATCGCCTGTTGTCGCCAACTCGCGAATCAATGCGGCTTGATAGCGCGGACGCAGTTTATCGATGGGGTGCGCTTCCAAACCGAGCGGGTTGTCCTCGCTGCGCATCTCTTGACCCATGACGGTTCCGCCGGCAAGTTTGCCGTCTTTGCGCAATGCCTGGAAATACGGCGCTGCTGATTGACCGGACTCCGACGCTGCGCCCCAATCTGCGAAGGTTTCATCTGCCCAACCTTTGGCCAAATTGATGAGAACGTCTCTCACGGTCATTGTCTTCGGCAGCGCTTGATCGTAGGTGTCGAACTCCGGATTACGCGACATTTCGCTGACCTTCTTCGTTACTTCTTTCAAGGTGGTCGCTGTTCCATCATGCAGTTGCAGCGGCATCTCACCATTTTTGCCCAAGATCTGGTCGAGGTTTTGATCGATCAGCTGATCCGTTTGCGCCGGATCTATCTGCCCGCGCAATTCGGCCAGCACGGCTTGCGGCGCGCGATTGTCCGCCTGTGCGGCCAGGTTAGCGATGAAGACGTCGAGCGGCACGAGTCCTTGCGCAAGTTGAACGGCTTGGGTTTGCCCGGCCGGTCCCAGCAGTTCGTCGGCGGCTGCACCAGCCTTTGCCACTTTCGATCGCATGTCGAGCTGCAGTGATTCTGCCAAGAACGCTTGTGCCTGCTGCGGATCTTTAATCGACTTTGCCTGGCGTTCGATATTGTTGAGGAGAACGTCTAACGGCTTAACGCCGCCGTTGGGAAGATTTATCTCTTTGTCCGCTTCTGCACCCAGCGCTTTGGTGGCGGCATCTCCTAATTTTTCGTTGCGTGCCGCCGGGTCGAATTCACCCAGGCGACCGAATTGGTCGTGCGTCAACTCGTGTCCGTTGATAGGACCGGTGAGGATGCCGCGCAAGCCCAGCTCTCGCAATGGAATTTTGATCAAGTCGATCGGCCAGACGATCTCACCGTTCGGGCCATAGATGGCGCGCACGGTGTGCGGGCCTTCATGAGCGTACTGCACGTTGCCCTGACCATCTACGCCGATTGGCTCCAGGTCGGACGTCGCTTCACCGAGTGGCGCCACGACTTTTCGCTGCAACGCCACTTTCGGATCGATGCCCTGGTTGATTATGTTTCCTTCGTACCTGGCCAGATGCTCTGCCGCGTAGACATTGAAGCGGTTGACGTGGGCGCCCACGTCGGAGACGGCTGCCGTACCAGATTGCACCGCGGCATCACCGAAGCGCTCGAATAACGGACCTACTTGACGGAATGCGCGCGGGTCCATACCGGCTTGTTGCGCTAACGAAAGCATCGCGTCGCGGGGGATTTCGTAGCCCTCGAGCGGCTTGATGACGGAGGTGCGCACGTGCACCGCGCCGGTGGTGCGGTGAATGGAATCCAGCACCATGCCTTCCTGATCGGAAACCGAATTGATGACGGTTTTGATGACGCCCGCCATTTTGCCCATAGTCTGGGCGTTCATTATTCGTTGCGCTTCGGTAGGTGCCGCATTAGTCGCGTCCTGCGCCTCTGGCGTATGCTTCACGTCTTTGACGCGCTGCGCCGCATCTTTGGGAATGAGACCGAGCGGTTGCCCGGCTGCGGCATCGCCCAGAATGTTCTTGCTCGACTCCGCGCCACTGCCGGTAGTGCCTTTCAGTCGCACCGCATCTGGTTGCGTCAAATCCATCTCGCTCATGCGGGTGGCCACGGTACCCGTCTCTGCCGGCACCGTTCTAGGGTCGATGCCCTTGTCCAGGAGGTCGAGCGTACTGTCGAATCCATGAGCCTGTCCGTTCGATCCAGCCAAGCCGAATTTGTACATGCGCTCGCTTCTGGCGTAGGCGAGGTCGGATTGTTTGACGTGTTGCAGGGTATCTTTCAACGTCGCCGGATCAATGTCGCTGGCGAACGTCTTTGGCGGGTCGAGCCTGTCGGCCAGACCTCGTACCGAGTTGGAAAACTTGAGACCGGCTGTGGCGACCATCGAGCCGATCGAAGTGGTATCGGCGAGATTCTTCGCTTTCCAGTCTTCCATGCGCGCCCATGTGTCAGGCGCCGTCGCTTCCCAAATTCCAGGCGTCAGTTTGGCGCCGATTCCGCCCGCCACCATGGAGATGCCGCCATCGACGGCGAATTCGCCCAATCCATTTCCCATTTTTTGGGCCGCATCGTTCAACGCTTTGTCGCCTGACTGCGTGGTGACGGTTTTGTAAGCAGTAGCGACATGTTGTAATCCGTCTGCGGCGAACATGCCGCCCATGACCAATCCGACGCCTTTGGCGATCAGCCCTGTCTCCGGCAACGCCGTGCGCATTGCCATGCCCATCGCCACGGACGAAACAACCATCTCGCCGGTTCTAAGCAAATTCTTCGGTCGTAAATCCTGATAGACAGCGTTAGCCGCGCCAGGAAACGTGTATGCCAAGCCTTCTCCCGTCACCGCCAATACTCTTGCAGCTTTCTCGCCCAAACCCATCTCGTCGGAGCGTGAATTCAACTCCGACATCATTCGATGGCTGGCGTCGTCAGACAGCTTCACCGCCGAATTCGCCACATCAGGAACGTTCAAATCAGACATGTGCGGTTCTCCCGATTACTCAAGGCAACAGTTTGGCTGGGTTAAGAGAAAGAAGCATAAGACCGGCGCAGGCGCCGTTCTTCGATTTGGTTTTTCGAGCAAAGGACAGCGCTCGATTAGTCGCACAATACTGCTGATTGCGCCTATAGTCGATTGGGGAATCTACGCAAAAATGGGAGAGTTCCCATTTGAACAACTGTGCTCGAAATGCCAGGCATCGTCTCTGCAAGCGCCCCAGCCGCCTGTCTCTCCGGCTCGGCATCGGCAGGGCTGCTTATAGAATGATCTGACGGGCGGTCGGGTCATTGTTCACAATCCTGTGATCATTGCGGTAATTACGTATATGTAGAGACCCGAATAGAAGGCGGATATCCGATGGTATTCGCGTGTATATGCGCTGTATGACAACCAGCACTACGGCTGATCATTAGAGTTATTCAACCGGTTTTCAAGTTTCGCCATGATATTATTCTGTTCCGTTGACAAGGTCTATCGACCTGCCTTTTACTTAGAACGGCAGACGATTTAGCTCATGGAGGTAGGGTGGCTCGAGCGATATATCCGGGTTCATTTGATCCAATGACTCTCGGACATCTGGATATCATCCAACGCTCAAGCAAAATGTTCGACGAGGTAATTATGGCGGTCGTTGGCAATCCGGGGAAATCTTCCCTTTTGCCGGTGGAAGTCAGAATGAACTTGATCGAACACACCATAAAAAATATCAAAGGAGTCAGCGTCGGATCGTTTCAAGGGTTAACAGTCGACTATGCGCGACAAAATGGAATCACCGTACTAATCAGGGGACTGAGAGCTATCTCCGATTTCGAAGCGGAATTAGGAATGGCTCAAACTAACAAGCAGCTTTTTCCTGAACTAGAAACTATTTTTTTGATGTCTAAAGCCGAGTATTCTTTTATCAGTTCCTCAACCGTTAAGGAAATCGCGCGTCTTGGCGGCGACGTTTCACAGTTTGTTCCCATTCCAGTGAACGAGCATTTGAAACAACATTTCAGCAGAGGCAACAAATGACGACCACATCCGCAGCCCAACAACAACAGCAACAACAAGCTCCCGCTACATACAAACAGACCACGATATATAAACATCTGGATCTGCTGGAGCATTTGATCGACGATGCCGTCGGTCTGTACAAGTTCAAATTAATAAACGCCGACGAATTTCTCGACATTCTCGACAAAGCTCGTGCCCGCTTGCCGGAAGAGCTGCGCGAAGCAGCCGACGTGCTGCAACAGCGCGAGGAGATAGTGGGCGAATCACAACGTCGCGCCGAACAAATTATTGTCACGGCTCGTCGCCAGGCAGAGCAAATGCTGCACGAATCCGAACTGCTCAAAGCGGTTCAATCGGAAGTCGAGCGCATTCGCAAGCAAGTAGTCGGAGAGATCGACCAACTGCGCAGAGAAGCTCTCGCCGAAGCGGAAAAGATTCGCCTCGATGCCGAGGAAGATGCGGTGCGCATCCGTGAGGGTGCTGATGGATATGCGGAAAATGTTCTGACGCGTATCGATACGGATCTGAATCAGCTGGCATTGCGCGTGCAAGAATCTCAGTCGATCGTGAAGAACGGTCAACGCATACTGGGACAGGTAAAGAGACATGTCAGTGTCGGCACTGCCGCTGCTCCGGCGACTGCTGCCCATCATCTCTCCAGCCCGCTGCTCGGTAGAACCGAATAGCTCTTCGGTCGGGGCGTCAACTCTGCTGGACGCACTGATTGATATGCAATCGATATAAAATACTGTGGGCACCAAATCTGGTGCCCATTTTGCTAGGTGAAACCGATTGAGAATTTCGCATGGAACAAAATCAATGAAAAACGCTGCTGTCCGCTACCTGTTGCCGATTGTCGTCGCGCTTGCTGCTGCCGGACTGCCCGCGATGGCTGAGAGTGCGCCCGCCGCGCAGGGGGCGACACACACTCTAAAAGAGCTGTCGTTTTTGCGAGGCAGCTGGTTTGGCCAGGGAAAGGACGGAGCATATATCGAAGAGCATTGGTCCGCACCTGTCGGAGATAGTATTCTTGGCAGCTGCCGATTCATTCAGAACGGCAGGACTAGCTTCTACGAGTTGCTCTCGATTGTCATTCAGCCGGAAGGCATCGTTTTGCGCATGCGTCATTTCAACGACGCGCTCGTCGGATGGACCGAAAAGAGCGAGGCTGGCGATTGTCCACTTGTGGTCTGCACGAAAGACGAAGTGATATTCGACAACAATAACAAAGAGCACGACGTAAAAGTGACCTATCGTCGGACGGGTCCGAAGTCCCTAACTGCCACCGTAGATGTGACGCGCGACGAGAAAACGACGACTTATTCGTTTCAATACAGCCTGCAAGAGAATGTAAGTAAATGACGTCGATGACAGCGGACCTGTGGCGCTGCACTGCCGGTGATACCAATGAGTAGAGGGCGCAGCGATTTCCTAACGGTGCAACTTGCTTTCCAGCGTGCGTAAGACAAACGCTCTGCCGGATCGGTTTGGCGCCCCGTCTTATGCGGGTATATAGCAAAAGCTATCCTTTTGCTTCGGGTGTGTTCAGGTGAATCAGTTCCTTGCCGTAATGCAGTGGATTTTGGTCATTCTCATGGCCATCTTGGCCGTCGTGCTGTGGTTTTGCCTGGTCGGTCGCGCCTTCAAAAAGCATCCGGCGTGGGGAATAGGCTCGTTGCTCTTTCCCATCGTTCAATTCTTGTTTGTCGTGACGAACTGGCGAGCCGGAGGCAATCTTTTTCTTGCCATGGTGCTGTGTATCGTTATCTCGGTCGGGGCAATGATCATAAACCCCACCTTCTTCGGCACGAAGCCTCTTCAGACAGCCAATTACAGCTCTCCTGAAAATCAGACTTCTCAGCCGATGATTGGCCAGCGCAGACATATGCGCGGCAACGTCTCTGGCATGTTCGGCGGCGCTGGTGGCGGAAAGTCTCACTCCCTATTCTCTGGTTTTGGAGATTCCGAAAAATCTGAAGACGGGGATAAAGAGGAGAACAGCGAAGAAAATAGTGACGAGAAGTCGGAAAACAACAACGACGAGTAACAGCTCACAAATGCAATCTTCTCGCAACGAGCATTGCTGTTCGACTATACGAGTTCTGCCGGCGCGAATATTCAGTGTGCACCTCGCTCAGTGCCTGCTTATTACCGGTGGTTTAATGCCGTTGGCGAGCGCGCAAAATCAAACGTCGACTCCATCGATTTCGGTTGCGGCACTGAAAGCTCAACGGAGGCGTACGCGAAGGAAAACCTCTAAACCTTCGCTACGGGATTGAGTTCGTAAAGAGTGAGCTGATTGGATGCGAACGATCTCGGTGACAGGCTCAAGCCGCTTTGCGCGTCGTAAAAGAGATGCTTGCCTGACTCGAGACGGCGCGCGAAGATCATGTGCAAAGAGTCGCCGGCCTTCGGATCGATATCGAGCATGGCGGCATAGTTTTTGCCGGGCACCATCTCGTTCATATGATCGACGGTTGACGTCACTTCGGTACCAGTCGCGTCGGTGATGTATTTAAGTGCGTCCGCTCTGCTCTGAAATCTGCCTACGAAAGGCTCACCCAGGCGGCTGCCATCAGCCATGGGCAGATTGGCGATATCATCGGCGCTGGTAATCACGCCGCTCTCGAGTGAGCGGATTGCGGCTGCGGTGCATGCCACACAGTTGGTAGCCTTGCCACTCGGATTAAGCACCGGGTGGCTCTTCCAATCAAGCAACGGTGAATCTTTGAACTGCATTCTAGGAGCGGATTCCATAGCGCTCAGCATGGAGTTGCGATCACTCGCGCTGGCTTCGATAAGTTCGCCGTTCATTCTGATCTTCGCTGCCACTTCCGGTCCGATTTTGCGCACCCCGTCGACGAATTCGACATTGCTTTCATTGACTGCCCGAACATTGGGAATGAATTTGAGATCGGATTCGCCCACTTGCGAGCCCATGCGGTACCATTTTTGCGGTGAGTTGAACACGTCACCGGCGCCATTCATCCAGAGCTTTTCGTTCAGTTGAGTCAGTTCCAGTCCGGTTGTGGGTGAGAAGCCCGCTTCGCCGGGGCTGAGTTTTACCACGGCGACACGTTCTGTCGATGCGGAAAATTTCGGCGCGAACAGTTTTTTCACTTGCCCTTCCGCCGTATTGCCGTCTGCTCCTGTGATGGCCACTCGGTCGTCGGCGCGCACAGGGACTTTAGGCAGTGAATTTTGCAGATCGCCGCCCAATTTGGTGCAGCCCGATTGCAGGCATGTGGAGCCGTCGCCGGTGATTTCCAACGGCACAAGCGCGGTGTTTTCTGCGCCCTGTGCCAGCGTGCCGAGCAAGCCGGTTTTGCCGACGTTGGCGCCTTGCATGAGGGCCGAGCCCAGGCGTGGTGCGCACTCGGCTGCCTCGGCTGACAGTCTGGTGGCGGCGGAAGCTTCCGGAGCCAGCTCGGCCGAAAGTGCGGCTACGCCCTGAACGAGCTCTGGTATTGCTTCAAGAAGCATGTTGCACCGGCAAGATGTGAGTGTGGCGGAGAAGAGGTCGATACGGGAGACGATATAGTCGAATTCCTTTTATGTAAGCGGGGAAACTACGAATTTTGTAGAAAAAGTTCCCAGGCGGACCAGCGCCATCTCCGAAATGGTCCTACTGACTAAATGTGTTGCAGGCATCCGATTAGGAACCAATCTAAACTTCGCTGTTTGTGCCGGCCCCCATTTATTGCTCAGGTAGATGACGTTTAGGAGAGCGGTCCGTCGGGTGAAATAAACCCACATCGATCGTTGCGGACCGGATAACTTGAGAGATTCCAGAGAGATTATCGACCTCTTCGAGAGCGCGCTCCGGCGCGGCAAAAGGATGGTCATTGCCACGGTCGTTGATGTGACTGGATCGGCATATCGCCGTCCTGGCGCGCATCTTCTCCTGGTGGACGATGGAAGTAAAGCCGGCTCGATCAGTGCTGGTTGTCTAGAGAATGACATTCTCGCGCGCGGTGACGAGGTTTTCAGTTTGTCGCGAGCGTTGCTTCTCGAATATGAAAGCGACGAGTTCTTCGGACTTAATTACGGCTGCGACGGCACTATCCATGTTCTGATTCAGCCGGTTACGGGCGTTGAAACATCTTATCCGGCGGCATTCAAAAGAGCGCAGTCAACGGGACGAACTTTCGCTCTTGCCACGGTCTTTTCTAGTGACGACGAACGAGAGATCGGCGCGCAGATTCTGCTTGATGAAAATGACATGTTTACGAGCAGCGCTTCCGCATCAGTTGCCGCGGCAGTGGCTAATGCATTCAAGTTCGTCATGTCGTCTGGAGCCAGTCGCAGCCTGCAACTCGAGGACGGCAACGCGAAGGTGTTTTTTGAGGTAATCAAACCGACTCCTCGATTGGCGATATTTGGCGCCGGTGAAGATGCGGTTTCACTCATTTCATGCGCGCGATCGATTGGCATGGACTCCCTCTTGATTGATAGCAGGCTTTCCTATCTGGAGCGCTTTCGCGGCACGGAGATGGTTCATCATTATGATGAAACGTTTGAGATGGGCGCCATTTTCGATGCGCCCGACCGAACTGCGATTGTGATAATGAGCCACAACTTCGAGTTGGACAAGCGTTTTTTAGCCACTGCGCTCGAAAGCAACTGCGCCTACATTGGCGTAATGGGTTCTCACAAACGGACTACAAAGATTCTGTCCGAGATTGGTTCGCCAGAGTCCGCGATACGGATCAGATTTCCAATTGGACTGGATCTCGGCGCGGATTCGCCCGAGGAGATCGCGTTATCGATCTGTTCGGAGATTTTGGCTTTCTTCAGGAATGGCAGCGGCAAGCCGCTTTCTGCCAGCGAGGGACCGATTCATCACAGAGTTGGCGGCAAAGGCGAGGAAGTCGCCCGCTCGCATGCCAACTCGAAAACATCACGCATCTCAACTTGCAGGTATTCGACATGAGCAGAATCGCCATCGCAGTTCTTGCTGCAGGAGAAGGTCGCCGCATGGGCGGAGACAAGCAGCTTGCCCTTTTTAATAACGAGGCTCTGTTGCTTCGGGCCGTTCGCACCGCCATAGAGAGCGAGGTGGGTGACCTATATGTCGTGCTCGGCTATAAGTTTGCAGAGCTGGCAGAGCGACTGCTGCTATCGTTTCCCTCTCCGGACTGCCTTTCGATCGTGCAAAACGGCGGCTGGACGGAAGGAATTGCTGCATCGATCAGAGCAGCTGTGGCTGCCGTCGAGGAGTATGACGCAGTGATTCTTACGGCAGTAGACCAACCGTTTGTTGATGAAATGTGGCTTCGCTATTTGAAACAGCAGTTTATCGAAACGAAGAAGGAAGTGGTGGCATCTTACTATGGAGAGCCTCCCTCTCCGGGCATACCCGCGCTTTTCCATCGCACGAAATTTGCCTCGTTGGCTTTGCTGCAAGGAGATCAGGGCGCAAAGAGAGTGATCGCGGAAAGCAATTCATTGCTGTTGCCGGCTGGCTTCGCTGCGTACGATGTCGATACGAGAAGTGATTTAGAGCAGTATCAGAAGATCGCCTGTACAGCATCAGCGAGGACTGGCAGTGAATAAGCGCAAAACACCTGAAGACGAAAATGCAAATGGAAGCGGCATAACTCGCCGTCTATTCTTGACCAATCTAGGTCTGGCCAGCGTGGCTGTGGCGGCTGGCACGAGCCCAGTTGCTGCGGAAGAGGAGCCAGTCTCGGCCACTGCTGGGCAACAACTGATCGAAAAAAATATGCCTGGTGCTATTGCAGTTTCTTTCATAGTCAACAAAGAGAGGAAAAGCCTCAAGATTGATGCGCGCACAACGTTGCTCGATTGTCTGCGCGAAAATCTGAACATTACCGGTACCAAGAAGGGCTGTGATCATGGGCAATGTGGCGCCTGCACGGTGCACCTCGACGGACGCAGAGTCAACTCCTGTTTGACACTGGCTGTTATGTGCGACGGACACGAGATCACCACGATCGAAGGACTGGGTCAACCGGATAATCTCCACCCGATGCAAAAAGCGTTTGTTGACTGCGATGCCTACCAGTGCGGTTATTGTACGTCTGGTCAAATCATGTCAGCGACAGCATTGATGGCTGAGGGCTGCGCACACGACAAAGCCACGATACGAGAGAAGATGAGCGGCAACATCTGCCGATGCGGAGCATACAACAACATTTTGGCTGCTATCAAGCAAGTGCAAGATTCTACCTGAAGCCAACGGTCGATGGAGCATCTCGAGGGGAGAACTGTTGTGAAAACATTCGATTACGTCAAAGAGTCTGATTTGGATGCTGTTCTGCGGCAAGCCTCAAATGCCGGTGAAAACACTCCGGCGGAGTTTCGTTTTATCGCCGGCGGGACGACACTGGTCGATCTGATGAAGTTGAATGTTGAAGCGCCTTCGCGGTTGCTGGACATAACTTCATTGTCTCTGGACAAAATAGAGACGACAGCAAATGGAGGCTTGAAAATCGGCGCGCTCGTACGCAATTCGGATCTCGCCAACCATCCCTTTGTGCAAACTCATTACGCTGCTCTGTCCGAGGCAATCCTCGCGGGCGCGTCGCCACAGTTGCGCAATCGTGCCACCACAGGCGGTAATCTGCTGCAGCGCACACGTTGTATGTACTTTCGCGACGAAGCGTACGCTTGTAATAAGCGCGTACCAGGTTCTGGCTGTCCTGCAATAGAGGGGCATCACCGCAATCTTGCTATTTTAGGCACTAGCGATCACTGCGTAGCTAATAATCCATCTGATATGAACGTGGCGATGATGGCCATGGATGCTCGCATTGAGATTCATAGCGGCAAAGGATCGCGTATGGTTCCGATAACCGAGTTCTACCGGCTGCCTGGCGACATGCCCCATCTGGAGACAGTCATTCAGCCGGGTGAATTGATTACTCATGTTCACCTGGATGCGCTTCCACTCGGTGCAAGCTCAATGTATTTAAAACTGCGCGACCGCGCATCGTATGAGTTTGCCCTCGCTTCTGCTGCGGTCATAACCCAGATGAACGGGGAGAGAATCTCGTATTTGCGTGTAGCTATGGGAGGCATTGGAGCCATCCCCTGGCGGGCTGGGGTTGTCGAAAAGATGCTGCAAGGAGAGCGGGCGGATAAAGGGCGTTTCGAAGCGGCGGCAGATGCATTGTTAAAGGACGCACGTCCGCTGAAAGAGAACGCTTTCAAGGTCGAACTGGCAAAACGTTGCCTCGTCCATTCGTTGATCGTGTCGACATCGTTAAGTTAGCGAGGAAAAGCTTTGAGCGCAGATACTGAAAAGAACGCTGTTATCGGCAAACCAACCAACCGCATCGACGGGCCGCTTAAAGTGACGGGCTCGGCCAAGTATGCGTCCGACTATCAGTTTCCCAACATGGTCTATGCGGTGCCGATAAGTGCCACTGTTGCTAGTGGCACCGTGAAAAGTGTAGACATGAGTCGGGCCAAGAAAATGCCCGGCGTGGTGGCAGTCTATTGCAAAGACAACCTGCCGAAAATCTTTCGTATTGCGCCGTTGAAAGATGTCATGCTTGCGTGCGATGAGAAGCGACCTGCCATGGCGGATAACAGTATCCAGTACTACGGACAGTTCGTTGCGGTGGCCGTAGCAGAGACCTACGAGCAGGCAGTTGCCGCTGCTGAAGCTGTCGCGGTCGAATACGATGCGAAAGAGCCCAATGTAAGTTCACAACTCCTCTCTGACGCTTCCATGAAGGTCAGCCATGAGCGCGGCGACAGCGATAATGCCTATGCCAATGCGCGTCAAAAAGTTGATGTGACATACACGATACCAGCCGAATTTCACAGCCCAATCGAGTTGCATGCCTCCGTCGCCACATTCGACGGCTCCAACTTTACGTTGTACGAAACCACGCAGGCGGTGGTCAACTTCCGCAACGTGCTGGCACAGTTTCTTGGAGTCGAGCCGGAAAACGTTAAGGTGATCACGAAGTTTCTCGGCAGCGGCTTTGGTGGCAAATTGTGGCCCTGGGCGCAGAGCGCTCTGGCAGCGACTATCGCTCGACAGCTGCGGCGCCCGGTTAAACTCGTGCTCTCTCGCAAGATGGTGTTTCATGCCGCGGGACACCGTCCCGTCATGGAGCAGCACGTGAAGATCGGCGCTGATGCCGATGGAAAGCTAGTTGCGTTTGAGCACGAATTCGCTAATCACCGCGCGATGCTGGATGACTATCACGAAAATTGCGGAGAGGTAACGAATTACTTCTACTCCTGCCCGAACATGAAGATTCGCGCCGGAACCAGCAAACGGAACGTCGGCTCACCAACGTCGATGCGCGGACCAGGAGCAGTGCCCGGTCTGTTCGCCACTGAATCCGCTCTGGACGAGCTAGCCATCAAGCTCAACGTCGATCCGGTGCAACTGCGATTGATGAATGAGCCGACGCATGACGAAGGGTTGAACATACCGTTCGCCTCGCGCCACCTGGTGGAGTGCTACAAGGTGGGCGCCGAGAAATTCGGCTGGAATGAGCGAAACCCACAAGTGGGCTCGATGAAGAGAGATGGCTTCACGCTTGGTTGGGGTGTCGCCGGTGCCGGCTGGATCGCGGAGCGAGCTGCGGCTGAAGCCGTCGTGGAACTTCGAGACAACGGTGCGGTCAGGGTTTTGTGCGCCACTCAGGACATCGGGACGGGCACCTACACCATCATGGCGCAGATCGTCGCCGAGGAGCTGAGCTTACCCTTAAACCTCATCGATGTGGAAATCGGCGACTCATCGCTGCCTCCCGGACCGTTTTCCGGAGGCTCGATGGCCACCGGCTCGCTCATCCCGGCGGTAGCCCAGGCTGCGCACAAGGTGCGAGATTCGATTCTCAAGGCGGCTGAATCAGCGCATAATTCTCCCTTCCGCGGAATAGAGAGCAAAAATCTCGCTTTCACTAGTGGAAAAGTGAGACAGGCGGATCAGCCGGACGGAAGCGGCATGCCTTTCGCGGAGTTTTTGCGCGCTTGCGATTTTAATCTAGTTTCCTGCAAAGGAAGTTCGACTGGAACATTCAACCAGAAAGCCGAGGTCTCGAGACACTCGTACGGTGCTCAATTCGTGGAAGTTACGTGGCAGAAAGAATTAGCTCGCTTGCGCGTCAATCGCGTCGTCACGGTAATAGATGGCGGCAAAATTTTGAATCCGAAAGCCGGACGAAATCAGATTGAAGGCGCGGTGGTCATGGGAGTCGGCATGGCCCTCTTCGAGGGCGGCATCTACGAGCCGACTAAGGGAGCGCCGCTCAATAGCAATCTTGCCGACTACATACTGCCTGTTCATGCCGATACACCAGACATCGACGTTCACTTCCTGGAGTTTGCCAATGAGGATTTGAATGCTTACGGTGCGCGCGGGATCGGCGAGATTGGGCTTGCCGGCGTTGCGCCGGCAATCTGCAATGCTGTCTATCACGCGACCGGCGTTCGTGTCCGCGACCTGCCGATCAAGATCGAAGACTTGCTCAAAGTGTAGGAGAACGCGGCTAGTAGGCGTTGGAATCTTGAAATCGGCACGTGCCCGGTCAAATCCCTACGCTTATGTTGCGACTACTGCTCATTGACAACGACTGCGCTAAGTTCTCAAAAGCCTTCCACTGTCTGTGATTCCAGTGCTTGACTGAATTTTGAAGTGGGGATAGAGATCGCAACATGACTCTAGGCGAACCTTGGAAGCAATCCAAGGCATCGTTTCTATACGACTCCGAAAGTGTCTCAGGTGCCCTCGAGCTTATGCAAAATCTTGAGATTTCATACGTGGTCGCCCCATCGACATAGTATTAGTTAAAGGCAATGATACGTGCGAGCGCAGCCCCGGAGTGTTTTCGCATGCAAGCTTTCATTGCGATCGATTCTTTGTGCAAATCGTATGGCGGGGGCAGCGAACGCGCCGCTTTGCGGGATTTGACGCTCGATCTGCGCCCCGGTGAGTTTTTGACGGTGGTCGGTTCTTCCGGCAGTGGCAAATCGACTTTGCTGAAAATTCTCGCCGGCATTGAGCAGGCGTCTTCTGGAACTGCGAAGATCGTTTCGGAGGAGATCCATCCACGCATCGGTTTTGTCTTTCAGTCAAACACCGTGTTTCCATGGCGGACAGCCGAAGACAATCTTGCCTATGCCCTGGAATTGCAAGGCAAGGGTAAGGCGGAACGTCGGGAAGTGGCGCGCAAATTGTGCGAGATGGTTGGTTTGGAACCGGATGTGATCCTGCGCAAATTTCCCAGACAGATGTCGGGAGGACAGGTTCGCCGCATCGCCTTCGGCATGGCTCTGGCACACAACCCACAAGTTTTGTTGTGCGACGAGCCTACGTCTCAGTTAGATCACTGGACCAAGCTGCACATGCAGCAGATGGTCGAGCAACTTTGGCGCGAGAAATCGTTTACTGCGGTGTATGTCACTCACGATATCGATGAATCGATCTTCCTCGGTGACCGCGTTCTGGTGCTAGACAACGGGCGTATGGCCGGACTTTTCGAAATTGACTTGCTGCGCCCGAGAACTGAAGCGGTGCTCGGATGCGAAAAATTTTCCCAGTATAGAGAAGCAATTTTGAACAGAGTGAATGAGGGTAAGCTGAGTGCTGTATCAGTATGCGCCTGATAAACTCGCCGGCGTAACGCAGTGGAAGTGGCGGCTGCTCGCGTTTGTCGCGCTCGCCATCGCCTGGCAGATCGTCGCTGCAGTTATAGGCAACGTCAAAATCTGGCCCGATTTGCGACATGTTTTCGAAAACTCGATACCCGAAATTGCTCTATTTGGCGGCGCCGCGGACGCTCAGTGGGGGCTGTCCTTAGAGACGATCGGCATGCACACGCTTTACACTGTGGTGCGAATAATTGTTGGTTTGACCTTCGGCGGGGTACTTGGACTCGTCTGCGGCTTTGCAGTGCATTTTTTCTCCTACACGAAGAGTGCAAACAAGCGGCTCTTGGACATCATCCGGGGCGTGCCCCTTTTCGCCCTGATTCCGTTGTTTCTCTTCTGGTTTGGCGGCAATGAGCAGGGCATTCTTGCTTATATCGTTTTTGGTGTTGCAGTAGTGCTGGCGACGAATACGTATGAGGCGCTGTGCAACGTTCCCTCCTCTTACATGCATCAGGCGCGGCTGCTGGGCGCTAATCGCGTTCAGGTTTTCAGCACGGTCTATCTGTTCGCCATTCAGCCGCAGTTGAGCGGCGGCTTGCGCAATGTCATAGGCTTAGCGTGGGCGTTTTCGCTCGGAGCAGAGTATCTCTCTGCTAATTCCGGTTTGGGGTATCTCGTCTATCAATCCTATCTGTATGCCGATATGGGTAAGCTTGCGGCCTTCGCTGTTCTATACGGCGTGCTTGGCACGTTGAGCTTTTACCTCAGTAAGTTGCTTTTGTCGAGAATGCAGAGTTGGCAACCAGAGATTTAGGAGCACCACCAATAGTGTCACAGAGAATCAACTCAGCTCTTATCGCCACCCTCGCCGTATTGCTTTGCTCTGGCTGTGGGCAATCTTCCAGCGATAATAAGAAAACTGCAGATACCGATCAATCAACTGATGAATGGCGCCATTTTGAAAAAGTCCGTTTTGGTATGGAGCCGTATGGAGATCATACGTATGCAATTATTGGAGTGAAGAAGGGTTGGTTCAAAGAAGTCGGCATCGACCTGGAGTATCGCTGCGTCAAGACTGACGATGTGGTGCCGTTTTTGGAATCGGAGACTCTCGATGTCGCTTCATGCCCGCCGGCATTTCTTTACTCATCGCATGAAAACTCTCCCGATCTGATCACGTTTGTTCTCGGTGATCTGTTCAAAGGCTTTGGCATCATGGCTCAGCCGGCAGGACACTATAAGAGCTACAAAGAGTTTTTGAAGGAGGGGAAACCACCTGCTGAAGCCGTTAAAGCTGCAGTGGGACAGATGCGTGGCAAGACATTCGCCTATCCTGCGGAGACTGCGATAAAACCGTTTATCGAACTGGCGCTGAAGAACGGAGGGTTGAAACATGATGATTTCACCGCTCTCGTACTTGACGATCCCCTGACGATTAACGCCATGAGACAGAAGCGCGCGGACTTTCAAGTAGGCGGTGCGCCATCGAGAATAGTGTTGCAGCGAGAGGGCTGTAATTGCATTCTCAGCTCCGACGATCTTGCAGCCGCAGCTAAACCGTCTCCTGATTCACCTGAGCTAGCGAGTGTTCTGGAAGATGGCTGGGCCACAAAGAGGAAGTATTTCGACGCGCACCATGACACTATCCTGCGCCTGGCATCGGTCAATTTTCGCATAATCGACTTCATGAACAATCATCAGCAAGAAGCTCTCGAGCTGCACATGCCTTATTTGAGCCAGGTGACAGGGCAGAAGTTCTCACCGGAAGAAGGAGCAATTATCTATAACGATTTGGATCCATTCATCGGTTTCAATGATCAAAAACAGTGGTTTCACAACCCTAAATCCACATACTACTATCGCAACCTTAATGGCAGCATAGTCAACAACTTCAAATCGCAAGGCATCTACAAGAAGAAGCCCCCGACGGTCGATGACGTAATAGTTGCCGGCGCCGTTTATGATGAGCTTGTCGGTTTAAGAGACAAAGCAGCAGCAGAGCTAAAACAGCTCAGGAAAGCACCTCCCGCCGATGAAGAAGGACAGGATCTCGGAATCAAATTGGCACAGACTTACTTCGACCAATTCGATTATCTTGATGCCGAGAAATTGGCTAGTAAGCTAGTGGAGAAAATGAAGCATTGAAAGGCACAAAGCAGTACATCTGGAATACTGGATTGATAGTCACTGCTGCGGGCGTATGGCAATTGTGCGCACACGTGCTCGGACCATCGCGCCTGCCTGATATTCTTCAAGTTGGGTCGGCGCTGGTAAACAGCTTTCAACAAGATCCGATCATTGCAGCGCAAGGCGGCGGCTCGCATGGCTACTCAGTACATATTCTTGCCACGATGCGCAACTTCCTCTGTGGAATGGTTCCGGGATCTCTGGCAGGTTTCACCCTTGCTATGGTAATGAGTCGATCGCGCATCATCTACAGTTTTTGCGAACCGATCGTTGAGTTCGTGCGCACATTACCGCCACTGCTCGTGGTGCCATTCGCTGTTCTGCTCGTGCAATCAGGGTGCGCACTGGTAGCGGTTACTGTCGGCATATACAGCGGACTGATGACTTGCATCTACACGCTCGACGCTATTGGCAACGTACCCGATAACTATCGATACCTTGCCGGACTGCTAGGTGCCGGTTCGTTGCGTGTCATGAAAGACATCGAGATTCCAGCTTTGCTCCCCGAACTCACCGGTGGGCTGCGCGTGACTGCGGCGCTCGGTCTGGGAATCTGCATCGTCACCGAATATATGGCCGCTCCCGACGGTATCGGGCGCGTCATGAAATTTGCCCTCTCCTACGCCAGCGTCGAGCTGATTCTCGTGGGCGTCATCTGGGTTGTTGTTCTTTCTCTACTCACCGACGCCGCAATCTCGCTCTGCTTCCGCTCCGCCAACAGCTGGTCGCGTGCACAGGCTAACTGAGTGGTGCTGCGAGCTGGCGGATGCCAACGAGATCCTGTTCGATCTCGCCAGCGTTGGTGTAGCGTTTTTTCGTGTCTGGATTGGTGGCATGAGCGATGATTGAGTCTAGATCTTCGCTGACGTCCGCGTTAGTGGATCGAGGGTGCGAAGTGCTGATTGGCTCAGGGTCTTCGCCCGTGAGCAGATAGAAGAGGGTGCCTCCCATTGCGTATATGTCGCTCTGCGGCGATGGATGTCCTCTGAACTGCTCAGGCGGCATGTAGCAATGCTTACCAACCACCGTCTTGGTGCACTCCTGTTCCAGCTGCTCTGCCACGTTGAAATCGATTAAGACCAGCTGTCCGTCGGCTTGGAGAAGCAGATTATCAGGAGTGAAATCTTGGTGAATAATCGGCGGTTGCTGCGTGTGCAGATAAGTCAGGATATCGCACATCTGTTTTGCCAGAAGGCGGACTTTGCTTTCGTCGAATTTGCCATTGCTTTGCACAATCTGCCGCAGTGATTGCCCATCGACTTTCTCCATGACGAGATAAGCTCTGTGTCCCTGAACGAAGGTGTCGACCAGTTTTACAATCTGCGGATGATCGAGCTTCTTTAGCAGCGACGCTTCGTGATCGATGTTCGCTAATGCTCTGTTTCTAATCTTATTGCCGCCGCGATCCGGTAAGACAAACTCCTTCAGAACGACCACATCAAGCTCTTTCGCAGACAGATCGATGGTGTGTGATTCTTCTGGCGTTGCGCTGTTGTCGGATGCTTTGTGAGTGTGTCTAACAGCGCTGTACGTGATTGCTTGTCCGCCGGCAGCAATGCGATTGAGAATCTGATATTCACCGCCCGCAAGTACGGCGTCGTTGGCCAGCGGATCCAATCCGCGATTGGCATTGTCCATGCTGTCGAGCCATACTTTAGTGAAACTGCTGCTGTCAGCTTCGCCTTCACCCTTGAGCGTTGAAAGTTCAGGATTCATGAACTCGCTGCCGACTTTTTCTTCCAGTATTTTGATGAACTGTTGTCTATCGTCCTCATGAATGATCGCTTGCGCGTCCAGCTTGAGTGTCGCATTTTTGGAGGTGAACCGGGGAATGACCGGATCTGGCATGACGGCGTTGAAAAGCTGCAATTGCAGCCACTGCAGAATCGTAAACGAGCTGCGCGAGACATTCAGTTCAATCGATCTGGAATTATAGAATTGCTCTTTCAGCTTCTTGCCGAAATTGTAATATTGAATTTCTCGGGTGCTTACAGTCTCGATTGCCGACCATGGAATACAGAATGTGCTCGGCAGGTTGTACCACTTGAACTTGATGCCGTTATCCGAAACGATAATACGACTGGGACCTTTTGCTTTGATAACTATCGAGAAGATGAAGGTCATGTAGATAACGAAAAACCATGGTATCAGCGTATCAGCTTCTCTGGCACGACGCCTTGCCGAATAGTCCGAGTAGGAGGACTGATCGTCTGCAGTGGCATCAGTATTATCATTTGATGTCGTGGTTTCGGTTTTAGCGCCCGATGTAGCTGGCTGAGGTCTCACCGTCGCGGCGTGATGACGATGATGTTTTTTGTGAACAGCTGGGGGCGCTAATGATGCTTTTCCATCGGAGCTTGCCGTAGTCGACGATTCAGTAGCTGGACCAGTCGAGCTGCTCGGAAGATCTTCGGAGCGGGCAGTCGTGGAAACATAAGAGTGGTGCCGATGCGGCCGGATCTGTGTAGCGAAGTAGATGTTGACAAACTGCGTTGTGATGGCAAAAACGAAAATCGCCATCATCAGCTTTCGGGTCCTCAACCTCTGTTTTAGCGAGCGTCGCTGACTGTATAAAAGCCGTGCTCTAATCTTGTCATAGATCATGATCAGATTAGTGCCACCGCTTGTGGTGGCTGAATTGGCGGTGATTCCATCAACACTAGTCATATGTTGGTTGCTCCGTGTATCAAGCTTTGGCGACGAATGATTTCTTTGTCGAAGTCAAGTTTTCCAGTCTGTTCGATAATGCGGCATCGTCTGGTCTGTCTTCAGCCTCGAGTGAAGTGAGGTCTGCTACTAGATCGCTGACGCCCTGGGATACCGTCGGCTCCATCTCTTTTGGATTGGATTGAGACAAAGCGACAGGATCTTTACCTGTAAGCAGGAAGTTCATGGTTCCACCGAGCGCATAAAGATCGCTCTGCGGCACGGCCTTCCCACGTAGCTGCTCTGGTGGGATGTAGCACTGCTTGCCGATAAATGTCCCGGTGGCTGAACCGACGTATTCGCTGGCAGCGCCGAAGTCTACGAGTTTGACCTGACCGTTGTCGGAGAGAATCAAGTTGTCTGGCGTAAGATCCCGGTGAAGTATGGGTGGGTTCTGCGAGTGCAGATATTGCACGATGTCGGCGATTTGCGTGGTCCATTGGAGGACTTGGGATTCTTTCTGTTTACCTTTCTCTTTGACCAACTGCTTTAATGTTTGACCTTTGACAAATTCAAGCACGAGGTAGTCGCGGCCGCGTTCGACGAAGTAGTCGAGCACTTTTGCAATCTGAGGGTGGTTGAGACGCATCAAGAGTGTTGCTTCGCGCTCGAACAGCTCTCTCGATTTTAGTCTCTGACGCTCGTCCGTGCCTGGCGGCGTCACGGCTTCTTTGAGCACTACCTTTTTGCCGTCGCGTGTTTCGGCTAGATAGACAGCAGACATTCCGCCTGCTCCGAGTTCCATCAACACTTTGTATTCGCCGTTTTGAAACTTGTAGTTGGTCGGCAGCGGCACGTAATTTGTGGAGATGTAGTTTGAGTTGAGTTGGTCTTCCCACATCTTCGTGAACGACAAAATATCGTCGCCGCCGAGGATCAGAGAGCGTTCGAGATTAACTACTTCGGAGGCAAATTTCGACGAAGAGTTGTAGGTATCGAGAGCTTGAAACAGCTGCTGTGCCTGTTGGCGCGTCAAGCGGGAAAGTATGATGCGTGCCGTGCCGCCGGAAGCGAAATCGAGCATCAGCCAAGGTCCGTACATCCATTTTGAAGGAGTCAACCATGTTTTCAGCGGATGTTTATCCCCGCGCCACAGAATAGGAGTGTCTTCGGGAACAGCGATGGTCGGATAGATCAGCTGAATAGAGTGTAAATCATCCCAGGAGCGCAGACGTTTATTTCCGAGGGTGAGCCACTGAAGTGAAAACCATATGCCATTTTCCGAGAGTTTTAGTTTGGCCGGCAACAATAACGGTAGAAAGCAGAGCATCGGAAAAATTAGAGAAAAAGCAAAGCTGCTCAGGATAGTGAATGGATGGTTTGAAGCAGGCAGGGTCATGAAAATAAACGAGATGCGAATGAACGGTATGCACATAAGGGCGATAAGGAATGTGATGTATCGGCGGTTGACCATCGAGAATTTCAGTTCATAGCGAAGAGGCGGGGTGGCTGCCACGGAGGTGCTCATCGCCGTCTCGCACGCAGTAAAGGTTTGTGGCTGCGCCGACGGGGCGTCTTGCCACTCTGGATTCTCGCCCGACGAGACTTTCAGCCGTTCCAACATCGATTTGACCCGTTCTTCGTCCATCGTCCTTCACCCACCCCGCATGATCGCTACTCTTTCGTTCCCTCGGAGCGCCCCGGCTAAACTGCTCCAATGCCTGAAAGAGTAATCCGGCGGCGTTCTTGCCAATCACGGCGTCGCCCGGAATCGACAAACGTTAATGATTTAACTAGGATCACTGCTGCTGCGGGCTGAGACTCAAAGCAAATTGCAAGAAAGAGCGTCTACCTGCTTAATGGGATTTCTGGGAGGAGCTTGTCGATTGCAGCGTGCAATGAGACGGCCGCTGGCGTGTCTTTCTCCAGCCGTCCCAGGTCGTGCCCCCATACGATGGTTCCGTTCTTGTTGATGAGAAACGAGGCCGATGAGTATGCGCGCGCGGTCGAGTGAATCCAAAATTTTTCTATGGTGCTCCACGAATTATCAATGGCTATCGGAAACTTGTAGCCAAGGTCGGATGCGGCTTTGGACACGTCCTCTACGCTATCGCCTCTGTTGGTTTTCGCATGATGAATACCGATGACGATGAGTCCATCCTTGCCGTATCTGTTTTGCAGCTCATTCATCATGGGCGCGCTGGAGACGCACATTGGACAATTCCGATACCAAAATCTGATGAACACCGGGTGTCCTCGCAGCTGTGCCATCGTCATAGGTGAACAGTTGATCCATTGCAGATCGCTTGCGAACTCAGGCGCGGGCGTGCCGATTAGCTCCAAAATTTCCTTGGAAGGTTTCCACGCTGCATTTGCGGCTGGCGAGCGCATATCGGCCTCTGCCATTCGTCCACAGTCTGTATAGGTCTGCGCTCCGACCTGATGTTGCATGTCGAGATGCTGATCGGTGCCCGGAGTGTACGTGGCGCCTCCAGAGGCGAAAGCTGGACGCGCAGAGATAGAAAGCAGAATCAACAAAGTTGCGAATAGGACCCTGATATGCATAATCTTGTCCTCTCCACACCATCATGACACAGAAAGGCTAGGGCTATACCGCGAAGTGGTCGGATTGCTGAAGCATCGGGCTTGCCAATTTAATCCCTGTCTTGATACTTTAGGAGTCGGGCTGTGTATCATTTGACGCATAACCTCCAATCTGAGGCAACTCTCTTGGAGGGCTGAACGCGTTGGAAATAACCGACGTCTAGATTCTCTGATGCAAAGGGCGTTGTCATGAAAGAGCTGCACGCATGGTCTCTCACAAGTACTGTGGTGGACGAGTCCTACTCCAACGAGTTGGTGTTCTGGCTCAACGGCGACAAGATTGTGATAAGCAATCCGGATCCGACGATGATGGTGACGGATTACCTGAATTCCATCGGTTTGACAGGGACCAAAGTTGGATGCGGACAAGGCGGTTGTGGCGCTTGCACCGTGATGTTATCGCATCGTAGTTCGGACACCGGACTTCCCGTGCACCGTCCCATCAACTCATGTTTAAAACCGTTGGTGGCGCTCGACGGATGTATGCTAACTACGACAGAAGGCATCGGCAATGTGCACGAGGGACTTGATCCTACTCAGTACTGCATTGCCAAGAACAACGGCACGCAGTGCGGCTTTTGTACCCCTGGCTTCGTGATGAATGCGCATGCTTATTTGCAGCGCAACCAGGAAGCAACGCAGGAGAATTTGGAGACCATATTTGGTGGCAATTTGTGCCGCTGCACTGGCTATCGCCCGATATTGACGGCCTTCAGAACACTCGCCTGTGATTACCAGCAGGAGTGTGACAACTCGCAAAAGTGTATGGTCGATCCGTCATTCAACGTCACGGTGAAGCCAAATTTGGCAGAAATCAAGCTCGATAAATTGCCTGCGCACAACTTGCCGCCGCGGCAGTTGCATTTCGTAGGTCGAGGGCGAGAATGGTTTCGTCCCAATACTCTGCAAGAGGTGATGAGGATCAAGAAGAAACTCGTTGAAGCGAGCGGGCGAGAGAGTGTCAAGCTGGTTTTCGGCAACACGGCATCGGGCATTTACTCTGATGAGCGCCCGGTTTATCTGATAGACATTACGCAAATCAAAGAGCTGACTTCTTTGAAAGAGAGGGACGCCGGTATCGTAGTTGGTGCCACCACTCCCATTCAAAATCTTATCGAGTTCGCGGAAGTTGTTGCTAAAAGACGAGGAAAAGACGCAGGTAAGGGATTGGAAGCGCTTGCTTATCATGGACAGTTTATCGCTGGACTGCAAGTGCGTTCGGCCGGCAGTGTCGCGGGCAATATTTTCATAACGAGAGACCATGCACTGCGGGGCGGTCCGTTTCCTTCTGATCTTTTCACGGCTCTGTCCGCATTAGGCACCAAGATCAACATCGCCTCGGGCAAGTACGACGGTGGCGAAAAACAGTTCGATCTTATCGATATGCCGCCGACTGAAGCGTTGCCGGAAGATGCAATCATCATTTCCTTTGAGATCCCGTACACGCAGAAAAACGAGTACGTGCAAACTTACCGCATCGCTCGCCGGCCGCAGATGGCACATCCGATTATCAACGCGGGTTTTCGTGTCACTCTCGATGCAGCAAGCAAAGTTGCCGACGGCGGCATGACGATTATTTTTGGCGGTCTGGCGACGATGATCTATCGTGCGCACCGCACCGAGCAGTTTCTCATCGGTAAGGCTTGGAGCAGTGAAACGTTGAAGGCTGCGATGGCGGAGCTGAAGAAAGAGATCGACGAGTGCACTGTCGATATGGATGAAGAGGGCTTCACCAACGAATACAGGAAGCAGCTGGCTGAGAATTTTTTCTACAAATTTTTCCTGCACGTGACCAATACTGTCGAACCTGAAAAGTTGAACCTGTCACTAGTGTCGTCTGCAAACCACGATATTCGTCCACTGTCGACAGGTATACAGGAGCACACTGAGTATCCCGAACTCTACCCGCTGACTAAGCCCGTTATCAAACGAGCAGCCTTTGTGCAGGCGTCTGGCGAGATTAAGTACACCCAAGATGTCGCTCTGCCCAGTGGTGGCTTCCAGGGTGCCATGGTGAAAAGCTCTCGCCCACATGCACGGTTCGCGTTCACGAAGAATACTGCCGATCTGGATTCACTGAAAGAGCTGCTGCAAAAACAGTTTCCCGGCTTCAAGGAACTGATAACGGTGAAAGATTTGCCTGCTGCCGGCGAGAATCTAATCGGGCTTGGTGATGACGATCCTGTCTTCAGTGATGGACTGGTAACTTCGGTCGGAGCCCCAATCGGGCTGGTTCTGGCCGACACAGTCGTGTGCGCCAGAGAAGCAGCCGATTTTATTGAAAAAAACTGCATCTCGTATACCGACCTCCCGGCTGTCATCACTCTCAAAGACGCGATCGAGCACGATACCGCGATGCCGATGATTTTGAAATCCGCTGATCCGGATGAAGACATCAACCAGCGGATGCCGACGATCGAAAGGGACGGCAGCGATAAAAAGTGGCTGGAGGATCCGTCAAAACCGATGGAAAACACCACTGTTGCCAGCGGCATTATAAGAACACCGGCAACGGCGCATTTCTATCTGGAGACGAATTGCGCGCTGGCTATACCCGGCCCGTACAATCAGATGACTGTGTACTCCTCCACCCAAAATCCGAATGGCACCCAGAGCGGAGTAGCGAGAGCTCTAGGTGTGACGATGAATCAGGTGACTGTGACTCTCGAACAGATAGGCGGTGGTTTTGGTGGCAAACAGCACCGGGCCAACATCGTAGCAGCCCAGGCTGCCGTTGCAGCTCGCAAGGTGAATCGGCCAGTGCGGCTGGTTTACGATCGCGCCACGGACACGCAGATGATCGGCAAACACCATCCGTACGAAGGTGAGTATCACGTTGCGTTTTCGGATGATGGGAAAATTCAGGGCATGCGATTGGACTTCAAAAATGATGCCGGCGACACATACGACTGCTCGTTTGCCGTACTGGACTTGAGTTTGCTTACTGCCGATAACTGCTACATGGTACCAACCTTGCAAGCTAATGGAACTTGCTACCGCACGAATAAGACAAGCAATACTGCATTTCGCACATTTGGTGTCATGCAGATGTGGACTATCGTCGAGAGCGTGATTGAGCGCGTTGCGTTCGAGTTGACGAAAAAACTCGGACGAACTGTACTGCCCGAAGAGATTCGTGAAAAGAATATGTATCGCAACGGCACGCACGAATCGTATGACACTACGCACTTCGGTCAAGAACTAGATTTTTGCAATATTCGAGAGATCTGGGACGACTTGAAAAAGACATCCGACTTTGAGCGCCGTGCAAAAGAGGTGGCTGAGTTCAACAAAAAAAATCGTTGGCGCAAACGCGGTATCGTTATGATTCCACAAAAACATGGAATTGCCTTTACCGAACCGCGCGGCTCGCTCAACTCATCGAGTGCGCTCGTCAACGTAAACATGGCAGACGGTTCTGTCATTATTCACCATGGTGCAGTGGAGATGGGTCAGGGCGTTCATACCAAAATTGCCCAGCTAGCGGCCAATACATTAGGAATTCCACTGGAATGGATTCGCGTTGCCGGCAACAGCAGCGATTGCATCTCCAATGCTCCGGCAACGGCGGCCTCGACTGGATACGACCTCAACGGTGGTGCCGTCGAAAAAGCATGTCGGACGCTGCGCAATCGGCTCGAGCAGTTCTGCATAGATATGGAATCGTACGTTCCACACGTGAGAATCGAAGATTGGCGTACGCAGTGGTCGGAAAAATGGAAGGAAGTCATCTTCAAAGCCTGGTTTCATCGCATCAATCTCAGCGTGGCCGAGCTGTATAAGACACCGCACTATAAAGGACCTACCTACCGCAACCCGCAAGGCAAGCCGTTTCTCTACTTTTCATATGGGGCGGCCGTCACCGAGGTGGAGATTGACGTTCTTACTGGAGAGTTCAAGATCAATCGCGCTGATGTCGTGATGGATGCGAGTAAATCACCCAACACAGCGATTGATATCGGTCAGCTCGAAGGCGGCTTTGTCCAGGGGATAGGCATGGCCACTACGGAAGAGTTGATCTATGATCACGATGGCAAATTGATTACGGACAATATTTGGACCTACAAACCACCCTGTACGAAGACGATACCGATCGATTTTCGCGCCAGGCTGCACCCGGTCGATCCAGCGGTCAACGCTCGTGAAGCACTGGCAGAGAAGCACGCCGTCAAGTCAAGCAAAGCCTTCACTGAATCTTCGCTCACCCTCGGAGTTTCTGTATATTTCGCTCTCATTCACGCCATTAAAGATGCACGCGTGGAAAACCTGGGCACCAACGATTGGATTGACATGGATCTGCCACTGACCTGCCAGAGAATCCAACAGCTTTGCGCAGTGCAATCTGATGATTTGACGCTGTAGGAGCGCGGCCAATTTGCCGTCGGCAAACGCTTCGAAGGCTCGCCGGTACGGCGCCGGCGCACATTTATTTGGACCAGAGGTTTATGGATTGCTTGGCGCAGCGCAAAGCGTCATCTAGAGCAATTTCCATAAAAGCGCGATTTCGATGGCGTAGATACAAACGAGGCTGGCGATGCTGGCTGAGTTTATCCACTTCGGAGTATCAGTTGTGGGAAAAAGCCAGGAGCTGAACGCTTTAATAGCAAGCGGCATGGTAATCCAGGTCGTGAGAGCGACACTGAGTGTGTTGCCTATAAAATTGGTCAAAGCCGGGTTGAGCCCAGAGAAAACCGGATTGAGAAAGCGGATTTCCAGCATCACGATTGGGTAGAGTCCCAACAAAATGAGCAGCGCTGTTTTCCAATTCGGGGGGCCTTTCGCGCCTGCATTTTTCGATGGGAACCAGCCGGGAAACGAGGTGGTGACCTTCTGATACTCGGTTGAATGCACAACCTGCTCGGATTGTTCTAACAGCTTCTTGCGCTCGTCGGAGGAAAACCATTGATCGAGCGCCGCAGGAGAGTCAAATCGGTTAAGCGTAGTCCAGATTTCCGGCGTGCTCTTCGTGGGCGGTTGTACATAGACTCCCTTATAGCCCGGACGCCTGGCCTGAGCTGATTGAAACTGTCCTTCGCATTTGCAATATGCCGCTTCCTGTCCAGGTTTTACCTTTGTCACGATGGCGACTGATACACTGCCCACGGTGCCATAGCTCGTGTCAACAGATTCGCCGATGGCGATGTCCTGTTTTGTCACTCTTGGTTGAATTTCCTCAAACAGCGCTCGGCAAGCTTCGGATTGACGCCACGACTCAAGCAACTCGGCACTGTAAAATCGTTGCACCAGGCTCCATTCTGTCTGTCCCGAGTTAGCCGGCGGGATAATTTCGGCGCTCACCACTCCAGAGCTTTCTACGCCAACCATCATCAGTCGCGCCAGCCAGTCGATGTGCTCGCCAACTTCGCCAGCATTTACACTGAGCTTTATGATGTGCACGGCCGGCGATGATTGGACTGGTGCTTGGGCGCTCATAATTGACCCATCTCCTGATTGCCAGCGCTTGATACTGATGGCCTTTTCGACCATAAACTGTACCAGAACTGTTATCAATCTGTTGATCAGGCGAGCAACATAAATCGAGTTGGTCAGGGCGGGAAAACGATCTGCCAATGCAGCGTAGCTAGGCGCTAACGAGGATCTGAAGAACATAGTGTCAGTCAAGATGGTTTAATTGCAGTTTGCTGCTGCTTTTACAAGATTACATGTGGCGCTCGCGGACCAAGATGCAAATCTCGATTTTACGTATAGCCGTTTGCATTTTGTCCTGCTTGCTTATTCAACCGTGGTGCCTTGCTGTATCGGCTGAAGCAACTAACGGTTCTCTGTCGGCTACAGCAAACAACGGTTCTCTGTTGGCTGAAGCAATCAAAGGTGGACTCACCGGAGATGCGGCTCAGACAGCGGACATTTTGGGCATTCGACAAGAAGCAGAACAAATCATCTCCCGGCGCAGAAGTGGGGCGAGTTCAGAGAGTGACCGGCATCAGCTCAATGACTACAGGTCTCTGGTAGTTCGTAGAATTTTCGAGGGTGATCTCCAACTACAAGCTGCCGAGAGCCGGTTGGAATTCGAGATCGCGTATACGTATGATGCCATCAAACGAGAGCAGCGCAAAGAAAACACTGTCAATCAACTTTTCAATATTGCGAACTTCACGCAGGCTGGGGTGTTTGGAATACTCGGGCCCGTTGACGACCTGAATAATCAATTCGTTCGAGAATCTGTTGAATCGCTCGTCAGCTCCGGAGTGGGAACTACTTTGCCCGTAATCAATATTTTTTACAATAAGCAGGCCAAAGCTTCTCACCTCACACCGCCAGCATTCATGTCGCCTTACGTCAATGGTAAGCCTGTCGACGGATCCACTCTGCCACCACTGGTGGTGCGATACCTGGACTCGCCTGCTCCAGGCTACAGCAGCACTCGCAGGGAGGTTCTCAATGTTTTCTGGAGGGAAGTCCACAAAGCGGACATGGCCAAGGAGGAGACGCTGCTTGGCATAGACGACGGCAAAGCGAGGAGTCAGTTCTACCTCAATGGCCGTCTGGTCTTACTGTGGTCTCTCTACACTACAATCGAGGGATTCAACTCTGATCTTCTCTCCTTGCTCAACCAAGTAAGGAGCACTCCAACTGTCGACTCCCCCTCGTCAAACACGAGAATCGGCTCCTCGTCCGGTCTTGGGGGCGGTGCCGATGATGCAGCACGCCTGCTTCACCTGGAGGCGGTGATAGCTGAACTGAAATCGCTTAACGCCTCCGGCGGTGACAGTGAACGAAAGCGCGAACTACAGATCACACTTTTGGAGACGATAGTTGCTGGTGGTCTCGACCTGGCTGTCGCTGGTGATAGATGTCAGAAAGAGATCAATTACCAGTATGACGTCGTTCTGGCTCAGTTGACGGAAAGACAAGCCAATTTCATGCAAAAGCTCTACGAGGCAAACTTCATACAGGGCGGCACTTTCGGCTGTATCGCCAGTTCTTTATTTTTGAAAAAACAACTAAACGCAGCCGGCTATGTCTTGCTCATTTCTGGAGGGATTGGGCTTAGTATCACCGGCATCTCGTTTGCAGCACTGAAAGGGGGATCGCGCAAAAACGAGACGGGACCGAACTCGCTGGCAGATTTTTTCAATCTGAGACCTGCTTCCGAAAAAAGCTTTACCCCGCTAGTCATGGACTATCTGAACTCACCCTCGCCCAGCAGGACCGACGGAAAAACCAGGCGCCAGTGTCTGGTGGCATTCTGGACCAAAAATGCCGGCGACACTATCAACCTTAATAACAGGCGTTCACTCGAACGGTTGGCAAATATGCCATCCTCCAAAAAGGACACAATCAAGCTGGTCGTTAATCGCATCGCTCTTTTGAGTTCTTTGCGCGAAGAGTATAACGAATTCGATGTGGAGCTGTTGGATTTATTGCGTAAAGCCTGGCCGGTGACCATCTCTACAAGTCCCGCTGCTGTCAATTCAGGTCGCAGTCCTTCAGCTAATGCCGCAGCAACACTTCTCGGAGTTCAGGGATTGCTTACCACTAGTGGGCAATCAGACCAACAGGCCAAGTTGTTGATCACAAGACAGGTGCTTGAAGGTTTCCTCTCTGTAATTACCGATGCCGATATTGTTGGACAGGAAATTGACGTGGAGTTCAAAGTCTTGGACCGCATGGAACGGCAAAGAGACAGGGCAGTCCAATTGACAAACAATGTCAACTTTCTCCAGGGCGGCATTCTCGGTGAGATTGCCACCTCACTTGGATTAGCAGGAACAGATGCAGATGTGCTGGCGACAAACTACATAAGCATCATTTCCGCAGCAATAAGTACGGGTCTGGCGGCAGTCTCCCTGGTGGAGCAGCACGGCGGGTTGCGACCAGGCAAAGCCGAGCCGAATGTTTTAGGCGCAGCGTTCGGAAAAAATTCCGAGCACATCAATCTGTCTCCAGTGACGATTCGATATCTCAATACAGTGGCCCCTGATTCGTCGACGAATCTGTCCAGAAGAGAAATATTGATCAAGTACTGGAAGGAGTCGAAAGTTTTGAACGTCAATATAAAACGAGACGCAACAGTGCAAAAGCTCTCTGCTGAAGGAAAAGCGCACCACCAGTGGTGTGAAACCATCAATTTGATCAACAACCGGATATACATGCTTTTTGATTTGCGTGCTGTGCTGAGAAGCAGCAATATTGGCTTTGATGATCTGCTCAAGGCTGTTGATTGAGATCGTTTAGTTGCTTGAAGAAGTTAACTGCAATCTCCAGATTGCCGAAACTGAGTGTCCGGTCGCGTAACTTCTTACCGTCATGAAGAAGCCGCCATCAGGATCGATGGCCATTTCGATCGGAAGCAGATATTTACGAGGAAGGTCGTATTCGTCTACCTTGCCCGCAGCGCTGACCGAGAGAATCGCCCCTTGTCCGTCCGCTTTAATTGCTCCCATGAAGACGCCGTCATCGTGCCCGAAAATTGCACCCGTTTTGACAACACCCGCAAGAGGGAATTCGGTTCTGGTGCCGTCGGCTTTCAACCGCACGACCGAAGTGCTCTTCGGGGCCCATATCGAGCCGTCGCTGGTATTGGTCATGTCGCCGGTGAGATGTCCTGAACCGGCAGCGAAGTGGCTGACGTCTCCGGTGGTCGTCAAACGTCCAATCTGACCGCTTCCGACTTCAGTAAACCAAAGCGCTCCGGCTTGCGCGATAAGAGCCGTCGGTTCGTCGTTCGCCGCTCCGACCTTGAACTCCGTAATCTTACCGGTCGAATCGATGCGCCCGATCTTCCCCACCGCTGATTCTGTGAACCACATGGCGTTGTCCGTCCCGTGCTGGATATCCAACGGCTTGCTCCCTGCAGTCGGGATCGCGTATTCACTGATCTTTCGCGACGGATCGATTCGGGCAATCTTGTCGGTATTCGTCTCCGTAAACCATAGTGAGTCGTTGCCTGGAATGAAGTTGATCGATCCGGGCATCGCAGCTTTAGTAGGAGTAGCGTGGAAGATTGTCTTTCCGGTTTTGGACAAAAACTCTACCGCGCCCGACTTTGCGTCGAGCGTAGCGTTCGTGAACCAAACGCCCTTCAGCGGCCCTGCAGGATCGTACACGATGCCATACGGCAACGCACAATTGACGGGATAGCTCGTGAACTTGCTGGACGGCTTGCTGGCGCATGCGGGCTGTCTGTGAGCAACGAACATAAGCGCGATGGCGCCGAGCCCAGCCAATATACGAACGCTTAGATTCATCGTTCACTCCCTCGCGTTAAGTTCAGCGCCGTTAGCTGTAGTGGTTGAGTTGAATGCAATTGAATCATCTTGACTGAGACGGTAACCGCATTTGGAAATGCATAGCGATGTAAGCACGTTGTTTGTGGGCTGATTCAGACCACAAAACTACCCATGCTTTCGGCGCCAGAACTCTTGCAAACGGAAGATTATTTCCCCAGGGAATAAATCGCCAGACCGCTGTCGCCGTAGGCTGCGTGCTGTAAAATTGTGTGCTCTTCTTTGGCACGCACCGAGTCGATACACTCGTGGAGGTTCCGTGAAAACTCTGTCTGCGCTTTTGTCCTTAGTCATTGCCATTAGTTGTGGTCCGACCTTTGCCAACGATCAAAACAAGATCACCAAGACAGTGACACCTAAAGTTTCAAAGCAAAAGGCACAAGAAGCCGCATTGAAGTTGGTCCCAGGGAATTTACTCAGATGGGATCTGGAGATCCAACAAGGCAATCCGTCATTTACTTTTTACATCAAAGGCAAAGACGGAAGAATCAACGAAGTGGCGATGGACGGGAATTCAGGTAAGAAAGACCATATCGGTATTGAGATCGCCTATGGTGGCGGCGATGGCAAGGAAATCAAAACCACGAACGCTGCCGACCTTGCCAGATTGAAAGAAGCCAAGCTCACGAAAGAGCAAGCCCAAGAGAAAGCTCTCAAGGCGTACCCCGGCACTGTTGAGTTCTGGGAACTTCTTATATGGGCAATAGGCGACAAGGGCAAGCTTGTCTACGAATATCGCATTGCCGGTAATGGTGGGAAGAAAGTAGTTTGCGTTGATTCCAACACCGGTGCGATTTTAGCAACCAGCACATTTGCTGATGGCAACTGAGCCAGACAAAACTTGTAATAGCAAACTCGATCACAAATCACTGCAGAATAAAAAAGGACCGCTCTTCATGTCAATTGTTCGCGTGTATGGCTTGCTCCTATTAGGTGTCACCTCTTTATGGATGTCACTTGCCTGGTCGGGCTCGGCTGCCTGGGGACAAACTGCGGCCGAAAAAACAGATCTCGCAACTCGACCCGAATTTAGAGAGCCAGTCATGCTAATGAGCAAGGACGGCGTCCTCGAAATCCGGCTCACGGCAAGGCAAGGAGAGGCGACGCTCGACACGGTAGCCAAGCCGGTCAAAAATTTTCTGCTATTCAACTATGAAGTAATCCGAGGCACGGCATCAAACGGGCAGAACTCGGGCCGTAACCTCTACCCCGGGCCGACTCTGCAGGTGTTTCCTGGCGAGAAGATGATTGTCCACTTCGAGAATGAACTCAGTAACCTGACCATCAATGATTATTTCACTCCACAATACTCGGCCAAGGATCAGTCTGTTCCGATCTACCCGCGGCAAATGACCGCGTCACCGATAAATCTCCACATTCATGGAGCTCACATCAGTCCAAAGGGCAACGCTGACAATGTCATGCTGCACATCCCTCCGGGGATGTCCAACACTTACACCTACGACATACCGAGAAACATGCCGCAGGGACTGTATTGGTATCACTGTCATCTTCATGGGCTGACAGCGCCTGAGACTTATGCCGGGCTCGCCGGCTTGCTTGCGGTTGGACGGACGGATGGATACCTGCCGCTTGTCACCGACAAAAAAATTCCTATCCGCAAGATGGCGCTTCAATATAACTACGTCTTTGATCGCGCAGGCGGTTCTGCTGACCTGAACAACTTGATGTGGCCGATGTGGGTCAGCTCGTTAATCCCTCCGAAATCAGGCGAGCTGGCCAACGGCACCTACCGTCCTTCGTTTGCGCCGGTCAACTTCAACGAATCCAAGGTGGGAACTAAGTACGCCACCATTTGGTATGCAGGACCGCTTTCGATCCTCAATCATCGGGGACAGTTGTCATTCATCCCCAGTAATCTCCAGCACTTCACCGCGGCAGACCGCAAAGCAGGCGGCGATGTGCCGGAAAATCCATCACTTCCCGATTATCAACGTGACGTGCAATTTACGGTGAATGGTCAGTTTCAGCCGATCATCAAAAGCAAGGCGGGTCAGACCGAAATATGGGTGCTCGCGAATGTGAGCGACTTTGCTTATGTGAACGTGCAGCTAACGGAGACTGCGACGGGACGGCATCCGAAGATTGCTATCCTGGGACAGGATGGCAACCCTTATCGGGCCGTTCATTATCCGTTGTCGGGCAAAGGCACCCGGCTCCTCATTCCGCCGGCCAGCCGCTTCGCGATTGCTGTCACGATACCAGCCGAAGGCGAGCTCGTGTTGGAGATGCCTGAGATTGCAGAGACTGCGGCAAATGGACAATTCGATCCTGCCAAAACGATCACCGCGTCTGGTGTGCTCTATACCAACAACGGAAGTGACAATCCTCCGGCCGTATTGGGGAGCCTGACCGTGTTGCCCTCGTCCATTAGCTATTTCGATGGATTCTTCGTATTTCCAACGCAAGTGCTGGCACGAGCCAAGGCTGTTCAACCTGGCGGCGTGACGACATCATTCGTCGAAGGAGAATCGCTTGGTGGTTATACATCCTTCGTTGACCTCAGTAAAGCTGTTCCGGACGTTAAGCGGCAGTTCGTTTTGTCCGGCGGATTTCTCAATAACTTGGCGAACACGAATGACCCCAAGGCATTTGTGTATGCATTCGATGGACAGGCATTTCCAAATACGCCGCTGATCCAGCCCCGTCTCAATTCCATCGAGGAGTGGAGGTTCGTCAACAACAACAACGACGAGCATCCGATTCACGTCCACGTCAATGACTTTCAGGTGGTCGACTACTTTGATCCCGCAAATGGTGTGCATACCGGGCCCAACCAATTTTCCATCGACAATGCCAATGCACCGGCACCAAAGATGGACAGTCATGAGGATGTGGTCCAACCAGGCATTCTTGCGTTCCGCACTCGGTTTGACGAATACACTGGTGTTTATGTAACGCACTGCCATCGCCTCAACCATGAAGACAATGGGCTGATGATGCTGATCAATGTAATACCGGCCGCTTCCATTTATGCGGTTGCGATTCCGGGCGCGCCGGGCAGAGCCGCTGAAGTTCATCTGTATGATGGCAATGGCGATCGGCTCGTCGCCACGGTCATTCCGTTTCCTTTTTACGAAGGCAATGTCAATGTGGCAATGGGAGATGTAGACGGTGACGGCGTGCTCGACTTGATCGTTGGTTCAGGCAAGGATCACGCGCCGGAAGTCATCGCATATGCCGGAACGTCGATACGTGGCAAAGGTAACTTCGGCACAGAGTTAGCGCGCTTTCAGCCCTTCGATTCTGCTGGGCGCGAGGGTGTTAGCGTGGCGGCAGCACAAATTGATGGATCACAATCAGACAATCTCATCGTCGGATCAGGTGCTGGCATCCCTGATGAAGTGAAAGTCTATAGCATTCCGCTGGCAGGGTCCAAGGATGGTCCTACGCAGTTTTCTACGTTTAAACCGTACGGCGAGGATCGGTCCGGTGTCAGCGTCGCTGCAGGCATGGTCGATTTTGCTACCGGTCGCGACAGCATCGTCACTGCCCCCGGACCTGGCAGCCCAACGGAAATTAAGACGTTCACCTACACGCTTTTGCGGCCAAACGAGAAGGACAGTCCAGGCGTTTCGCACGAGGCGGATGGACTGGTAAATAGCGCCAGTTTCTTTCCATTCGGCGAAAATTATCGAGACGGGATCTCTCTGTCAACGGGATGGCTAGCCGGCTCACTTGGTGGCGCGAAATCAATCATAGCCAGCCAGCTAACGGGCAGTGGTACGGTGAAGGTTTTTTCCGGCGGCTCCGCATTGGACGGGGGACCGGCAATGTACCTACACAATCCCATGCAGCATGGTCATGGTGCGCATTTCCGCGAGACTGCCAGCTTCAATCCGTTCGCTGAAGCAGGCTGCACACGGGTGGCCACCACCAGTACAACGGAGGGCGCAAACCTCCTGGTGAGCGGTTGTCTGCACGGAAATACCCAGGCTAGCGTACTCAAATACGATTTCGTCCGACCGAGCGCTGAGGCGACGACACTTAAACCTGTCCGCCTGGGAGAAGTCTGGAACGGAAGTGCAACGTCACCTGCCACCCTCGGCGGTGACTAGTTGCATCCAACTATTTGTCGCGATTCACAATTCAGTTGCGCCACTTTCCGGCTATGCCTTTCACGGCAGATATTTCTGGTCGAAACCGTTAAAGGCAGCTTGTCTACCGTCTGAATAACTAGAAGCTAGTTGCTCGCATGACGTCGAGCAAGCCGGTGTCGAGCTGTTCAATTGTCGATTGCGTGTCAAACAGCATGCGCATACGTGCCGCGACCAACGCGCTGTTCTCACGCATCTTTGTACCGGCCGGAACAGCGGAGCTCAACTTTCGCAAATTCTGTTCATCCATCGAGCGCAGATAGCTGCCATGTTTCCAGTGTTCGACTAGAATTTGCCAGCGCGTGGCGCTCGTCTTAGAACCCGGGGGCGCCGAATTCATGAACTTCTTTACTGAGGTAGGACAACTGCCTTCATTATCGGGGATGTTAAAGAAGTCGGCCAGAGCATTGGTATCTCCGTCGATCGGTTTGCTGCCGCGACCGGCTTCGATAAATGAAAGCGACGAAAGGAGAAGTCCAATGCTACTTGCGATCAGGAGAAGTTCGGTCGATTGGTCCGCGTGTCCGGCCAAGATAACAGGTCCGGATAATACCCCGAGAATGCCGCTTTGAGCGAAGTTTGTCGCGAATAGCAAGTTGAGGTTGCGCTGGCGCCTGCTGTCGATAATATCTTTTCCGCTGAATGACCAGGAGAGGTCGCGGTCAATGCGGTCAGACACCATTCGCACCTCCAGAGATGCGCCCATGACACGGTCGAGCACACGGACCTTCGCGGCGAGCTCATCGTCGGTCATCTCTGCTGCATCCGCAGCAGTTCGTCGCTGCTTGTATTGCATCAGCTTTTTCACTTCAGGCAAGACGCCTATCAAAGTTGCGGCCTCTTTTCCAGCCGGCGTCAATTCAAATGCGTTGCCTTCCGAAGGCATATTCGCTGCGGGTGTAGATGTCGAAAGTGCCGGTGGCACCTCAGTTGCCGATTCCGGCAAATTAGGCTCCGCCACCGCTGCCAGTGGCTGAAGAGCTAGTAGAAGGCATAATCCTGCGAGCAATATGGACTTAGCCTGCATGTTCAACTCCTGAGTCCGAAATTGATTGGTGCAGGGCGTAAAGGGCGTTGTCGAACTCTTCTACGTGCGCTCTCAAATCACGCAGCAATAAAATCTGACGCTGCAAACCGAACGACTTTTCAAACAGCTTTTTCGATTCCGGATGTTGAGCCTTCAATTGATTAATCAGTTTGAGATCTTTCGGATTCAGCTCCAGCCAATCTTCCCAGTGTCGCATCAAAATTTGCCTGCGAGTCAATGAGTTCTTCGCTCCTGGTATTGGTGCATTAAAGTACTTCCAAAGGTAGCCTTGATCGGAGACGGGGGGAGTGTAATTGGGGTCGAGTACGAAGGTAAGAATGGTTGGACATTCTTGCACTGGCGTTCTAAAAGATGAGGGCACGATTACTGCGGACACGCCGAGCAGAGCCAGATTGCCAAAAAAGGTAGTACCTATTGATTGTGTCGCAGAGTACGGAGCCGCATCGAGGCGCAAGCCCTGTTTAACATCGCCGAGAATACCCGCCTGAGTAAAGTTAACATTGTTGATCAAAGCAGTGGCTTGATTTTTTCGATCTGAAAGCCCATCCAGTGAGCTGTTTGATGTTGCGAGGTCCTGGTTGATCGTCGCGACGAACTTGCGCACTTCTTCCAGCGCCAATTCGATTTGAGACAAACAGATGACTTTCTCTTTCAGAAAGCGGCGTGGTATCGGAGTGCCTGAAGCTTGCGTTTGACGCGCGGTGTGGAGATCCTCCGCGAACTTCATCACGCCCAGGAGCTGCGCCACTTCACGCGCGTCAGTGTTCAGTTCGCCCGCATGACCGGTCTTATCTGCTGTTATGCGTATGTCCTTGAACTCGCCATCGGGCGCAGCCATTGCCGGTAGGCAAATCGCCGCGAGGCACCACATCAAACACACAATCTCAGATAACTGCCTGCGCACGACGATGAGCTGTTAACCAGCGCTATTGGGGCTGAAGCGCCAATTGTACATGCATGACAAGTGAAATGAGTAAGCATAGCTCGCCGTTATGTCGGCTGGCGCACAGTTTTGCCTGTTGTTGTCGCCTGTACGCCACCGATACTGTAGAACCAGCAGAGTTGCATCACTCTACCGAAAATTACGCCCTGCCGTCTTCCGAAAAGCATGAGTCAGGCATTGAGGCATTAAGGACCACATCTCGATAAAAAGTGTTCGTAATGACTGGGATGGGGTCCATTTTATGTATCATCTCTTGTGTAAATTGCGTCAAAAACCATGACACAACAGCGCCAAACGAATCGAGCTGCTTTTGGTCAAATGACTTGCTCCAGTTTGGTCCGAGTTCAACATGCTCCTGGACGCATAAAATGATCGATCGTGATTGTGAGATCCAAAAATCCGTTTTTCGCGACGCGTCGGTGGCAGAAACCCTATGGCAAGACTGCTCTGCTATTGTCTCTTCTGCCACGTATTTAGCTTCGGTAACTCGTAACGCTTTGCTGCCTTCGATCAGGTCGGGCATCAGAAGGTTGGGAATTCTGTATGCAGAACCATTAGATATACCGGTCGCGGCAGCGATTGCCATTGAGAGGCTTTCTTGCTGTTCGAACGGCCAGGTTGGCGATTTGAAATGAGTGGTCTTACCATCGCACCATATTTTGTGTACCAACATTGGTCCATTGAACGGCTCTGTCATTTGCATCATGAAAGCAAAGCGAAACATTTTAGGACGTTTGAAAAAAGTGCTGAACCAAGTCCGTGACCTCTGTTCGTTAGGACTGCCAGAATGGAATATCACCTCCACCTCGCCGTGGTCTCGGTAGGTTTTGCATTCGGCGTACGTTCCGGAGGCGTTCGTGAGAATCTTCATCGGGTCTGGGATATTGCCCCCACTCATGGCGAAACCTCATGTTTGATCTTACGCAACTTGTCCGACGTCTTTCACCGTTACTGACACTTTCTTTCCCAAACGGGCTAGATACTTAAGTAGAAGATCAACGCTGAATTTTCCAACACCTCCGTGTCGCAATTCGGATATGCGAGATTCTCTAACGCTGAGTGCCTTCGCTGCCTCAGCGTTAGACCAGTTCTGCGCATCGAAAATCTCGACGATGGCGATCATCAGATCTGCGCGCAACAGCAGATTGGCTGATTCCTCATTGAAGCCGAGATCAAGAAAAACATTGCCCGAGCTTTCCACAACTTCGCGAGTTTTAGTGTTTTTGGCGGTGTCTGATTTTTTTGATTTCGTCATAAGCAGTTCTCGCAATGTCTAGGTCTTTTTGTGAGGTCTTCTGGGTCTTCTTTTCAAAAGCATGCAAGACATAAATAGCTTCAGAAAATTTGGCGACATAGATTGCTCGATGTTCGTAAGGATTGTGGAACCGTCTTTCTATCGCACCGGAGCCGATCTCCGACATTGGCTTCCAATCTTCTGGTTGCTTCCTCTGCTGGACTCGGCGAAGTTGATGTCCCGCCGCTTGTCTGGCCGCTTTTGTGAATGAGCATAGGTGGGAGAGCGACGCTTTGATCCAAACAATCTGCTTGCTCGCTTGCTGGTCCATAACCTCATTTTACGTGATTGCGTAAAATCGAGCAAGTGCAGCTATAAGCGCAATTAGCTGATGGCCTCAAATCGCGCGACACGCAATGTAGGTAAATGCTTCCTAACTGCGGTGAGTGGACAAGCCGCGTTTTTGTCCCAAAACTGTCACGAGTCTGTAATGTCTCCGTAACGTCTTTCTTTCATAAAATGCCTAGAATCGAACGGAACTGCGCCAGGCAGCATTGCTTCGCAGATCGCCTTACTACGCCTACGTTCATAACCACAAACGACGACCGTAAAAAGCGGCTGATTCAGTATTTCTCGTGTCGCCCGGCATCGTCTCGAAGGAGTTAGACATGACTGCAAAGAATTACGTGGAAACGCAAGCAGATCCGAGTGACCGAAATGAAACGCAGGAATTGAAGGTCAGTGACAAGAACGGAAGGCAAAGCGATGCCGTCAGTAAATACACTTCGAATTTATTCCGTGATCAAGACACCAGTAAGCTTTTTGCTGGCTCTTCAGAAGATTGGAAAGGCGATTCTGAGTCAGGATTTCGGCCAGTCCAATCATTGATGGGTTCTGACCATGAGCAGAGCGATCATTCGGGCGGGTACGCACATCATTTTCATCACGACTCGCCTTATTCTATGTCGGCGCAGTCGGTTATGGGCGGAGATAGTTCTTCAGGCACTGGATCGGATGGCCAATCCGCCAGCGCGACCGCAAGTAGTGATAGCAGTACTACTACCACTGGGGCGACAGCCAAGGACGCCTTCATGACGCAGATTGCACAATCTGATCCGGCGCTGTCTCAAGTTCTCTCTGACTCGCAGGCTCAAATGTCCACTGCCGGTTACGATCAATATGAGCAGAATGTTTACCAAAATATGGCTACAGGGGCCTTTCCTGATGACACTTCCCTTCTAGAAGCTTCTACGTACCAACTTCAGGGACAAGGAGTTTCTTCCTCTGATATAGCGGCCGCTCAAACCGTCGCGCAAACCGATCTCGCCACCTTGGGCGATAATCCTGTATCCACTTATGCCGGCACAGCTGGAACAAGCAGCGGCTCCGGCAGCGGTGACAGTGGAACGTCGTCGAGCAGCGGCTCCGGCAGCGACACGGGAGCCGCCTCAGGAAGCGGTCCAGGCGCAGCGATCGGTCCCAACGGCGAAGCAGTCGGCTCGACCGCCACAACTTTTGGAGTCGATGCAATGCCGGCGTCCGCTACGGCCGCACAGGGTTATTACGTCGAAGCGGGCGCCTCAGGCAGCGGTACCGGCACTTTGGGAAGTGAATCCAATCCGTTCTCCACGTTGCAACAAGCTCAGCAAGCGATGGAAAATAGCGACACCAAAACCACCTATGTCGAAGGCGGCACATACAACATGTCGTCTGGGCTCAACTTAACTTCAGCAGACAGCGGTGAATCGTTCATCGGCATAGGCGGCAGCAGCAGCCCGGCAGTTCTAGATGGGGGCGGCACCAGCGGCAGTATCGTCTCGGTAGATGGCGCCAACAACGTCAGCGTTGAAGGGCTGACAGTGCAGAATACCGCACAAAATCTCTTCTCCTGGACCAGTGCAGACGCGGCATTCACTGTCAACAATTCGTCCGGCGACAACTTCAGCTACAACACCATACAAAATGTCGGCGAAGCCTATAACTTGGGTTCAACCTCCAGCAGCCAATTCGATGGCAATGCGATTAACGACGTTCAACAAGCAGTGGCCATGAATCCCGGGTCGAACGGCAACACGATCGACAGCAACAGTATTACTAACGTGAGCAATATGACCGGAGGCAACGATGCCGGGGCAATCAATCTTGATGCGGCTACTAACAATACAATCAGCAACAACAACATCCAAAATACCGCAGAGGCTGGAATCGAGCTGGAAAACTGGGGTGGAGTAAGTCCCAACGGCAACTCCATCTTGGATAACACGGTCATAAATGCTAACACCGCTGCCACTCCATCATCGTCCTACGACGCGACCGGAACCAATCCTTCCGATATGGGTGCGATTTACGCATGGCAGGGTGCAGGCAATGCCGGTGACAACATGAACCTGACGATCTCAGGTAACTACGTACAAAACGCGGGCGCAGGTTTTGAGAATGTCGGTGTCTATCTCGATGATGGCGTCAGTGGTGCCACCGTTACAAACAACGTTGTGCAGGCCAATGGCAGCGGCTGGGATATGCTCGTACATGGAGGCTCCAACGACAACGTCAGCAACAACGTCTTTGATCTGACGTCCGCCACCGGCAACGAGAAAGGCGTTCTCATGCAAAGTGATGGACCGCAGATGAGCAATGATTCCATCACCGGAAACATCTTCTACGCCAATGGTGCCAATGGTGGTGCTTACACTGATTATTCGGGGCCTAGCTCAAACATTCCCTCGAACATCTCCAATAACTTTTATTGGGGTACAGACGATGAGTCATTCGACAGCAGCCCATCAACAGGAAGCTCGCAGTTCGCCAATCCGTCCAGTGGAGATTACCAACTAGAAGCCGGTTCGTCAGCTGCTAGCGAATTCAGCAGCTAATACGTCCGACAACGTGGCCATAGCTGGCACTGCCGAATGTTTCTGATTTGAAACCGTTGCGCTCAGGCGTGATGATGGTGGTGTCGGCTATGGTGAACAGGGCGCCCAGGTCCTGCCGGGGTTCCACCCTGGCAATCTCCCGGCAGCTCGGCAATCTGCGCGCCGTCGGCTGTTGGCGTCGAGAAACATTGATAGATCATGCGAGAGAGACCGCGAATAAGTAGGTTGGCGCGTCTGTCATTATGCGGTCTTTGCACCTGCACCGATACGAAATATTTTTGCCCGGTCGGAGCGGTGACGATACCGACATCGCCGACCATACAACCGATATCGCCTGTTTTGTGCGCAATCTTCGCACCCGGTCCAAGTCCCGGCGGCAACAATGTGCGGATCTTGGTGCGACCCATTACTTGATACATCCACTTCTTGCTGTCCGGCGAAATCAGTTCACCCCGATCGACGCGCGCCAGCAAATAGACGAGATCGTACGGACTGGTCGTATTGGTGCCTTCAAAATCTCCCAACCAATTGGCGATATGCGTGCGTTCTAATCCCCAATTCTGAAACTCGCGGTTGCACGCCTCTTTGCCGCCAAGCAGATCGATAATCATGTTGGTGGCAGTGTTATCGGAAATTATGATCATCAACTCTGCCGTATCACGCACGGAGATCTTGCTGCCGACTGGACGCCACTGCAACCAGCCGGAGCCGCCCGTCACCAGGTCTTGTCTGATCTCCAGCATTTGATCGGGTTTCACGGTTCCGCGATCGATTGCTTCGAGAAGCGCGACATATACCGGCAATTTGATCATGCTTGCCGCGGGAAACGCATCGTGACCATTGACGTTGACGTATCTGCCGGTAGACTGATCGGTAACGAATATACCGGCCTTCAGAGCCTTGACCGCAGCACACTGCACAAGCTTTGACTGAAGCTGATCCAGATCCTGCGTCAGAGTAATCGGTGGTGGCGCAATCGCAGCTTCGGCACTGCCGGCGCTACCGGTCTCACCGCCTACGGCTTTCGGTCCCAGATGGATATATGTTGAGCCGCCAAGCGCAAGCAATAAAATAGATGACAAACCGATATATCGAAGAAGGCGCTGCCCGGGCGGCAACTTGCGTGCCTTGCGCTTGGGTTGGGTTGCTTTCAACTGCGATGGTGCCGGTTTGACTGCAACTGAACTGGACATCAAATATTGACTCCAACTCTGCACTTGGTCTCGAAATTATGTGACGCAAGGAGAGAACTAACTGCGAAACTTCTATCTATTGTAGACCAACCAGACCGCGCTTGCGCCGAGAAGTTTCGTCTATTGCGCAGATTTTTTATGACGCGGCACAAAAAGATATAAAAACAGACATACCAGTGTAGCCAAACTGACCGCAAACTTTATATTGGGGTCCAAATCGGTGCGCGGAGATATAAAAGCTTCGATCGATCCTGCCACCAGAAGCATAGGTCCACACCCCCCAAACAGCCCGAGCGCATCCTTGGCTGTCGCTTTGAGAGAATCCATTCTGCTGTAATTGCCGGGAAATAGCATTGATTTTCCGATGAGCAATCCGGCACCGCCGCTGATAAAAATAGCGCTCAGTTCGAGAATGCCGTGTCCTGCTACGAAGGCCAATAATTGGTTGGACATGCCAAAGTGCGCGCACAGTCCAGATAGAGCTCCGAGCGATAACCCGTTAATGATCAGTATGAGGCAAGTGCCCACACCAAATGTGATACCAAGAGTAAATGCCAGGATTGCCACACGAATGTTGTTCGTTGCGATCATTCCTGACGATGGTGCAGCAAACGCTTGCACCTGATCCGTCCACATCTTTTTCGATTCTGCATAAGTCCAAAGTTCATCCGGAACAAGAGGTTTACCGTGCAAAATCTCCATGTTCGCGAAATGAGGATCATGAACTGTCATAGCAAAACTGATGAAAAACGGAGTCATGCCGATGACGAAAGAAAGCGCTATATAAATGATGTTTTTTCGCACCAAGCTCGGGAAGCCCACCCACAAAAAGTTGAGGAAGTCGTTCCAGCGGTTGCGCTGCGTTTGATAGACTTGGTTGTGCGCCTTCACAACCAGATTATTGAGGTAGACCTGTACGTCCGCGCTGAGCTTTAGAGCCCGCGCCCGCGACAAATCTGCGGAAGTCGAGCGATACAGCCGGCCCAATTCTTGAAGTTGTTGTCGGTCCAGGCAGCCAAGTCCTTGTTTATCGACCTTGCGCAAAAGCTCTTCCAGACTCTGCCAATAGGGCGTCCGCGATTTGAGCCAGCGTTCGACATTCATAGAAGACCAACATGAACAACCCGGATTATTCTATCTCTACCCCAGAGAATGTGGACCTACACCTCGAACTTGCCGGCATGGGCAACCGAGTTTTGGCATGCTTGATAGACACCGGCATAAGTTATGGCGTCATGGCGTCCATCGGTATCCTCGCCTGGTTGGCATGTATGGCGGTCTCCAGTCTGATTGCATCCTCGCAATTGAGCAATATCGCTTACGGCATCATCGTTCTGGTCTCGATCTTCGCCATTTTTGTCATTATGTTTGGCTATTTCATCCTCTTCGAAGGGCTCTGGCAGGGGCAGACGCCGGGCAAGAAAATCGCTCACATACGCGTGATCGACGCCAGCGGCGAGCCGGTCAACTGGCCTTCGGTTATCATCCGCAACCTCTTTCGAGTGATCGACCAGGGCGTGTTCTTAATCGGATTAATCGTCATGCTCGCGGACAAGAACGAGCGCAGGCTGGGTGACTTCGCAGCCAATACGCTTGTCATTCGCGAACGCTTTGCCGACCTCTCTCTAATCGAGATTCCCGTCTCGCTGCTGGCGAAAGAAGCAGGGATGACTTTGGACGTGGGGCGCGTCTCGCCCGAGGAGTACGAGCTCCTTGTTAACTTCCTCAAGCGGCGTCAGACCATGACCAAGACGACACGTCCCGAGGTAGCTATCAAGCTCGAGAAGCACTTCCGCGATAAGTTGTCAGAACCAGCCGCTGATAACAATAATGCCGCCAACGCCGAGTTTTTTCTCGAGCGTGTCTACTCGGCATACCAAAGCCGCGCCCAGTAGCCGTTGCGGAGCACCCAACAGCCGTCGCCCCGCACGCACTGGACTGTCCCAAGGTATTAGATTTTCCGCCGGTTTTTCTATCAATTCAAGAAATATGCGCCCCGCGCATATTTTCGACTC
>DATNPN010000036.1:0-1882 GCA_036703195.1 Planktothrix sp. | reverse complement strand
TCCGCTCTGTTGATGTTGAGCGCGCTGAACCTCGACCCCACCGTTGCTTCTGCCCAGGATGAGGGCGGCAGGTTCAGCCTGCCGCACGGGGTTCACTGGAAAGATGCAATCGTGCCTGCCGGCGATTATCGGTTCACGGTGGAGGCCGTGGGTCCATCCGAGTTGCTGAAACTGCTAAAGGTTTCGGGGGCGCCGGCATCATTCATGCTGATGGTGAATGATACGGATGTAACACCGACTAGTGAGGGCGCGAAGTTGGTCAGCAAGTCCGAAGGCGACTTTAGCTACGTCAGCCTGATGAGCCTGCCGCAGTTTGACCTGTCGCTGCACTTCGCCGCTCCGCGAAAGGAAACAACGGTAGCAGAGATGCGAACTGTCGTGGCGATCGAACCAGTTCACCGCTAACGCTGGCCGGGCGCAGACAAACCACCGTCTGCGCCTGTCCCAGCCCTCAGGAGATGGCGTTGAGGGCTTATGAGTAGTTTCTACGAGGGAGTTGGCTAATGCAAGTTTCCTTTGATTTCCTCGGTCAGAACGATGGCTTCCGCGATCTCTTTCATCGGCATCCGTTTCTGACGGCTCTGGCGTTGGAGGGCGAGGTAAGCTTGCTCCTCGGTTAAGCTCAAGTCGCGCTGCAGAATGCCCTTGGCGCGCTCGACGACTTTGCGGGTTTGCAGTTGCTGGGCGAGGTTGATGTTGGCCCCTTCGAGACGCGCCATTTCGATCTCGGCGCCAACGAGAAATCCGACCGTTGAGATGAGGCGAATTTCGCGTTTGCGATTAATATGCGGCTGGCGATGCTGCAGGTTGATTACGCCGACAACACGTCCGCGACACAGGATTGGCACCGACAAAAAGGCTTCGTAGCTATCTTCCGGGAGTTCATGGAAGAATTGAAAACGCGGATCGAGCGCTGCTTTTTGCGAAACCACGGCCGGTTCCTTGTGTTCGGCGACCCAACCGGTAATACCTTGCCCCACGCGCAATTTGAGGCGGTCGACTACTTCCGGATGCGGATTTTTCGAAGCCCGCAAAACCAGATCGTCCTCCTCGAGGACGTATATGAGGCAGGAATCGCAGCTTACCAGCCCAGTTACGAAATCGACTACACGAGTTATCACATCGTGAAAACTATCGGCAGTAGCGAACCGATTGCCAATCTCATGCAATATTTCAAAATGTGAGTCTACAGCCGAAACCGACGTTAACGTTTCCATCACCTCAGCGTAAGACGCAATGGGCGCTCTGTCTAATTCCAAATTTCAATGGCTACGATAAAGAATTTTCGCGCGATTGTTACCGCTTATTAACGTTCTCGTGCTTGGACGGACACTGCTGCGCAGGTTTTTGCAATTCGCCTTCAGATCCACAGTTTTGATGGGCAATCTCCGGGCACGTCACAATCTCGAAGGCGTGCGCTCAGTCCTGCTTGTGAACCGTTGCGTACACTAAGTGATCGAGGAGGAAAAGAGCGTTGGGACAGAATCGACTATGCACAGCGACGAACAGCAAATCCTAAAGCTTTTTGAAGACGGAGATCGAGCTTTGATGGCGGCCGATGTCGCCGAACTATCGCGGATCTTTGCCGATGATTACGCGCAATGCGATGAGCGTGGCAGAAGCTGGAGCAAGCGGGATGTGATCGAGAATTTGACTTCAGGAAAGACGCGTTATGTTTCGATGGTTTCCACCAGCCGCAGAATCAGGATTCTTCGGGACGACGTCGCAATCGTGAATGGCAGCGAGGACGACGAAGTGGAGCAGGATGGACGGCGCTTCCCTGTTCGGTATTACTATCTTGATGTTGTGATGAAGCGCGACGGCCACTGGCGGATAGTGGCGTCGCAGCTGGCTTTGCAGAAATAAGGCTCGGAGTTTGCTG
>DATNPN010000035.1:0-104452 GCA_036703195.1 Planktothrix sp. | reverse complement strand
GTCGTTCAGGTTGCGGGCTTCGCCCAAACGGTTGGCCACTTCCTCGCGATACTGAGCGAGCTTGCCGAGGCCGTTCTTGGCGTCGTTGATGGCCTGGCGATTCTTGGCGCTGGTCTCTTTGGCTTCGGCGAGAGCCTGATCGATAGCCATGTCCTTCACGAGGTTTTTGTTGTCGCGGATGGTTTTGATCATCTCGTCGAGATCGTTCTGGGCTTCGGCTGAATCGTTCTTGGCCGACTCGAGCTTCGCCTGAAGATCGGGGAGGCTGGCGTGAACTGTCTGCCACTCTTCGCGCGTGGGAGCGAGGACGGTGGTTTCGTCTTCGTTCATGGCTTCGAGCTGTTCGTACTGCTTGAGCAGTTGTTCGTCCTTTTGAGTGGCTTCGTCGACAGCGGACTGAGCGATGTTGACGCCGTTCATGACGCTGGCGACGAGCTTGCGCTGATCGGGAAGACCGGCAACGGCGCGATCAACGAGATCCTGAGCGGCGAGCACGGGATTGACTTTGGTGGCGCGTTTGAAGTTGAGGCGAACCCAGCGACCGAGCATGGTGTCGGGCATGAAATAACCGGCTCCGGCGAGGACGACAACAACGATTCCGAGTGCGAGTAACATGATTTTTTCTCCTCTTTTTGCGATGCAAGTGCTGGCGGCAATGAGCCGTCGCGGTTGTGGCGCCTCTCGGGTAAAAGGCGCCAAAATCTGTTTCGATGCGATCCGACGCCTTCGTTTAGAAGTTTTGATCGGTTGACGCCGCCACGTTGTTGTAGTCCGCTGTATCGGGCTGATACGCCACATTTTCCGGCTGAGCCGTCTCGGGCTGATAGGACACGGGGTCGGCTGCTTGATAGGTAGGCGTTGGGTCGGGCGCCTGATAGGCGGGCGTCGGGTCGGGCGCTGGTGCCTGGTACTGATTCGGGTCAGGATACTGAGGCGCGTCCGGGGTTTGCTCGGGCTCGGAAGCAGGCGCCTGGTATTGATTGGGATCCTGATACTGAGTCGGATCCGGCTGTTGGTACTGGGTCTGGTCCGGATATTGATTCGGATCGACATACTGCGTCTGCGTCGGATCAACAATTACCGTTGTATCCGGTATGAACGCGGGCTGGAGGGTGCTGGCGAAGACAGGAGCCGGCTCTTCCACATAGACCGTCTGGGCTGGCGCCCGCATCTCCAACTCGAGGGCGCGCCCGCGAGCATAATCCTCTTGTCGCGATGCTTCCGCGATGGTCTGGTCGGCATAAGCGACGGCAGTGCCGAAATCGTTCGCATCCAACGCGCTTTCTGCTAATGCCAGTAGTCGGCGTGCTTCAGAGAGATCGGTGACAACGTCGAAGTTGAAGTTCGTCCTCGTCAGGCGCATCTTGTTTTGAGCGTCTGAGACGGCGGTGAGGGCGCGAACCTGTGCATCGGCGTCGAGCACCGCTCGAACCTGCGGGTGAATGGGCGTCGCGGGTATAACCTGTGCCGGGGTTGGCGCAACCACGGGCGGTGGCGGTGCCACTACAACCGGTGTGTGTGTGGTCACAACGGGCGCTGGTTCACTGACCGGTTTGGGCGCACTTGCGACCGGTGCTGCTGCCGGGGCCGGTTTGAGCGCGTCGGAGATATCGGCATCGATGGTCTTGGCATCGGCGAGCGCCGTCTGGATGATTTTGTGGGACTTGACCGGATTGGTCTCGAGCAGTCCTTGCGCAGTTTGAAGCGATGCAGCCAGCTCCTGAATGCGCTGCTCGAAAGCTTTCACTTCCTTGCCTGCGTTGGAGCAGAGCGGAAGCTTGGATTGCAGTTGCTGGATTTTGGTATCCAGCTCGGCACCCGTTTTCTGTGAGTCGAGAATGCTTGTTTGCAGGTCTGCCATCAGTCCATGGACGACCCCGAACTCGAAATCAATCGTGTCGATCAAGCCACTGACGGTCGCGCGCACTTCCTTGGTGACGCCACCGGTCGCGCTCTTGATATCTGAGAGCTCCAGCGGCTCTTCGGAGAGCTGGTGTTCGGTCGTGGTGATATTCGTGAGAGCGGTCGTGAGCGGTTGAATGTTGACGAGGTTGGCGGTGGCTGCCAGCGTTTGCGCTGAGGTCAGAGCGACTGCGGCGGCGTTTTCTGCTGCGGACATGGTGCTTAAAGAGGTCAGCGCCGTCGCATATTCGGATTTTGTTTCTTCGACGTATTTGTCCTTCTTCGGTTTCTGATTCATGAAGAATCCGCGATAGGAGTCGCTGAGCAGCTTGGTCACCTGAAGCGATTTGTCCAACTTCTTGTTCAGCTCGTCGTACTTGTTTTTGAAGGCGCGCTTGAGAGCGGAGAGCTGTCGGTAGCGCAGAAAGGCTGGAATGCCGATGGCGAGAATGATCAGCAAGAGGATAAGCACGTATTTGACCCCCGTCATTGTTGCATTGTGATTTTTGTTTGCTGCTACGGCTGCGTTGCCGTAATTTGCGATGGCAAGCGCATAGCCGCTCGGGTCGCGTGGAAGATTGACTGAGGCGGATTGGATCCAGTGGTTCTCATCGATGAACTGTTTGTTGATTCCGTAGCGCGCCAGATCGGGACCTGGTTCAACTGCTTTGGAAAACGCATTCGAATTGCGATCCGACTGAATGACCACATCCAAGAGGAATGTGCGCACTGGGAAGTCGGGGTTGGATTGCCACGCCTGCATGACCTGGCTGTCCTTGGCCAGTGCGTCCATGTTCTGGTCTTTTTTGGCCAGAATGAAGATGTTCTCGATACCGTTCTTCTTCGACGCATCTGCCAGGCTGGATTCGAGCCCGCTCACCTGGAAGTGGACGGCGGGGTCGACGTATACGTGCTGTCCCTTGTGATACGTAAACCATGCGTCTTGAGCAAGGGCATGGCCAGCGCATAAAAGAACAGCGATCGAGAAGGCAAGAAACAATTTTGTTTGCTTCATTCATATCTCCATAGACATCGCGCCCGATGCGAGCGCGTCAATCGAGGAAGTGAGCTGTCTGCGCACCGCCTGCGGCGATTCTGACTGTCCGCCTGTGGGCCTTAACCAGAGAACGCGTTGTTCTCTGGAAACTGGAAACGAGTCGAACTGAACTTGCTTTAGTTGACTGTTGGCTCTGATACGGGCGGATGAGAATTCAATTCAAATTAGCAATGAGTAATGATGAGATGCTAATAAAAGCTTCTGAAATGTATCGAAATGCAAACTGTCTTTGTTCGATAATCCCACCCCGTAAAGGATGCTAGTGAAACCGGGAAAGTGTGCTCACCGGCTATTCTCGGATGGGCGGCTTTTCTTAATCCAAATCAATTAAACCGCTTTAACTCCGCGCGACTGTTCCTACGCTAGCGACGCGCAAGTACAAAACGTGGCAGCGAAGCTCGCGAAAGCATCGTTTACCCATTCAATTTTATTGGAGAGAGAGATTCCACCGGCGACCCGGTGGCCGAGAGCATCCTTATGTGGCGCACCGGACTGATGCGCGAGTCGATCGCATGCGGACACACATCCATAATATATGGATTGAAAGTTCTGCGATTTGAGAGATTTACTAAACACCGATTGCCACTGCGTCTCGGTAGATTGTCCAACCAATCTTGCGCAGAGTTTTTTGCTTTCGGAATTTAGAGGTCGATGAGATTTTAATTGCTAGTTTATGTCTTACTGCGGCAATTGCAATTGGTTGTAAAGAAATAAGGTGCCACGTTCAATCGATGAGAAGATCGACCCATTTATCGAATCCGACCCGATCGCTTGCTAGCTACGCTAGAAAAAATTCATCTGGGGCTCAATCCGCGCAGACTGGCGTACGGTGCCTACTAAGGCCGTCGAAGTCTGGTAAATACGCTGTTTTACCTTAGCTAATACTTATTGCTTGACAACTATCAAGGTGGAGAGGATAAGCAGGTATTCATCTAGAGCATTTGCATCTCTACCCGCCCCAAAAAATCCGCAACGCATCAACCGTTTTGACTTTGCCCTAGAGCGCCAGGCGCGCTCTGGGATCGGTCGGACAAAAATGCGGGGCTCTAGGAATGTCATCTCACAGTGACCACTCGCGCGGAGAAAGCTCGCCGAGAGCGCGGTCCGAAAGGTTTATTTATGAGAGTTTTAAGGCGTGTTTGTTTCGGCCGTCAACCTTGTCGCGCGGCGAGGGATCAACTGAACGTAAGTCGTGGGCACCAGCAGCAATCAGCCCAGGATTGGAGGTTTTTATGTCAGTAACAATGGAAGCAGTCGTCCAGAAGTTGACTGCGGTCGAGGGCGAGTACACATCGCTTTCAGCCAACCACAGTGATTTGTTGCGATCTGATGCCTACAAGCTGATGCTTAGCAGGCGCACGACGGTGATAGGCGATAGCCAGGCCAAAATCATCCCTGCCCTCGATGCCGTCAAGATGTTGGGCGAGCAGCTCGAAGCCTTCGACGACATGATCGAGGCAGCGAAGCGCAAAAAGACCGCAATCGACAAAGCATACTTTGGCGGCGGACAAGAGCTGCAAGAGCTCTGGGACTTCCTCAACGGACCCAGTATCTCGCTGCCACCGCAACCGGTGCCGCTGAAAAATCGGACTGGCACCACCTCTAACCTGCCGGTTCCTACCACCGTAGAAGCGGCAGTGAGAATCATGAACGCTGCATTCGACCTGGGCAACAAGACCACGCACGAATTCGGCGAAATTTACGACAAGGTCGCCCCCGTACTGACCAACACCGAAGCGCGGCTGAAGCCCATCGAGACTGACGCTGCCGCACTGGGTGTATCTGTCACTGAGCTCGCTGGTATTCGCAGCCAGATCGACGCTGCCAGAGAGGAGTTCAAGAAAGAGCCGTTCAAACAGGCGATTCTGGTCATCAACAACATCGATTCGATCATCAGCGCCGCGCAGGAGAAGGTAGCTCGGGTCAAGTTGGAGCGCGAGCAGTTTGCTCAGACGGTTCAGACGGCGAAAGCCGAACTGCCTGAGTTGGAAAAACTGGCTACGTCCGTGACGGAGAACGCTGCCGAAGCGGTAGATGCCCTGGTCAATCCGCCTGCGCCTGCCCGCAGTGAGGCATCAGTGGAGCGGTTGAAAGTGTGGCTGGAGAAGATCGAGACGATGATCGCTACCGACATCGTTACCGCCATGACCAGCTTCACCAACTGGACGAACACCCGCACCCGCTACGAGCAGACCGAGAGCGCGGCGAACGAGCAGTTTCGTCGGGCATTGTCTGTTCGCAAAGAGCTGAAAATTCGCCTGCGGGGCTACATCGAGTCAGCCTCCAAGCACCGCTATGAGGGCATCAATCTGCTGGAGATTGACGACCTCTCCACTTTGGGTCGCAACGCCGAGCAGGCGTTGCAGCGCCCTTGCGATTTAACGGTTGCCACCAGCCTCGTCAACCGATACCGGGATCTTTCGCACGATCTCGAGCGACGCTCCGCAGCTGAGCAACGCCATTCGTGAAATAGGAGACTTGAAAATGAGTGATACCAACGTTTGCAAAGATTGCAATGTCCCTTATGAACTTGACCATGGTCAAATGGTTTGCCCCAATTGCGGAGGCATGCCGCCGACGAAAAGTTCGGCAACCAGCTCGAAATCGCTAAAGTCGAGCACCACCACCAACCATTCACGGTCGCGTTCAAACCGAGCTCACAGCGTGGCGATGACCGTGCGCAGCAACGTGACTGCGCGTCCCTCTACGATTGCCACGGTTTCCGGTCTCAACACGGGCACGGTGGCGAAGCGCCGTCGCAATGACGTGAGTGTGCGCAGCTCGACCAAGTCGCGGCGCGGCATCGCCGCCGGACTCGTCGAGATGGAGCCTCAGGCTCCCATCGATATGACCGCTCTGATCAAGGCCGACCTGATCGTGCCTGAGTCGCAGCGAGTCTGCTACAACCCCAACTGCAAAACCTACATCAACTCCGGACGCACCCAGCGGCAAAACCTGGCACGCAAAGGCGCTGATGGCAGGCTGATCGACAAAGGCATCTGCCCCAAGTGCGGCACGCGCTTCAATTTCGAGCCGCTGGCGGAGAACACGCTGGTAGGCGGACAGTACTCCGTCTATGGCGCCATCGCCTGTGGTGGCTTCGGTCTCATCTACCTGGCGTACGACACCTTCGTCGGGCGCACGGTCGTGCTGAAGGGCTTGCTCAACAGCATGGATCCGGAGCAGATGGCGAGCGCCGTTCAGGAGAGAAAGTTCCTCGCTGACCTGTCTGATCCTGGTGTGGTCGGCATCTACAACTTCGTTACGCATCAGGTGGACGAAGGCGACCTGCGCTCCTTCATCGTCATGGAGTTCATCGACGGCAAAACGCTCAAGGCGGTGAAGAAAGAGTGGATGGCCGAGCACGATGATGAGCCCTTGCCCGTGACGCAGGCAATCTACTATGTGCTTGGCGCCCTGCCCGGCATGGGGTACTTTCACAAAAGGAAGGTCGCTTACTGCGACGGCAAGATGGAAAACGTCATGGTTCAGGGCGATCGCGTGCGTTGGATCGACGTGGGTGCTTGCATCGACCTGAAACAGACCAGCGAGCCGCCGGCTTACTCGCACGGCTATGCTGCTTTCGAAGCTTGCAATGACAATCCGGTAGCCTCGTTCGCGTCCGATCTGTATTCACTTGGGCGCATTCTTGCCGTGCTCTGCATGAACTTCGAGTGGACCGGCACGTACGACGATAACGACAACTGGGTGTCCGGCAAGTATGAGTTTAGCCTGCCCACCCCGGACGAGCAGCCACTCTTCCGCAAGTACGAATCGTTCTATCGTTTCTTGCTGCGCGCCTGCCACGAAGACCCGGATCAGCGTTTCCAGACAGCCGACGAGATGGGTGACCAGCTTCTCGGAGTTCTCTCTGAGATCGTCTCCATCGACGCCGAGGAGTCCAATCATCGCAACGTCGTCAGCACGGAGTTCGTGCCCGACGTGTTGAAAAACTCTGATGCCCCGACCTACCAGTCGGTGCCCGAGCTGAAGACCGATCTGTTCGATCCGGCGGCCGGGCAAGTCGAAGCCGCTCTCGCTCTGACAGACAGGGAAGAGCAGATGAAGCTGCTGCGCCAGGCTGTGGAGCAGTTCTCTCCCGCCGGCGGCGCCAGCAAGGGTGCCGGACACCACTCCGGTAAGGCCGGTTTGGTGTTGGAAGTGACCTCCGGCACTCTGCGACCTGGTGACCTGGTAGCGTCAGACTCCGGCGAAGAGCTGGGAGCCGTTGGCGAAATCTGGGACTCTCGGGGACAGAGCGTTCCGGCCGCTACCAATATGACTGTGACGGTGACCGGTCTCAACGAAGCGATTTCGTTCAGGTCGTTCAAAGTAACCAAACTCAGTCGCAGCTCGGCCGAGGCGTTTCTCCGCCTGGCTTGGGCGTTGACCGAAGAGGCTGCCACCACGTCTGACAGGACGGCCGCTCAGCAGGCATTCCAGGAAGCGGACCGCTTGCTGGCATTCCGTATCGAGCGTGATCCGTTCGATTGGCGCAACATCTGGGTGAAGGGTCGGTTGCTTCTGGCACAGGGACAGGTAAAGGAAGCGCGCGAGCACTTCGACGCTGTTTACTCAGAAGTGCCCGGCGAGATCGCTCCCAAGTTGGCTCTGGCACTGGCTGCCGAACTCCACCAGGATGCCGACACGGCTATTCGCTACTACGAGTTGGTCTCTGGTATCGATCGCACGTTCGTGACCGCTACCTTCGGGCTGGCTCGCTGCCTCAAAACCCGCGACGTCAAGGCTGCTGCCGAGGCGTACGAACGGGTTCTACCTCAATCAATCTCCTTTGTTCCGGCGCTCATGCTCAAGGTGCGCACCATCTTGAGTGATACGCCGGATGCTGACAGTTTCAATCATGCTTCCGACACGCTCAAGCGCATCTCGGGCGACAACCTGCAGATGTCCGAACTGCGTGCGGATTTCTTCACTGCCGCGATAGCAGCCGTGGAGCGTGGCGTCCTCACGACAGAGAAAGGCGCTGCCGCCACGATTCTGGGCGTTAATCTGAACGGCAAAGCTCTGCGTTTTGCCGCCGAGAAAGAACTTCTTCTCTGCGCTGACTATGTGCGTACCGACAAGAAGAAATTCCTGGCCTTTGTCGACCGCGCCAATGAAATCCGTCCCTGGACGACGGTGTAAAGGAGGACGCATGCAGTGTCCAAAGTGCAATTCACCCGTAGAAGCGGGTGACGAATTTTGCGGCATTTGCGCAGCGCCCCTGGCGCAGGCTGAGGCTCAGCCTGCGCCCGCGCCGGCGCCCGCTAAACCGGCAAGTACCGGGCTGTTCAAACCGCCGGCTCTTGGTGGTAAGCCTGCCGCCGCGCCACCAACCAAGCCAAGCGGACTGTTTCAAAAGCCCAAGCTGGGAGCGCCTCCGCCAAAACTGGCATCGACGCCGACAGCTCACCCGAAGCCGAAGCTTGTTTGCCAGGATTGCGGACCGCAGTTTGTCGTCGATGATGACGGGGTCTGCACCAACTGCGGCAATCAAGTAGTGGTGACGCACTGCGAGCGTGATGATTTCCGTGTCACTCTCAGCGCCAAGTTCGCCCTGCGCAGTTTTCTCGGCAAGGTGCACTCGCGCAACGAGGATTTCGCGGTCATTGCCACGGAATCGAAAAGCGGTCGTCGCTTCTCAATCGGAATCCTCAGCGATGGTGTATCCTCCGCCGAGCATTCCGAAATCACGTCGAAAGTCGCTTGTGAAGCGGCGCTTGCCGAAGCGATAGCACAAATTCGCTCAGGTGAAACCGATGTGGAGAAAGTAGCGCTGGCTACGGTTGTCGCTGCCGAAAGTAAGGTGGCGGCGCTACCGCGTATTCCTGAACTGGATGAGCGGGGCAAGCGCAAGCAGCCACCGGAAGCAACTTTCATCGTCAGCATCACGGCGCACGGCGCCACCGCTGCTGATGATGTGGCTGCTCTGGCATGGGTGGGCGACACGCGTGCCTATCTCGTCAATCGCGAAAAAGGCAGTTGGTCTGCCAAACTTCTCAGCAAGGATCACTCCTGGGTCAACCAGATGGTAGATGCCAAGCTGATGACGATTGAGCAGGGAGAAGCGCTTCTCGTGGGCGATTACACCTGGGTCGAGCGCAAGGTGGAAGCGAAAGAAATTACGCCCGACGAAGGCACGCAAATCAGACGCAACTCTCACGCAATCTACCAATCGCTCGGACCAGTAGAAGACGGCGAGATCGTACCGGGCATATGCAAGATGCCGTTGGCAAACAGCTATGCTCTGCTTCTGTGCACCGATGGTTTCTGGAACAGTCAGCACACGCACCAGAACCAACCACCTCAAGGCTTGCTGGATTTGCTGGCAACGCTTCCTGCCGGTGCAGATGCTGCAGCCGTGGCCGAGAAGTGCGTCAGCACTGCCAACGACCAGGACGGCGGGGACAACATCACGGTAATTGTGCAGTTCACATAGTGAGTGCACTGTCGATCACGGCTAGCCGGGCGCTTGATGATGCCCGGCAGCCCGATGTTTTGTGGAAAAACAAAGGAGATTTGAAATGACTACAGCAACCTCGTCGGCTCCCTCTATCGTGGTGACTCCCGACTTCAACTGCACCCTGAGGAAAGGCGCGACTGATATTGGTGGCGGCCTTCTCATTACGCCGCAGGGCTTCAGCTCAGCCCTGGCCGCGCTGCTCGACCAGAACATGATCTTCGTCACCGATACTTCCGGCAGCATGAAAAACCCCGAGTCGAAGATCTTCAACACCAAGAAAGCGATCGTCGAGGGCATCGAACGGCTGCCCGAGCATGTTTGGTTTGCGGTGATCACGTTCAGCGGCTCTGCCTTCGCGGTCGTGCACCTCTGCCAGGCGACATCCGAAAACAAGGAGATCGCCATCAAGCGCGTCCGGGACATCGAAGCCGATGGTGGCACAAAAATGTCGACCGCTCTCGATATGGCAATGGAAGAGCATCTGAAGCGTCCCACTGCCGCCGGCAGCGTCATCTTTCTCACCGACGGCGACAATCAGGGTGAAACGGATGATGTGCTTCGGGCGTCCTTGGCTCGTTATCAGGAGCAAGCCTCCAGAGGTGTAGTGCTTCAGGTGCACGCTCGCGGAGTGCACGACGACTTCAAATTCCCTCAGGTGAACATGATCAGCCAGATGACCAAGGGCAAGAAGCCCGAGTTCATCGAAGAGCCAGCCAAGTTGGTCAAGGATTTCGCCGACCTCATCGACCAGGCCGCGCAGAACGTCATCTCTGACGTCAGACTGCACGTCTGGACTCCGGCCGTGGGCGTTACTCTGAAAGAGTGCCGCCTGAGCGCCTCCGATAACGCCAATGACGCCATGCAAAACCTGCTGGGCACCGAAACCACGGACACCAGCAAGGGCATCACCAAGTCATTCCCGCTGGGCGCTTTCTCGGAAGCCGGGCGCGAGTACTACCTCGAGTTTGCCCTGCCGGCCAAGAACGTGGGCGACCATGCTCGTCCGTTCAAAGCGTGGGTTTCGTACATGTACAACGGTCAGCGAGTCGAGACCACGCCGTACATGTGCGACTGCTCGTGGACCACGGTCGATGACCCGAAGTCAGTGCGCGTGCCGCTTTGCCGGGCGCGTGTCAAGGGCGACGTCGAGTACGCGGAAGTGGTAGGAGCGGCACTCGATGCTCTCGACCGCAAAGACAACGCCACAGCCACCCTCAAGCTGCAACGCGCGGCTGAGCTGGCCAAAAACGACCCCGAAAAGACCGCCGTTATCAGGGGATTGGCTGACGTCAAGGAAGAAGCGAACGGCGGCGTCACTGTCAAACTGAAGGCCGGCCCCGTCGACAAGGCAGCCACACTGCGCCTGGGCACGTCATCTGTCAAGACTGCCAAAGTGGTTAAGACGAACAACTAACGTTGCGCACATGCTGGTTCTCCCTCATGGGCGGACCTGGCGCGCAAAGAAAAGGAAAATGTTATGACTTACCATTGTGCAGATCATCCGTCGTTTACTTCGACGGACAAAGACGAAGCGTGCCCCGAATGCGGCAACCTGCTCGTTGACGAGCACGGTCAGGCCGCTGCCGCAGCGCCTGCCCCGGCTGCGCCGGTGCAAGCGGTTCGCGCTGCCAGCGCGCCGGCCGGTGCCACACCGTGCCCACACTGCCATAAAGGCATGCTCGAGCCCGGCGACGATTTCTGCGTCGTCTGCGGCAAGAGTCCCAACGACGGGGCCAAGCCGGCGGCGGCTGCGGCTGCACCGCCTGCGGTGGCGCCTGCTCCGGTGCGCACTTTCCCGGCAACGCTGAAGCTGACGGGCAACCTCAACGGCAAGACGATCGACTTTGCCCTCAAGCAGGAGCGGGTCACGTTCGGTCGGCGCGGCGATAACGATCTGATCCTGGCTCAGGATGCCATCTCGGGTCATCACGGCGCTTTCACTCGCGCCTCCGATGGCAGCTACCAGGTTGTTGACCTCGGCTCTTCCAACGGCACCCAGGTGGCGCCGGCAGATGGCAGCGCCTTCGTCAAAGTGACGAGCACGCCTGTGACGCTCAAGGTCGGCGACAAGATTGTGCTGCATCTGAATGAGACTGCCAATCTTCAGATCAACGTTGAAGCGGTGAAGCCGTAAGGACAAAACAGGGAGGCGCCCATGAGGGCGCCTCGTCCGTTTTGAAAGGAGATATTTCAAATGTTCAAATTTCTCAGTTTGAAAGACAAATCGACTCCGCTAGCCTTGCGCACGATCCTTTATGGAAACTTCGTGCTGGCGGCCCTGTTTTGCCTGATCGCCGTTTCCGGCACGGAGGAGCACAAGCACGCCATGAAGACTGTCGGCGTGGACGCTGCGCCGTCGGTTCAGGCAGCCTACAACATCAAGAACGCCATCCTGCAGATGCACTCCGACGTCGCCAACGAACTGATTGGCAAGCCGGGCGCCAACTACGCCTCGGTCAAAGACTACGAGGATTGGCGTGTCACCCTCAACGACGAACTGAAATCGGCAGCAAAGAACATTACCTATGCCGCCGAAGACGATGCCGTCGATTCACTGCAGCAATCGCTGGACGAGTTCAAGGAGACCGTCGTCGCTGCCCGTCTCTATCACGAACGGCACGATGCGGCTTACCTCGCTTCCTTCCGCAAAGCGGAGGAGATTCTGCGCACCAAGGCTTTGCCTGCCGCCGACCAGCTGGATAAAGCGAACTCTGATGTTCTCGAATCGGTGTACAAGCACCAGTCCGAAACTTCATGGGTGAGCCTGCTCCTTCTTCTGGCGAGCGGTGGCGGTCTGGTTCTGTGGAACCTGCGTGGCTGGTGGTATGTGCGCAACAAGACGAAGCGCCGTTTCTCCATCCCGAGCCTGGCGTCAATCGCTCTGGCGGGGCTGTTCACCCTCTGGATGGGCTTCCACTTCTTCATGGAATCGCGCGAGCTGCATGCCGTTAAAGAAGATGCGCATGACTCAATCGTCGCCCTTCTCAAAGGCGAATCACTTGCTCTCAGTGGCAACGCGGCTGAAAGCGCATGGCTTCTGGATGATCCCTTGAAGGTACAGTACGAAAAGGCCTTCAAGACAGACTCCGCTGGGGTTCTCACACTCAGCAACGGACAAACCGTGAACGCCATGGAAGCAGCTGCCAAAAAGGAGCAGACTGCCGACAAGAGCTCCGCTTCCGGTGCGATTGCGGACGAGTTGCGCAACATCACATTTAAAGGTGAGCGCGAATCGGCGATCGAGATGCTGCACTGGTGGGGAGCGTATGTGGCCATCGACGGTCAGATTCGCAACCTGGAAAAACAGGGCAAGCATGACGAAGCGGTGGCGCTGTGCACCGGCGAAGACGAGGGGCAGAGCAATTACGCCTTCGAGAAATTTCAGGACGGATTGCATGCCACCCTCGACATCAACAAGAAGCACTTCCAGGAAGACGTCAAATCAGGCACCGACCGCATCGGCTTAATGGCCGGCGGCACGGTGGTGATATCAATTCTGGTGGCACTGTGCATGCTGTTCGGGCTGCGCCCCCACATGAAGAGATATGGACTGTAACCGCACCAACGGTGAAGGGAGAACACATATGCGAAAAACAGCAACGTTCATTCTGACATTGGGGTGCCTCGTCACCCTCGTGGGCTGCAGCCAGTCGAATACCCCGGCACAACAGGAAGCCGACGACTTCGCCAAAGTGCAGGACGTGCAGACGTCCTTCACTTCGCTGCAAGGGCTGCCGACAAGCGATACCAAAGAGCTGGACGGTAAGGGCGGTACCTTCCCGGTGGGGCTGTACATGCCCCTCTGGAAGCAGTACAGGGCACACACCGGCGTCAACGTCAAGTACGCGCCTGAGGGCTCCGGGCAAGGTATCTCTACCATCCAGAACCAGGAAGGCGATTTCGGTGCTTCCGATGCCGCCATGTCCAACGACCAACTGGCGCAAGCAAAGGGCGGAGAGTTGCTTCACATTCCCACCGCCTTCGGTGCCATCGCCGTCGCCTACAACATCCCCAACCTGCAGGCGCGGCTGAAGTTGACCGGCGATCAGCTGGCGGGCATTTACATCGGTGCCATCAGGTATTGGGATGATCCTGCCCTGGTCAGCACCAACCCTGAATTGTCGGGACGCCATGAGATGATCATCGCAGTGCATCGCGGCGACAACTCCGGCACCACATTCGGTTTCACCTCGTTTCTCAGCTCCAACGCCTCCTGGCGCTCCTCCTACGGTACGGGCACCGCGTTGTACTGGCCTGTGGGACTGGGTGTTGCCGGCAATGACGGTGTCGCGGCTGCGCTGGCACAAAATCCGTACAGCATCGGCTACACGGACCTCAACTTTGCAGCGAAAAAGAAGATTGCCACGGCACTGGTGAAGAACAGCTCGGGCAACTTCATCGAACCAACTCTGGACTCGGTCACGGCTTCCGTTCTCAGCGCCATACCGTCAGGACTCGACCTGCGGTTAAACCTGATCAACACCAGTGGCAAGGAGTCGTATCCGATCACGACCGCTACCTACATCATCGTCTACAAAAACCAGTCCGATAAGAACAAGGGCACTGCTCTGGCCGGCATGCTCTGGTGGATGACGCATGATGGGCAGTCTGTGAGCAAGTCTCTGCTGTATGCGCCAGTGCCGCCTGCGCTGACAGCGAAGTCAGAACAGCTGATCCGCGAGATCAACTTCAAGGGACAGCCGCTCGTTACGAAGCAGTAAAGCGTCGCCGCATACGGGTTCGGGCTATGTCCCGAACCCGGCACCGGCGCGCTGGTGATTCACACACCGACCGCGCCTCTGGTGCGCGTGGTGGCACCGATGGTGCCTAATCTTACGATGGAGAAAAATGATGAAAAAGCATCTGGTGGCGTTAGCCGCCATCCTCTGTATGGCCGGCACCGCGGTCGCCCAATCGACGATCTTCAACATGCCTACCACCGACACTGTCAGTTCAGGACACTGCTACACCGAGCAAGATCTGGAAGCGCGCTTCACTCCTCTGGCACAAGGTGGCTATGAGACTGTCTTACCGCGCCTGGATTGTGGCGTAAGTAAGACCGTAGAAGTGGGCGCCAACTTTGCTTACTTCCGCTCCAGCGACCCGAGTTCGGCGGAAATCCAGCCCAACATCAAATGGCGCTTTTACACGAAAAAGAATTTCGCTCTTTCGGCGGGCGGCGTGAGCTATCTGCCGGTTAATCGCTGGCAGGGCAGCGATGCCTTCGCTTTGCTTTACGCCAACGCCAGCGAGAAATTTAGCGGTAAATACGGGCCTCGCCTGACTTTCGGAGGGTACGGACTGGTCAACCGCGCCGATAACACCGGCAGCAAGGCGGGCATTATGGCTGGTATCGAGCAACCGCTTGCCACCATCCACAGTGCTTCAATATCGTTCGTTACCGACTGGCTGTCCGGCAAGAATCGTCCTGGATTAGAGGCAGATCGTTTCGGCTATGTCACACCGGGAATCTCTGTCGGCTTACCGCACAACAACGGTTTTGATGTCGGTTGGTCGATGGGCAACCAGGGTGCGCGCAACAACGGACTGTACGTTTGGTTTGGGCACACCTGGTAATTAGAAGGAAGGCGCTCGCGAATACCGTCGCCTGGCGCTTTTCCTTCTCGGTTTCGGTACTAGAAACCATAATAGAGGACCATTTTGCCCAGTCGGCCGGTCAAATAACAGCTATGCCTGGTGTTCGAACCGCCAGAGATGGTTGGAACGGCGAGGCGTTTTGCGCTCGCCAGTGGTTTGCAGTCAATCAATCGACGAAGCGGCGTGTGCGGAGCTGGTCCAGGATCGCCTGTTCTAACTCCGTAGGCTCGTCCGTGCCGATGACAGCGACGGTGCCGTTCTTGAAGTTTAATTCGACGGCGTCCAGTCCGTAAATGTTATACAGCCAGCCGTTACCGATCCAGTGGATACCCCAGCCGTGTACGGGCGACAGGCGGCGTTGTTTGCAGCTTTCGACCTCGCTCAGTTTGAAGCTTTTCTGAACCAATCCGGCTCCGTAAGTAATGTGCACTTCCTCTTCGCCGACCTCTACTGCCAGTGAGCGCATAACTTCCCCGGTCAGTGCTAAAGCGCCAGTGGCAAGGGTGCGGGCGAAGGGGTTCTTGATGGCGTTGGTGGTGAGCCAACCGACGAGTCCGCCTCCAAATAGGACGGGCATCGGAACCGATTGCGTATGGGTGTATTTCATTTTGGCGTCCTGCCGACAGTACCCCTACATTGTGCCACCCAAGGCGCATTAAAATCATGTCGCTTGCGCGGCGAAAAGTGGCGACAAAAGAGTGCAGTGCCATCGCAGACGGTGGCACCGCAGATGGCAGTGGAGAAGATTGCTAAACGGCTCGGCCTAATTGAGTTCGCAGGTTGTAGGCGGCAATGCGTGCCACGCGCTCATTCGTGTCGCAAGCGAGCAACTCTAAAACAGCGATCGGACAGCTGGGATTGGACGCCATAGTGATGCGAGTCTCCTGGTCATCCGCGTCGTCAAAGCCGATCCAGTCAAACTCTGCGTCTTCTTGAGGTGGCGCGAATGTTTCACTGTAATGAAAGTCAGCCCTGCCTTTGGCGCTGCGCAGGAGCATCTCGGTTACTACGTCTTCATGGGTCCAGTGCTCGGGCGTGCTCGCCTGAGCTTCACATGGCTCTTCCGCCTGGGCTTCTGCTTCATTCAGTTTTAACGCCTGGGCGAACTCCAACTCGTTTTTCCAGTAGCTCGAAGCTGCATGGTTGACGATATGTTCGCGATCCGTGCGCTCTTTACTGAGAATTGCGTCGCCGAGCGCGTTGTCTGGCAATATCTCCGGCGCCTCATGCTGTTCGCTCGTTTCGCCGACGCGGCTCAGACGCTGCCTGGACTGAGCGTCCCATTGCGGATAAAGCATTTCCGCAAAAAAATCTCGAATCATTGTTCTGTCTCCGATAATAGCGGCTGCGTGCAAAGGCAGCTCGGCTGGGGGGTACCTTCATTTTGCCACTGCCACGGTCTCGTCAACAGTACTGCTTGCCCTATACTCAACAGCTGCGCTCGTTGCCGCAAACGCGCCGCCACATTGGATTTTTTCAGGTGTGGCGAATTGGCTACGGCGATTTCCCTATAGTATGTAAACGCAGGTGACACTTCCAACAAGCTTGTTGGACGGCTGGCATAGCCATTTTTAGTCGGGCTTGTGCTTGGTCATCTCAACCGTGCCCAGACGGATTTAAATACTATACTAAATAGCAAAGCTGGCCAAAAAAATTGGATTATTTAGCTTGAGCGGCAGGGCGGGCTGAATCGACAACGATTGAGTCGATGACGATCCAGCCTCCCTGCGCCCAAGTAAAAATCAGAAACCGGCGGTCAATTAGTTTTACCTAGCAACAACAGGTTTCTGCGCAAATTCCAGAGAATGTCCCAGCCGTGGTTTAGACGTAGCGCTGGACGATCTTCTTGATGTTGTCGAACGCGGCGCCGGTCTCCTTCGAGTCGGCTGCGATGGTGCCTTGTACCTGCTTCTTGCCCTCGCCGATATTCTTGTGCGCGGACCAGCGGACACCTTTGACTCCGTTCACTCGAGTGAACAGGCCGTTGTTGCCCTTGAGCTGGCTGTTGCTGATACCGTTGGTGCTGATGGTGACAGTGATGCTGCCATCACTCTCCTTGGTAGCTTGCGCGCTGATTCTGCCGGTCTTGGCGATGATGCCGTCAGCAGGAATCGTGGCGGGAGCAGGCGCGAGCGAAGCGGTGTTGGCTCGTCCTGCGGGTTTGCTCGTCGGAGCTGCAGTAGTCTTGCCGCCCGAAGATCCACCAGGACCTTTGGCGTTGGGCGTGCGGTCCGCGATCGAACAGGAAGCATCTTTCAGGTTTTTGCCTCCCTTGAATGCCGGTGCCAGCGAGGTGTTGATGCCCATCAGGTCACTGGCGGCAGCGGTCGGTTTCCAAATCAGTGCCAGCATCACAGCGGCCGCAAGCACTCCGACAGCGCCGGAGTAGAGAGGCGCGAGCTGGGTGTGGAAGGCATGCGACGCGAGAACGTCAGCAGCGGCATAGCCGAGCGTACCCACCAGCAAGGTAGCAAAAATGCGAACGACCCAGGTTTGGGTCAGCGAAGACGCGTTTTGAGACATGTAATTCCTCCAGAAGACGAGTCGCGGTCACTGCGTGGTCGGCTGTCGCAGCAAGCAGTGAACGCGCGTCGGCTCGGTTTGATCGCCTGTTTGGCGAGAAAGGTGATTTGCGAGTACAGCGATGACTTGAGTTTTTGGCGAGTTGATGACAGCCAGAAAGTCAGAGATAGATAACAAGAAGAAACTTACGAAAGAGACACAGTTCTCTCAAGTGGTTTCTAATTTCTTTAGGGATGAAGCAGCAAAAAAGAGAGGCAGCTTATGAAGCTGAGATGGTGCGCGGTGCAAGCTTTGCCGCGGACTGAGATGCAAACGGGCTCGGCCGGGGACCACTTTTTCGCACCCGGCCAATGCCAGTGGAACTCGGCTGAAATGCCTGTCCACACGGGATTGCCGGCGATCTCAACAGGTCGCATAGCGAGGGTCGCGCAAGTTGCTCAGTTGCGTTACAAGAGAGCGCTATGATTCAAAATTTTGTCGGACGGTTTATCTCAACCCGAGCGATCCGGTAGTGATATTGCATGCGGTGCCATTGGCTGCTTGAGCAATCAAGGGCAACCGTTTGAACAACCTGCTGGCGCTACGGTTGCAGCAGGTTGTTCTCAGTTGAACAGCTACTTTTGCTCGCTCTTTGTTTCGTCGGTCTTAGTGGCTGCTTTGGTTTCGCTGGCGTGGCTCAAGTCGATGTTGAACTGATTGAACTGCTTTTCCATGTCATCGAGATCCGGCTTGGGATAGCCTTTGGAGCGGACCGAAGCTTCTAATGTGGTCAATTGAGCCAGGCGATTGCGCATCTCTTGCGCTTTATCCGCTGAGAGCCAGCCTTTGCTGACACCGGTATCGATCTGTTCGTGCCAATTTTTGAGACGTTGTTTGTATTTGAATTCGTAGCTCTTTTTGTCCACGACGGTCTGACTCGAACTTGACGAGCTGCTGGATTCACCTGTGACGACCTGTGAGTAACACGACGGTGTCAACATGACCGCGGCGGCAAAAAGAAGACCGACGCCCAATCCTGCATTTTTGATCATTTTTCGCTCCTCGCGTGCGGTTCCAATCCGAATGATGCCGCAACAAATAATAACCGACCGCAAGGGCTAAACGAGCTTTTGATGGGCTTTGTTGCCAAATGATTCATTCAGTTAATGTAGTCGATGAGTCACATCAGGCAAACGCCTCATTGGCTGGCTCTAATCTCGGTTGTCGTTGTCCTTGGCATCTGTGCTAGTTAGCGCACATTCAATCCGCTCAATGTGCATTATTTGGCTCCACATGTCTGTGCGGATCACGCTTGACTGTATTAGGGTCAGGTCTCTCTCCGATTCTTTCTCAAGTCACTTCACTGCCTCCGACAAGTACCCTCCCACCGCAACTAACTTTTTCAAATCTCGGTGCAAACACCGAGAGGTGGCCAACGTACCTTCGCTCAGTGTGCTGATTTGAGTGGTGTCGACCAAATTTTCAACGCTCCTTTCGAGGTGAGCAAGCGCTCGAAAGGGGCTCTGTCTGTAGCGCGTTTAAAAAAACGCGATCTGGAAAGAAGGTTTTTAAAATGCCCAAAAGTAAACTGGATCTGACGATCAAACCGCACAGAGCGCTGCCAGAGCGTTGCGGCTCTGTTGTAGTCAAAGGTGCGGGAAGCAAAGACTATGAGTTTCCCCTGGACCTTGTCGGTACGGTGCTGAAAAAGACGCGCAAGCCGCGTTTGATCGTGCCGCCTTCTATCACCATCCCTGGTGCCTCCAAGTTTTTCTTGCCGCAAGGCAGTGGCTTCTGGGATTTCCTCAAACCGGCGGTGGCCAAGGTCGAGGACAGCAATTTTCAGGGGCTGCTCGACGGCGCCGACATCATTCAGCGGCGTATCATCTCGCGCCAATCTGACTTTCTCATGGAGAAGTTCTTCGGCGACATGCAAGAGACGGCGCTGCTGGCAGCCAAGCAGATGGATGCCCGTTATCAGCCGGCAATTGCCGCTCATCAGAGGCAAGTAAAAGCTTTGCGCCAGCAGGTGGAAAAGGCTTTTCCGCAGATCGTAAAAGAGCTGGCGCAGCGCAATCCGGGCGTGCCTGTTGCTGCATTGATGCAGCATGCGCTGCAGATGTTGGCGGAAGAACTGGCTCCCATCATCGGTGTTCTCAGCATTTACACAGATGCTTTCAGGCAGCGTCTGAGCGGTCGCTTCGAGAAGATGTTGAAGTCGCTCGACTTCTACATGGAAGAGAATTTTCTCTTCTGGCAAACCGGCTCGCTCGATATGGCCCTGGCGGGCAACGTTGTTCCCACATTGCCGACCAGCTCCTTCCAGGTCGGTGACGTCCTCCTCTCCTCTTTTGGCGGGCAGGGACTGGGCACGGTGCCTGGCAGCAAAGGTCCGATCGGACTGCATCTGCTCATGCTGCCCTCCGACATGCAAGGCTGGATGCCGCCCGGGCTGCCGTTGTGCAACCACGAGTCTCGGCATCAGATCTACAATGACGTGAAGGGACTCGAGTCTGACGAGCAAAAAGCGTTGCGGGCGGCGCTCATCAACGGTGCCAAAACCGGTGCCTTCAGGCTGTCGACCGACAAGATCAAAATTGGCAAATTCAGCGCCAATCTGCTCGATCTGCTCGTGAAGATGGTCGCTGACACGATAGGAGAGATCGACGCCGATCTCGTGGGCGGCATGCTCAACACCGGCCCGCAGTTCGGCAAGTCGATGCTGCTGTCGTTTCCCGCCATGTTGATCCGCAACGGTCGCGTCAAAGACGCGAAGAAGCTGTTGCGCACCAACTCCGTCTACTCGCTCAACGAGACCGAGGACGGCAACAAGGAGCTGGAGTTCGAGCCGCATCCGCCGGATTGGATTCGCGCTCACATTCTCGCTGCCGGTCTGGACGAGATCGGATTGAAACAGGACGCGCAGGAAGTGCGGGGACTGGCTGATGACGCTGTCGGCAATGCGCCAGATGCCATCACCTGGCAGGACGGCTCCGGCAAGAGCTCTGTCGTCGTGTCCATCCCGTCGAAAGACATCAAAGCGGTGGCGCCGACGATCGCGAAGTGTCTGATTCGCGAGAAGCTGCCGTCGCTCAACGGTCTCTCCAACGGCGATTACGCCATGTGGAACGGTGCGCGTCAGGCTAAGGTCGACATCCTGGCGCAGATTTTGCGCTCAGGCAAAGCCGATGTGCCTACCGACAAGGGAAGCATCTTTGCCTCCTACGTCGGTGCGGCTGCCGCCAAAGCGTTCTGGGACGGCGTTCATACCAAGGGCGTCAATGGCTCTGACTTGCTGGACGAGTTGAACGAGAACACGTTCAAGATGCTCGCTACACTGGAAGAGCGTCGCAAGAACGGCGGTAAATAACGGTTCGGGGCAGGGTTCGCAACACTGACCCTGCCCCGACATTTGGAGAAATCATGAAAATATTTTCTGTCGTCCTGTACGCGGTGTTCGCAATCGCGGCAGGTCTGTTTCTCGGAGTGGGCAACTATCACGGGTTGACCGGGGCAATTCTGCCCGGATTGATAGGCGGTTTGCTACTCTCCCTTCCGTCCTTCCGCGATCGCAGTCACAAGATGGCTGCCGTCATCGTGGTAGGAGCGCTTGTCGGTTCACTGGCTGCCACCTTTGTCCCGGACGGCAATAACATCAAGCAACTGCTGCGCACTCAAAGCAATCTGCACATCAAGGTTGGTTCGTACGAGCTTGGTCGAGGCGTCGAGCCTTAGTACAATTGGGGAGAAACCAAATGCAACAATGGCAACGATACCTGGGGTGCTTGATCGGTCTGGCCGCGGGCGATGCTGTCGGCACAACCGTTGAATTTGAAGCGCCGGGCTCATTCGCTCCAGTCACCGATATGACTGGCGGCGGACCGTTCCACCTCAATGCGGGCCAGTGGACCGACGACACATCCATGGCGCTGTGTCTGGCTGAAAGCCTGGTGACCAAGCGCAAGTTCGATGCTCTCGATCAGATGCAACGGTATCTTCGCTGGGCCAAAGAAGGTCACTTGAGCAGCAACGGCGTTTGCTTCGACATCGGCAACACGGTGAAAGCAGCGCTCTACCAGTTTCAACAAACTGGCGATCCTGTCGCCGGCTCGACTGACCCCAAGACAGCCGGCAACGGCTCCTTGATGCGCCTGGCGCCGGTTCCGCTTGTCTACGCGGCCCGTCCTGTCGTGGCCATCGAGAAAGCGGCAGAGAGCTCGCGCACCACGCATGGTGCAGTAGTGGCTGTGGACGCGTGTCGTTACTATGCCGCTCTCATCGTCGGCGCCCTCGAGGGTGCAGGCAAAGAGGAGCTGCTTTCTGTTCTGTACAGCCCTACGTCCGGTGGCTCGCAGTATTGGAGCGAACACCCGCTCTGTCCGGAGATCGACGCCATTGCGCGCGGCTCTTTTCGTGCCGAACCGCCTGTAATCAAAGGCACCGGCTACGCGGCCAAATCGCTGGAAGCTGCTCTCTGGGCTTTCTACAAGAGCACAACCTTCGCGGACGGCTGTCTTCTGGCAGTCAATCTGGGCGATGACGCAGACACCACTGCCGCTATCTACGGACAGTTGGCGGGCGCATTCTACGGCGTAGAGGGCATTCCGGCAAAGTGGCTGGAGTCCCTGGCCCTTCGTGAAACGCTGGAAAAATTCGCTCTTGATTTGCATGCGCTCAGCGTGATCGGCGTGGAAGACTAATGGCGATGGAACAAGAGCGGCAGCTGAAGACGGTTGTCGCTCTTGTTTTTCTTGATTTCATTTTCGCTGCCTCTGTATGCTAACTAGTGTAGTAGGGACGCAGTTTGGAGAATTCCCGGAGAGCGGCAGTTTATGCCGCCCTCGCGCGTAGTTTATCGATGAGACTGCTTGCAGTCATGCTGCGGCTGAGTCGAAATTTGCCCAACCACCACACTGGAGTGGTCAGAATTGATGTGGCACCAGGTGTTGGGTGTAATGGCCGGTGGACTTCCACTCGCCCTTCTCAAACACGAAGTTACCGTGAGCCACTGTCTGTCCCGGTCGTACGCTGTTTCGCTGCTGCCAGCAATTAACCTTTCTGTAATACGGTCCGCCGCCACCAGGCAGAATGTAATATTTCTCTTCTTTCTCAGTCAGAACCAAAAACGTTGTCGCGGTTTTGCAAATATCACACATGCGTTTTCCCCTTTAATTTGCTTTGTAGATAAGAGCTCCAGGAGCAATTCTCGTGCTGCTGGCTCGAAAACATTGAGTGAAGAATGGCTTGGTTATGCTGCTCTCGCAGCTGTGTGGTCCAACAACGACTGCGCTTTGGGCTGAGCCAATTTGGCAGTCTCAGCAGCTTTGGAAAATTGCCCGGCTGCTTGATAGGCATTGGCTATCCGCCAGGAGAATTCCACGGCGGCGTACTCGGTCAGCGTTTTCGCTTGGGACGGAATACCAGCCTTGGTCAGATCCTCCATGAGCCCGGCGAGAAGAGCGAGCTGGTCGAAGCTCCTCCTGCGCGCCAGCATGCGGTACATTTCGAACCAACCGCGCGCGCTAAACAGCAGTACCATTGCGACGATGATCCACGAGGATTCGGTCATTGAGATTCCTTTCTGTGGCGTGCGCCATACCGGCGTCAATTGCCGGCTGTGCAAGCGCTCTCTCGGTGAGATGCAAAATTTGTTGTGGGCGGCTTACGCGTAGATGAATTAATAGATACGACGAAAGAGTAGCTCCTTCATCTGAGGGTTTGGAAACTGATCTGAGCAACTTTTTTGATCTAATACGTATTCTCCGCCGCGCACTTCTGCGCTAGCTGGCGCAGGCACCGGCGCAACGTTGGATAGCTGGCGCGGCGGTGGGGCAGTGGTTTAAAGGTGGAAAAAACTCGAAATTGATAGTGATACCGCATATGGTGCCCTTATCGCCAAAAAAAAGAAGGCGGGGTGCCGATGTAGAGTCAGTCACCCTGCCTTACTTAAATGCTAACTACGCCTGGCGTGCCGCCTCGTAAACGAGCCCGATCGGAATGACGTACTCCAGGCTCTTGGCCAGTCGGTGACTGACCGGCGATTCGAACGTCCCTTCGCACTCACCGCAAAGAAGAGAGGAGCGGTCCGCCGGCATGACCACGTAATTGAGTCCGGCACCATCGTAGGACTCGACCAGTGACATGCTGATCAGCTCGTTGAAGGGCTGATGCCGGCGACGGTCGATCATGCGCTTCAAGATCCAGATAGCGTCTTGCGCACTGGGAGCATTGACTGCGATGACGACCCCGCCCTGAGAGTGTTGGACGGCGCCGATGGCGATGAGGTACTTTTCCATGTTTCCGTTTCTCCTGCGTTCTGAGAACGCACATGCCAGCCGCCAGAAAGAAGGCAGCCGGCTAGATGTTCGTGCTGGTCGCAGACGCGAATTCGCCTGCGACCGCGTAGGAACTGTGCTGCAGCGATCCATCACCGCAGCACAGCACACGTATCAGGAGCTGACTTTTACCAGGTGACTTCCTGCTCGCGCAGTCGCTGCTTCAGGTCCTCGATGCCGACGAACTGAATGGTGCGCAGACCGACTGTGTCGCGCGCGGCGGTCGTGTTGACGGCCAGGTCGTCGACGAAGAGAATCTCTTCAGGCTGCAACTTGCTGCGATCGAGAATCACCTGATATGCGGCGCGATGCGGTTTTGCCGCACCGATTTGAAATGAGAGAAGCGACTCTTTGAAGTGCCGGCTGACGTTGAAGCTGCCCTCGAGGTGAGCGTAGTGCACTTCGTTGGTGTTGCTGAGGAGGTAGAGCGGGTACTTCTTGCCCAACTCTCCCAGCAACGCGGCCATTTCCAGGTCTTCTTCGAACGTGGCATTCCACAGTGCAGTGAATTCCTCCACCGTCAATGCGGTATTCATCTTGCCGTTCATCTCGCGCAAGAAGTTTTCCGTGGTGCATCTGCCGGATTCATAACCGAGACTGCCTACGTGGGCGAGCACCGCCTTGAAAGCAGCGCGCGTGATGTTGGCTCTGTCGCAGAAGCCCTGGCAGACCTTGTCCCAATCGAAGCGCACGAAGACATGCCCCATGTCGAACACTAACAGCTTGATGGGCACGCGTTTTTCTCCTGCGGTCGTGTCAGGCTTGGTGCCAGACTCTTCGCCGGAGATTTTAGCAGCCTTGAAGCTGGCGGGATCGAACGGGTCGACTGCTGTGGTTGCAGCTGTCGGCGCCGACGTGCTGGCGGCGTTGCCACTCTCCTTCAACGCCTGGTTGGGCGTTTCGTTTGTGTTCATGGTGGTCCTGACTCTAGGTTAGCGAATTGAGTTGAAGAACGTGCGAAGAAACGCCTCGTTGTCGCAGATACAGTGCAGGTAAGTGCCCCAAATCTGTCGGTCTTTCGAGACGTATCCGTCCACCTTCTCCTGTCCGGGAGCCCAGGGAAGATTCTGCGCGGTCAGTTCGCAGGCCGTGGGTTGAACGTCATGCATGTCGCGTCCGGTTATGGCATGCAGGGTGAGGAAACCGTCGGGATTGGCGCCATTGCCTGCAAATGTGCAGCCAGAGCGGCGCTCTTCGCCCACGATTGTGCCACCATTGCCGGTGCCAACCAGTAGTCTGGCCTGCGTGCGGCAAGAGAGCATCTTCGGGCCGAAGAGAGTCGTAGCTTTGATGTAGCCCAGCCCCTGAATGGAATCCTGCTCACCTTGACCGTGCGCAGGGTCCAACAGTCGTTCACCAAGAATTTGATAGCCTCCGCAGACGCCCAGAACGATCCCGCCTGAGGCAAGATGACGCCGAATTATCTCGGCACCGCCGGCCTGTTTCAGGTAGACGAGATCGCGCACCGTGGCGCCTGAACCGGGAAGAACTATCACTCGGGCCCGTCCGTCGAACTGCTGCGGCGTCATCCAGGATACGTCGTATCCGCCGTGGCGTCGCAAGCCCTTGAATTCATCGGTGGGTCCGCGGAATGGTAATCGGAAAATAACAATTTTGTCTCGCGTACAAATTCCCCCTTCGGTCGGTGCCTTGTGCACTCTTGTTGTTATGCGGCTTTGAGCAGGGGCAGGTTGAACTGTACTGCGCCCTGTGCGAGCAGTTGGTCGATGTGGAGCCACATCCGTTTGACGCGGATATCACTCTCTTTGGGGTGGCGCAGCATCAGTTGGAAGTAGGCGTGTTCGCGCCTGTACATCTTGTGCTTGCTGCGGTTGCCCTCAGCTAGCTGCCGCTCGAGATTGGCGATGCGATCGCAAAGCTTGACCACGGTTCCCCGACGGTTTGCCCGTGTCTTCGGCAACGTTTTGTGTTTGCGCTCCATGCGAGTGGCACCGGGCTCGTCCGAGACGGACCAGATGGCATTGGCCTGAATGGAGCTGAATCCGTTCGAGCGCAGCAAAAGGCGGGTCACACCTCGATCTTCGATCAGGTCGTGTGCCTGACACGTTTTCCTGATGGCGGTGCATCGTTTGAATCCGAATCTGACAGCGACCGCCTCTACTGCATCCAGGTGGAAGGAGTAGTCGAGGTCGCCGTATTTTTGGTCGCCGTGCATAACAGCGCACCAAGCGCGTGTTTGCGCTAGTGTCATTTGACGCTTCATTTTCTCCCTCCTCTCTTGATTTGTACCGGGCTGAACTATCGTCAGCGACGGGGATGCAGTTTTAGATACGGACAGATCCGCACCGGCACCAGCAGTGAAGGTGGTGCCGGCACCGAGTTATTTGCGCTTGGGGGCGCGCTTCTTGCCCGGGCCCTTCTTCTTGCCGGGGCCCTTCTTTTTGCCCGGGCCCTTTTTCGGCTTCTTCGGCGCTGGCTTCTTCTGCTCGCTAGCGAGCTTGATGCCGTGGTCGCCGAAGGACTTCTCGATCAGCGCGCGGTTGACGCCCTTGTTCAGGGTTTGATCCGCCGTGACGAAAGCACGCAGCAGGTCCCGGAAGAGGACCTTGTGCGCCGGCACCAGAGAGAGTGCCGCCAGATACAGACGCCCGAAGGTTTCCACACCCTTCTCGATGTCGTTGGCGCTGACGATCATCGCCTCGAGCAGGTCGCAAGTGGCGCCGCCCGAGATGAGCCCGTCGTCGTGCGGTTCGCCCGTCTCATCCTGCGGCGTGCGCTTGCTGTTGCGCTGCACGCGGATGCCACCGTCGATGGTGTAGGGACCGATGATGCGCGGATCCTTCTTCACGTCGGCGATGGAGAGCAGCCGGCCAAGCTTCTTGGCAAACTTGATCGCATCGAGATACTCGAACGCGAGAGCGAACGTGTCACCGGTCGACTCGTGCATGCCTCCGCCCTGAGAGCCAGGCAGGTCGTGCCCCGGCGTCTGCAGAGTGACGGCACCGTGACCGTTGAACTCGTGACGCTCCACCATCTTGTCCCAGCCGATGTTTTTGCGCAGACCGTTGGGTACGCCCGAGCCGACACCGATATGGATCTCCATGTTCTCGGGGTCGAAGTAGGCATTGTCCTGGACGGCGCGGTCACGGATGTAGACCGGAATGGGGCGTGTGAGCTTGGTAAGACCCCACTTCTCCTGCAACTCGGTCGCTTCGTTCAGGGCGATGAAAACGATCACCGCATCGAACTCGGCGTCCTTGGGGTCGTAGTTGAAGGTCCCGTCAGCCTTCGCTTTGACAAGCACCCACTGCCCACCCTTGGGCACGAGCATCTGGAAGCGCTGGTTGGCGAGCACGGTCGGGTCGGGAAGACCAGCGATCGCATAATCGATCAGCTGTTTGCCGATCGAAACTTTCGCGTCGGGCGTGACGGGAAAGTATTTGCAAGCTGGCTCTTGCGCGACCTCCTGTGTCTTGGAGTGCTGGCTGAAACGCAGCTTCTCACCCAGGTCGATGACCTGCTTGGTGCGAGCGTCGATCAGGTACAGCTTCAGAGACGGCAGGCGGCCGGCAGTGGTCTTCTGGGAGACGCCAGTAGATGTTTCCTCGGTGGCGGTCTCGGGCGCAGGCGTGCCGCACGACTGAAGCAAAACCTCGTAGCAGGGGCTCATCTTCAGGGCGGGCTTGCGCGTCGAGGGCTGGCGCTGCTTGCATTCGTGACTGCTCATCACGAGAGTGGTGCGCCGCACTTCGCAGATCTCTGCGCCGTGTGCAGCCTTGGCCAGGGCGATCGCCTCGTCTGCTGAGATGACCTTACCCAGATTCTTCGGCACGCGACCACGACGGACGCTGGACTCGACCTGAATCAGATGTCCGGCGTTGTCGATGAAAACGTGCACGTAGCCGCCGCGAACCGGCACAGGCTGCGGGTAGTCAGACAGGTGCAAAACCTGCTGCAACTCGACGCGGCTGCCGATGGCGAGCTTGGCGACTTTGCCGTCGACGAACTTGGTTTTTTCCAGACCCAGAGCGGCGATCGTGTCCTTCTGCGCCACGTATGTGCGGGCGTACGCCAATGGGTCACCGGCGAACGGGATGTCGAACAGCCCGTCACCGTCAGCCACCAGATAACGCACAAAACCCGAGGCATTGAGGTCACGCTCGACGCGTCCGGGAGCCAGGTCCGAAAGACGACTCAGAGCCTGCGACACCCCTCGCCGATTAGAGATTGGTGCTACATCGCTGGAAGAATCGCTCGAAACAGCAGAGAAAACTTTGGAAGCAACACCGGAGGTGTTCTTCGGCAGAATATTCTTGAGCATGTAAAGTTCTCCTTGCGCGTGTAATCGAAAGCAGATCGAGTACCGCGCTTGGTATGAGGATCGGTCCAGACAACCCGCATCAGTGGCGCGTTTTGCCTGGGTGACAAGTAGTAATGCCGACCGACCGTACTCAGCACGGTGGGGGCAAAAGAGACAACCAGACCGGTAAGTGCATCAGGCGCTGGCCGGACAGGTCATGGTTATGCGGCTATAAACTCGTCAACAGTTCGCGCTCCCGTGGGGAAGCATTTCAATCGCCAGAAGCAAGAGGCCAGGCGTGTCGAACAGTTAAAGAGCCTTGGTGTGAAAGAAAGAGGAATGCATATCCAAACGATAGAAAGAGCCGTAGACCGGTGCAAATTAAGCGCTTTGAATGTGATGTGAAAAAGCGGCTCTCTGGTATCCAGGTGTTTATGATGCCAGCAGAGGCAGAGGTGATGGGTGCCCTCTCTAGGCCGCTGGCGCGGCTTTGCCAACTTGGGAACGCCATAAATTTCAGCCTTTCACTTAATACCTATCGCGCTTAGCGAACTGTCGGAATCTTAGTCCCAGCTTACCTTTCCGGCGCACTGGCGTCACCCGCGCCAGCGTCGCCTGGGCGAAAGTGGCGGAAAACCCCACTGCATCGCAACTGTGACAGGTTGTCAGGGGGTGCTGCGCGAACAGTTACAACTTCTGGCAAAAAGCCTGGATCTCTAGTGCTGTGTGAGTTTCCAATCCTCACCCATGGCTCTTCTTCCATGTATGTTTAGTTTCAATACAGGCACTGATTGAAGCTTGCTTGTCAAGCTGACCTTTTCTTAAGGTGAGGTACCAATTCTTCATTTCATCCGGGAACTCAATCTCTCTAAGCGCAAAGCAACATCCATCGAGCCTTTAGAAACCAAATCAACTGCTGCGCGCGGTTGGGATGAAGAGGGGAGTGCAATCCAAATCATATGTCCAACAAAAACCAGCCTTCGGGCTCCAACAATGGTTCATTCAACCTGAATCTCGCTCAGGAGGCTCACGGCATTACAGCCAGCCATCTGACTGCACCGCGAGGAGATCGTTTACCTGAGGTGCAGTGGGGCAGCGTTCAACACCGTGCCGTCACGGCAAGGGAAATCGCGCCTCCGCTTCAAGTGACAGCGAATTTCATTCACAGATAACCCATCCAAGCCGACCTCGCTCAACGGCGCCGGTTTGGAGAGGTCATCTATTTGCCAGGACCTCGTTTTGATAAAAGGTGATCCGCGCTGCTGAAGCATGCAACTGCGCAGTCGGATTCGCCTAATCCTCTCGCATCGAGATTAACTGTCTCGTGCGAACAACCCGAAAGGGAAACTGACGTGTCAACTAAAGCCCAATATGTAGGTCCCACAGAGTGCCCTACGGGAATGCTTCGCGCTCATGACGGAGACGAACGACGTGCCAACCTGTTTTCGGACGGCCGGGTCTCTTGCGTCATTTGCGGCACGGTCTGCCATGAGCTAGCGGAAACACGCGACGGCAAACTGCGCAGAGGTGTAAGCCATCTGCCCATGCCGCTGCGATCGCTTCTCGCGGATCTGATCAGCAGCAACAAAGTCGATGATGAGACGTTCAAACTCCTGGACATCGAATGGCCGGGCAACGTCGAAATCACGACCGAGCGAGCCGCCGCAGCCGTTGCTCACGGTTACGACGGCGATGTGTTCGACCAGACTGCCATCAGGCTGGGCGTACCACCGTATGCATTCCAGAAGTTAGATATCAGCTATCGCGGCAGCGCTGCGGAGAAAGCCTTTGCCTCCAAACCGGAGCAGACAAGCGATCTCCATCAGTTGCTCGAGGCGAACCCGCCGCAGGGAATTCGCCTCGCCGCCGAGAAGCTGGTCAAGCACGGATTTCAGTTCGTCTCGCTGGTAGACCAAGGGCATACGACTTACCAGCCGTGTGCCACGTTTATCCGCGCGGTGTCCGAAGACCGTGCCCAGTGCGGCATCGCCGTCACCCTCCGTTGGTTAATCGTCTAGGGTGACATATCGCCATATCTCTCGCCGATCCGGGCGAGCCAGGGTGACCGAAGCAGCGCGCTTCGAATCACGCTGGAAAACCGTATCTATGAGGGGGCGCCTCTGACTCGCTTACCAGCGGGTCTCTGAGCGCCTCTTTGTATAGCGCTAAGCGCCATTACGGCGCTCAGCCTGACCGTGCACGCGAAAGCGTGGACGGCGCAGGTTGGAACCCGTCACTTATCAGCACCCCGTCTTAGGGGAGACCAAAGGTAGCTAAAAGGGACGGCTCCTTCTTTCCTGCTTACCGTGCGTGGAATTGTTTCATGCCGGATCTGTTCAAGCATGTAAGGAGCTAACAATGACTAAGACTTGTAATGGAGGTGGGCCCTCAGTGCCCGCTGTAAACTACCTGTCAGATGAAGTCGCTCGGGGCTTTGATCTCAGAGGATTTGTTTCGCCTGAACGCACTGAACGAATGGTGCGTTTGATCACAAGACTGGTGGGAAAACAGCCGAGCAGGCTGTTGGACATCGGTTGTGGTACGGGCCGTTTTTCAATTCCGCTGGCTCTCAGTCTCGAAGACTGCACCGTGTTTGGTGCCGACAAATCTGAGCGTATGCTTGCAGAAGCGCGCCAGAAGTCGGACTCCGACCGCGTTATCTGGGTACAGGAAGACGTCTCCAATCAGTCGTTTGCGGATAACACTTTCGACGTGGTCTTCATCTCGGATCTGCTTCATCACCTGGATTGTCCGGTGGATGCTCTTCGTGAGTGCCACCGGATTCTTCGTCCAGGCGGTTGGCTGATCTCCAAGTACGGTGCCATGGAACATATCGTCAATGATCCTGAGCACAAGTTCTTCGAGGGAACGATCGCAGTCGACCAAGCCCGCACTCCGACCATGGAGTCGATGGTGAGCTGGATTACGTCAGCCGGTTTCACCAATGTGGATAGCAAAACCGAGAACGAACGGACACGGCACAACGGCAAGCTCCGTGTGGCCGCAGCCGAGGCGAAGAGCATTTCGGTTCTGCATCTCATCGAGAACAAACAGTTCGCGGAAGGTCTGGAGCGCCTGCGGGCGTACGTCCACGACCATCCGGACGACGAATGGTTGTTGCTCGACCCAACGACGTTCACCTGGGCTCAAAAGCCCACCCAATAGCGGGCGGGTAGCCCGTTAGAAAGGGCATCTCTTATGTTGAAACAGCAACAACAGTTGGTGTTGCATGATTGCGATGCCAACTCGGACGATCTCATCACCAACATGGTGCTGAGACGTGCCACCAACCTGAGGCTGGCCGGCACGGTGATCACCAGTGGTTTGTGCTACGTGGATGAAGGATACAAAAATCTGCGCAGTATCGAGCACTACCTGGGCTCGCCGGAAGTCGAAATCGGTCTCTGGGCGGAAGAGATGCCCAATCCGTTTCCGGCTGACTGGCGAGAGGACTCCAGGCGCTACGGCAAGCTGCCTTTCCTCCAGTCGGCGCTCGGCCATGTCGGAAAGCCGGCGAAAGCTGTGGAAATGATGACGCGCACTCTGCGACGAGCCAGTCAACCAGTCACTCTAGTCTGCACCGGTCCGATGACGGTGCTCGCTAAGGTGCTGGAGCGCAACCCTCGACTGGCGAGCAAGATTCGCATGGTCGTCATCATGGGCGGTGCCGTTCGGGTACCGGGTAACGTCAAAGTGGGGCAGGGAGAGGTCAGTGGAGTAGATGGAACAGCGGAGTGGAATGTCTTCTGCGACCCGTACGCCTTCAAAAGCGTACTGGCTCAGGATGTTCTCATACGCCTCATCTCGCTCGACGTGACCAATCAACTGCCTATCGACGCGAAGCTCTTGAACAAGCTGAAAGCGCAGGGCAAGAAATCGCGTGCATCGCACGTGGCTTACGAGCTGTGGCGCTTGCAGGCGGATCGCCAGATCTACCTGTGGGACCCGACGACAGCAATGTCACTGGTCCGTCCGGACTTGTTCCGCTTCGAGTACGTCGACATCGATGTAGAAACCTCGGGGGCTTCCCTCGGGCGCCTGATTCAACTGCCTCCCGGCAAGGGAAAGCTGGTTGAGCTGGCCGTCGGTGTTGACAAAGAGCAGGTACTGGCAAACCTGCTGGCGTTGCTGGGATGAGCTGGCCGAACGCGGTCGGAGTGGCAATCTGCGCTCCGACCGCGGGCTCGGCACGAAATCAGGCTGGTCGGCTTCGCATGCTATCGTAAGGTAGCGTTCGAGGAGGCACCGTTCAGCTATGCAACTTACTCTGGCAGTAATCACGGACATCCATAACGGTCCGGACCGTGGTACCAAGAAAGGCACCATGGCGCTGCCGCTGCTGGAGAGGTTCAGAGATTTCGTTGAAGCCTTGCGACCGGATTGCACGGTCGACTTGGGCGACCGCATCTCGGAAGTAAACGAAGAAGCTGACCGTCAACATGTCACGCAAGTGCGCAGTCAATTCGAACGCATTCCCGGTCGTCGCTACCATGTCCTGGGCAACCATGATGTGGCAAAGCTTTCGCTTGGCGAAAACGAAGAGTTGATGCAACACTCGTTTGCGCACCACTCGCTGGACATGAACGGTTATCACCTCGTCTTCTGGAATGCCAACGCCAAGCTTCACATGTCCGATGGTTTCAGTCTGGCAGTGAGCGACCTTGATTGGTTGCGCTCTGACTTGGAAGCCGCCGAACTACCGTCGCTCATCTTCACGCATGTTCCACTGGACAATGGCAGCATGAAAGGCAACTTCTATTTCGAGAAAGCTTATCCGCAGCACGCCGCCTATCCTGAGCAACAAGGAGAGGCGATACGTGATGTCATCGAACGCTCCGGCAAGGTGATTCTGTGTCTAAACGGACACGCTCATTGGAATGCCTACCACGCCATCGACGGTGTGCACTACGTGACTCTGCCGTCGTTGACGGAGAGTTTTACCACGTGGCCGCATGCCAACGAAGCGTATGCCAGAGTGGTCGTGGGCGACTGTATCGAGATTGAAGTGTTGGGGCGAACCCCCACAACCTACCGTCTGCCGATAAGAGCCAGGGGCGAGCATTGGGTCAATATTGACAAAGACTATGCTCCCAGCTCCGTTCGGCCGGCGTAGAAAAACCCGCTTAAGATGCCCACGCCCTGCAGTTTAGGCGTTCGGCACTCCTGCTCTCGTGCGTGTAGCACGAGCGGAAACCATAACCCGTGGTGCGGACATTGACCGTGTCCCGCCACATCGTCGTCTCCCGGCCCGGCTAACCTCCGGTGCTGACGGGACGACACCGACGGTCAGATAGACCGTCCTTTCCGAGCAGCGCGGAATAACTGTGCTTTTGCTTTCAGTCGGTTTCGCGAGTCGGTCGCTAATCAGTGATTCGGCTCACGATGCCCCCAAAAGGAAGGACGTCACATGAACTCGTCTTACCCTGCTGATTTGTTTCAGCCCAACAACTTTGTTCCGTTGGAGCTAGAGACATACCTTGGACTGGTCGGCGAGAGAGAACGGCCACCAGCCAAGATCAAGGTTTCCCCTTCTGATTTCATCGTCGAAGAGAATACTTCCGACGGCTTGCAGACAACTGTGAGCCTCGAAAGTGATCTAGACGAAGCGAGGCAAAATAACGCGCCGATAGGCGAATATGTTTCCGTTACACTCGTAAAGCGGCAACTGACCACCGTTGACGGTGTCATCGGTGTGTCTGAGCTGCTCAACATTCCGCGCGCGGACATCACGTACGCGGGACAGAAAGACCGTTGGTCCGAGTCCAGTCAACGTATTCACATCAAAAACGTTGACATCGACCACGTTCGCCGCAACTGCTGCCCTGAGATGCTGACGCGCGCCGGGTTCTTCATCAAGGACCCTCTGCCTGCGGACCGGCCCCTCTTTCGCGGCAAATTGAATGGCAATCGATTCCGCATTCGCGTTACCACACAAGGCATGACAGCAGACCAGATCCTCCAGTATCTGGCTAATCCGCTGGAACTGCTGACCAACAAGCGCGACCTCAAATTCCCGAACTTCTACGGGAGGCAGAGGTTGGGACAACGGCAGAACCTCGTGTCCATCGGACATGCCTTCATCACCAAAGGTGCTGAAGCTGCCATCAAGTTGTTCTTGACCCAAACATCTCCAAACGAGAACGCCGCTACCACTCAGGTGCGGAAGCTCCTCGCCGTGGACTGGGATCGAGCGGAAGCGAAATCTCGCGAGAACGGTCAGCCAGTGGCAGCCCAATGGCCATACTGGCACGGCATGAAGATGGAACTGGACAAGCATCGGACTCTCAATCTGGCAGTGGAGAAGGCCATCGTCGACCTGACGCTGGAGCACTGCAATTTCGAAGAGGTGATCCAGATCATCGATCGAGAACTGAAGTCCGGGCCTTCGCTGTGGATCGGCGCCTACCAGTCGTTCTGGTTCAACCAGGCGTTGGCAAAGCATATCCGCCGCGAGATCAACGTCGGACACGGTGTCCCGCTGTTCATGCGGGATCCGGCGGTGGAAAAGTGGTACCGCAAGCATGGGTTGCACGAGGCGATTCCGGAGTCGGTCGACGAGTTCGTCGCCCGTCAATTCCTGACGCCGCGTCCGCCCAAGCGTCCGCGTCAACACTTCGACAACGGCAGAAACGGTCGGCGCCGCTTCCCGCAGCGTCCGGCTTTCGAGTTCGGCGGGCCGTTCCGTCCTGCACTGATTCCGCTGCAGTACTTGTCGTACCACGCGGAGGACGGTGTGCTGAACATCAGTTTCATGCTGCGGTCTGGTGGTTATGCGACCACCTTCCTAGGAATGCTGTTCAACCTCGATCAGGACGACAAAGTGTTGTCCGACGAGCGCATCAGCTATTGACCAACCTCGAACTGCAATTGGAGGTATCTCATGAGGCAGTCGAATCAACCTGACCCGCACGGGCTGGCGCTTATCGCCGGTCAGATGCGGGGTGCGAAATTGCGAGGAGGTTGCTGCACGCCCACCGACATGTTGGATGCGGCGTTCGGTGATGCTCCTGGCAAAGGCAACTCGGCAACGAGTTGCACGACGGGATCGGATTCTTCGATTCCGGTGAGCCGAACTGAAGACCGGCTCTTGGTCGTCGCCTAACAGCACGACTTGTCCTTCAGCTGGCGCGGGTCGGAATCCGCGCTGAAGTTCTTGACTCCAGATTTTTCAAGCAACGCCCGGGGCTCACCAGCACGGGCAAACGAAAGAGAGGATATCATGGAAACGAACAATCAAACCCCCGTTGAAGCGATCACCGGCGCCAAGGTGTGCAAGGCGTACCAGAGCGCGGTGCTCGTCAAGCTGGAAAACGGACTGACGGTGCTCGTGCCGGCGCAGGACCTGACCGGAAAGACGCGTCCTGAGCGTGATGCGCGGCTCGCTGCCATCGCCAAGGGTGAAGTGCCGGTGCCACCGCTCGTGGTGAGCGAAGTGGACGGTAAGCTGCGTGGCGTCGAGCTGGACGAGTACAATCGTCGCCAGCAGGCCAAGGCGGAGCATGCCCAGTACGAGGAGCGCAAGGCTCATCGGGCAGCGAAGCGGAAGCTGGAAGAGACGGTCGCGGCCATGGGCAATGAGGGCAAGCTCGTCGAAGGCGCCACGATCAAGAAGGTGGACGAGAACGGACTGCTCGTGGAAGTGGTGGAGGGCGTGCAGGGTCGCGTGCACTTCACCGAGCTGCGTGGCGGACGGACGGAGCTGGCTCGGCTGCGGGTCGGTGGCAAACTGGACGTCGTTGTCCTGCCCACCCACCACCAGGAGATCAAGGACGGCGACAAGTCGTTCAAGGTCTTCCGCGTGCCCTTGAGCTCGAAGCTCGCCTACCTGCAGAAGCTCGCCGTCGGACAGACGATGAGCGCTCAGGTGGTGGGTCTGAATGGCGATGAGTTCAAGCTCAACGTCAACGGAGTGGACGGCGTTCTGCCGCACGCTAACCTGGGTTCGACGCCGGCCGAATCGCTCGGTCGCACGAAGAACCAGATGACGAAGGTGCGCTTCGTGGCACTCGAGACCCGTGAGGTCGAAGGTCGCCACGGTGCTCCCGCCACGATCAAGCTCGTGGGCGTGTTCGCCAAGGCGTAAGCCGGCTGTGACCGCTGGCCGGGCGCAACTGCGCCCGGTCAGCGGCTCTGCTCACAATGCAGCAGGAGCAGTTTGGAGGAGATGCCATGATTCTGGATGAACGTTGTACCGCTGTTAGAGCTCGGTTGAACGCCGCGCTGGAGCAGGCTCGTACGCGTTTGAACGCAAGCGAGCTTTCCGCGCACAGACTGGACAACGTAACACTGCGGGCTCTCGCTCGTGATGTTGAGCGGGCTTGTGCGCAAGCGCTTGTTGAACTGAAGCCGGAAGAAGCTCCTCTGGCATACTGCGAAGAGCTGGCTAAGGCGTGCGAAGAGACTCTGCGCGAGACCTCTGAGACGCTTCGGCAAAAACTTCGCCAAGCCGCCGAAGAATCGACCGTCTGTTAGTGGAAGAAAGGTGCCACTCTCGGTAGTGGCGCTTTTCTTTTTAACAAAAATGTACTTAACTGTATAGTTGATACTTTCTGAAGACCTGAATTAAGGCATGTCGAGCCGATCTTGGGAGATGTGATGTAATAACTAGATAAACTAGTAAGCGTGAAAAAATTAGAGAGAGTCGAGTCTAATCTCTATCACGAGCAGTGGCATCTTCAACCGTGCCTAATGGATAGCGCCCATGGGGGCGCTCTCCACTAGGCTTGGTCGAATTACGTCGGTGCAATCAACCACTCAGTTGAGAGGTCAACCGCAAGACTTCGGCGTTGTTGCTCCGCCGTCCGTGTGCCAGCAGTGCGGAGTGTCCGCCCGAGGCGTAAGCCGCCACGGCTCCGAGCAGCTCTCGCAGGCGGTGAACGTTGGCCAGATCGAAGTTCAGATGCGCGCCGCCAGAAAGTTTGGCCATCCGCTTGAAGGTTGATGATGCACCGGCATCCGTTCCCTCCTGGAAGATGATGATAGGAACTCGCAGCGTTCCCAGTTCTTTGGCGAGCTCAAACAGCACGCCCGGGTCTTCTTCCATCGCATCGCCAACGAACACGAGCGCGTTCACTCGCGACGTCTTCGCCATTGTCAGCGCATGCGTGAGCACGCGCGCGATTTGAGTGCTTCCGCCTTCGCAGCTGACACTGTTCATCCAGCTGTGGAGCTGCTTCGAGTCGCTGGTCCAGGAGCTCGCCTTGCAGGTTTGCACCCCACGGTAGAAGACGAGTTTGACGTCCAGCCCGCCCAGTTCGGCGGCCACGTCGAACATAGTTGACTGCACCGCGCAGGCTTGGTCCCAGGTGGGCTGCCTGCTGGCTGTGGCATCCAGGCTGAAAATCAGCCTGCCGCGGTTATTACCGACGACAACTCCGTGTTGACTTGCGGCAACCGGAGCCGGCTTCTCACCGTTCACTGTCACTGCTTTCTTGCTCTGCCAAAACATTTTCATTCTCCATGTGTTTCTCTTCAGCTCGTCAGAGCTTGATAGGCTTCGCTGATCTCTTTCGAGCGCGCCTCCTTCTCTTTGTCGCCGGGGAACAGATCGGGATGGCAAGTTTTCATCAACTTGTGATACGCGGCTTTGAGTTCGGCTGGCTGTGCCCCTCGGCTCACTCCCAGGACGGCATGGTAATCCTTGCTCGGTGGCGTGCCGGCTGGTTGAGAGCCCGCAAACTCTTCATGCGAAGAGGATGCGGACGCATCGGATTGATCGGCGAAATCGTCATTCTCCACGTCCTCGAAGCCAGAGAACGTCTGACTAGACTGCGGACCGTAGTTGAAGTGCGGCGGTGGCGGATATCTGAACGAAGAGGTTTTGGGCGTCACTTTAGGAACGAATACAGCGATGCCCACGTTTACGCCCAGCACCATGCCAACCAGTCCCAGTCCTACTATGACATCCATGTTCGGCGGCAAGAATCTGGAGGAAATGATGGTGAGGACCAGGATGGCCGCTGCCAGCCCTCCAGCTCCGAGCTGCTTAGCGTAGGCAAACATGCCAAATGCCATAAAGCCCAGCAGAACTAGAGTGTCTTCCAGGGCTGCCGGCCAGGTCAAAGGTATGAAGACATCCAGAATATGCATTCTGCTCTCCTCTGTTTATGGGTTCAAAATCAAAGCTTTTGTACTCAGCGGTACTGTCATCGCAACTCTTTGCGAAATATAGGTGTCCTTGATTCAGCCACGGCTGCGTGTGTGAGCCAGGGCAGAACAGAGACTAAGTTTGAGGGAAGGGAGTGAAAGAGGAAGTTGAGTTGCTTGTTGCTGAAGAGAGAGTATTAGAGACCTAACAGATTCCTATTATGTGAAACAGCCAAAGGTGATTGCTCTAAGTGTGGAAACCACGCACTCAGCGCTCAGTCAAACTCCGCTAAGAATGGCAAATTTGTGACGCGGCATCGCTCTGGCGGAAGTTGCGGTGGAACCGGTTTGTGCAATTAAAGCACGTGCTGTTTCTGTGCACGGTTTCAATTTGAGATGTGGACGGTGATGAAGTTCACAAACCATGCACGAAATTCTCATCTCACAAATTGAACTTTTTCGCCGCCATTTACGTTTAAGGAGTACTCGCAATAAATGGAGCATCGGCCATGCCTCGAAGACTGACTCAGTTGCTATCCAGTTTGATTTGCTCTCTTCTTTTATCTCCGGTCCCGGCCGTGGCACACGTCAAATGGTTTCTCAACCGCAGCGAAGCAGACATTCTTCGCGATGCCAAGCCCGAACTTTTCACACAGCTGTCGTTGGCTAACATACTGCCTGTCGCCTGCGCGCTAATCGCTCTGTTTTTAAGCACGGTCGCTGGTCGAGAGTTTTGCCAATGGTCTGTGAACAAAACTCTGTCGCTGTTCGCCGACCGAATGGAGCCGACCATCAACCTCTTCATGGGCGTCTGCGTTGGGGGTTCTCTCATATACTGCGCCATGACGCGCACACTATTGGCGCCTAATTTCATCATCTGTGCGCACTGCCCGTGGTGGCTTCCTTATGTAGAATGCTTCGCCGGCTGCTCGCTCGTGCTTGGCTTGTTTGCACGTGTCGGAGCAGCGATGCTGTTCGGTTTGTTGGCATTCACGTTTTTGAAACACTCGGCTGCGGACTGTTTGGACCTCGTTCCTCTTTATGGTTTGGCTATGTACTTTTTGCTGGTCGGCCGAGACTGCTGGTCGGTCGACCACTTGATCGGGCTCGATCGTCGCCCAGACAACAATACTGTTCAACTGGCGCATCTCTGCGTCAGAGTTGCGGCTGGGGTGGGACTGATGATCCTGGGGTTGGATGAAAAACTGTTGCATCCGCAGCTGGCGATGGAACTTCTAAAACACGCTCCAGCGCTCAATTTTGCCAGCTGCGTCCATCTGGATAACGCCATGTTCGTTCTCTGTGCTGGGTTGACCGAGCTGTTGCTAGGGCTAGTCGTGGTGGTGGGCAGCTTTCCGCGCACGGCTATGGTTTTCCTGGCAGGCTTCTTTGTCACCACCACATTGATTTTCGGCGTCACTGAGCTGTACGGACATCTGGCATACTACGCCATCATTGCTGCCATCCTGGTGCGCGGAGCCGGATCGGCGGCGCCTGTACCCGTCCTGAAGACAGCCTGGTCACAGGTGGCAAGCCGCTTGGCCCAACCGGCTGAACAACCAGCGTAACGTCACGGCGAGGTCTCAGATCTCCAGCTTATATCCGACACCGTGGATGGTGCGAATTACGGTTCGATCGCAACCTCGATCGATTTTGCGCCGCAGTGTTTTGATCGCCGTGCGTACTGCCTCTGTCGACCGCTCGGAATGCGCCGGCCAGACACGTTCCAATAAGGCTTCGGCAGGAAAAACACGTCCTTGATTGCGCAAAAAGAATTCCAGGAGAGAGAACTCGAGCGGCAACAGATCGACCGACTTTCCGTTGCGTATGACGGTGTGCCTGCCCGTGTCCATTTCAATGTCGCCGACGACGAGTTGCTCGTTCAAATAGCTCTCTCCGCTGGAACCTCTGTTATGTTCCACTTTCGTTTGATTCTCCCACCATAGCGCAGCGACGCTACGCGAGGATGAAAAAACAACATCAATAGATAGTAACAGCGGTGTCATTGGAGAATGCTCGTTTGCTTGCCCGGGAGGCACCTGTAGAGTCTTTTCACGCCGGCTTCGACCTTTTGGATCTGAGAGAGGCGAAGCCTTAGTTTATGGCGTTCAGTTCTTCCTCTCTCAGCTCTCTTCAGTCAACTCGCTAACCAAATCACGGTTTTTGAAATTACTCCCCAACGCGAGTTGTGGCGAGGTCGGACGAACGTTTCTATTTCCATAACAGAGGTGAAACTATGAGTCTATCCAAACTCCCTCGAGCCGAAGGTTCTGCTAACACTTCGTTGCTCAGCAAGGTCGGGCTGCTTTTCTCGATCGACTTGATTGCAGCTGCGTACGGTTCGTATCTGGGCAAGGATATTCAGAGCTTTTGGGCTCTCATCGGTCTGGTTGTCCTGTCCTTCGTGCTGCTCTTCGCCGTCAAGATTGTCGAGCAAGCGAACAAATTCGCGGGCATCCTGCTGGCTGCCGGCTTTGCACTCACTGTCGGTCTCTGGAGCGGTCCTGCGCTTCTTCACTGGTCGCACGTTCTCGGCTGGCAAACTGTCGCCTTCTCGTTTCTCGGAACTTGCCTGGCGATGACGGTGTTTGGCGGTATCGGCGCATTCTCCGGACGAGACTTCAGCTCATGGGGGCCGTTTCTCTTTCAGGCGCTCCTCGGGCTGCTGATCTTCCGCATCATCCTGATGTTCCTGCCCACCATGTCCGGCACTTCCATCCTTTCCGGTCTCGCCGGGGTGGTGCTGTTCAGCGGTTACTTCATCTATGACTTCTACCGGGCCGCGCACGACGCGAACACCTGGGAGAATGCCATCGATCATTCGATTGAGATCTTCCTCGACTTCGTCAACTTCCTCTTCTCGCTGTTGCAGCTGGAGAGCAAGGGTAAGTAACGCACTGGGCACGCGCACTGGTTTTGTATTGATACACCGGTAGTGGAATCGGGGGCTATGGTTAGCAGCGGCTTCCATAGCCCCTTTCCTTCATCTTCTTTTTTGCAGCCGCGAACTACTACTACATGTCGGAGTTTCAAAAAAATGAGAAGCCGAATGGCCGGAAACCGAATCGTCTCCGGCCATTCGCAAAGTTTAGCTGGGTCGTTTTTGTTATGGTGTCTCGATGCGCGCCGGCAGCTGCTCGATGACGATCGTCTCGCGTTTAGCTGTGCGCACATTGTGGACAATCAAATGCACTGGCGTGCGCAAATTGCCGCTCAGCTCGTAGATGAGCCCGCTGCCATCACGTTTGGCTTGCACGGTGAGCGACAGGCTTCCATGCTCGGTTTGCATGTCGCGAATGCTCAGACCGGCTTTTAGCCAGGACTCGGGCAGACCGGCAGCAACTACGAGCGCGTCTGCTTTTTCGTACGCGAAAAGGGCGCGCACGGAGCGCAGGAAGTCAGAGCCCACCCAGCCGTGCGGTGCATCACCGATGAATCCAGGCGTGAGCGGATCCTTGAAGATCACTTCCGCCCAGTGGTTCCACCCTCTCGGACGCCTGTGCTGCATGAAGAATGCCAGCGCTTCATGAGCACGCTCGACCTGACCGAGACGCGTCATCGTTCCAACCACTCGCCATTCGTAAGGCGTGTAGTGGCGCCAATCGGTACGACCGTCCCGCCGCTTCAAGAAGAATTGGTAGTACGCCTGGAATGTCGATTCCAGTTCGCCACTCAACTCTGCGCTCAGATCGGCCGGGTCCAGCGCAATCGTCGTCGAGGTGGGGTCGAAATCCCCTCGGTCCGCGGCTCCCGGGATGAAATCAATGTTCCATCGCACGAGAGAACCTTTCATGGAGGCGACCAGATGCCGGCGAAACTCACCGGATATGGTGGCAAGGCGTTGCACTTCCGCCGTGCTTGCGGACAGCTCTCTTGCCGCGAAAAGCGCATCCTCCAGACCTTTCTGCGCGAAGATGTCATCCCAGTACGAGTGTGCCGGCTTGGCCGAATATCCCTCGTGACTGATCGACTCCGGCATCAGTCCGTACAGATTGGCATTCTCGCCCTGCTCGTAAGCGGACGAGAGCCGCTGTGAGCGCAGCCTGTCAATGTACTCGACCGCTTTAAGCAGGCGCGGATACATGCGCGCGAGAAACTCTCGGTCGCGGGTGTACCGGTAGTACTCGACCACGAGGAAGATGAATTCGCCGTGGCTGTCGTGTTCCGGCGTCGGGTCGGCGCCGCGTTTGTCGACGCAGCATGGCACCTTGCCGTCTGGATATTGGAAGGGCGCGAACCATTCGATGAAGGCTCGCACGTCCTGCGCGTGACCGAGTTGCAAGAGCGCTTTGCTGGTGAGAGACGCGTCGCGAATCCAGGTGCGCCTGTAACAGCGTGAGCCGGGCTGCAGTGCCTGACCATCACGATTGATCAAGATGTAGGCGAGCTGGCTTTTGACAGTGTCGATCAGCTCGGGATACGCCGGCAGATCGATGCCCACGTGTGCCAGCTCCTTCTGCCAAAACTTGACGGCAAGCGCTCGCGCGCTGTTGTACGGTCGGCTCTTGCTCATACCGCTATAAGGTATTGCCAGTGCAAAACTGGTCTCCTCACCCGGCTCAAGGTCGAATTTGTATTCCAGTGCTCCCGAGCAAAAACCGCGATCGTCCTCGATGGAAACATCGGAGTTTTCGCTGAGTTTGCCATGCGCTTGCGGCAGAGAGCCTCTGGACAGATGTTCGACGATGTCACCCTGGCTCAAACGCGTGGCGCCAAAACCGTGCGGCTTGTTGAGCGGGAAGATTACCTGCCCTCCGTTGACGCGGATTTGAGAGAGACCATCTGTCGCTTCGAGCGCACACAGCGGGGTGAAGCCACCGGGAAAGTTGAGGAACTGCCAGGGCGGGTTGACCTGGTAGTGCCGCAGGGCTATGAAGAGAGAACCGGCGCGCCGCTCGGCACCCTCATTGCGGACAGTATAGCGGGCATACAGAGTGGAGCTGTCGGAAGGCCCTTGCGCGAGCGCTTCCACCGTCAGGGTGAGAGCCGCTTCCGCGTGTCGACGTAGCACCGCTGGCAGTGGCAGATAGCCGTTCGCCAGAGACTGTTCGTGCGTGCCGTCAGCCCAAGTGAGGAGGCGTCCATCAGTGTAGATGAACGGTTCCAGAGAGGGGGCCTGAAGGGCCGGTTCGATCATGCCCTCCTCGTTGATGATCGCCTTTTCTCTGCCGCCGCTTACACCGACGACAGTCCAGAAAGACTGCTCGTTGCGGAAATAGCGTGGGGAATGACCTTTGCCCATGTCGGCTGCGACGCTGGAGAAGAATTGCCCGGTAGTGGTGGCAAAACCGATCGGCTTGACCAACACACTTCGCACTTCATAACCCCGGCCGTTCTTCGACTGGCGCAGGGCCAGTCGAACAGCACGCGCTTCGCTTTCGGGCAGGCAGTGATACTGTCTCAGGCGCTGGCCGCCCACTATCGAATCGACAGTTTTCCAGCGTTGTTTACCGACTGGAATTTGCACGTCGTAATCAACAGCATACTCATCGCCAAAGTCGACAACCAGTCCGTCGAACTCGCGAACGCAGTTGAAGTCTACGTAGATGAACTGCCTTTCGCAGTCACTGCTGTGCCAGCCGCGCACGCTGCTATCCGCTGGCGGCGCGGTATCATCTGCGGTGCGAATGACCGCAGCCAGCGCTCGCGCGGATGAAGTCTTGACCGTGCTGGAAGGCAGTTCTGACGGCGCAGGAAGCTCCTCAAAACTCAGATCCGCAAAATAGACGCTGCCCTTTCCACCGGCTGAGGCGGAGATGGTCAGCTCCAGATAGCGGACCTGAGAAAGTGGCTTGTTGACCGGACCCCAGGCGTAGCTGAAGTGACGCGCTTTATTGATCAGCGTTTGCCAGCGTGACGGCATGACAAAATTTGGTCTGTGCACCCACCAGACGTTTTCGCCGGAGGGGTCAACACATTTGACCTCCAGCGTGTTGTTTGGCGATTTACCGCGAACGCTGAAGCGGAAGAGATAGTTGTCTGGCAGCGTCAAAGCGACGGGCACTCGCACTGAGGCGAAGCCGGCCCCCTTGAACTCATAGTCGAGGCGCAGGACGTTGCCACCGCGCTTGACCAATCGCGACAAGGAAGCGACAACACCGTCGCTCTTTGCCAATGTTGCATCGGAAGCATGGAGATCGTGTTGCATTATACTCTCGCTGTTTCATCTTTTCCGTCGCGCGAAATTGCGTTGGTGCCCTCGAGGGTCCAGCTGCCATCGCCCTTGAGCGTCAGAACACGGTCATGATAGTTGAGCAAAGCTTTGCGATGCCCAACGCTGACCAGCGTGATGCCACTGGCGCGGAGCAAGTCATATAGCCGTTTCTCATTCTCCTCGTCGAGCGCGGAAGTGGCTTCGTCGAGCACTGCGTATTTGGGAGCGTGCAAGAGCACGCGGGCCAAACTGAGCCGCTGCTGTTCGCCCTGCGAGAGGACGTCGCGCCAGTTGTGCTCGCAATCCAAGCCCTGGCATCGCACCGGTAGGTTGCACAGATTTACCTGCTTCAACAAGTTGAGCAGATAACCGTCGGTAACCCCGGCCCGCGTACGCGGGTAGCATAGGGCGGCGCGCAGACTGCCGGTGGGCACATGCGGGCGCTGAGGGAGAAACATTATTTCGCTCTTGTTCGGGCGTGTTATGCGACCGCTGCCGTTAATCCAAATGCCGGCCAGCGCGCGCAGCACTGATGATTTACCAGAACCGCTCGCGCCCATGATGAGCAAACTTTGCCCGGGCGCCACCTGAAAGTTCAAGTTTTCCACGAGGGTGCGCGTCGATTCCGGTGTCAGCACGGTGACATTGGTCGCGGCAAGCTCACTGCCTTCAAGCACTTCTATCGAGCGACCACTGAGTGGCAGTTCACTGTGTTTATCCAGTGCTTCGATAAAGCTGCCCAAGCGCGCGATGTTGGCGGCATAACCGCTGATGCCGTTGAATTGGCCGATGAGCAGCGACATGCCGGCGCAGATGTTGGCAAAGGCGATGCTGGCGCGCGTGAGGTCACCGAATTCCATGTGGTGACTGAAGTACAAGGGCGCTGCTGCTGCCAGCGGAAGGAGGACCACCAGACCGTTGTAGCCGGTCGTGAAAAAACTGAGGTTGCGGTTGACGATGTTGATCGTCCCCAAGTTGCGGATGGTTGCCGACAGGTTTTTCAGAATCGCCATTTTCACGCGTTTTTCGCCTCGATAAAACGCGATTGACTCGAAGTCACGTCTGACGTCGGCGACGGAGTACCGCATGTCAGCTTCCGTTTTGGTTTGCTGGAAGTTGAGAGGGACAAGCTGTTTACCGATCCAGATCGTGATCAGAGTGCCGATGAGAGAGTAGACGATGACGCCGAGCGTCAAGGGCACGGAGATCGACCAGAGCACGCCGGCGAAGCTGACGATTGTCGTGAGCGCATCGCAAAGTGCGATGGATAGCCCAACTGTCGTGTTGACGAAAGTATCGACGTCCTGTGTGATTCGTTCGTCAGGGTTGTCGATTTCGCTGTCGCTGGCGAGCCTGTAGTAAGCGAGGCGTCGCAGGTAGCGGTCGGTTATGTGCGCAGTCAACCAGCCTCGCCATCTGATGGCGAGCAGGGTGCGCAGATAGCCGTAATAGACCATGACGGGAATGCCGCCGATTATTACCGCTGCATAGAGTCCGATCAAGCGATAGAACGCGGAGGCGTGCATCGCCTGAAGCGCGGTCATCAGCTTGCCCATGACGAAGGCGTTATAAACATTGAGAGAGGTGGCCCCGCACAGAAGCAGGAGCACAAGGGAGAGAAGACCATAAGCTTTCCACCGATCGGTCGATACCCAGAACGGTCGGGCAATGTTCTTCAGTCGCCTTATAAGTAAGCGAAAGCCAGCTTTTGAGTGATACATATTTCCCTCACTCAGTTGGTTATTAGACAGGAAGAGGAGACCTGCTACTTCGCGCAAGTGCTTTCTTGCTGGAAGTGATTCAGGTCGTGTTTTTATTGGGTCGAGAGAAACTGAAAGGTCGGGGAGTTTAAAGAGACAAGTAGAACGATCACTCATTGAGTGAGCTGAAAGCTAGAGCCTGATCTGCGCCCGGGATTGTCATGTGGTTTGAAACAACTAATGTCTGCGCTGCCACCGCTCGCGGTGCTACTCTGATCGTCGGCTTGCCGAGCCCGTCTTCGATCTAAAATCGAGCTGATTCTCTGCTCGCATGGCCACCGAGAGGGCGCTGTTTTGTAATTGCGCTAACCGCGCCAAAGCTGGCGGGTGGTCGGTTTTAGGATAGTTCGAGCGTTCCCGAATCGGGCCGGTTTTGCAGTGCAAAGTTCACTGCGATCTTTGCCGGTAGGCGCATCCAACTACTAAGGTAGATAATAGCAGCAGCTAAAATGAAGAGCGGCGAAAGCCGCCACTCCTCATTTTTGCACTACTTCTTGTTCAGGTCTTTGAGCACATCACGTGCGACGCCGCCCACGAACGAAAAGCCGGACAGCACGAACGACACTACGGTGAAGATGTAAGCACCGAAGACGGTGAGAACATAACCGAGCTCGAAGCCGTGCATACCGGCTACTCGACCGAGGAGCGCCCAGACAACGCTGTCGATGAGGACAGCTCCGGTGACAGCACCGAACACCACCGAGAGGCGCAGGCGACCCATCAAAGTGACGAGCAACGACTCTCCGGCGAGGAAAAGCGACAGCACGAACGTGCTGACGACGGAAGCGAAGCCGAACAGGCAGACGCCCACGACCCACAACAGAACGGCAGGCACGTGGGGAATCAGTCCCAGCAGATACGTAGCTGTCAGAGCGAATGCGAGCGCGAGATTGATTCCGACAATACCGGCTACAGAGAAAATCTTGTTCAACATACTTTGTTTGCTCCTCAGAGAAGTTTTTGAAATTGGCTAATCCGACTGACCGAGGCAAGTGCGCTCGGTCAGCCGGGTTCAGCCTTGCTAGCCCTGAATCGCCGTGATTAGACGATGATTCCCTGCGCCCGCAGAGCCGCGTTCAACGCCTTGGCGTCGAGGAAGGGGACGATGGTGACGAGCGAAGGATCGACCGGTACCGGGTCGCCCGCGCCGTTGCGCACCAGCAGCTTGCCTTCGCGAAACTCCTTGGCCATGGCGTCAGACTGACGTCCGGAGCCGTCGGTGATGATGCAGTGAATGCCATGCTCGAGGTACCAGGTGGCTTCCTTACGGGTGCCGCCGCCGCCCTCGATGCCCCACCAGCAGGACTTCACGCCCTTCTCCTGCCAGCCACGGTGAACCTTCAGGAACGGCAGAACATCGGCGACCCAATCGGCGTCGACGATCTCCATCGCGTCCTTCTGGAAGACGACCGCGTGATCCTGGCGGAAGTCGATGGCGTACTTTTCGCTCACGAACAGTGTGCCGAACTCTTCGCCCAGCTCCATCTGTCCAGTACGCGGAGTGGTCGAGGCGGCGATGATCTTGAAGCCCTTCTGCTTGAGGAGCGCCGGAATGATAGTGATCATGAAGCTCTTCGGATTGAACACCGTCGCCTGGCGTTCGCTGTCGAACTTGGCATCGATGTCCATGGTGCCGCCGCTGACGACCGTGCAGTTGATTCCCGCCAGACCTTCTTCCACGTAACCCGGAATCGCGTTCATGATGCTGGGGTCAGAGTAGCCGCAGCCACCACCGATGCGCAGAGCCCCCTGGTGGAAGCCCGGCGTGAAAGGCATGTTGACGAAAGCGTTGGAGAACGAACCGCCATCTTGCACGACGTCGAATTTGCAACGAGCCATTGTGTGTTTCCTTTGCTAGAGAAGTTTTAACTGGTCACGAAGTTACCCGCACGCCTATTGACCAGGGTTTTGGCGCGCGCTTCCGCAGGCCGCTAAGCCCGCTTGCGGAACGGTATGACTTTGCTCTGTGCCTTTTCAACGAGAACTCCGAGTTGCCAGAGTTTGTCGTTGATGGCATTCACGTCGTTTTCGGCAACGTGAATGTTCGGGTGCTGTGCCAGGAATTCCGCATTGCTCGCGTACTCGCTTGCTTTGCGGCCGCTGTCTTTGATGAGCAGCATGTTCCACAGTCCTGGTTGGCGTCGACCCAAATAAGCCCACAGCTTGATCTCGCGCTCGGTGACGCTGCCGCCGTTGTAGACGATGTTCAGCGTTTTCCAGTCGAGATCATGCAACGCAGTGAAACACTTCTGCGTCTCTTTGTACTCGTCATCCCAAACTGAGTCGTTGTCCGGTGTGGGCTGCAGAAGCAGCACTGCTCGTGGATCGGGGTGAACGATCGTGAGCAGATTGTTTTCCCGGCTCAGAATCAATTTGTCAGTCAATCCCGGCTCTTGCGAGCGCGAGAATCGGCGAAATCCTGCCACGATGCCGAGAGTGTCAGCGCCGGGGCAGTGTTTGACGACATTGGGAAAGATTTCCGTGATGCCGGGGATGACGATTGTCGGGTCGATGGGAGAGATCATCCGTGTGCCGCCGAAGATACCGAATCCGGCGAAGTGGCGACGGGGACCGCCTCCTTTGGTGAAACCGCAGAGAGCTTGCTCCAGATTGCGCATGCCGATGGCGTCTGCCGTCGTCATGTTGCCGCAACCACCGGTCAGTCGGCAAGCAATCTTGGGCACAAGCGGTTCTGCATCGGCGAAGGTCAAGGCGAAGTCGACCGATCGGCGCCCCCCGTCTTGGAAGAAGAGGAGCTGCTCTGTTGCTTTAGATTCTTCGTTCATAGCTCCTCCTTCCATGTGAGAGGTAAATCGGGTACGGTCCTGCACCTCCACGTGTTGGAGGATGCTGGCAGTCAACGAAATACTGCACTTTGGTCATGCATCCTCCTTTCAAGACAGGCGCTCTACTCGTGCATCACACGACGAGCGTCTGCATGGTGGTGTGTCGATCAGTTGCTGCGCGAAACCAAAAGAACCGAGACGAATGCAAGAATGCCGATGCTGAAGGCCGCCAGGAAGCTCAGCGGAATCCAGAAGAGCAGGCTGACGAGCAGCAGGACGAATCCGACGACGAGAGCGCCGCCAAGCGGGAGTCCGCCCATGGCTTTGGGTGTGTGGCCGGTGGCGATGATCCAGCAGACTGCGGACATGACGACGAGCCAGGTGTGGTGAGTGGTTGCGCCCAAGACCGCCAGTAGAATGCACAGGAGAGTGAAGATAGCGCCCGAGAATGCGGCGCGCTGCGAACTTCTCATGGTTTGCTCCTATAGTAGTTTCCGCCCAGCAACTGTAATTGCATGGAGTGAAGCTTTCGAAGTCAGGATTGGTTGAGGGTTGGCTTTGTTAGCAGTTGAAAGCGGAAATGAAATAACGTCCTCAATCTAATAGAAACGGATTGGTGTATCCAAAACTGCCCGCGGACCGGTGTATTCCAGGCACAGCCAGGTGTTCCGGTGTTTTTGCCGGCAGGCAAGATCTGATCTAATACGTGTTCTCACGAGGAGTTATTGAATTATTAGTGTTAGCTAAGCTTTGCGAGGTCCCCATGTTATGCCATTTCACTCACACCTTAACGCAGCTCTCTCTTCTGTCACTCCGCAGTCACTTCAACCCAAATCGAAGATCTCTCAAGAGAGAAAGCAATCTGCTGTGTTTGTGTGGCACCGGCACAAGCGGTTAGCGGACAGCCGTTGTGGGGAAAATGGTGAAAGCCATGGAGTGACGTCTTGTCGCGTGTTGGGAAATTGAGTGCAATCGTTTGTTCTATCCAGCTCTGCTGCGGGCTGGAGGCTGTCTATGCGAACGTGCCCGAGCAGACCTTACTGCGCGAGCAGCCCATGGCGCCCACAGGCGTTGTGCATTTTTCTGCTCAGCCCGTGGGGCGGCTGATTCTGCAGAAGCGGGTGCAACTTAAGAGCGGGCGCATGGCATGGACGGATGTGAAAAATGCGCAGGCTCAAGGTGACCTCGTCCTGGAAAAGGCGCCGATTTACTCATTGAAGCTTGGTTATCACGGCATGGAGGATCTTTCCTTTCTCAAAAATCTCGGACCAATGCTGCGAGAGCTGGATTTGAATGACTTTCCGTTCACCGACAAGCAAGCATATGCCTTTCGATATGTGCCAAATCTAGAAGACTTGAGAGCAGACCGAACAGAACTCACCGATGAAGGCGTCAAGCAGCTTGCATGTTTGAAAAAGCTCAATTGGCTTTTTCTCTCGAAGGGTGCTTATTCCGGCAAATCGCTTCAGGTCTTCGGGCGGATGTCCAACCTGCGGACACTCGATATCAGTCACAACAACTTGGATGATGCTGCACTGGCAAATTTGAACACGCTGCATGAGTTGTTCAAGTTGCGCTTGACCTCGTGTCGCATCGGCGATGGCGGTGTAGCCCACCTGGCGGTGCTCTCCAAGCTGGAGCTTTTGCACCTCGGCAAAAACAAGCAAGTTACTGATAAAAGCGTTTCCCTAATCGGCACCTTGAAGGAGCTGCGCGACCTGGATCTGAGCGACACGAGCGTCACCTCGAAATGCATTCCGGCGCTGCAAAGATTGACACACCTGAAGCGACTGGCGGTAAATGAAAGACAATTCCAGCCTGGAGGCAAAGACGCGCTCGTGAAAGCACTTCCAGGGGTTGTAGTTTCTACCAACTCTGACACTATGCCGATCGAGCTCTTTGCGCCGCTGCACCCTACCTTCGATCCGCAATTGTCGAAACCGCTTCATTAGCGAAAGAAATAAAGAGGCCGAGGGCGTTAATAAATTCGCTGAAGGCTGGGCATATATATGGCCTGGGGTGCTTTAGGCTCGCTGCAACCGCCGTCGCGGACTGCCTGAGAGGGGTAGACATGCAATTTGTGCTCACGCTGCCGGAATCGAGCAATCTTCCGGTCTACAAGCAGGTATCCGAAGCTCTCCGACAAGCAATTCTCACAGGACGACTGAAGCCGGGCGACAAGCTGCCATCTACGCGTGACCTGGCTGAATCAGCTAGAGTCTCTCGCTTTACCGTGATCCGCAGCTACGAAGAGTTGGCCAGCCAGGGCTATATTCAAACTATTTCCGGATCAGGAACTTTCGTCAATCGGGAAATTCCAAAAGAGTTTTCAGAGTTTGCCGGCTACGGCGAAGATCCGCAGCAGCACCCGTTTCTCGCCAACGAAGTCGAGCTGTCCGAATACGGTCGCCGCTGCCTGTCTGGAGAGATCGAACACGCTGAGGTAGAACTCTTTCCCGAACTGAATTACGGCGGTCCGACTCAGGACCAACTGCCTCTCAATCGCTGGCGCGAAGTGGTCAATCGCAGTGCACGTTTTCAGGACCAGGCGCTGCTCTCCTACTCGAGCGATCCATTCGGCTATGCCCCCCTGCGGGAGGCGATTGCCGGCTACCTGATCCGCTCTCGTTCGGTGCGCTGTATACCCGATCAGATAGCTATTTTCTGTGGCGCACAAGCCGCACTGGATCTTGTCTGCCGCATGTTGCTCCGGCCCGGCGACAACGCTATCGTCGAGAATCCTGGTTTTCCGGGGGCGCGGCGCAGCTTGTTAATGAACGGCGCCGATCTGGTTCCGGTCTCTGTGGATCAGCATGGACTCAACGTCGAGCGGCTCTATCACCTCGAATCGAATGCCAGGCTGTGTTACGTCACACCGTCGCACCACGATCCGACCGGTGTCGTTATGTCGCTTCCCCGCCGGCTCGAGCTGCTGCGGTGGGCAGAACGCTCTCACGCATTCATCGTCGAAGATGATTACGACAGCGAGTTTCGCTATGGCGATAAACCAGTTCCGTCCTTGCAAGGCTTGGATGATCACGATCAGGTGATCTACCTGTCGACTTTCTGGAAAGTTCTATTCCCAGTGGTGAGATTGGCGTTTCTCGTGGTTCCTAAACGACTGGTAGAACCGTTTCATCGAGCGAAGTCATTGCTCGACCGCGATTTTCCCTTGTTGGAACAGCGTGCTCTGACTGATTTCATTAATGAAGGACACTTGGAGCGCCATATTCGCCGAACGCGCGCTATGTATGCAAGACGCAGAGCGGCTCTTGTTCAGGCTCTGACAAAAAACTTTCGCAAGCGAGTGGCGATATCCGATGTCAGTGCAGGCATGCACCTCGTCGTCAATTTCCCGCAAGAGGTCAGCCACGAACACATTATGACCGCCGCGCGCAATGCGCAAGTTCCGCTCGTCAGCAGCCATGGACATTACCATCAGGGCGAGGGCAAGCTGGGCGAATATTTGGTCGGCTTCGCGCACGCTGATGAGGAGCAGATCCATTCGGCTATAGAACGATTTGCTACGGAGCTCTCCGCACTGAGCGGCAACATCGCGGTGACAGCTTCATAAAGGCTGGTTGCCAGTTGAGTTGACTAGCCGGTGAGAGCTTCGCTAGCGTTTTTTTGCGTACCTCAGTGGTGCGACTACGTAGCGCGGTCTGTCATTTGACACTGCGCTTTTTACTATCTTGAAGATGTTTCAAATTCTGTTCTTCGTGCGGATGCAAGATAAACTCGAGAATCTACTCGTTTTACTTCTCTAGACTTCACTTGTGCTTCACACGCGCAAAGAACTCACTCTCTTTCGAGCGTGTCATGTACGCGCATCGAGAGTTTTGATGCCTCAAAAGGAGGAGCTTATGAACGGTTTGATACGCGATTTCGTTCGCGATTGGCGAAGGATGTCGATTTGGGAAAGGCGGTTCTGGAAATTCTATGCTGTGCTTTGGATTTTCGTCTTCGCCTTCATGGTGCAACAGACGCGTGAGATGGACCGGGAAATCGCCCGCTGTCATACGACTGTAGACGCGGACGGTGACGGTCCAATGCTCGTCTGCGCCCCTAAATAGTTGAGAGGAAGGGAGGCGCAAGATGGAAACGGTACTGATCGTGCTGTTTATCCTGTGGATATTCGGTTTCTTCGATCGCAAGCGGTAATGGCGATATGGAGAGGAAAAGGGGAGGCACCACGTTTGGTGCCTTCTTTTTTTGTTTTTTTTGACTATACTAGCTATAATAGTATAATCTCTTTGCCACCGTCTATAGTGGCACATGTGCGTCTGTGCGGCAGTCAAAAATAGCATCGGTTAGCTCAAAACTAGTCGAACGAGCATCGAATTTTGCAACGCAGATAAGTGCAAACTAAGGCTGGGCGCCTTTGCGCAAGCTCGCACCAGTTCAATTTGCGTTCACCTGGACGCCGTTGCGTCCGTCGAAAAACCTGAAAAATATTGTCCAGCAAGCTTTGGCGGGTTTCCTTCCGGAATATCTTGATGCTTTGTCTAGCCGCTCTCTTTTGCTACACACGGGACATGTGTTTATAACTTGCCTCTTCGTGCTTCTTCTCTACCGAACTTACTGATAAGCCTTTTAGCTGTCAAAGAGTCCTCGTGCCCCCGGCACGTGTGTAGAGCCAGGCACTTCAAGTAGCAAGCTTCTCTCTTTTCTATCGCGCAGAGTCGCTCATGGTGACTGGCGCAAGGAGTTTACTATGCTCGAAAGACTTGTATCTCTGCTGGGCATCGCCGCCATTCTCCTGGTCGCATATGCCTGGTCCGACAATCGCAAGAAGATCAGTCCGCGACTCGTAATCGTGGGACTGGCTCTCGATGTCGCTCTTGGCCTTTTGATTTTGAAAATTCCAGGCACCAGTGATTTGTTTCAGCTCATCGGACAGGGCGTAAACAAGCTCATGGACTTTGCCATGGACGGCGCCGTTTTCGTGCTCGGTGACACGATCACATACGGCAAGTTTTTCAAACCGGGTCAGGCGCAGGCCGCCAGTGAATTCGTTTTTGCTGTGCGCATCGGTTTCAGTATCATCTACGTCTCCGGGCTCTGCGCGCTGGGATACTACTTCGGCATTTTGCAGAAGTTGGTAACCGGCATGGGATTTCTCTTGCGCAAGACCCTCGGATTGAGTGGCTCTGAGTCATTGTCCAGCGCCGCTGCCACCTGGGTCGGGCAGGTCGAATGTCAGCTCTTGATCAAGCCGTACGTTCCCAAACTGACGCGCTCGGAGCTGTTCACATCGATGACCGCAGCGATGGCCACCGCTTCCGGGTCTGCGCTCGTGATGTATATGAGCATGGGACTGAACGCCACCTACCTCATCGCTGCCTCATTCATGTCCGCGGTCGGGGGCATCGTTCTGTCCAAGATCATCATGCCTGAGTCTCAGCCCGAGTTGGTGCAGCAGGACGTGACACTATCGGTGGAAGACAAAGGCGCCAACGTTTTTGACGCCGCCGCAAAAGGCGTGACGCAAGGCACCAATATCGCTTTGCAGGTGATCACCATGGTGGCGTTCGCTATCGGCTTCATGGCGCTGTGCAACGCCGGACTGGGTAGGGTTCTCGAACTGTTCCACCTGCATGCGCAGATTCAGGATATTTTCGGTATTCCGTTTGCACCAATCGCCTGGCTCGTGGGCGTGCCCTGGCACGACTGCATGTTGGCTGGACGTCTGATGGCGACCGAGCTTCTCTTCAACGAGGTCGTCTCTTACGGGCAGCTATCTGCCCTGATTCACACCACCGGACCCCAGGTCCTGGCGGAGCGCACGCAGATGATTCTCACCTGTGCGCTCTGTGGATTCGCGCACCTGGGCTCGATCGGCATCAACATCGGCGGGTTGGGTGCTATGGCTCCCGACCGTCGCAGTGAGATTGCCAAGATCGCTTTCAAGTCGATGATTGTCGCTAACATGGCCACCTGGCTGACAGCGGCGATTTGCGGCTTGATTTTCTAGCTCTTGAACCTGCCGCAACGACGAGGCGTGTGGTACCGCTGGCGGTGCGCTCGCCTCGCCTGCTTTTGATTACAAATCTCGCTTTGCCGGAGGAGTTCTCAATGTCGAAAAAGCTTCTGAAGTTCTTCCGAATCGAGCAGTGGCCGCCACGTGCTTGGTTTAACTGGACGGCAGTAATAGCCGTCGTTTTCTCCCTTGTGGGCGGCATTCCAGCTTTCATTCACGGCTACCAGACGCAGGTGGCCAATCACGTCAGCGCGCTGCAAGCACTGCTCGAGCAGACCGGTGGTTTGCTTCTTGTCACTGCCCTGATGTGCTTCATGTTTCTCATTCTCTCGGTCTATGTGTACGAGACGGGACTCATTGCCGTCAGTGCCTGGAAAGGAATTTCCAGTGCGGCCAAGAAAGCGCCGGCAGCGTGGGCAAGCTTTCGTGCTGCTTGCATGCGGGGATGGTCTCGCGTGTGCAGCATTCCTGCCGCGTTTGGTCGTGGCTGGAAGCATGTGCGCAGCATGGACAAGTTCGATTGGTTGGCAATTCTCTACGGTGTTCTGTCGCTTGCGATGCTCGTGGGATATCTCTGGCTGTTCTGGGGACCAGCGGCTGCCATCGTTCGCCACGCGCCGCACTGGATTGTGGGCAGCAACCATGACCGCATTTTCATGACGGGTATATTGGCTTACCTGTTCTCGATTCTGCCGTGGTCGTTCTCCGCTGCTATCATTGCCGTGGCGGTGAAATCAGTCGGACGCCGCACTGTGCGTGATACCAAGAAAACGAAGTAGTTAGACAGGGTCGAGAGTTGCTAACGCGATTCTCGACCCTGTTACTTTCGCAAGCTGCTACCGGTTGCTCGCCGAAGCGAAACCGTTCCGTCCTCACAGCCTGCTGACTCTTTTTGGTGCTCGCGCGACGATAAAGCGTAGTAGCCGGATTGTGCGAAGATCACGTCGCCGACACTTCTTCGCTAGTCCAAGTTCCGCTGATAGTGGGAAAGCTACGATCTTTTTTTCAAGATAGTTGTTGTTTCTCTTTTCGTACAAAGCATACGGTCCAATCAGTCTTTTTCTTGTTTCATTCAGCTCAGCATTTCCGACAGCTAAGTCTACAGCCATTGCAAACACTGTCACAAGCAGCTTCATGCTGCTTCGATTCAGACAATGAGTTTTTCGATATCTTTGCTGCGACCAGTAGCGAGAACCTGTTAGTGGCGCGGTGGGCGCCGCCGACCTTTTCCGAAATACATAGAGGACCAGTTTATGAAACCAACTCTGATTACCTTCACCACTGCCCCTGCCGGCAAGTGTGATGTGGAGTTGCTCGACTTTGCTCTGACGGGCCTTGCCATGGGTGCTGTTGACCGCTCTCCTCGATTCCTCAACTGCGGTCTTTTCCGCCGGGCGCAGTACACGCAGTTTGTGCTCACTTTTCGCAGCGGCAAAAGAGTAGTGTTTCAACCGTTCCGCCCTGTGTTTGTCAAAAACCAAGCCGGACAGTTTACGGTCACATGTAATGACAGGTACAGAAGTCAGTTCGCACGGGAAATTCTCAAGCAGCTCGGCTTCGCTATCGTTAACGTCGACCTCGGTGACGGTCTCGATGAGCCAGTCGGTGACTGCAAAATGAGCTACACGTGTACGCTCAACGGTCGTCATGCCGAAGTAAACATCGTGGGCTCATCGATGGAGCCTGCGCAGCACTAACCGTCCTTTGACGGTGTCGGTAGTGGCGGCAGGGAGCCGCCACGCCGACACGTCAACTTCATTCACCTGGGCTGGGTTGAGGTTGGCATTTTGGCTGGCGCCGAGTGCCCACCTGAGCCTGTGCCCCTAGCAAGCGCTGCTTTTTGTGGCGTGTTCAGTCCGGACTCGAGCCGGTCGTTGATTAGTCCTTCGCTGCAGAAGTGCGGGGCTGGGAGGTTTTTATGCCGAATGAATTTGCTAAAGGTCGCCGCACGTCGCTGTTTGCAATTTTTGCAGCTCTGGTCGTGGCGATGCTTTTCTCTCCAATGGCGGATGCGCAGGCGCAAACGCCTGATACCTTCGCCAAACTGCAGACCACGCTAGACCAGATCGTCGCCACGTTCAGCGGTCAAGCGTCCGTGGAATTTCGCGACCTTTCCTCCGACGAAGTAGTCGCATACAGCAACAGCGCTGATATGCCTGCTGCTTCGACCATCAAGATTCCCGTCATGGTCGAGGTGTTTCGACAGATTGCTGCCGGTGAGCTGCACTTGCGCGACCAGGTGCAACTGCGGTCGGACGACAAGGATAAGGGCTCGGGCATGTTGGCGTACATGAAAAGCGGGTCGAAGTACTCGATTCAGTACTTACTGACGGTAATGATTACCGTGAGCGACAACACCGCCACGAACATGCTGATTCGTGTCGCTGGGCTCGACAACATCAACAACACCATGGAGAGCCTCGGTCTCACACACACCAAGCTGGCCGACTTCGTGCACACCGACACCGTCACAGGCGATGTTCGTCTATTGAGATCGAGCGCGGAAGACATGACGACACTTCTGACGATGATGTACAAAGGCACGCTCGTAGACTCTGCCAGCAGCAGTGCCATGCTCGACATTTTGTCCAAGCAAAAGCACAACGGTCTGATCCCGCGCCCTCTGCCGAAGGGACTGCGCATTGCGCACAAGACCGGAACACTGAACGACACGCTCAACGACGTCGGTATCGTCTTCGTCAAGCAGCATCCATACGTGCTTGCGGTCATGACGACGGGTCTGTCCAAAGGGGAGCGGGCGGAATTGATCCACAACATCTCACGGGCGGTGTACGTGAGCGAGACAGCGTCCGCGCCAACGACGGTTGATAAATCAAGGCCGAAGCTGCATAGCGCCAGTCGAGAGACGGTGCGGGTGGCACGGCGATAGCGTTAGCTAAAGAAGGCTGTATGAATACAATTGCTGAATTAGAACAGTTAACAGTGCGCCGGGCGAACCTGACAGATCGTGTCGAAATTGCCGCCATCAGCGACATCGTCATGAACGCCTTTGCCGAGGGCGTGAACGAAGATTTGTTATTGGGGTGGGACAACGGTCAAAGAAAGCACAGCGAGACTTATGTTGCTTGCTGCCAGGAGTTGGTCGTCGGTGTAGTTTGCTGCACAGTGCGTGGCCAGAAGGTTTATTTCGGTCTGGTCGCTGTTGCTCCAGCAGTGCAGGGACAACATGTGGGAACCCGCATGATGCAGTCGATCCTCGAGAGCATGAGCGCGCAGGGCCGCAATCTTTTCACGCTTCACTGCCACCGCCACGAGCTGATACCGCAAAGTCTCTACCGCAAGCTCGGATTCGAGCTGATGGGAGACGACAGCTCGGTCCAGTACATGGACAAAACCGTTGCCATTCGCATGGAATTGAGGCGTTGATGAGAGTACAACTGCACGTTGGCTCCGGCAACTCGCCGGGGCCAACGGCGTTGTTTTTCATCGCTTTCTGTCCTTTTTGATCATTTTCGGCACTTTTTTTGATCAATACTCGCTCGCATCAATCGCGCTACGTTCAGGCGCCGGTCGGTTGTCGTCGAGCCGGAAGGTTAGTTAAGACTAACTGGCTTCTGCGCCCAGTTTTTTCGTAGGTTGTCTCTTATTCCACCCGTTCTCTCAACTCTGATTTCTCAAAACGGCAACCACCCGGTGATATCGAACCTCTTCGCAGATGCTCAGAGCATCGAACGTTAACCCGCCGATTCACCGGAAGAGTTTGCCCACACAATGTCTGGCGCCGCAACGATCTATCCGTGCGCACCGGACAGGAGGCTTCATGAATTTTCGCACTATCAGGATTTTCACTCTGCTGTCGCTCATGTTCATACCCGCTGTTTCTTTCGCCGCGCAAGCCGAGAACAAGACCACGGTGAAAGCGGATACTCCTGAGCAACTCGAGACGGACTATCGCGCCACCTGGCAGTTTATCGGCGATCGCTATTACGACGAAAGCAAACTGGGCGATTGGTCTGCCTGGCAGCATCGGTTTGACGGCAAACTGCACGACCGCAACGATCTGTATCAGGCGCTCAAGACAATGACTGCCAGCATCAATGATCCGTGGACAGGCTATTACAGCCCGGCAGACATCGAAGCGAAGAAGGCGCCGGATGCCGGACACGTCTCAGCCGGTTTTTGGATTCTTCTCGACAAAAGCGGTGCACCGTACGTCGAGCTGTGTGAGCAAGGCAAGCCCGCTTACCGCTCCGTCATTCGCGCCGGAGACACTATCGTCTCCGTTAATGGAACGGCAGTAGCAGGTATGACCGCCGAGCGCGTGCAGGATTTGCTCGCCGGTCCCGTCGGTCAGTCACTCACCGTTGAATACGGCGATGGCGCCAATCACAACGTCTCCACGATCGTCTTGTCCGAGCCTGAAGAAGTTCAGTCGCAGGCTCGTATGCTTTCGGACGGTGTCCTGTATGCAAAACTGGCTGCCTTCAATCGAGACGACATCGACGCTTTCGAGCAAGCTATCGATAAAGCGTTAGCGAAACAAAAAGAACCGCGCGGCATGATTTTGGATTTGCGCGGCAATCCGGGCGGTTTCGTCAAAGGTGCTCAGTATGTCGCCTCGATGTTTATCGAGAAAGGCGTACTGTTCACCTATCAGAGTCGCGACGGTATAACAGTGACGAGGGAGACCATGTCAATCACCGAGGCGCCATTTGCTTCCGATTCTCCCGCGGACTCGCGCGCATCTCTGTTGCGTCGTGTGCCTCTGGTGATTCTCATCGACCACACCACCCGCAGTGCGGCAGAGACGGTGACTGTGGCTTTGAAAGAGAACGGCCGCGCCCGTGTCATCGGCGAGCAGTCATACGGAAAGTCAATCGCGTACGACAACTTCCCTCAGGATTTTGGCGGCGGGTTAGAGCTCACCATCGCCAACATCAGCTCTCCCAACGGTTACAGTTGGCAGGGCAAAGGACTGACGCCAGATGTTGTGGTGGCGCGTCCCCGAGTGATGGGCACTGCCGACCTTCAGTTAGACGCTGCGGTGGCAAACCTGCGTTGAGCAGCAACACGGGAGACGGAGTGGCTCAGGCTGCCCGTCTTCCGTGATTGTTCTTGTCCTTTCTGTTTTATCGAATGTCTACTATGGCAAGTCGAATAATATGTGCAACTGCAGTTGGATTCGGTAAAAGCCACGCGCAAGGCATCGCTGGCAGTGTTATTAAAAGGAGAATCTGCATGCCTTGCGCAACGCCACCGTAGTTGGTATCAATACGTGCGGTCGCACCGATCATGTATGCACCGGTTTGTCTCTTTCGCCCCGTACCACCGCGACAGCGTGCAACCTTACGATTGGTGTTGCATTAGTAGAACTACGCTGTAAATCTCGATTGGACAATTGTTTTAATCAGCCCGGATCAATAGCTTGAACTTATCGCATTTCTTTGTGTCCAATGATGTAGTCACACTCTATCGCGCTGATCAATGTCTAACTATGTTTCGCTACTAAAGTGGCGAAGTACGGTCACGGTTGGGGTTGTTTTCCAAAAGGCTTGGCCGTGGTTTGCTCGCCGCTTTGCCGTCGCGAAGGGAGATAAATTCTTCTGCACGACGCACTCATAATCGCGCTCATGGGACGCGGACACGATTTGCCATCGTGGGAAAGGAAATATGAATCGTCCAAAAACACTTATCTTCCAATCAAGCGATGGCCTCACTCTCGACCCCGAGGTTTTGGGCGGCAAGGGCGCGGGGCTGTTTGAAATGGCAAGACTGGGCTTGCCTGTACCGCCCAACTTTGTCATTAGCACCGCAGTTGCTCGAGCTTACGCTCAACATAAGAAAGTGCCAACGCTACTGGCAAACCAACTCGAGCGTAGTATAGCTGCTCTGGAAAAAGAGACCGGACTCCAATTTGGGGGAGCTGAAACTCCTCTTCTGGTCTCAGTTCGTTCGGGCGCAGCCGTATCAATGCCCGGGATGATGGATACCGTTCTTAACGTTGGCATCAACGAAGAGATAGCTCGGGCACTGGCGCAACGCACGAGCACTCGTTTTGCCTTCGATTGCTATCGCCGCTTCCTCTGCATGTTCGGTTCTGTGGTACTGGGAGTCGATCGTTGCGAATTCGATGCGGTTTTTTCGCGCCTGAAATCAGAACGTGAGGCTATTGATCGCGCTCTCGACGCCGATATGTTGCAACAGCTATGCCACCGGTTTGAGAATCTCATCATTAACAACACTGGCGCCCCCGTCCCTGAAGATCCTCGTAAGCAGCTAGACATGGCTATAGTCGCTGTGTTGAACTCGTGGAACAGCGAGCGCGCCAAGGCATATCGCACAGCGCACAAGATCGCCGACAATCTTGGCACCGCGGTTAACGTGGTGGCAATGATCTACGGCAACCTCGACGAAAGATCGGCAACGGGAGTGGCGTTCAGCTGCAACTGTTCGACCGGCGACGAAGGTCTGTGGGGCGAGTATCTGCCCTGCGCCCAGGGAGAAGATGTGGTCTCGGGAACCCACACACCGTTGCCGCTCGACGGCTTGCGTCAGCAACAGCCTCGGGTATACCAGCAGCTTGAAGAGGCGATCTTGAAGTTGGCTGAACAGCGCGCTCAAGTGGTGGATGTCGAGTTTACTATCGAGTCGGGAGAACTGTACTTGCTGCAGGTTCGTCAGGCCAAACTCACGGCTGAAGCAGCGGCGACAGCGGCTGTACGTTCTGTCATCGCTAAAGGAAGCTCGAAATCGGCAGCTCTCAAATCTCTATCGTCGCAACAGATTGAAGCGCTGCGCGGAAAGAGGTTCGTACCCGGGGTTGTTGAGGAGCTGGTCTCGAAAAACGCGATTCTTGCTCGCGGAGTACCTGCTTCATCCGGCTGTGCCGTGGGCAAGGTTGTGACGTCCGCTAAGGAGGCTGTTGCTGCCAAAGAGCAAGGCGAAATGGTGATTCTGGTGCGGCCCGATACTTCTCCGGACGACACCGATGGCATCATCGCCGCGGCGGGAATTGTTACCACCACAGGTGGTGCAAGCAGTCATGCCGCCACAATCGCTAGATCGCTTTTCAAGCCGTGCATCGTCTCTGCTCAAGTGCTTGATCAGGCGCTCGAGCTCTCTTCGCTTTCGGGGCAAACGGTATCGATGGATGGCAACTCCGGTGTTGTTGTTGCCGGAGAGCTGACTCTGCAACAGTCTGGTGAGAAGAAAGAGGTGGCCCTCTTCATAAAATGGCTTCGAGAACGGGAAGGCCGGCGCTGTGCAAAACCGCGTGTACTGATCGACTACTTCCGCGAAACAAAAAGCGTCAATCAGATGGTCTTCGAGTTCTATCTCATTGACGCAATGTACAACGCGTCCAAAGGCAGCAAGCTGGAAGCGAAAGTGAGTTCGCTGCGCCAACGCGTGCATACGTCGGTGGCAGAAAGAGTGGCAACGTACTGTGTGGTCGCCGTCGGCGGGGAGCTTCGTCATATGCGCAGCCACAGTCTGGGCGAAGATGTACAGCCATCGATCGATGCTCTCAATCAGGAGTTCGACGCACGGTTAAACGAAAATCGCGGCGATGCCCAGAGCTCAACGATCGCGCTTATCGAGCGGCTGGGAGTTGGTGCGCAACTCCGTTATCTGGAGTTAGTAGAGACCGTTTTCAGGCGTGGAAAGTGGAGCATGGCCTTCGGCGGTGTGCGTTGGGCTAACATTACTGCCGCGGTGCTGCGATTTCTCAAAGGTGATTATTCGCATACTGTGTTTGCAGATCATGCCTTTGACCTGCAGCACAACACCGGCTCAGTGTTTGGCAAGCATCATATGATCTGTGGCAATCGATATTTGCTGCACGCTCAACTGCGTGCGAAAAAGGAAGCGAAAAGCATCGAGGACCTGTTTCACTCGTTAGAACGGCAGATCAGTGAGAAGGCTCGACTTAGCGCAGTAGCCCAGCTGTACTTGGAAGGCGTGAAGCTGGGAATGTGGGGCGAGCCGGTTTCGCCGGTGGGCAAATCGGAAAAATTCCTGGATGGCTCGGGCGATGTATTCGCTCTTTCTCAGTGGAGTGGTGAAAGCTCGTCTTCAGCTGCACAACATAACAACCCCGGTACCAAGCACATTTTTGAGCATGAGCTCTTTAGCGATCATAATTGGTGGCTGAATTCGCAGTCGCCGCACGAAGTAGTGTGGCCTTCACACGCTCAGTCCGGAAAGTCGATGATGGGTGAAGCTGCCTTGACCGAAATCGATGTCAGCGATTACTTGCCCGGTTTGAAGACAAACGGAGATACAAAGCTGAAGCCGAAAACCATGATTGCCATCCCGGACATACATATGCCGGCGCCTGCGAAGGACATTGCCGCCATGGTGGCAAAACACATGGCTGCTTTCGACCAATCGGGTAGCATGTCGGCTTGGGGTGAGCCGCTTCCGGAAGAGGCAACGATAAGTGCAGCTTCGGCAGGCATGCACATGGCTACTCATCCGCTCAAAGGGAAACAGATTAAGACGAAATGTCCGCCCATTCAGTCGGGGGTGTTGAAAAATCCCGACACTGAGGCGTTAATGGCGTCGTTCAAAAAACTGCTGGGGAAAGGGTTGTCTGCTACGCCGGTGGTTTTCACCATGTCCGGTGCCGACGCAGGCGGTAAGAAATAAGTGCGCGTCTATCCTGGGGCGGGCTAATAATCCCCGCTCCCAAACATTGTGTTGAGCCTGCAGATGACACCGCAGGCAGTGTTATCCAAAGGAGAATCTACATGCGTCAATTTACGATGATTGGAACCGAGAAGACTGGCGAATATGTTGGCGTTGCGCTCAAGCGCGCTCAGGTTGGCTTCCGCGATCTGGGCAACAACATGTTCAGGATTCGTATCGAGCCCACAGCTCGAGAGAGAGCGGCTTTGTCCCCGCTGTTCAACAACTGGACGACCGGCATGGGCGGTGGTGAGTTTCGTTTTTCAACCGTCGTTTTCGGTCAGACTGAACTCGTGCACAGAGTGAAAGCCGCTCTTGCAGTTATCAATTCGCCGGGACGGATTGTTGGCAGCGATGGATGTCCGCAGTGGTTGCTGGAGGCTGCAAAAGCGTCGAAGAAGGAGACGGTGAATCAGGAGCGCCAGCGCCTTGTCGCTGCCGTTAAGGAGCAAAAACTGGCCGGCTGCAATTTCGCCTCGCGCTGGTCGCTCGCCACTCTGCGCCAGAAAACGGCGTAGCAAGTACTGCTGCAGATATAGGCGGAGGCTGATTAGCCTCCGCCGTGGGCGTTTTTTTGCTTGAATGGAAACATACTACACTAAGTCGCAAGGACGCTAAAAAAATGCCACTACAGGCGGTGCCTCGGTTGGTAAAAAAGAAGTGGCCTGAAGAGTAGGGGCTCTTCAAGCCAACTTCTAAAAAAGAAGCCCACCGGGGTACGAAGCGTTCAGTGAAGAACGCCTCGCACCCGGCAGGTTATTTTTCAGGCGATCACTGCTGGTTAGGCAGCCTTCTTCTGCGCGGTAGCCGCGACGGCGTTGGACTTGTCGTAGTCGAGCACGCCGAAGCCGGTCATCACGTTGTACAACGCATCCGTCGTGGCCGGATACGGGGCGCTGTCATCGGCAGTGGTGATCTGGTCCACCATCTTCTCACCGGAGGCGTACGCCAGGGCGAGAAACGAGCTGAAGCCGAACTTGGTCTTCAGGTACGCCGCCTTTGCACCCTGGAACGGAGCCGAGTGGCTGGTGCCACCGACCTGAATCTCCTGGTTGTTGTACAGGAGCGTCGGGCCGGAGTCCGGAGCCGCCAGATCGGCGAACACGGAAGCCGAGTGCCCCGCCTTACCGGTCGTCGCCGACACGGGCAGGTTGAGCCGCGCTTCTTCCGCCATCGGCGGGAACGTCGCCGAGATACCGTAACCGGTCTCGCCGCCGCCCGACGCCGTGTCGTTCCACGTATGGATATCGGTGATCGTGCCCGCGGGGGCATTGATACCGACACCCGCAGCACCACCAATCCACGGCACGGAGGACGGAGCGTCCGGCGTAGCCGCGTCGGTGCTGTCGTTGGGACCGTTGTCACCCGTGGCAGCGATGAAGTCGATGCCGGCGAGCTGCGAAGACAGTCCGATACGAGCCCAGCGCTGCAGCGAGTCGGCAGTGTTGCCGCTCTCTGCCATACCCCAGGAGATCGTCACCACTTCGAGCTTGATCACCTTGCCATTGATGGTGACGCCCTTGAAGGTGACGGCGAACTCGGCAGCGCCGGCGAAGTCATCGTCGGTGTTGCCGGCAGCCAGAGCCACCACGGCTCCGTTCGGGTTGAGCAGCGCCTGCGCGTGCAGGTCGAGGGTGTTCTCGACAGTCGCGTCGTCCGTGTACTTGCCGTTGGCGGAGCCATCGGTCGATACCCGGCTGAACGCGGCAGCCTTGATGCCCTCTTTCTTGGCGGTTGTCTTCAGATCGTTGCCGATCTTGACGTTGTCGCCGCCGAGGGTGATGTACGCCGTGACGCGCACATAGGTATCCATCTCCTCGACTTTCCAGCCCTGCAAGGTGGCCAGACCGCGAGAGGTCAGACCGGTGGGGATGGTACGCGGACGCGCCTTGCCCTTACCCTTGCCCTTGCGCAGGCGATAGTGAGTGTGAGCGACTTCACGCCGGTCGAGACCGAAGAAGCCCGAGATGGGCAGTCCGGCTTCGACACTGAGCTCGCCTTCACGCGCGATCACCTTGTTGCCCTTCTTGTCCCTGTACTCGTTCAGGACGAGACCCGGGCTGAAGTGCTTGAATCGGGCGTAAGTGCCCTTGATGCGGATGATGCCATGCGCGAGGTCCGCATCGGAGCTCGGCATGATTGTGATGCCATTCTTGCTCACCGCGGAATGCACCTTGCGAACGTCGGCGGGGTTGCTGCCGGTCAGCTTGATGATTTCGGCGGTCGAAAGAGGCGCACGAACGCCCGTCTGGACTTGCTGGATGACGGAAAGAACCGTCTTCAGGGAAGCCACCATCGGGGTTTGGAGAGAAGCCTTCAACACTTTGTTGCCGGCGACCTCTTTGCCCTTCGTGTGCCCTTTGAGAGGCTTGCGATGGCTGCCATTCAGTATGCTGTGACGCATTGTAGTTCTCCTTAACATAGGGGGCTTAAAAGCCCCGGTTTGATAAAAGTGGCAAGGAGCCCGGCTGATGCCGCGGACTTGCCGATTGCGACCACCTCTCTTTTCGGCGCCCAAATGTCCGCTATCTCTCAGGGGGGAGAAACAACGTTAATTTGGCGTGCCGAACTCAAGCCTCGTATGCGACGCAAGGACTGAGCTCCAGCTTCTCAAACGTCCAATCAAGCATTCATTCGAATCGAGCGAGCATTCCGAACAGCGAGGCTGTTCGAGTACGCGGTCAATTGCGAGAGGACATGCAGATTTGGAGTTGAAGAGAGCTTTAGAGATGGAGAGAGAAATGTAAGGTCATCCTAGCCATGCCGACGGCCGGAGTGAATAGCTAGGACTGCCGCTGAATGGGGATTACCGCACTCAGGTCTAATACAGTCCTTGGATATTCAATACTTGACAGCTGGCGTTGGTTCGCTAGGTTGTTGGATGCAAACAAGTGAGTGCGCTTGCGCGAGCGTTATGGCTGCTGGAGGTTGCCCCGATGTTTCAACTCCCAGCCGTCAATCTGAGAACCGCGTTGGTCTAACTTCGCATACGGATCCGTCGCCCGCAGACTCCAGCCGAAGACGCCTGTGTATCCGTTAGCCAGACCTTGGTCTAGATAACGGGTGTAGGCGTTCGCATCATTGGTTGGCACCTCGCCGATGATGCACGGCTTGTCTAGTTTCAACAGAGTCTCTGGATAGTTGTAGGGCGTGCGAAACCAGCCTTTAACCATCCACGGGTAGAAGTGGTACTGGTAGAAATCCAGCCCCGAATTCTTCCAAAGTGTCAACCAGTTGCGGCGCGCACCACCGACGGTGACAGCTTGCTCTGAGTGCGTATGCACCAGTGCGGCTATCTCGGTGACGAACTGCTGCATCGCTGCGACCGGTACCCCGTCTTTTCCTGGTGTTCCGCCCGGCATCTGCATGCTCCACTCCGGCTCGTTCATTACCTCCCAGGCAACAACAGCGCCGTTGTGGGCATAGCGGTCGACCATTGGCGTAAGCGCATTATCAATCAAGCTTTGGCGCCCTTTCCGGTCCGTGATCAGATATTTTCGTCCCATCGTCTGCACGTCGCCAAACTTTTTCGCCGGTCGCACCATGGTGAAATCGAACATCACCATGATGATCATCAGCTTGTGTTGCTGCGCTTCTTGCACCGCCAGATCCATGTCCTTGAAAAAATAGTCGTCCAGCTTTGCCACCGTGCCGTCCGGGTTGTAGAGAATCCCGGCACGCATATCGCCGAAGACGAACCAGCGAATGACATGAATGTTGTGTTGTTCGAACCAGGCAAAGTCTTTGTCGACTCGGGCGCGCTGAGCCGGCTCTGACAGACCGAGGTGTCCCCAGCCGTTGGTGCCGAAATCTTGTCCGTAGTTGTTGCACGGATAGTTGGCACCGACGATGAAGCTGCCGTTGCTAACAAAGCCGCCGTGCAGACCGTGATGGTTGTACAACGATGGCAATGGCGGCGGTGGCAAGAGAAGATAAATCGCCGTCGCAGCCAAGAGCACCAGCACGATTGAAGCCGGTATGCAAATGCGCTTGCGGCGAAGCATGTTGAGACGCATAACAGAACCTCCATTAGGCATTCGTTTCGCCGAACGCACTGCTGCCGTCTCTACGCCCATGCTCAAACCGACGTCGACAGGCGACGCTGTTTGCGTGTAAACACTCACGAGTATTTTAGTTTGGGCAGGTAGAGAGAAGTGAGAGACGACGGCAGGATTTAGTTTTAACCGTTCTCACTCCTGCGGATCTAGCTTTTTAAGGCTGCCTTAAATACCATTAGCCTTCTGCTGATTTGCAACTGGGTCATCAGTAGCTCCTTCGCCACTGGCTTGCAACTTAGCTAATTCACTGCAGAACTGTGGGAAGTTTGCCAGTTCGATGATCTGCCAGTGACCATCGACTTTACGCATGTTTACGTCTAGCGTAAGGTCCCGGTCGTACTGCTGATTGTGGAGAAGAAGCACTACGCGCGCCACATCTCCATCTACCTCCGTGCTTTTCACGCCTTTGAGGGCGTGACGGCGAAAACCGAAATGCTCGTCGGCGCTGCTGAGCGAAACGCCATCCGCACCATCTATTGGAGCGGTTTCTTCTGATGATTTAAAGTTGCCTGTCTCGACGAAGTTGATGATTTCGTGCTTGATACCGCCTGCCAGGCGTGGTCTGATTAAGTTCGTCAGTCCCGTGACCAGAACTTCTCCGATGACGCTGCCTGCCATCGTTTTGCGCATGGGCTTTGCCAGAAAGTCGTCAACCATGCGCGATGAAGTCGTGTCTATGTCGACATATTTCGCGAATTTTTGCAGATCGTGCGCTTTTACTGCCTCTTTGGCTTGCTCGACTGCGAACTGCGGTGTCGTCGTCCACCAGAAATAGCCGCCGCCGGCTAGTGCAGCCACAATGACAAGTACAAGAATCAAACGCATACCAATCCCTCCACGACTGATAAAGCATAGCGCATTAGCCGACTCTACTGTTCTGGCGCTGCTCATTTGGTACTACATGTAGTGGCAAGTAGAAGCGAGAAGCGGTTTTAGTTGTCCGCCTGCGGTCTGCTCGGTAAGATAGCTCGCCATGCTGATTTTAATCGTTGCCGTACCACTTGTGTCGAGGCCGTATGTACCGGCGCGATGGGCGGCGCCGAATGATGGGCGGTTTTTCCCCCTATAATTCGCACGCGGAGAGCAACAAATGTTTCACTACCTGGTTCGGCCACTTTAAGCTTCAATCGTATTTCAATTCTCAATTCAGAGCGCCGATCGCGACAAACAAGTTCTAGACCCGCCCATAAGACCGTGCTGCAAGAACTTGCTTCTTGCGCGCTGCGCTCGCCATCAAGACCTACTGCGCACGCTGCCGATTTGCTCGCCCACGGTAAGCGCTGCCACTTCTCGCATGTCGGTACAGCAAGCCGAGCTCCTGGCTGCTGTGCTTGTTTGAACGTTATGAGAGCGGGCGAATGGCTCGCGAAAGGAACCTCATTCGAAATGTCACACAACAAACAGACTTCCTCCGATGAAAAACTGATCCGCACCGGTGCGACGATGATTGCCTGGGGACTGGGATTGATCTGCTCGGTACTTGCTCTAAAAGAGCCACTGAAGCCGAACGGACAGGCATCACAGAGAGCCGGCAGTTTAGCACTGGCCACATTCGCCTTCGGCGGAGTCGGCTTTCTGGCGTTGGAACCAATTTTGGCTGCCAATGCCCAACCTTCTACCCAGCCAGGATCTCACCTGCACTCTTCCCCAAGCAACTAAGCCGGGCTGCCACTACAGGCGGTGAATACTGGAGCTGTGCAGGTTGCTGCGAAATCAGAGAGGAGAACTATGAACCTTCTAGGACAGATCGGACTGACTTGTATTCTCGTTGCTCTCTTTTGCGTGCGGATTTGCCGCGATAGAAAAGCCAGAGGTTATGCGAACGTCTTGAAAGCGATTCAGGCTGAACGGACGAATCGCACATATGCCGCCACTCGCGACCTCGCGTTTCGCATCGGAGCTGGGGAGCTGCAATTGGCCTGTGCCGCCAACGCGATAACCCTGATGAAGAGGGTGGTGGAAGGGTGCTGGGTTGGCACCTACGAACATGTGATGGCGATTGTCCGTCTCGATCAGGCAGAACAGATTCTCGATCAGGCGATGAGCCGCAGCCTCAACGTCGCCAATGCCGACAGACTGATTTCCCGGCATTACGCCTCGATATACGAGGAGTATCAGCGCGATCCGCAGAGTATTTTGCGGGCTGGACACCACCTGCCAGATCGAATCGAGGAAATCCTCCAGACCGTTTGCTCTAATGCTAACGCCGCTGCTGCACGCGTCAAGGCGATGCTGACGGAGTCTCGTGCTGGTGAAAGCCCCGAGCCTGATAAAGGCGTGGCAGCGCCAGGCGATTCCAAAGAGCACCTGGGCCGGATTAACGCGACGGAGCGCGCGGAGTTCAAGGCGTCGTTGGATAACAGCGACATCTTCAACCGAGAAGTGGACGACTGGAATATAGGCTAGCTGTTCGCGCTTGTTTTTTGTAAGCCGCTCGAAAGAGCGGCTTACCAACTGGGATGTTTTTGAAACTGAGCGGCGAATGCCGCTGGAGAGAACTATGAATACGACACATGTGCCCTTGCGCAGATTGAAGATGCTTCCCTATCAAAATCTGACCGAGGCGTTGTTTGCTGGTGTTGCCAGCGATCCCTCCGGACACGCTTGCACGAACATCGACGGCAAGCGGTATTCGCGTGCTGAGGAGCTGGCGTTCGCGGCTGCTCTGATGAGAGTGCTTCCTTCCGAACTCGACCAGGTCCGCAACGTGGCGCTGCTGTTGCCACCGTCGCCTGTAGGCTCGGCCCTCAACATCGCACTGACACTGCGCGACCTCATCCCCACCAACGTCAATGCTCTCAACGGTTTACACAAAGCCAACCACTTCATCAATCTGACGCAATCGCCGGTTGTCATCGCTGCCGCCGCCATGGTGGAACACCTGGAGTCTCAGGGAGCAGCGAAGGGCGAGGACGACGGCAAGTTGTGCCGCTCCGTCATTTCCGTAGAGGACCTGGTGCAAGAGGCTCTGGCACCGGCCAATCTGGCCTGGGCGAAGAGTGCTATTGATGCCGATCCTGTCACACTGCGGCAGCACTTCAAAGGTCTGAACGTCACCATCGACCAAACTGCGGTGATCATGCCCACGAGTGGATCGACGAATTATGCCAAGGGCGCGGTTCTGTCGCATCGAGCAATCCTGGCAAACATCTCGGCGGTGAAACAGCACTACGGGTTTAGCAGCGAAAGCCGCATGTTGTGTTCGGGACCGCTCAATCACCCGCTCGGTTGTGTGGGAGGCATCTGGGCACCGGCGGCCCTCGGTGTGCAGCGCTGGTACATTCCCGTGGTGACCATGGTGAAGGAGACTCTCACCACAATCAAGCAGGCGCAGATCAATCTGTTCCTCACCATCCCCAGCATCATGGGTATGATCGTTCGTTTCGCCAAAGGCGATGCCTTGAGTTCGCTGGAAACGCTCATTCTTGGCGCCGAGCCTCTGCGCGATTCGCTGCGTGCGATGATCCAGAAGGCCCTTCCCGCCGGTGTTGTTATCAACAACGCATACGGTCTCACCGAATTCGGTCCGCTCGTTGCCGGCACCGTGCCAGGGACTGTTCTCCTCGATGATGGTCGCGAAGTGGAAGGTCTCCTGCCCTCGTCAGTCGGACTGCCCATGCCTGGCGTCTCCATCGAAGTGCGGCATCGGGAGACATTGGAGCTTCTTCCTGCCGGGGAGAAGGGGCTCGTCTTCGTGTATGGACCAGGACAAGCGGACGGTTATTACAACGACCCGATCAGAACGGCCAAAGCCTTCGTCAATGGCGGATACAACACCGAAGACTTGGGCTATCTGCTGGAAAGCGGACAACTGATCGTGGAAGGTCGTGAATCGGAAAGTCCCAAGATCGGCGGCGAGTTTATTCCGCTCGCAGGCTCGATGGAGGCTCTCCTCACGGTTGTGAACAACGCTGTCCCCAAGTCGATGGATGCGACTCAACTACGCATCACCTTCGTTCCTGACCCTCTTAAAACCAATCGCCTCGTTGTCCTTCACACGGTGGAGCTGCCTCTGCCCGCGGCGGAGATCTGCAAACTGTTGAAGAAGTTTCCGGGGCTGCCTGATAACGGCGTTCCGAAAGCAAACGAATTCTACCTTGTGCCGGAAATACCAATCAACAACGGCAAGGTGAACATCATGAAGTGTCAGGAAATCGCCCTCGAGCTGTCGGGCGCCGAATAGACACACCAGTCGCCGGGCGATGCAAGCAGCTGCGCATCTCCTGGCTGGAGGAACTGAATGATTACTTTTGTGATTGTCACAGTGTTCGTTGTTGTTCTCGCAACGTGGCTCGGTCTGCGGTTGCGACGCTTCTTCAAGTTTTGGATTGCAGAAGGCGACAAGCTGTACAACGAAACCGTCAACGGTTCGGGTGGCTACGTCGTGCCGCCGGTTTCGGCTCGGGCTGCCGGCCTTCAGCACTGGCTGGGCAAGCTTGCTTGCTCGCTCGTTGTCGGACCGGTCACGTATATCCGCAACCCCCTTATTGACGCGTGCCAAACCAGGCTGGTAGCGGCGCCCAACCATCAGGACGAGCGGGATATCGTCGCCTTGCTGGCCGTGGACGCGCGCCGGGCCGACGGCACTAGACGGCGGTGGCGCTACATGTCTGCGGTCGAACAGATCAAGCCGCGATGGAGGCGTTGGTGGTTTGCTTTCACCGGTTGCGTTGCAGTTAAGCGGCAAGAACAGATGAAGGCCGCTAAGGCACTCCTCGCATCCGTGAAGGGGCTGGTTGAGGACGCGGAAGCCGACTTTACCATCTTTCCGCACGGACGTTTAGAGCCGCGCAACACCCTGGAGCAAGATCAGGTTCACGATGGCTACGCCAAGATACCCCTCAAAGTGCAAGAAAAGTCGAACAGCAAATTTTCCGTGGTGCCGACCTATGTGCACTACTTTCAAAAACCGTACGGACTGTTTGCGCTGCCGGGTTTACGACGGTTGCGCCGGCACGAATTCGAGGTGAGCACCAGAGACCTCAAACCGAGCGGAGTGAGAGTAAAGTCTTACTTCTATGGCTGCGTCATCCTCTCCGGCGCACCGATCGAAGTTGATTGCATACCCACTGATGCCGAGGCGCGCAAGAAGTTGATCAACGACGCCTGGCGCGTTATGCAACAGTACGTTCAAGCTATGGAGATCAAGCGGGGCCGGATCGTCAGGGCGCCGATTTTCTTCTAAAGATCTTGAGAACGCCTCAGATACACGCGAATACCGCTGACGCCAAGCAGACGGCGTCAGCGGTTTTGCCGTACGCGCTTCTGCCGCATCGTAGTTAGCGCTCGGCTGAGATCGAGTCGCTTCTCCGCTGTGGCCGCCGCGGCGCATATGGTGCGATTCAATCGTGCCAGCGTTAACATTGCTTCCTTTGTCAACGATCAGTGGAAGTGATCCAACCAGTTGTACCGGAGAACACATATGAATCGTTTGTCAGAACTTGTAATGCGCGATCGTCCGACCCACCCCGTGGCGGATCGATTAGTAGAGCTCTCTCGTCCCACTCCCTCCGAGACTTCATGGCACGTCCAGGCTAAGCCAATAGAGTACGCCGCCTGGTTATACGGACATCTGCGCGAGGGCGGCATGATCTCTCATTTCTACCATTACCCTATGAACGAATCCTTCCAGCTGGTCACGCGTGACGCTGTTTTGCATTCCGGTTGGGGAAGCGCGAAACTCGACTTCATCGTTCCGTCCGGAATCAATGTCACCATCGGACAGATGGGACACGGCAACATCTACTTCCTTCAAGACTTTCGTCACCGGGGATCTTATGTGCCGCTCTACGAGGACGTTGCGCGCATTCTCCTTGCCATGTTTAAGGCAGACAGCCGCTTGCTCGATTGCACAAATCTGAGCGACACACTGCAGCGACTTCAGGATGACGATCAGTCGCTACGAATCCTTCAAGCTGCGACTTCTGTCCGTTGATAGACTGTTGAGCCAACGAGCTAGGCCAGAGTGCACACGAATTTGCCACTAACAGTTTTTGGTTTACTGTGCTGCTTCGGACAACGTCAACCGCTAGGACGGAACCAACGTTGTCGGCAGCAGCACAGCAAGCATTAACATCGGCAATGCTTGCTAGTGTCGTCAAATTTCAAGAGCGGCGGTTAATCGTGGCTCCTAACACGGCGCCTCGCCACTATTTTCGTTGTGCAGCACCTATTATAAATGCTAGTAATTAGTTGGTATCATATATGGTGCCAGTCTGGGCAAAAAAAATTTACGAGAGCGACAAACATTCCCCTAGTTCGGGATGCTCATCGCTCTCGCATCAGTGGGAGTTTTTGTTGTGTCAGTTCAAGCGGTGACGGCGCCGTCCGACTCCTGTGCCACGCCGGTCGGAGCCGGCACCGCGATGGCAGCCGGGCGCGGCGGACCGACAACGACCGCTTCGGCGACGGGTTCGCGCGCGAGTTCGCCGCGGAAGACGCGACGAATCTCTTCACCCGTCAAGGTTTCAAACTCGAGCAACGACTCGGACAGGCGGTCGAGCTCTGCTCTGTTCTTGGTGAGGTGGGCCTTCGCCGTCTGGTAGGCGTTGTCGATCATCGTCCTGACGGCGTCGTCGATCTTCCTGGCGGTCTCTTCCGAGCAGGCACGCTTGAAGGGGTTGTGCTCGTCGGCGTCGTCCAGAAGGACCATGCCGAGGTCGCTCATGCCCCACTGCATCACCATGCGACGGGCGATACCGGTAGCCGCTTTGATATCGCCGGAAGCACCGTTGGAGACCTTGTCCGCGCCGAACTTGATCTCTTCAGCGGCACGGCCACCCATCGCCACCACGAGATCGGCGAGCAGACGCGCCTTGCTCTTGGAGTAGCGATCGCCCGCGGGCAGTGAAACCATCATACCGAGCGCATGGCCGCGCGGGACGATCGTTGCCTTGTGCACCGGATCGCAAAGCTCTTCACAGAGGTTGCAGACCGTGTGACCCGCTTCATGCCACGCGGTCATGCGCTTTTCGTCGTCGCTCATAGCGATTGAGCGGCGTTCGGCGCCCATGATCACCTTATCCTTTGCCTGTTCCAAGTCCTCCATCGAGACGGTCTTCTTGTTGTGCCTGGCGGCGAGCAGCGCCCCCTCGTTGATGAGGTTGGCCAGGTCGGCGCCGGAGAAGCCCGGAGTGCCGCGTGCGATAACCATCAGATCGACGTTCTGATGCATCGGCACCTTCTTCGAATGCACGCGCAGAATGGCGTTACGACCGTTGAGGTCAGGGTTGGGCACTACAACCTGACGGTCGAAACGACCGGGGCGCAGCAACGCCGGGTCGAGCACATCCGGACGGTTGGTGGCGGCGATGAGAATGATGCCCTCACTGCCTTCGAAGCCGTCCATTTCGACGAGCATCTGGTTGAGCGTCTGCTCACGCTCATCATTGCCGCCGCCTTGCCCTTTGCCACGGTGCCGACCAACCGCGTCGATCTCGTCGATGAAGATGATGCAAGGCGCGTTGCGCTTGCCTTCTTCGAACATGGCACGCACGCGCGAGGCGCCGACGCCAACGAACATCTCGACGAAGTCTGAGCCGGAGATGCTGAAGAACGGAACGTTCGCTTCTCCAGCAACCGCCCGTGCCGTAAGCGTCTTGCCGGTGCCCGGAGGGCCGACGAGCAAAACACCCTTCGGCATCTTGCCACCCAGTCGCGTGAACTTTCCGGGATTGCGGAGAAACTCCACAACCTCTTCCAGCTCTGCTTTCGCTTCGTCAATGCCGGCGACATCGGCGAAGGTGATGCGACCAGTGAGGCGGGTCAGTCGCTTGGCTTTGTTCTGCCCGAACGCCATGCCGCGCATACCGCCGCCGCCCTGCATGCGCTTCATGATCAACAGGCTGATGCCCACCATGAGCAGCAGCGGCATCATACTCATCAGGAGCGAAACCAGATAGTTGCCGCTCTTATCCTCAGGTTGTTCGTTGTACGGCACGCCGGCAGCATCCGCAAGCTTCTGCACTGACTCCAGACTGGTCGCGGAGCCGATGAAGACGTGGCCGATGCCGCCGCTCTTCATATCGACGTCGGCGGTTTGTCCATGCAACGTGATGCTGGAGATCTGCGGTTGCTTGGAGGCGAGCGCAGCGCGCAGATCGGACAATGAGTCAGGTATTCCGGCGACGTGTACCGGTGCTGGCGGTGGTGGCACGATTGCCATATCGTACTGCGCGAACGCAGGCGAATTTGCAGCGAGCCCGGCGACCACCAGCGCCGCTGCGAAAATGAAAGAACGAATCCACATGATATGCTCCCGTTTCAGGGTGGACGCGTGCAACGCCACAATGGCGCGACGCTAGCGTAAGAAGAGAGGCAATTGAGGGCTGTTGTTTCCTTCTAGGAATCAAGTTGATGGGACTTCACCATAGGCAGTTAGGAGATGAATAACCAAATGGAGCCGGCTGTTTTTTAGTTGCAGGTATTTGGGGTGGAAACCCTTATGGTTTGGCGAGTTTCCATAGTCGTCGATGTAAAACGCTCAGTTGGTCGAGCCAGCTCTCACTGTGGAAAACCGTATGGCAAGCCGCTTCGCGCATGCCAGCTAACTGTGGCAAGGCTGTGGCACTGTTGTGGCGCCGTTGTTGCGGCGCTCTATGATGGAATTCAGGGCGAGAGAGAACTGGGGGTTTGTTCGCTCAAAATCGTGCCCGCTTCAGGCCGATTGTCAGTGAAGAGATCGATGCCAGTTAACGGTTGTCGCAACGGAACTGTGAGGTGTTTGGTGGCGAAAGATTAGCTGGCGCTAACCAGGCTAATCATGGCAGTTCGTGTTTTCAGCACTAATGTCTGGATCAGTACTTCTATACGGCAGTCCCCTCTGGTTAGGTTGGCGGTACGTTCTCAACCACCTGTTTTCGAGAATTATCCGCGTACCCACACAAATATTGCTCACGCCCAGTGAACGCTTCCAGCGGTTTTGCCGTGCGTACCAACCCTCGCAATTGCAACCGAAGGCTCGACGCATGGTCGAGTGAGCTGTTGCCGTCAATCAGATTGAAACAAAAGGAGATTGCATGAAACGAGTACTGTTTACCCTGTCTCTGTGCTTCGGACTGCTCGGTGCCACGCCGGCACTGGCGCAGCAAACCTGGCTTCCCAACTATGACCGCAACGCTGTTCTGCAGGTCTCTCCCCAGATGCAAAATCAGCCGGGCATCAATTTCGATGCCGGATTCGAGGACCGAGTTCGCCAGCATGCGCCCAACTATGAGGTCCACTTCGTTGTCACCCAACAGGGCAGCGATCTAGCCTCCGCCGACCGCACCGGCTGGTCGTCCGTAGCTAGTCACCAACTTTTCGATGCCTGGGTCAACCAGGGCATGAACGAAACCAACGCAGTGCTCTGCGTCTACATTCGTGCCAACGACTCTATCTCCGGTTCCATCGGCTGCCGCGTCGGCTCCACTCTGCACTCGCAAGGCGTCTCGCAGAGCGTTATGGCGCAAAGCAATGGACCCATCGCTTCCGTTGGCAACTCCGGACAGTTTCGCACTGACGCTCAAGGAGCGTCCATTCTCGTTGTCGACAACCTCGTCAACATCGCCAGCGGCGGTGTCTCGTACAGCCAGCCGACAAGCTCATACAACGGCGGCGGTTACTCCGGATCATCTAGCTCCAGTGGCAGTTTCGTTGGCAGCTTCTGGTTCTGGGTGATCGTGATTGTGGCAATTCTCTTCATCGTCCTATTGATTGCGGCTGCCTCCAACGGCGGTAGTGGTGGCGGCGGCTTCTTTTTCTTCGGCGGCGGTGGCGGTGGCTGCAGCGGTGGTGGTGGCGGCGGTAGTTGCAGCAGCTGCGGAAGCAGCAGCGGTGGCGGCGGTAGCTGCAGCAGCTGCGGAAGCAGCAGCGGCGCCTAGCCTCTCTTCTAATGGGGCGGCGATTTCGCCGCCCCTTGAACTAAGCAGAACAATGAGGAGGAGTTGATGGGATACGCAAACCTGCACGCTAACTGCGTGGTATCGGTAAAGTACGGTATTGCTGAAGAGCAGAAGGAGCAGCTCTGGCGGGCACTGGAACAGTTTCCGCTGGATGACCCGGGCGTTGAGCACAATTTCACGCAACGTCTCGCCCGGAGAAACAGTTGGGATCTGGCGTACGCCGCTGTTGTGGTAGCGGAGTATCGCAAATTCCTCTACTTGATCAAGAGCACAGGGTTGATGCAGACTCCGTCCCTGCACGTCGACGAGGCCTGGCATCTGCACCTGAATTACACCAAAAAGTATTGGGAGATGCTTTGCCGAGATCTGTTCAACGAGCCTGTACATCACCATCCAGGCGATGGGACGGTCGACTCTGAGCATGTTTTCGAAGCTGTGTACGAGCGCACGCTGCAGCTTTACATTGCCCGATTCGGCGACCCGGTTTTCGAAGTTTGGGGTAAACCGAATGCAAAAATCGATTGGCGCAGCATTCTCACCAAGTTGCCGGAGACCGCACATCCAACGAGCTATCCGATCCTGGAATGGTTCCAGGGTGATGAAGAGAAGATGACGACCGAGTTCGCCATACCTGGTCACCACCAGGAGCTGTGGTCCAAGTTGCAAGGTTTTACCTTCGACATCATCGGCGTGCCGAAGAGCTTTTCGGACCGCGTCGCTCTGCGCAACAAATGGCCGCGCCACCTCGCTCTGCGCGTGACGGAAGAGTATCGCAAGTTTCTCTATCTGCGCGCGACGCTGGGCAAGCGCGTCTCTCCGCCGACCATGGTGGACGAAGCGTGGCACATTCATATGCTCTATACCAAGAGCTACTGGGTGGAGCTGTGCCAGAAAATCATGGGCGAGCCAATTCATCACAAGCCGGGCTCCGGCTCGATCGAAGACGACCTGAACACCAAGGCGATCTACGCGCACACTTACGACGAGTACGTCAAAGTGTTCGGTGAACCGCCGTCCGACATCTGGCCCGACCCGCACCAAGGGCTGGATTGGCGCAGCATCATCGCGGAGTTGCCTGGCACGAAGCATGTGAAGAGCCAGATTTTCCATCTGTTCTCAGACGCTTCCGACGAGGCGGCTTAGCTAAAGCCAACAACAAGTAAACCCAGCGCCGAACGCTTCCCGCGCGGAGCTTCGGCGCCGAGCCCGATTTCTTGAAGGAGAGATATGAAAACTTTGCAGATCGCTTTCTTGATGTTATTCGGTTTGTTCGTGGCCGCCCATGCGCAGGCGCAACAGACCTGGCTTCCCACCTACGATCGCTCTGCCGCCGTGCAGGTTTCGCCCGGTATGGTTGGACAGCCTGGCATCAACTTTTCGGATAATTTCGCCAGCCAAATCAGCCAGCATGCCTCGGGCTACGAAGTGCATGTGGTCGTAACTCAGCAAGGCAGCGACCTCTCTTCCTCCCAACGCATTCAGTGGTCGGCGGAGATGCTGCACAACTTTCTTTGGGACGCCTGGGTGAATCAAGGCATGAACGAGCGTCGCGCCATTGTCTGCCTATACATTCGAGCCAACGACTCTCTCTCCGGCTCGATTGGCTGTCGTGTGGGTTCTGCTCTGCACGATAGTGGCGTCAGCCCTGCGCTGCTCGGCTCCACTTCCGGTCCCGTCAATAAGGTCGGCTCGTCCGGGCTGTTTCGCAGCGATGCACAATCAGCATTCATCAAGGTTGTAGATAACATCGTCAGTGCAAGCGCCAGTCATTTCTGGTTTTGGTTCTGGGTGGTGGTGATCATCATCATCTTGTTGATTGTCTTCAGCCGCGGTGGTGGCGGGGTCTTTGTCGGCGGTAGCTGCAGTAGTTGCAGTGGTGGCGGTTGCAGCAGCTGCGGCGGCGGTGGCGGAGCCTAGTCGTCGGTATGGCCGACGTTGGCTATGGAGCGGGGACGCCAGCATTCCGGCGTCTCCTCAGCATTAAATGGTCGAACCATTTCATTTGGAGAAAAAAGATGAGAGCAAAAATTGCATTGATGACTATCGCTGGCTTTTTCCTGACGGTCAGCGCCCACGCTCAGAGCACGCCCGATGACCAGGGTGACGCATCAGGACTGCTGATTGTGTTTGTAGCGGTAGCAGTGCTACTCGTCGGGCTCGCCCTCTACTTCCGCGCCGTGAACAAACGCGCGCGCACCAATATGCAAAAGCGGATCGAGCGGCAGAACGCACCGGAAGGGCGAGGCACCGAACCGCACTATGAAGAGCCGCGCCCGACCTCGAGCACACCGAGCAGCTCCTTCGTCTTCGTGGAGTCAAACCATCATCACCATGTCCCTCCTCCGACCGTGGTAGTGGAACCGGCAGCTTCATGCAGTACCGACCCTGTTACTTCCCAGCCCGCCAGCTGTGCCAGCGCCCCGGTGAGCAGCTGCGCCAGTGCCCCCAGCAGCTGCGCCAGTGCCCCCAGCAGCTGCGCCAGCGCTCCCAGTAGCTGCGGCAGCAGCAGCGGCGCCTAACCCGGTCTGCCTGAGAGGAGTTAACCGGAGGTGCCCTGTGCACCTCCGGTCGCTTCATTTTTTCATGCGTTATATTCGGGTTTAAAGATATTATAAACAGTAGTAAGAGGACTGCAGAGAGAATCTGATATAAATCAACCGATTTGTCATTACAAACTGGGTGATCGGATGATTGACGTAAATGCCTCGGCCGTACCGGATCCGCTACGGGAGCAGATCGAAATAGCGGCTGATGCGATTGATTTGGAGAAATGGTATCCGGCGAGAAAAGGCATCGTTCCGGAAATTAGGGTGGGTAAACACTGGTTCAGCGTACTCTGGCTGCTGCCTATCGCTGCTTTTGGCATGATTGCGGTTCTCGGAATCGCGCATGAGGTTTACGATTTCCCGATCGTGGCGCAATTTGTGGCGCGCTATCCCGGGCATCTGGTTCTCAGCAATCACTTCAACGGGTTTCCGCTATGGCTGCGCCTGCAACACCTGCTCAACATTTTCATGATGATGTTTATCATTCGCTCCGGCATTCAAATACTGGCTGATCATCCGCGTCTCTACCTGGACAACAATTGCACGCCCGGACGGGAGTGGTTTAGATTTCAGAAATCGGTGCCGATGGATCGCGTCTGGACGGCACGGGACGATGCAGTTACTATCCCAGGGTGGTTTGGCCTTCCAGGAATAAGGCACTCGATCGGGCTCGCTCGCTGGTGGCACTTTTCCTGTGACGCGATCTGGCTGCTCAACGGTCTTATTTTCTACATGCTCCTTTTTGTCACAGGGCAGTGGGAGCGCCTGATTCCTAGATCGCTGGAGGTTTTTCCTAATGCGCTTTCCTGCATGATTCAATACGCCGCTCTGCACATGCCGGCGGAGAACGGCTGGGTACGCTACAACAGTCTGCAGCAGCTCGCGTACTTCACTACGGTATTCCTGGCCGCCCCTTTAGCGGCACTGACTGGGATCATGCAATCGCCGGCGGTATCAAATCGTGCCGGATGGTTCGGCAAAATGTTCAACAGGCAAGTGGCGAGAACTATTCATTTCTTCGTTCTTCTCTGGTTTCTCCAGTTCATCGCAGTGCACGTAACAATGGTGTTCATTACCGGATTTCGTCGCAATTTCAACCACATTGCCATCGACACGGACACGACGGCATGGACAGGAACCTTCATCGCGGCGGGGGCTCTTTTTCTATTCCTGCTTCTCTGGTTTTGGGCCACTCCATTTACTCTCAAACATTCTCGTCTCGTGCAGCGTATCGGTCGAGCGATCGTCGGAACGATCATGGGTGGCATGGAGATTTGGAATCCGACAACACAGTATGATGAAAGCGACATCGCGCCGTACTTGTGGCCGAACGGGATGGTGCCTGAGTCGGACGAATACAAGCAGCTTTCGGCGCAGGATTATTCGCACTACAAATTGCGCGTGAGCGGACTGGTGGCGCAACCTGCCGAATTCACGTATGCCGAGTTGAGAGCGATGCCCAAACAAGAGCAAATAACCAACCATTTCTGCATTCAGGGGTGGTCCGGGGTGGCTAAATGGGGCGGTGTGAAAATGCAGACCCTCATGGAGAAAGTGCAGCCTTTGCCGGCAGCGAAGTTCGTCCTCTTCTACTCATTTGGCGAAGGAAGCGACGGCGGATTCTACTGGGAGTCTCACTCGATCGAAAACATGCGCCATGATCTTTCTCTTCTCGCCTATGAAATGAATGGAAAACAGCTGCCCGTGCTGCACGGGGCGCCGCTCAGGCTGCGCTGCGAAAACGAGTTGGGTTTTAAAATGGTGAAATGGATTCGTTCTATAGAGTTCGTCAGCGAACTGGCGCCAATTGGAAGCGGTCAGGGTGGATACGCAGAGGACCATGAATTCTTCGCTTACCGCGACCCGATATAGCGTGTAAAAACGGCTTCCAAGATCGCCCCTTCAAGTTGACCCGATGCTGATTGCCGCCAGCTAGCCTGCCTCGATTAATTGGCGATGACAAATTTCCAAATGGTTGGGGAGGCAGGCATTGCCCACCTCCCCTTGCACACTCCATTAAAAAGACGTGGCAGAAACAGTGATGTTCCCAATCTCCGCCATCATCTTGTTTCAGGCTAGATGGCAGAAATTCAAGGGTCGACTGTTAGAGAATCGGTGAGAACAGGGAGGAAAACAATGACGAAAGTCTGGAATTGTGGGGTATGATACTATAAAGATAAGTATAAATGAAATTTTGAAATAAACTGAAGATCCAGTGGCAAAAAGAAAGGGGGAGCCTTGTCAATGCACTCCCCCTCCAAGGTGGTCTCAAAAGTTTGTTACTTGTTCGAATATCTGCAGTTGGCACAGACGAAGTCAACTTCCCAGCTCGGAACGTCCTGATAACGCTCCAGGCACAGGTTGCAACGTCGGGGTCCGGTAGAGTACGGCGGACGCATCAACGGCACACGTGCACTAATGACGGCCGACACTACGAAGAAGACTGCAAGGAGTACTGCGAGAGACCACATGGTCCACCTGGTTTAGAACGGTTGCGTGTTGAACGAATGCTTCTGAGCCATGGGGAAGAAGTCGTTCGGTACTTTGTCTTTTCGAGGCAGAGTCGGCACTGTGTCCGGGGTCATACCTTGAATCGGTGCGGGGCTGGAGCACATCTGGCAGTCACCCGGCAGTGAGAATGCACCGGGGGTGATACCTTGATGATTGTGCTGCCAGAAGCCCCAAGCTGCCAGAGCTGCCAGGGCAGACAGCACCAGCACGCTGATGGTCAATCTAGCTTTCATTGTGAGTTTCCTTTTGGCGTGGAAAGTTCTCTCTTCGAGCCCTTCGCTAAGAATGGCGCGGGAAGACGCCTGAAGCGCTCCCCGTACCTTATGTCGTTGAGGAAGCAGGTTAATCACTGGGCGCGACAGCATCAAAGTCAGAGCTTTGAATGGTGTCAGAGTGCAGCGATATTGCCTGCACGGCAACCAACTTGTGGTAGAGCCCGCCTTTTTCGACGAGTTCGTCGTGCCTGCCCTGCTCCACAATTTCACCGCCGCGCAAGACCAGAATCAGATCTGCCTTGCGAATCGTTGACAGTCGGTGGGCGATGACAAACACCGTTTTCGTCTTAGCAAGCTCAGTGATCGCTTGCTGCACCAGCTCTTCTGACTCGGCGTCGAGATTGGAACTGGCTTCGTCGAAGATGAAGATTTGCGGGTCCTTCAGAATGGCACGGGCGATGGCGATACGTTGGCGCTCGCCGCCCGAAAGCAGCACGCCGCGCTCGCCAACCTGCGTTGCATAGCCCTCCGGCTTTTTCTCGATGAAACGATCGGCGCCCGCAGCCCTGGCGGCTCGAGCTATCTCATCATCGCTCGCATCCGGGCGGGCGCAGGCAATGTTGTTTTTGATCGTGTCATTGAACAGGGCCGTATCTTGCAGCACCATGCCGATATGGCTGCGCAGGCTCTTCTGTTTCAACTCCCTCACATCGACACCGTCCAGAAGAACCCTTCCGATCTGTGGGTCGTAGAAGCGGTTGAGCAAGTCGACAATGGTTGTCTTACCTGAGCCGCTCGGGCCCACAAGTGCCACCATCGAACCGGGTTGCACTTGGAAGCATGTATCCTTGAGGACCGGACGGTCGCCTCGGTAGGCAAACGCCACATGATCGAACTCGATAGCACCTCGCACAGTCGGCATCTCGCGAGCATCCGTGCGATCGCTGACAGAATCGGCAGTATCGATGATATCGAATATGGTGTCGACATAGACACGAGCTTTCCTGAGCGTTTCGTACATGCCAGCCAACCCGAGCATAGGACCGAACAGGCTGCCCGTGTACGCGAGGAAGGCTACCAGTGTGCCGATGGTGATTTCGTGATGGACAATCAGGTAGGCGCCGTAGCTGAGAACAGCCAGCCTGCCAGCGTCCATGCAGATGTCCTTGAGGAAGTTGTACTTTGCGTCGATTTTGACACCGCTGCGCACAAGCTCATTGGTGTCTTCGACGGCGTTGAGAAACCGCTTCTGCTCGCCGTTTTCCAGCAAAAACGATTTGACCGTCTTAATCAAGTTGAGTCCTTCGTGAAAGCGCGAATAGATGCACATCCATCGAGAGAGCAGCTGCTTCTCGCGCTCCGCCGAAATCTTGCTGGACCGAATTCCGATCAAGGCCGGCAACGGAGCGAAGAACAACGCCACCCAAGCCAGTCTGGCGTCCATCATAAACATGAACACTATCGTGCATGCCAGATACAGCAGGCTAGGAAGCAGAGTCAGCGTTATGTCGAACAAGACAGAGCTAAAACCGGTGATACCGCGATCCAGTCGTGTCATGATCGAGCCGATTGTCTCGTTTTGGTGAAACGAGAGGGACAAGCTGTAGATCTTTCCCACAGCGCTGTCGAGTATTTTGTGATTTGTTCTCAGGCGAAGCCGCCAGGACAGGTAGTTCGAGAGGCCGCCAACGGTCTCACGAGCAATCGCTAGCAGGACAAGCAAGGCTATCGTCAGCATCACCGATCCCATGAGTGATTGCGCATATCTGACTGTGCTTCCTCCGGTCGTTAAAGCATCGATCAAGAGCTTCTGAACCATCGGCTCGACCGAGTTGACAGCAGAGGTCAGCAACGTCAGAAAGAGAATCAAAATCACGTTTTTCCAGTACGGAGACAAAAAACCGAGCGCGCGCAGAATTCGCGAGCGACCATTGATTTGCTGCATAAGACCACTCATCTGGGCTTAAGCAAAGAGCAGGAGCTGTCTGCTCAGTGACAAGAACGATCAGTCGGCTAACCGACTGTTGATGATTTGGCTACAGACTCCCAGTTCATACGTGTGAAAACCCGCATGCGCACGCGCATTTGAACTTTTGCTTATTGACGTGAAGATAACGGGCTAAATATGCAAGAAGCTGAGAGAGTGAGAAAGAAACGTCAGAACACTATTACCATCTTGGTTGTTCAGTCAAGAAAGTCTCACTCTGTCAGGCTTTCCGTAACATGACATATAGCTTCTCGATTAGTCAGGCCGCGCCATGTTGGCAACTTGATTGTCAAGAACCTGAGAGGTAGAGGCTTTGCGCCAACGAGGCCACGCGTAAAGTGATCTAGTATCGAGTCATCAAGCTGATTATGACCGTCAATTTATTCTCGCTGTAGCTTATTAGATGCCTGATCAGCTAGGTTTTGCCCGTTTATCTCACCAGCTTCTTTCTTTTCGCCCACAAAAACTTTCGTCACTCTCTGCCTTTCTCCGATTTCCTTCAACCACGCCCGTTTAGAGCGTGATTGGATTGGTACCTCTGGCACCAAATATGGTATCGGACCGGCAGCGCGTGGCTCACTTTCACGCCTGCAGCTCATAAGCTGCAGTAGACCAGGCAAGGAAAAATCTTATGAGCACAAAACCCTTGCGGCGGCCCGCGTCTAAAGAGCTCTCAGGACGCGAGTTCGACCTGATCGTTATCGGCGGCGGCATCACTGGTGCGGGAATTGCTCTGGACGCAGCCAGTCGCGGACTCTCCACGATTTTGTTCGAGAAGGGCGACTTCGCTTCGGGCACCAGCAGCAAATCGACCAAACTAGTGCATGGCGGCTTGCGTTATTTGCAAAATCTACAGTTCGCAGTCACGCTCGAATCCGTGCGCGAACGCGAGCTTCTGGAAAAACTGGCTCCCCACATGGTGTGGCGCCTGCCATTTGTCATTCCGCAGTACCGGGGCAAACGCTTTAAAAACATGAAGGTGCGCGCCGGGCTCTCTCTGTACGATCTGATGGCTGGTTCTGGCAAGAACGGCTCTCACAAACGACTGACACCAGCAGAGGTGTTGTCCGCATGCCCCGGTATTCGAGTGGACGGATTGCTCGGTGGGCTGCGGTATTACGACTGCCGCACCGATGACGCGCGCTATACACTCGAAGTTATCAAAACGGCTTGCGAGCACGGCGCCCTGGCGATGAACCACGCTCAGGTCGTGAATTTGTCGCGCAGAAAAGGCACCGTATATGGCGTCGAGGTGCACGATCGGGCCGCTGGTGCTGCATCGGCAAACTTCACCGTGCGGGGAAAAGTTGTCGTCAATGCCACTGGAGTCTGGTCGCAACAAACGGCCCAGTTATCCGGCGGCAAAAGCTTACTGGAAGTAGCTCCTGCCAAAGGTGTGCACATTGCACTGAAGCAGTCGCGTTTGCCCATTACAGACGCTATTCTCGTGGACTCCGTTCACGACGATCGTTTCTGTTTTGCCGTGCCTTGGTACGACTCGGTCATTGTCGGCACCACCGATACGCCTTACGATGGCGATCTCGACAACGTGCAGGCAGAGCCGGAGGAAGTGCTGTACATCCTCGATGCGCTCAACGCTCAGTTTCCCTTCGCGCGCCTGACTCTGGGCGACGTTACGGCGACATTCGCCGGACTGCGACCGCTGGTACGTGAGAAAGGCAAGGGCTCAAGTGCTGAAGTCTCACGCAAGCATAGCTTGATCACAGCTCAAGACGGAGTTATCTCGATTGCCGGTGGCAAGCTGACGACGTACCGCCCCATGGCTAGCGAGACCGTTGATGCCGTCTTTCAACGTTTGACCACGCTTGATGCGGCGCGCAAGATCGTGCCCAGCACGACCGACAAAATCATGGTCGGGTGCGAAGCCGGTGTCGATGGACTGGAGCAGTTGAGCGAATTTGCACAGGGAGCCAAGCTGCCCAACGAGACCTTGGCACTTCTGTACTCGATGTACGGCAAGCGCGCCACTGAGGTCGTTGCTCTCATGAAGGAGCGTCCCGAGCTCGGCAAGCGCATCTCGGTTGGACATTCGTATATCGTTGCGCAGATTGTCTACGCCGTTCAAAACGAAGCGGCCTGCACAATCGATGATGTCCTTTCGCGCCGCATTCGCCTCACCATTACCGACAACCAGGGCGCTCTACAAAGCGCTGACCTGGTGTCTCGCGTGATGGCGCAAGAGTTGAAATGGGACGAACGCCGGCGCAACGGCCAAAAAGACTGGTTTACCACACGCTACAAAAGGGGGTGATAGCTGTGCCCACAGGACCTTGGGCTTACAAGTTGTTTTCCGATAAACTTCCTCGCGTCATCGGACACCGCGGCGCCGCTGCGCTCTGTCCGGAGAACACGATCGTCTCGTTCACTCAAGCCGTCAAAGACGGCGCCGACATCTTGGAGCTGGACGTGCGCTTGACGGCTGACGGAGAAGTTGTGGTCATTCACGATGCCACCGTCGACCGCACCACTGACGGTGTCGGTAAAGTGAGCGAGATCACTCTTTCCCACCTGCGCAAGCTCGATGCCGGCTATCGCTTCACGCAAGACGGGGACAAATCATTCCCCTTTCGCAATCGCCATGTTCGCATAGCGACATTGGCGGAAGTGCTGAGGTCGTTTCCCGAAACACCACTGATAATCGAGCTGAAAGGCGAGAGCAAACGGCTGGTAGATGCCGTTGTCTCGCTGCTCGCCTCATACGGCAGAATGTATGACGGATCGGTATTAATCGCAGGCTTCAAGCACTCTGTTTTGCAACGCATGCGTCGGGCCGCTCCCTGCCTCGCCTCCGCTTGTTCGGTGCGCGAGATTACGGTGGCAGTTCTGCGCTCCCGCCTGCGTGTATCGCGTCAGCGCCCGCGTCCGCGCTCGCGCATGCGGGCTCTGCAAGTGCCGCTGAAGAAGCGCAGCGTCAAAATCGTGACGCCACGCTTCATCCGTCATGCTCACTATTTGGGACTCGAAGTTCACGTTTGGACTATCGATGACGACCGCGAAATGCAGCGATTGCTCGATCTGGGCGTCGATGGCATCTTCACCAATAACCCGGCTCTTTTGCGTCGCGTCGTTGACTCACGCAAAAACCGCTGATTCAACCGCATCAAGGGCAATCCGAACAAAAACTCGGCTTACCTTTGCTGCGTATCGACTCCGTGCTCTCAAGCATGGAGAGGAGTAGCAACATGAATATCTGGGCTCTATGCGCCTTGGGCGTTGTGCTTTGTGTCGCCTGGGCGTTCGGGCAGTACCGCCTGCACGTCTACGCCGAGGAGCACCCGTCTCTGCTAAACAACGTTCTTAACGTTGTCTCTCGCCTTCTTCTCGCCGCTGCCATCACCGCCGTAGGTTTCACCTTCATCGGTGCGGTGGTTGAAGCCTTGATGCAAGCGATGATCCACTGAAAAACAATCATTGCCAGGGGCGCAGACGTATTGACTCTTAAAGAGCAACCGGGAGGCGGCTGTTGTAAAACACAGTTTGCCTTCCGGACTTTTTTCTTTTTGCCTGAAAGGCACCATATGCGGTGCCATATTCTCTGGCTGAGGGCCGGTGGCAATCGGAAAAACTATTACCGTAAAAACGTATTGAACGACTCCTGTATCTGCTGCTGTTTTTGAGGATCAGTCATTACGTCTGCTTCCACTCTCTTGAGCGTCAGCGTTTTTGGATATTCAAAAAACTTTGCTGGCACCATCGAGTCTTGGACTTTGGATGTGTGCAAGAACGTTTCGTCTCCCGATCCCTTGGTTTTGAAAGCCTCAGTTTTTAACACTGGCCGGTGATTGATGAATTCGATTGGTATGCCGCTGGACGACGGAGTGCTGAGGCATTTTTGCATGATGGCGATAGCTTCAGGTCTCACGTCAGCTTTGTCGATCTCAACGTAATCGCAGTCTCGTAAGTGGTCACTGGCAGTCAATCCGGAAGGCTTATTTTTACCAATCACCTTATAGGTACGGGCCGGATGTCCAAATTTTGCAGTCGTGGACAGTCTTTTTATAGCGATCGTCCTTCTGTCCCAGTCGCTAGCAATATAAGTCGTGTTTTGTTCATGACTTAACCAGTTGTCTTTGCTCATTGCCAGTCCATTTTTGGTCACGGTGTTGTAGAACACGACCTTCCAAGTAGGAGCTTTGGCCACAACAACGACATTGCTGTTCAGCAACTCAATACGCAGTCCGGCTGTGCTGAGAAAGGTTTTAGTTTTTCCGTAGATGTCGCTACTTTGCTCGAGTACCATTGCGCTTATCGGCGAAGCATCTGACTGCTTAGAGAGAGCCGATCGGCTCCCCGCCGAGAGAGCCAGCAAGAAGTAGAACGGAAGTACGAAAACAAGACTTTTTGCCAATCTGGTCATTGCCGACGCAACGTAGCTAAGGAATGCCTTCACCAGTATGCCTTCAATCGTTCGCTTTCGCTACTTCAAACTTGAAATCTACCGTTGCAGGAGTCGTCTGCGGTGCGACTGGTTGAAACAGATGCAGTTCGCTGCCACTCTATAACTGTCTGGCATGAGTCATTAGTGATTCCCCTCCCCGATCGAGATAATCATTCACAAGCAGGTCACAAGAATGCCACTGTTGAGCGCGTTGCGCTAACCAGGCTTATGAATTGTTGTCTTCGTCTCATTGCATAAGTGCGTTCGTATGGCATACGAATAGTTCATCTCTCGTGATCAGTTCTCGTAATACCGACTAAGCACCTCTCTCTAACTAAACACTTTGTCCAAGCTTTTAGCAGCTTTTCGAGCTGCGTGGACTGACACGGAGAATGCGTCTGGCTGACAGTCGTCGGCGAGATGCCTACCTGGAAGAGCGGCTGCTGTCGCTCTTCTTCTTTTGTTTACCAACTGATGGAGGCTTTTATATGACTCATGAGAATCCCCAACCGCCAAAGGAGCCCGAAGATCGAGAGATGCCCGCAGCAGGCAAGCGTGGTATCAACAAGCTCGAAGGCTACCTGGCTGGCTTGGACTGGGTGATCTACGAGAGTCGCTGGCTCCTGATGCCAATCAATCTGGGGCTGGTCGCGATTCTTTGCGCCTATGTGGCAAACTCGGTTTGGCATGATCTTCATCTGCTGCGCGAAGCGATGACGTCGTCACCGGAAAGCCTGGGCGTGCTCGCTCTGGGTGCCTTGGATGCTGCCATGGTGGCAAACCTGATGGTCATGATCATCAAGGGTAGCCACCAGATCTTCATTCGCCGGTTTCCCAATACCGGTCCGAATAAGCCGCAGTGGCTGGATCACATCGATTCAGGGCTGTTGAAGATCAAGGTAGCGCAGTCAATCGCCAGCATCACGCTCGTCGACCTGTTGAAAGACTTCGTCAACATCGAGGACATGCACTGGGACATCATCGTGCACCGCATGTACATTCATGCGATGTGCCTGGTCTCCGCCCTCGTGATGGCGATCATCTGGCGGCTCACGCACAGTGATTCTGGTACTCATCACGCCAACGGGAATTCGGCGCACGGTGCGTCTCAACCCAAAGGCGACGGCTCCCATGCAGCGGCTTCGGCCGAGCACCACTGAAAACACCCAATTAGGAGTACACATGAAGAGATTCACGTTAGTGGCAGGCATCTTCGTCGCGCTCGCGCTGACCGGATGCGGCAAACATCATCACGCTGTGCACCGCGAACACGTCAAGCTGGAGAAGCTGAAGCCCGGCAACTCGCACAATGCCAGCTACGCTTACCATGATGATGGCGGCTTCTGGTGGTATTACATGATCGCCAGCAACACCACGACCACCTCAAGCTCGCCCAGCACGACGTACAGCTATCCGACTTCGAGCGGCGGCCGCGTTACTCTTCCCGCGGGCGGAAGCTGGTCCAAGAGCCAGGCTGCTCCCGAGGAAGAGGAGGTCGATTCGGAAGAAGCTGTTACGGTCGACGAGAGCCAGGCAGGCCCTCTGACTGAAGCAGAAGAAGGTCAAGTCTCCGAATCGCCGAACGGCGAACTGAGCGCACCTGACGAAGGCGGCAACGGTGGCGCAGCCGCTGAAGGCAACGGCGGCGAATCCGCAGGAAGTGGCGGTGAATCCGGCGGCAGTGCTGGAGATTCCGGCGGCGGGGGTGACGGCGGTGGCGGTGGTGGAGACGGCGGTGGTGGAGATTAATCGCTGATGCTCACGGCCTAGTCTAGTGGCAACGAGAACCGTGGGGAGGCGACTCCCTGCGGTTCTCTATTTTTTTCAGAGATACTAAAACTTATAGATATGCTACCCCGCATATCACCTATGAGTCCCTCTCGTGTCGGTAGTGTATGTGGTGCCAAACTTTGCCGCAACTTGTTCTAATTTTGGGCGGAGAGAGATTGATGAAACCGATATTTTTTTGCGCACTTTTCGTACGATGAGCGCATCGCCTGCACGTCTTCAGGTGCCAGTTTGCCGGCAGCTGCAAAAAGTGAATGTGCTAAACCCAAGCCGGGCGGTGTGCTGATGAGCACACTGTTCGTCAGGATCTTCCAGGATTGACGATAGCTTTGTACAGCTTTGCTCGTCTCATGCTTTTGCACATCTTCGTCTCCTTGCCACTTGGACGTCCAAGCTGAAAGTAGATCGCCATCAAACTCTTTGTAGTTATGAATGCCATCTTGCTGTTCCTTCAAGAGAGTGTTGATCTGCTCGAGCTCATGGCGGTCCAAGAGCATTTCGATAAGGCGATTTCTGCCCCACAGCGCGTACGAATTGCTCTGGTTGGTTGATAACTGCACTACTTTCTCAGCTTCCAGCCGCGCATCGAGCTCTTCCTGCTCGTGCCCACCTTGTTTTTGATAAATATCGGCGATTAGCTCGTAAAGTTGGCTGGCTTTGCCATATTGAAACCTCGGGTCAGTCGTGCCGCCCTTCTTCTTGATTCTCTTCAATTCGAAGGTGATGCCTTCTTTGGCGTATTCAATGGCATCACCTGTTCGACCTATTCTTTGCAGTGATTCAGCAAGATTGAGATCATTGTTGTAGCATTTTATCTCTGTCTCCTCGTTGGCCATGGCGCCTAAGCTGCTCCACGCCAGAGAGTAATATTTCGCTGCTGTTGCGAAGTCATTTCGCCTTTGCGCTTTACCAGCTATATCCAGAACCTGGTCGAGGGCCGCATTGCGCTTGCTTTCCCAAAATGGAATCTGCTCTAACTGTTCGCCCGATAAGAGCAACGAGTCAATGAATCGCAGCTCCCCGTCGTAATCACGATTTTTGTCGGCACACCGGCTGGCCTGCTCGTAACAGACTATCCGGTCCAGTTTGGTGGTGAGCGTTGGATCGCGTTCGATCGAATCGAGCGCTTCGCGGTACTCTTTTTCGGCAGCTACAGTCTGTCCTGTGTCATAGTCTTTGTCCGCTTTGTCAATCAGCCCGTGTATTGCAGAAAATTCTTTTTGACGATGCAGTCCCTTCATCAAACCAGGGAGAAGCAATGCTCCAGCGCTCGTTAGCAAAACGGCCGTGATGACGCCTCCAATCAACAAAGACTTATGTCGACGGATCGCTTTTCGCGAAGCAGAACTTACATCATTCAGATCGGGCAGTACCGCCTTTCCCAGTAATCTCGAGCTTTTGTAGGTTTCTAAATCGATCGCAAGATCGCTGGCATTTCTGTAGCGATCGCGGGGATCTAGCTCGAGGCATCTAAAGATGATGCGCTCTAAACCTGCAGGAATGTTCGTTCTCCCGAGTTGAGTGAAACTTGGTGGCTTCTCTGCCAAGCGCTTGAACATTATTTCGTATGCGGTGTCACCATCGTGCGGAAGCACTCCAGTAAGACATCTGTACATGACGGCACCAAAAGCATAGATGTCGGATCGTGCATCTGCTGCTTCGCCTCTCAGTTGCTCGGGGCTCATGTAGAGCGGCGTTCCAAATACTTCGCCGGTCTGCGTCAGCGCTTTTATTTCGTTGGCGTCGACGAATCTGGCGATGCCGAAATCCAGGATCTTGGCTGATTCACCGTTTGGTCCCTGGGTGACAAGGATATTTGCCGGTTTAAGATCGCGGTGCACGACTCCGATGGAATGAGCGCGAGCAAGAGCTGCCGTCACATCTGTGAAAATGCGAACTGCCTCGGATTCTTGCAGGGGCCCGTCTCTTAGCACTTTATTTTCAAGGCTTTCTCCGTCTACAAACTCCATAACCAGATACGGATTGCCATCGAGCAGCCCGAAGTCAGTTACCTTGACCGCGTTGGGATGATTGAGCGCACTCGCTGCTGTCGCTTCCCGTTGGAAGCGTTGCAGCATAGTGTCCGTAGCACGATCGGCTCGGATCACCTTGATGGCGACGAAGGCATTGGTGAATACATTGCGTGCTTTGTAAACCGCTCCCATGCCGCCTTCGCCCAGGAGCGCGACAACTTGGTACTGCTCCGGTATGCGCGGAAGTGGTTGTTGAAAGCTTACGTCCACCAAACCCGTCTCTGGCCAGCTGCCTCACCCCTTCTTATGCCACATTCGGCTCGCTCCGCATTGCCCCTTATGGACGATGGGCGCTTGCGGCTACTAGGCTTTCGCGACGGTCGAGAAGGTCGAGGCAAACCCGACTGTCCGGACAGTGACGTCCTACGGTTTTCCCCCCTCGGTCGGGCCAATTTAAACTAACCGGAACAATTCGCGCGAGCTAAGGCAGTATTAATTGCTAGATTTCATGAGATCTGGATAGCTCTCAGGATGTTGATTGGAACCTCTCCTGAAAGCTGTAGGCGTGACTATATGGCTTTATAGCTCGGTTACTGATTGTATCTCGGTCTCTTGGCAACGTGCCGGTGCATGGATTAGGGTCTCAATGCATCTGACTTTTCTTCACCTGGACAAACCATACCTCGTTCCAACGGAACAAACGCCAACTACGAACAACTCTGCGCTTAGCTTTGGCTCAGCGGGGTGTTCAACGGCATACGAGGGTCTTGGGCAACAGGTGAAACGAGTCAGGCGCGGTCGTAGTCGTCGCTGTAGCGAGTGATGTCTTCTTCCGGGAAGGCTTCACCTGTCTGAACTTCGATGATTTCGACTGGGTCGGGACCGTCGCACGCCAAGCGATGCTTAACGCCGCGCTTGATGTAGACATGCTCTCCGTAACGAAATTCTCGCGTATCGTCGTCCAGGGTCACTTTGGCTACGCCGCGCACTATCACCCAGTGCTCGTCTCGTAACTTGTGGCTTTGCAGACTCAAACGATGTCCTGGATTTACTACGAGTCGCTTGACCTTGGTGTCGTTCGCGTCCTCCAGGACAAAAAAGCTTCCCCAAGGTCGGTCGCAACGGTTGTCGGTCATGATCGCTCGCCTCGCACTGAAGGTGTCGGCAGGTGATCGTACCATCCGCTGCAGCTGAGGACCAATCGCGACCAACTCCCGCACCGAAACTCTCTTAAGAGGCGCCGTCTTTCTTTGCGCCACAAGCCGCGAGAACTCGTGTCTCGCCTTAACCACGGGCAATTCGCCCACCTCGAAAGGAACAGTCATGTACACAATCTTCGCTTTGTTCGGTATCGCCGTTCTCTACGGAATGGTCCGCTCCTGGTGTTTCCTGCATGACAAGCTGCAGGCGTTCTACACCGGTCACCCGCGCACCGGCAAGTTCTTCGAAGGCAAGCTGCATGCCAACTCGGTCTTTCTCTCCAGCCTCGTGATCGTGCTCTCCGTCGTCGCCATGCTCGGTTTCTACACCGTCATTCCCGGTGCCCACTTGGCCGCCGGCGTCGCTCTCACCATCTACCTGATGATCGCCGTGCTCGACGGAATCAACGGCATCCGCAAGGTCGCCGCGCGCATTTCCGGTGGTTCGAACAAGGGCAACGGCAGCAACAACGGCACCACGCCCCCGTCCGGCAAGTAATCGGCTCCGGACTTCTGAGACCAGCAGCCGGTGTGCAATACGTAAGCGCACCGGCTGCGCCTTGACGGCAAGCACCGTCGAAAGGAGCTTTCAATGTTGCGCAATCTTCTCCTCGCAGTAGGTGTGACCCTGGCTCTCGGGCTGTTGTTCTACATCAGTCAGGCAGCCGGCATCGTGGGAACATGCCTTGCAATCGCATGGTTTTTCCCGCTTCAGCTGCGGCCGCAGCCCCTGCGCGTGCGAGTGATTCGCCGTGAAGATGCCTACCAGTATCTTCGCCGCAACCGCCTCAACTGACTGCCCTTACCAAAAGCGGTTTCGGGAACCGCTGTCAGGCAAGACCTTCTCGGCATGTTGCCGGGAAGCTGTATCGATGGCAAACCTGGTGCCACTGAATGTGGTGCCCAATAACAACAAGGAGTTGGCTATGAAGGCACGAGAGATCCGTCCGTTCGCGTACGAAATGTCTGGACTCTTCGACCTCAACCTTTCCCGTGGTTACGGCCACTCGGATACCGGTCTCGAACCGGCCGATTTGAAGGACAACGACCCCGACAAGGTCCGGCAGTGCAGCATGAGCATCTGGGCGGCGTTTTTCCAGCCGTTCGAGACGCTCACCACCGCCGGCAGCCGGTCCATCTGCGCGTTGGCACTCTTCGCCAGCGGGCATCCGAAGGCTGCTCTCACTAAGGTGGAGTTTCGGCGCCTCGAAAAGAGGGTGCGTCGTTACGCCTCCGAGATGAGCGCACACAACCCCGGCAACGAGCTTCTCGCCGCCTACGTGCTCAAGCACGGCAAGCGTCGGGCTCTGCGCGAAGGGTTGATCGGTGTCCGTTCGCGTGAGGAGAATGCTGACGCTCCCAGCCTGACGGAAAGCGCTGTTAAGTAGCTTCTAAGATTGGCAGGACTGAATGCGCGACTACCCCGATAAGTCGCGCATTCCTGCCAATCTTTTTGCTCTCCCTAGCTATTATAGATAATAGTATAATTTGAAACATGGCACCATATGCGGTGCAGGGCCGGCTCGGTTTGGTTCTAAAATCAATGCCGGATTTAATTTCCAAGCAGCGACAATGATCAGAGCAATCATTGGGAGTAATCAAAATGAGTCTCTTCTCTCGTTTTCTATCCGCCGCATCGGCGATGGCGCTTGTTTTGGCGACTGCGCTTCCAGGGCAATGCACGACGTACTCCGCCTCTCCGTTTATTGCTGACGGCAGCTCTTCCGCTGAAGACTATGGGGCCAACTTCATCAGCGCTCCGCACTTGCAGATGCGCGTGGCGCGAAAGCTAAACTCCGAGCCCTGCGGCACCTACGACGGCATACTGATTACGCCGTGGCGGCCATTTCAAGGTTTTAAAAACATCTCTTTTGTCGCTCGCGGTCAGTGCAATGCCGACACCAGCAAGTTCGAGCCGGGAGTCGTCGTTCAGTTCGGCACGCCTGGACAGATAACCACCCGCGCCTTTGTTCCGTGTTCGCAAGCAAAGCATATAATCCGAGATGACGGACTGGAGGAGCTCGAATTTACCGCCGCCCAGTTTGGCATCAAGGCGAGCAGTGTGGTGCGCAATATCGTCATTGCCGATTTGCAAGCGGTTGATGCGGGCAGCTTCGAGATAGGCAGCATTCACATAAACGACCAATTGGTAAAAGACGATGTGAGCGCCGGCGTCAAAACATTCGACGTCTCTAACTGTTCGCCGACTGGACCGCTTCAGTCCACATCATTGCTCACGAGTTCAGGCAGCAGCACAGGTCTTAAATTGGTGAACGGCACCAGCGGCAGCGTGACGGTGTACATCACACTGGGTACTGCCGTACCCAATTCGCCGTGTGAGCCAGGCACTTGCGTGCAGGACGTGACGCAACTGTTTCCCGGTGTCGTTGGGGGCGGCGGACCGCTGGTAGGCTCCATCACTCTTACTTCCGGGCAATCGGTCAGTTATACAGGCAGTCAGACGGTATCCGGCAATCTGGCTTTCGGTGCGGTGTTTCAGAACTGTCCTCGCTCCGGCTTCAACAACGGCATGAATTATTCTGAGTTCACCCTCAATCCTCCAGTGGGACCGAATCCCTCATTTCCGTTTCAAGAAGCCGTTGATATCAGCTGCGTCGGCGGTGTCAATGCTGACGTGGCCATGGCTATGACAAACAGCAGCAATCAGCCCGACACGACCTGGTCCAACGGTATTCAGTCTGTCACCGCGATGGAGAACAGTTCACTCCATAACAATCTCAACATCCCCGGAGTTTTCCCGCCGGGCTGCGACGATTGTGCCGATCGAACCACAATTAACCCACCCCCCTGCTTTGCCGGATACCCCTGCAACTCGCAGCACATCTGCAACCTGCAGCGATCGCGCAACGATGCCGGCGGCACCGTGACCGTGACCTTCAAAGGGTTTTTCAACTAAGATAGCCACTACATGAGGTGCGCTGTCATGGTTGCATGGGCGGTGGCGCCTGACGTTCTGGCGTCATATCGCCCGCGGTACCATTTACGGAGGCGGAATGAATGCCAATGGCGTCCGTTCTTGTCAAGGTGAGCGAGCGGTGCCAGGGTTGAAATCTCAGAAAAACATGTCAAGAGTTTTCGCGCTTGTCTTAAAGCTTGTCAAAGGCTCCCCGAATCTCTTAGTTATATAAGCCTGTCTATCTCTGTTACTTTCAAAAACCCGATTCTCTGCTCTCTTAATTTATAAGCCCGCTACAAACAAAAACCGCGCTCTTATTACCTCTTCTGGTGATGAGAGCAACGTTTGCTTGTGATGAGGCGCGTTAAAGGCTGTTTCTGAACCTGCTGTTGTTGGTTTTCAAACAATCTTCCCGATGTTTTCAACTCATGGATCTGGCGCAACAGCGCCTTATGGTCGAGGAGATGCATTCATGCCTTCTTCTGCTTTGCCGCGCCCTGAGTATGCAGTGCACAATCCCGCGCTGCAGCAGCTTCTGCGCACCACCTACACGCTTGCCGATTTGAGCGCCATCATCAGCGCCCTCGGTGAGCATGGCACGCTGAGGCTGAGACGTTATAAAAACGCAAAACTTGGTTTTGTCGGTGGTGCCTCCGCGGTCACTATCGTCGACATCGAAGATGCTCTGGAGTCCGCCCTGGGCGACAATCTGCAGTACATGTGGACGCGCGATTCGGTAATGCAATCGATCGCCGAACGCATCGCTGCCGACGACCCAGAACTGAAAGCCGCCAGTCAGATTCGCCCCACGCAATGGCGCCAAGGACTGTGGGCTAATCTCAAACACTATGAAATGCACCAGCAGACGTTTGTCGACGTCATCTGGGGCCGACCGAAAAACGATGGCACCAACCAGCCCATCACCGGGTTGTACAAGGACGCAGCCTATCATCCGGCAATTCGCTTCAACGCAAAAAGCCTGAAAACTGTTCCCTGGGTTTGGTCGCACAAGCAGAACGATGCGCACGGTGCCCTCAATTTCCAGCTGTTCTGGGAGTTGAATAACAAGCGTTTGTTCTGGAGCGACCCTGATTTGAACGCTGTCGCTGTTCCGTATGCTGCACTTTTGCATCACCTCTTCTTCCGCTGCAACGTCGCGGCTGACTGGGACTTCGGCGCCTGGGAAGATGTCGCTGCCGAGCACCAATCGTCGATCATGTGCGTTGCTGTCGGACTGGCTGAAGAGCTGGACTGGCTGCGCGCAAACGGTGCTTTCAAGCATTACTCGGCCGGCAATGACTGGTGGGTGAAAGCCGAAGGCGTCGAGCAGATGCTGAAAAACTGCATCGCCAAGCTGAAAGAGCTGGGTACTGACGAAGCGCGGCGTGGTGAACTCGGTGGCAAGGTGCGCACGTCCGACTCGGCGCAGCTCAATGGGCTGTTGTTGCAGGCTCTGGCCAAGCGTCAGATTCTCGACGATGTCGCGGTTGAAGCGATCATCTCCAGGATCGAGAGTGAGCTGATGGGCTTTTACGGAATTGCCCGCTATCTCGGTGACACCTGGGATGGGCGTGAGCACGGTAAGAGCGATCGACCGGAGTTCGTGCGCGGACGAGACGAGATGAAGTGGTACTTCGGCTCTCCGCAGATTGTCTACATCCTGGGCGAGAGATATCTGCGCACCGGAGAGGAGCACCTCTACGAGTGGCTCACTTACCACTTCAGCCGCGCCATTGCCGGCATAGATGCCGATTGGCATACGCCCGAAGGCTGGCGCATCTCCAAGGAGTCCGGTCAGTGGGAGCGTGACAACAACTGCCCATTGGCTTGGAGTCAGGCGGCACTGATTCTGGCGCTCTCCATGATGAAAGCTTGCGTTGCCAAAAAGCCGCAGTTCGACGCCGCCAAGAAAAAGGCTGCCGAAGATGCTGCAAAAACCGTGGCCGATGCAGCGGCAGCAGCCACAGCGGTGAAGGCGCCCACGCCGGCACAATCCCCGGCTCAACCAGCGGAAGGTGCCGCATCCGCACCTGATATGGCACAGCCTGCCAAAGGTTTGATCGCCAGGGCGGTATCGGCCGTGGTGGCATTGTTTCGCTGAAGTAATTGTACTCGCTAACAAAAATCTGTCGGACGGGTTTCCCAAGAAGCCCAGCCGACGTGCTCTTAAGCACGAAAAGGAGTAATCAAAATGACTAGCAATCTCAAAGGTTATCTGGCGGAGGAGGCTGTCTGCTGCTCACGTTATCACGGCGGTCATGCGCTTGCAGGCGCGCGCAAACCGTATCCTCTCTCGGGGCAGACGAAGCATTACGCGCCCGACATGGCGTTTCACGCCCGGCATCTCAAGCTCGTCATCGCAGTCGACCCCGCCGGCAGCAAGCTGTCCGGTGTGTGCACGACCACCATCGAGGCGATCTTCAAGCCGGTGACGGAAGTGTTCTTCCAGGCTGAAGACATGCAGGTGACGCGCGCATCGATCGCCGGTGCCGCGGACAGTCTGCCCCTGGAACAGTCCGAGCATGGCGTCAAAGTGACGCTGCCGAAGCCGCTCAACAAGGGCGACAAGGCCGACATCGCGCTCCAGTATTCAGTCGAGAATCCGAAGGCCGGCATCTATTTCACCGGTCCCGACAAGAAGTTCGCCGAGCCCTACCAGGTCTGGACTCAGGGTCAGGACGAGGACGCGCACTTCTGGTTTCCCGTTGCGGGAGCCGATTCGCCCAACCACAAGATGACGTCCGAAGTGATCGTCACCGTGGCCAAGAAGTACACTGCGGTCTCCAACGGCAAGCTCGTGCGCGAGACTGTCGACGAAGAGAAGGGCACGCGCACTTTCCACTGGCTGCTCGACAAGCCGCACGTGTGCTACCTCGTCGCTTTGACGGTGGGCGTCTTTGTCAAATTCGAGAAGACGTACAAGGACATGCCGGTGCAGCTGTACTGCGACCCGGAGATGGCGGCGCAGGCGAAGGAGTACTTCGAAGGCACCGACGAACTGGTGGCTCTGTTCTCGCGCCTGTACGGTGTCGAGTATCCGTGGCCGGGTAAGTATGCGCAGATGATGGCACGCAAGTACATCTTCGGCGGCATGGAAAACACCACCATCACGGTGATGACGGACCGTATTCTCTCCGACCACACCACGCGTGATGAGTACCGCAAGTTCGAGATCCGTCTCAACGCTCACGAACTCAACCACCACTGGAACGGCGACTACCCGACCTGCCGTGACTGGTCGCATGGCTGGCTGAACGAAGGCGGCGCCACCTACGGTGAGGTGGAAGCGATCGAGCACTTCTACGGTCGCAAGGAGCGTGACTACTACGTCAAGGGTCTGGCCGACACGTACTTCGCTGAAGACCGGCGCTTCCGGCGTCCGATCGTCAGCCAGTATTACAGCGAGCCGATCGACCTGTTCGACCGGCACCTCTACCAGAAGGGCGGACTGGTGCGGCACATGCTGCGCTATCTGCTCAGTGATGACGGGTACTACTCGTCCATCAAGACGTACTTCATCGACAATGCCTTCCAGTCAGTCGAGACGAGCGACTTCATCAAGGCGTTCGAGAAGACGACCGGGAGAAACTTGCGCGAGTTCTTCGATCAATGGGTTTACGGCGCCGGCTTCCCGGAATATGCCGTCACCTACATCTGGGACGACACGCAGAAAGTGGCGACGGTGAAGGTCAGTCAGACGCAGAAGCTGGAAGAGAAAACCGGTCTGTTCTCCATGCCGATCGTTTTCAGCTTCACGTTCGCCGACGGTAGCTCCAAGGACTTCACCATGCAGGTGAATGAGAAGGACAACTCCTTCCACTTGGTGCTGCCGAGCAAGCCCGTGATGTTCCGCTTCGACCCTGACAACTGGGTGTTGAAGACCGTCGACCTCAAGGTGCCCAAGCAGATGTTGCTGCACCAGCTGGCCAATGATCCGTCTGTGATGGGTCGTGTCTACGCTGCGCACGCACTGAGCAAACTGGGTGGTGCCGATGTGGTCGAGGCTCTCGGGAAAGCTCTGCACGACAAATTCTTCTGGGGTGTGTCTGTAGAAGCGGCCAAGTGCCTTGCCACCGTAAATGGTGCGCAAGCTGGCGCATTGCTGAAGGCGGCTGCCTCGCACGGGCACGCTTATGTGCGCCGGGCTGTCGTGGTTGCTCTGGGCAGCTTCAAAGACGAGTCGGTGGCGGCAGTGCTTGCCCCAATCGTCTCCGGAGAGGCCGGCGAAGACTCGGTCTTCGTTCGGGCGGATGCAGCTGTCTCCCTCGGTAAGACGGGGTCGGCGCTGGCGTTTGATGCTCTCAAGTCCGCACTGGCGGTCGATTCCTGGCAGCAGACCGTGCGAGTTGGTGCGCTGAACGGACTGGCGGAACTCGGTGACGAGCGCGCCGTCCAGCTGGCGGCCGATTTCGCCGGTGAAGACGCGGTCTTCGAGTCTCGTCCGGCGGCGTTCTCTGCCCTGGGGCGCCTCGGAGTCAAGCACGCTGCGGCGATGGATTGCTTGCACCGTATCGCGGAGACCGAGGACGCGGCGCAGTTTACCCTGCGCATGGCGGTCGTCGGTGCGCTCGGTGAGGCGAAGAAGAAGGAGTCGGTGCCCGTTTTGAACAGGCTCAAAGGCACTGCCTATGACGGTCGCGTCAAGCGCATCATCTCGGAGACGATCGATTCGATCCAGACTCCGGGCGATGCGCAGGCGGAGACGGACGGCTTGAAGAAGCAGGTCGAGAAGCTCACCACACAGGTGCGCGACTTGACCGACAGGCTCGACGCCAGCGCAGCTGCCCAGGCTGGCGGCGAAGCAGCCTGAACGGACCTGATGGGTGGGAGGCGAGGCGGTCGTGTGACCGTCTCCCTCTCATCCGTGTCATCAACCAGCTAGAGCTACCCGAAGCCTTTGAGCTGTTGGGTTTAGCGCTGCCTAGAAAGGGCAAATCAATGAGCCAAGAAAAAGAACAGTCACGTGCACAGCTGTTGGCGCGGCAATTTCCAGCCACTCCGGGTCAGGTTCTGGGACCGTACTTCCTGGAGAACTCACCTCGACGCCAGCGGTTATTTCCCGCACGGGCAAAGGGTTCTCGCCTGACCATCAAAGGTCAGGTGTTGACGGTCGACGGCAAGCCTGTGAACGGTGCTACCCTGCACATCTGGCTCGCCGACCCGAATGGACGCTACGACAACCAGGACGACGCCGGCAATCCGCTGGCGATTCCTGTGGAAGAGCAGCTGTACCGCGGACGCGTCATCACCGTCGGCGCCGGCGTCTACTCTTTCGAGTGCCTGCGTCCCGGCAACTACTTCGATGACGGCTGGCAGTTGTGGCGCCCAGCCCACATCCACGTCCAGGTAGAGGCGCCAGGTTTTAAACCCCTGGTGACGCAGCTCTACTTCCAGGATGACGCGCAGAACAGCCGCGACATTCCCGGTGATGATTTCTTTCAGCCTGAGTTGGCTGTGGCGCTGTATCCGGCAGCTCCCTCCAAAGGCGTCAAGCAATCAGGCGTCTTCAATTTCGTTTTGCAAGCGCGCTGAGCAAATTTCCTCAGCGTTGGTGCGGACCGCAGTCGGAGCTTCGAATGAGGCTCCGGCTGCGCGTCTCATTTTAACTGTCTATCTGGTTTCGTCTGGAAACCGTTGGAGAAATGAACATGACAAACTCTGAGATTGAGAGCATCGAGAATCATGACGCGTGTGCCGATCAATGCGGCACCGAATACGATGCGCACAAGGGCGGCTATAAAATCACCGTTCGGGTGAAAGTGCCCAAAGCGAGCCGGCAGCTCGACAGCATTCTTGAACTGGCTCAGGCAGCGGGTGGGCACATCGGCGGTATCGTGCCGCAGACTCCTGAAGAGGGTTTTAAAATTCACGACATCATGCTCATCGTCAAGGACTCGAGCCATGGCGAAGAGCTGGTGGAGCAGATCAAGAAGTTGTCCGACGTGCAAGTCGTGGCCGCTTCCGATCGCACTTTCCTCATGCACCTGGGCGGCAAGATCACTGTCAGCCCGAAGCGACCGATTCGCAATCTCGACGATCTGTCGATGATTTACACGCCGGGCGTGGCGCGCGTCTGCAAAGCGATCAGTCTGGATCCGTCCAAGGCTCGCACGCTCACCATCAAGGGCAACACCGTCGCTGTCTTCACTGACGGCTCGCGCATCCTTGCTCTGGGCAACATCGGTCCGGAAGCCGGTCTGCCTGTGATGGAAGGAAAGGCGGCGTTGTTCAAGCGCTTCGGTGACGTCGACGCTTTCCCCATCGCGGTCGACGGCAACATCGACCCATTGATCAACGTGATCAAGCACTTCTATCCGCAGTTTGACGCCTCTGCCAAAGATGTGCAGGAGAAGCTGCGGGCGGAGCTTCTGATCATGGTGGCGCGCGCAGTCGCTCCTAACTTCGGTGCCATCAACCTGGAAGACATCGCTTCGCCGCGCTGTTACGAGGTTGAAGATCGGCTGCACAAAGAGCTGCCGATTCCGGTCATGCACGACGACCAGCATGGCACTGCCATCGTCGTTGCTGCTGCCACGAAGAATGCAGCCAAACTGACGCGCAAGCGCCTCGCCACCATGAAGGTGGTGGTGTGCGGCGTGGGTGCGGCCGGGATGGCGTGTGCCGAAATGATCCTTGCCCTGGGCGTGAAGAATCTCATCGGCTACAACGTCAACGGTCCCCTGCACAAAGGGCGCACCGACCTGACGCCGCAGGAGCGCTGGCTGGCCGATCACTCCAATCCGCGCAACTTCACCGGCACAATCGAGGAGGCGCTCAAGGGTGCCGACATGTTCCTCGGTCTCTCTGCTGCCGGCGCAATCAAGGCTGAGTGGCTGAGCAAGATGAAGAAGAACGCCATCTGCTTCGCACTGGCCAATCCGGTTCCTGAAGTTCTGCCCAAAGACGCCAAGCCCTACGTGGCTGTGATGGCGACCGGCGGCTCGAACTATCCGAACCAGATCAACAACGCCTTGGTCTTCCCGGGCGTTTTCCGCGGTGCCCTCGACTCCCAGATCTCCGATATCACCTACGAGATGCAGTTGGAAGCGGCACACGCTCTCGCTGCGGTGGTGACGAAGGACGAGCTGGACTTCGACAAGATCATCCCCAGCGTCTTCGAACAGAAGGCTCATGACGCAGTGGCTGAGGCGATTCGCCGGGTGGCTAAGCGCAACTCGGTCGGTCGCTTCAAAGTCGATGCCAATAAGAAATAACTAGCGAACCATTGGGGGCGGGGAGATGCGCAAGCACGCTCTCCGCTCCTTTTCGTTTTGTAGTGCTTTTCCTTTTTGTTTGCCAAAAAGGCCCGACTTATTCATCCATGTAGTAAAGAGTTGGCGAGCCTCAAGCCAAGCGGGTAGCGCCGGACGGCTTCAATCTCTTTCTCATCTTTAACCGTGTGCTTTTGGCTACCGAAGCGAGAAGTTTGGTTGGAACAGCATGGA
>DATNPN010000030.1:0-259319 GCA_036703195.1 Planktothrix sp. | reverse complement strand
TCGTGCCCTGCTTACGCGTGTTTCATTACTTACCGCACGCGCGGGCCGAGTCTATGACTCGTGTTACGTGGAGACAGGGAATGGAGCGTCCCTGGGAAGATTATTTCTTCCATTCATGCGACCCCCTTTGCACGTCGCGCGCATCGATTATGTTTCATTCTGCCGTTTCCGTCCAGGGCTTTATCAGTCTACTGAACTTCCGGACCCTGAGTGCGAGTTTGAGTCGTCTGCGATTTGTCGGAATAGTTTGCTCGCAGACGAGAGTTTGGAGCGCTCCTGGTTTGTGTTGCTGCGCTTGTCGCTGGTCCATTTGCTGCTCCGACTACAGTTGCCTCAAAGCGCCTTGTCTTCCCTCAGTGAACGGATTCGATCGACACGCTTCAGCAAACCAAACGGTTGTTGATTAAGCATCCAACCGAGGAATGAAGCGAACGGTGGATGGACACCCGAATAGTTCGCCGGAAAAATCCTCGGAATGTATCGGCGCTACTGAGATGTTCTGCATAGACATGTTTCCCCAATCACTCTGGAACGAGCAAGAGCAGCTTTTTCGAAACATGCTCAAAGGCGACTGAATGGTCGTACTCTAATCCCGTTCTAAGAAGAGCCGGAACGTCTGTGAGGAACCGCTTGTCTGAAAGCTTACCTTCGAGATTTGCAAGCAATTCCTTCCGCGCTATTTTCACTCCGTTGTGTTCCATATATTTGCAAAAACAGTGAACGATTTCTTCTGGCGAACACTCGCAGTGTTCAAGCGAATACCAAAGATCAAATAGGTCACGGCCCTTTCTGCGCTGGTACAAAGCACGAATCTTTGTGCCAAGCAATTCATTCAACGCAAATGTTTTGACATGCGCCTTGTCCGAGAACCAACCAGAATTGACTTCAAACGGCAGGCTCTGGTAGCCGAGCACAGAGAAGTTTTCTCGCGTATTCACCTCGACTTTTAGGCGCATTGTTACAGCAGGATCTGCTTCCGAAGTGAAGCGATACACCAGCTTGATGCTAGCGTCTGAAATTTCGCTTTTCGGCGAGCCGAGCCAAGGATCGAGTCGTTTTCTAATGATGTCAAAGAGTGGACCAGCCTTACCCATGCCAACTTTGACCAGGTCAATGTCTTCCGAATAACGACTGCCTCCGCCGAAGAAGAACTTGTTCAGGACTGTCCCGCCGCGCATCGCTAGAAGTTCGTGCAGGTCAGCATCAGCGAATAATTCTGCCACTGCACGCGATACTACTAAATCCTGTTCGACTTGCAGGTCACTGCTCCACGGAGCCGATTCGCGCCAAGCATCAATGAAAGACTGAGGGATCATGCTTCCACCTCAATGTCGTCATTGACCTTCAATCTCCACCTCTCGTTGATTTGAGATTGTTCAGCCGATCTTTCCGTGCTCAGGAGTACCAGTCGCGGACGCTGTTGCATTAGCCACTTCGATAGGGGGTCGGATAACGATCCGCGCTCTATTTTGTCCAAAATGAATCCTAAGCGCTGCACGACCGAGAGTTCAAAGGACTGGGCGGCCTTAACCAGTTCGCGCGGTTTCATCGTCTCGCTAAGTTCGGCAATAACCACGGCAACCGAATCCAATCCACCCAGCTCGAAGGAATACCGAACCAGATCCAGCGCCGTAGCTTCGGGTGTTGAAATCCGCATATATCCAGTCCGAACTTTATGGCTCGTAGTCGGCGTTTTCTCGATATATCGCTTGGCGAAGAATCGAATTCGAACTCTTCCACACTCCACTGGCCGACGCGCGCGTTCGCTGATGACCTGCAACTCCTGCGGACGGTGATGAGCAGCGCCGAAAAGCTCCGCCGCGCTCAACAGACCAATGTAGTAGTGTTCATCGATGAACTTCATAAGGTCGTCCACAAACCAAGTGGCCGGCAAACAACCTGCCGTCCGATATTCCGGCGGAACGATGACGTAAAAGCCTTTTCGCGGGCTAGCTATCGTACCGTGGTCGCGCAATCTACTTATAGACCGTTCGACCGCCTTCTCAGTCTTGTCAGTCTCAGCTACAAGCTTTTGATACGAGAACCAATACTGTCCCCGTGCCTGTAAACCCTCAATGTACTTGGAAATAGACACTGCTGAGCCTGACATTCTGGTTGCATAGCCCCCCGGTGTAAGGGGGTTAGTGCAATCGGTACCGTTATGATTATACCCCTAAAACAGGGGGATAGCGCAATCGGTTTGTGATTGTTCGTCATGACCACCAAGAACAGGATTTGCTGTCACCGTATAGGTTCAGTAATTTTCAGACTTCGGTTCGAATTTTGATTGCGAAGTCGTAGTCCTTTAACGTAGCTCTTTTGTCACTCGGTATCGTCTTTCAGCGCGGTGATTTCAATTCCAGCACTGCGAAACCAGACGAAGCAAACAATATCGCTGTCATCTAGAATTGGCTCGCCAACACGATCGACAAAGGTGGAAAAGATCGAGTCCAAGGCATCCTGTGGCTTTCCCAGGAGGTTAATCAGGCTCGAATAGAGATCTTTATGGTTGTCCGTGTTCATCATAAAGTTTGATCGTGAGCTGCCGGTATGTGCTTCGGCGTCTTCGGAAACATTGGTCAATAGCCGCGCAGTCGGCTATTGAAGTCGCAAGTCGGCTTAAAAATTCGAACTGGCATTTGCTCGACTCGGATCACTCCCTCAAGCTGACCAATGAGCCAAGAATGAAATGTCCATGCATCCAAATGCCAGTCTGGACGAAGTGTGAACGGGTATCCATTCTCGAGTCCCAGAGATACCATGGCGCGGGCCTTATCAAAGGATATGACTTTGTAGGTTGGGTAGGGCAGTGTCTGCGGAATCGACTTTAAATCTGCACGTTGTAGAACCCAGCCCTTTGGCGCCAGGGGAGGTCCTCCATATAGCTCCCAATGCCCCAGGATCAAACCGTCGGGCCTTTCTTCGCCGTGTGTCCATATATTCGGAGGAGCAACCTCTGATGTTGGTGGCACATCGGTATCGGGAAAGTGATCTCCCAAGAACATTGCCAGCCATACTTTCCAAAGCGGCGGACGTGCGGAACAAACACCGGCGCAGGTGCATATCAAAATAACTGCCGCAACCGGCAACAAAAGGCTCGGCTTGTTTTGCTTCATAGATCCAGTGTGCCATAAGTCATGGAGATTAGGATCGTCGATGCACCAGAAATTACAACTGGTGCGACCAGCCTGCTCTGGGTTTCGAAATGTTTACGTGGGTGACACACTCAAAACACTCGAGCCCTGGATACTACAAGCACACCCATTAAACCGTTGCGGAGAAGAGTTATGCCTGCTGAAACCACTCAACGCTCACCTGCATTAAATCAAGGAGAAAACTTGGTTTCCAAATCTGTCGATGATGCTTTGCATAATCCACTAATAGACATTGGCATCGTCGCTGCAGTCGGAATCGGCATCGTGGCGTCCCGAGGCAAAATCCTACCGGTGTGCGAAAAATTGTTTCCAAAAGCGCAGACCTTATTGGATGGAATCGAAGACATGGGGGGTGCCTCGCGGGCTCCCGTAGATAAACTCCTCAAGCAAGCTTCACTATCGGTCGACCCAAATTTGCTCGGAAGAAATGTTAGTGAGCTGCGTACGATGTCCTGGCAGGCTAGGTCTCCAGCTGTATTGGCTAGACTGGCAGAACACTCAGACCATAGTGTTCTAGAACACGTTGCGGCTAACCCAGCAGCGTCTTCGGAAGTCTTGGCCAAAGTGCTGGAAAACCGAAACATAACGTCGCAGATTGAAGAAACGATCGCGCAGCATCCGAACGCGTCGCCAATGGTTCTTGCCAAACTTGCGCAAGCGCAGCCACGATTGGTCGCAGAGCACGTGGCGACTAGCTCCGCGACACTGTCCAAACTGGGCATGCTTGATGATATCGTCACCAATCGGGCTATCGCTATTCACGCCAACGCTAGCGCCGAATTGCTTTCCTTTCTTGGTCGCGACACTGATCCGTACGTGCTGCAGGGGGTGGGCACCAATTCAAATACCAGTCTCGATACGCTGCAACACCTGCCGTACAAGAGATTGGATCGTTCGCTAAGTGATTTTCTCTCTGTCGGAAATTTTAAGAGGTTATTGGCTAGCCCTTCAACTCCGAGATCAATCCTGACTGAAATAGCTGATGCCCGCTTTCCTGTGCAGCGGGTGCCGCAAACGACCGTAAGAGCGGCAATCAACATGTAGGCTGTGGGCTAACTTCAGTCGCCGGTCGATACCTCACTCATGAGACATTGCTGCATCGAATCCATTTAGAGTTTCGGTCTTGCCGTTGGTAAATCCATCCACCCCTTCGCGGCTGCCTAATGCGGTTCTCAAAACAGAATCGCGAATCTCCGACCCATAGCGCACCGCCACACAGATGCCCACCAATAAAAGTGAACATATAGCAAGCTACCAAAACTTTGGCGATCGAAGTCTTCTAGGCTCACACAAATTCGGGACCCCGCACTTTTGCTGTCTATTGTGGCTCTTCGCGTTTTGCAAGCAGATGCGCCGCAAGCTGAAGGCTTTGCAATTCCCTTTCAGTAATGTGTCCAGACTCAAGCAGCAAGGTTGGAACCGTCTTGTTAGGTGACTCCTTAAGTTTCAACAGCAGTTCCTTCACGTCTGCCTCGGTGAGGATGTCAGCACGCTGAAGAAGTTGAATCAAAAGAGGAAGTTCGTCCATACTTTTGGCGTCCAAGTCTGTTAGCGTCTCCCTATGCTGCATCTCTGCAGGGTTTCAAGATGTCGTGCGTCCAGATGGCAGCCATGGCAAGCGCCGCGAACACAGACACATATTCGACCCAGTTCTCCAAGAACATCTTACATGCTGCAAGAAGGTCTGCTTTATTCATGAGCTCTCGAGCCTGCGACCATAGCGGCGTTACTTCCGCGTTTACATCCTGCGGGTATCCACCACAAAGAAATCTCTGAAATTGCGGCGTATTAAAATGCTCCATTCCCGTTGGTACGAGAATCGCTATCCATCCCAGCACAAGTAGTCCTGTGAAAGCTCCAAGCAAAGGCACACCAAGGCATCGCGCGCGGGGGGTTGCCCAAATTCCTTTTCGCCCTAAAATGTCACCGACAACGGCTGCGAAGCCGGCAACATAAGCGCCGCTAACACTGAACCAACCTCCCATCAAGTCAGCTTTTTGCTGCTCCCAGGGAACGAAGCCAATCTGCGTAAAAAGCAAACCTATGACCGCGCAAATTGCGAAACCTAGTCCGGTGAGTTTCAGGTAATGCCGCATGTCGAGTCCTACCGAGTCACTGGCGATCCCGCAGTCAGTCCCATCAGCTTCATTATGTTGCATAGGGCGATTGCCGTCGAGGGCTCACGAAGGACTCCAGGTAGCTCAGGTTTTGTGAGGATCAAGACATTTCTGCCGGACCCTGAGTTAACGCCACCACCGAAACGCGTTCGTTGTATTTTCAGATTTGGTTTCTCTATTGGATTCAACACAGGGGAAACTACGTCTACGGGAGCAGCTGCGCAGCAGCATGTTTAATGGCGTTTGGCGTTCTGTCGCTTTCACGGTGAAAAAAGCTATCTTGGACTTGAACCAGAATCTCGGTTACTGGTCCGGTTGAATAACCCGCATGCAGTGACTAAGCCAGGTACGCTCCTAAAATCGCTGAAGGAAGCCCAAGCCAGGTACGCTCCTAAAATCGCTGAAGGAAGCCCAAGCCAGGCTGCTGGCGGAACATCATGACCAAGATCGACCATAATGACCCGTTTGTGTCAATCTTGAGGGGGTGGCAGAATGTCCTCACTGGTTTCGCCAATGGGGTTTGGGCATTTCGGTCCGACTCCACCGACGATTTTAAAAGCTGCTCGCATTGCAATCGGACCTGAAAAAGGGGTAGGCGAGGGTGCCAAGTTCGTAATCGCCTTAATGGCTGATTGGTTCAAAATAGCGTTCCCGGTCGAACGGCTCAGATGAAGCTTCGTTAGTTCTCCATTGGGATGAAGGGTAAACCCTATCACTGGCTCGTGCTTTTTCTTGCTGCTCAATCTTGTACTGGTGACCGCAGTCGCAAGTTCATCCCATGATCGCTGCAGCCTTTGTTGAAACCCTGCACACCAGTCTGCATCAGCGCTGCCGGAAAGAGAGGGCGACACTCTAACGTCTGCCTTTACGAACACATAGCTATCTAGATAACTTCCAAAACGGTGGGTGGGTTCAGCCACCCATTGCACGAGGAGATCTTTTGCGTCATTGAGCAGCATTACATACGCGGCATCGTCGCACGGGGCTGAATCAGTCAAACCTCTCCATGCTCGAATGACCATGTCCGCGCTAAGTCCCTGTGGATTTAGGCGAAGAGCTTTGCATGCTTTTAGCAATTCAGTTCGGGTCGGAGAATTCATTTCGATTTGGCCCAACGCGTGTCTGTTGACGTCCGTGTTATCGATCTCGCTTTGGTATTCAGAACTTAATTCTACTCTGCTCGGATGGACCGCCGCGTATCAGGAGCAGACTGATAGTGCCGGTTTTGTCGGGCGAAACTCGCAGAAGCTAAAGACATCTGCCTTCCATCAGGTTCCCGAAAATGAAAGTGCACGATATGGTGAGGGAAGTCGTATCGCAATTCTAAAACGTTTTCAGCGTACCAATCAGTGGGCTGAAGCATCATCTTGCGGACGACGTCTTTGAGAGCATCTTCAGTAGTTAATATTCGCTCCATTCCTTCGGTGCAAGAGCGGACAGCAGTGAGTCAGTTGTGCCAGACCAGTCGATAGGGCAAAAAGACAAAACTATAGCAACACAGCACAGCCATCCAAGACCGCCACGAACGAATGGTTTCTCAAGTGCTTCACAAGTTTCATGCCACCACTATCGGTTTCACTATATTTGGAGCAGCCGTTCACCGCGATTTCACGTCCGGTCGATGATATCCTCCCTCCCACCAATTTCGGTTGGGCCCATCTTGCGGGATACCTTGGTAGTGTTGTGGAGGATAGTTGTAGTGCTGGGTGAAGTTGAATTCGAGCGCTTGCTGATATCAATTCTGCTCTTCCTGATGTTTGCACCACAGCCCGTAATCTTCACGTTCTTGAGGCGTTCTGCGCGTTCAGCGGCCTCACGCCGCTTGCTAGTCTCAAAATAATTGGCAGCAAGCAGCCAGCGGCCGTCTATGAATTCGACAAGGAGTCCAAAAGGTTCTTCTCCTGCTGCGCATGGGAAGACTGCCACGTTCGGAATCGCCTTAATGGCTGATTGCTCCATGCTTGTTCCGCTCCATTGCATAACCGAAGCACAGGACAACGAAAGCAGGCAAAACAACAAAACTGCCAAAATTATCCACGAACCACATATTGTCCATTAGAAAGCTGAGGCCGCAGTATTGATGCCAAACATTTTCGCTTGCAACGTAGAACTTAGAGTTGGGATAGCCAGCCGCTCTCATGAGGGAGAGTTTATCTCCGATTGAGCGTTGTTCGCTGGAATAGTGACGTCCCCATTCGGGCGTAAATGCCATCCAACCGAGAACTAGGAATCCAACAAACGAAGCATCAATTGCTCTCCGGATATACCATTTGTTCCAGAATTGGTTAAGAACGAGGCGGGCGATTGCACGAAACAAAAACCACAAGACGAAATTTGCGGCCACGTCGAGCAGAAATGGCTCCAGCAGCACGCGCCGATAGTAGGACGACGAAGCCGTTTCGTGACAAAGTAGCTCGCCTAACACGCACACCACGATTGGGATCAGCGACCAGCGAAGTTCTCGAGCTAATTCAAATTTCAGTCTCATAAGCGATCTTTCTTTCTGCAAGCCATCACGGGAATGGCTGATGTCGGCCATAATGATTCATTTCAGGCTCGAGGACTGCCAGAACCAAGAGCCACTGCGCAGCTTGGAGTCATACGTCAGGAGCCCTATACTGCAAAAAATAGCGCGATGCCAACCATTGGCAGGAGCAACCGATGATTGTTTCTACTTCGGCTCGGGCGTTTTCGAGATTCACGCCCTTTGATTTCAGGGTTTGAGCGGCCGCACCCGTGCCTTCTACAATCAGACCCAACAGTAGTTGTTCGGTGCCCACGAAATTGTGACCAAGCCTGCGCGACGATTCCTCTTGCGCGTACATGATACTTTTAATTGCTTTTTCAGTAAATCTTTCAAACATGCGCTATCTCGTATTTGCGGGACTTTTGGTATCTCTTGCTTTAGTTTCGGCATGCTTGCTTACGCGGCAGTACTTTGATTATGTTCCATTCGTCGATGGCTGTACAGTGTCGTGTGACGGCGTTGAGCTTCCAGACCGAGTAAAATAAGACTACGCCGAGGCGAACTCGCGTCGGCGCTTTATAAAGAGATGAGTCTGATTCGTAAGTACATCGAGAAACTTCAAGGTTTGGGGCGAAAGCCGCTGACACGAGCGCGAGCTGCTGATTTAATTGACGAGTTTGCGGAAATGAAATGGACCTACAGCGATAAATTTGATTTGGCGTTTTTTGATTCGACTCTAATGAACGATCCCTTGTTGGAAGAAGTTGCGAAGGAATTTCGGGAGATACAAGGGGACTATGAAAACAACGTTCGGAATAATGAGGGTGCGTTGTCGGCAGAAAATCTCACTCGCCTGCGCAGTCTGAGCGCCAGGCTGCGTAGTTAGGTGCGCCCAGCGTTTTCATTTGCACCGTTCGCAGCCGCGAATTTTTGAATCGCGAAGATTGCGATCACATGGCCAGCGCGAACAGAGCGCGCGAAATTCGAAGCAGGGCAACCGAGCGTGCAGAAATGAGCTGGTTCCGGCGAGACTGCTGGAGCCCCTCCCGCATTCGTCTCCGGGAATTGTACGACACATCCTGCTGAGCACGCGCAACAAATGCATAGGAGCTGCATCGATGCTGCATGAAACAGTGCGTTTATGCGTTGGCAGCTTTTAGCTTGAGTCCTGCATTTTGTGCTCCTTGGCACCGTTCAGTCTCATAATCTTGTTATTTTTCAACTCAGGTCAAGCTAGTGTCGCTTTGCTTGCTCACGCCTGTATAGCTGCCCAGTCTCATACCAATGAAAACTTTGCATGTCGTCTGTCATGTAATAGGTGTACGTTATGTACTCATAGCGCAGCTTGTAGTTCGGGTTCGACTTCCAAGGTGGGCCACGCTTTATCACAATAAGTGGCTTGTACTGCGCCTTGGGGCATGTGGCGATCAGGGTATCCTCTCCGCTCTTGTATCTGTTCTCCGTACGCATTCGCCTTTGCTTCGATCGACATTTGGCGTTGGGGTTGGTTTAGTTCCGCGGACTGTTCAACCGTGAGTGTGAGATGGCACGCGCCCTTTTCATCAGTGATGATCAATTTTCTCACCGGGCCATTGGGTTTGTCCTGCACACTTTCGTACGTGCCTTGCCATGGGCTAGCGTACACAGATGCTGGATAAATTAAAGGCATGACGACAGCGGCTATGCAGGTCTTGAGTTTCACTATCCTGACCTAATTGGAATCAAGTGTCTATACGGTCAATTATGTTTGGTTCTCGCTAATCCACGCTAGGACCGTAATCAGGTAATGGTAGCGAGATTTCGCCAGAGCCGATCATAGGAAGAGGGCGCTTCGGAACGCCCGACGGATTATCCGGATCGTCGGGCGGTGGAGGCGGCCACTGACCTCCGCCATAAGGACTATCCGGGCCGTCGTTGGTGAACTGAGCGGGCGTACACCATAACTGGTTGTTTCTGAGCCAGCCGATCAAAGTGTCTTTAGCTCGACTTAGAAACCTGGCTGACTCGGCATCGCCGATGCGTCCGAGTTGGGTAAGTTGTTGCCGCCAGGCCGCTCTGACCACGTTCTCTTCTGACGTACCTGGCTTGATACCCAAGATCAGATAGGCTTCGATAATCTCTGGCGGTGAAGTGCTTACGTTTCCCATAGTCACCTTATGCCACTACTGTCGGCGTCACTATATTATTGGGAGTCTTTTATGGGACTCGCTCAGAAGCGCAACATGGTGTTGAAGCTAGAAGCACCTGCCTTCCGGTCCTGTTCGAGCCACATCGCACGCACATCGGTATCAGTTAACGGATTGGTACCGGATGTATTGCTTGCGTTTGGCTCTGTTCGGTTTGTGACCTGAGGCGTTTGCGGCGGTCGTTGCGGACAGAGTCCATCCGCAACGCCAGCACAGAAACAAACAAGGGCCACAATTAGGCCCATCATTGCCCAGCTGCCTTTGGACTTGTGCATTGCGGTCGATCCTTATCGATCCCAAGTTCCAGTATGACATATGTGTGGGAGCTGACACGTTCCGCAGAGCGCAGGAATTTCTTTAAGGGTGCAATCGAGCATGCAGACATGGACTGTCCAGGGGGCTGGGATAAACAAGAATAGGGTGCTGAAGAAGAGCGTCCCTACAATGATGTGTCCGGACCAAAGGATCATTGCCGCTCTGATATTTTCTCTTCCTGTATCCGGTGCGCTGCGGCTGAGAGAGACAAGGATTTGCTGACCGTTCTAGGGCAAGCGTGTTTCCTGATCGAAGTCTTGCTTTGCGCCTTTGGCGTCTCCCGTCTTTTGCTTCGCTACACCCCGGTAGTGCTAATATTGAGCCGCTTTTGGTGCCAGTCTTACGGCTTGGGTGAAGCTTTCGATTGCACTTAGATTGTCACCGAGTTTCTGCTTTGCTAAGCCGCGTTTTGCATAGTAATCGGCGATCGTTTCCTGAGGTATGAGAGACAGGACAGTTTGTCCCGCCGTTTCGCCAGTCCCATGCTGGAGCTGGTCACGCAGCTGCGTCAGTATTTCATAATCCCGAATAATGCCGTCGTAATCCCTCAGCCCTTGGTTGGCTATCATTCGGTTGTAGTACGCGAGGTCATAGTTTGGGTCAATCCTTATTGCTTCGTCGAATTCTACGCGCGCACCAGCGTAATCAGTATTGTTCAGCTTGGTCACACCATCGTTGTTGTGTGCCAGCGCGTCCTTGCAGGTGAGATGAACAACTGGTTCCTCGGCGCACACGGGAAGCAGGATAAAGATCGAGAGAATTACAACCAGCAACAATTTCATTGGGCTGCTACTCCAATCAACCATCCCTTAATTCAGCTCTAGCGCGTTCGTCCATCGCGTGCCTCTGAACGCCAGTGTTATCGATCTCGCTTTGGTCTTCAGAACTTTATTCTACTCTGCTCGGATGACCGCCGCGTATCAGGAGCAGACTGTATCTTTTTTAAGTCTCTCCAATAGCACTCGCTAAAGACGTTCAAGCACTTCTTTTTCCAAGCAATTCAGGTCAACTCCAACATTCTCCAAGACTCGCAGTGCAACTCCGTGTGCTCCCTCCGGGTCGTGCGTAATGGACTCCTTTGCCTCTCTGATTAGACCCAGCAAGAGATGCTCGGTGCCAAGGTAATTATGTCCCAACCGCCGAGCTTCGTCCCAAGACCACTCGAGAACGCGCTTGCCGCGGGGTGTAAATGGAATTTCCGCAGCGACAAAACCCGAGCCGCGTCCGATGATCTTTTCGACTTCGACGCGTGCGCTTTTCAGATTCACGCCATTTGACTTCAGCGTTTCCGCAGCAATGCCAGAACCCTCTGCGATTAAACCCAATAGCAGCTGCTCGGAGCCTACAAAATTGTGACCCAGTCTGCGCGCTTCCTCTTGCGCGTACATGATGCTTTTAATTGCTCTTTCGGTAAATCTTTCAGGCATGCAGAAGACGACCTCATTAGGCAGTTCGCTCTATATGTCTAAACCTATTCACCTTGGCGAATGTTTGACCATCAAGTAACAGCCGCACGCGCAGATTATAGAATAGGTGATGATTACCAGCATCGAGAGCGATGTGTCGACCAGTGCTTGTTTTACGTCGTATTGGTTGGAGAAGAACGAACTCGCGAAGATTGACATAAGCGCAACCGGCAGCAAGAGAACGCCTTTCTGTGCCAACCCGAACCACCAACCAAGCTCGCAAGCCGGATTGGATTTTGCGCAGTTACATAAAGTTCCGTGTTTGATGCCACCGGTGGGCAAGATCTGTAGATAGCCAGGCGCTAGCGTTAGGACGAACGGCAAGGAGACGATAAAGGCTTCGGGTTTTCCCAAAACAATGCCGTACAAAGCAGAGCCCAAAATCCAAGTACCAACAACCAACTTGAACAAACTCGTCATGTATTGCGGAAGTTTCGATATCACTTGCTCTAATTTCGGCATGGTTGCTTACGCGGCAGTACTTTGATTATGTTCCATTCTTGGATTGCTGTACAGTGTCGTTCGGCTCGATTAACCTTCCACACCGAGTCAAATGAATTAGACCGAGGCGAAAATTGTACTTTCGACCAGCGCTATATCGAAGATATGAGTCTATTTCTGAAGTTAATTGAAAAGTTACGAGGTCCCAGGCGCAAGCCGCTGATTTGATTGACGAGTTTTCAAAAATGAAATGGTCGTATGCCGATGAGTTTGATGTGGCGTTCTCTGATTCGTCTTTAGAAAACGATCCTTTTCTGGAAGGGTCGCGCAGGAATTCCGAGAAATACAAGCGGACTATGAGAAAAACGCTCGGAACAATGAACGTGGGTTTTCGACAGAACATCTCACTCGCCTGCGCAATCTGAGCGCCAACCTGTTAAGTGCGTCAAGCGTTTTCACTTGCACTCTTTCGTAGCCGCAAAATTTTGAATTGCGGAGATTGCGATCAATCTTCGTTATGTTCTGCTGACACAGCCGGGACTGAGAAGCGTGGCCAATTTCTTGTTTTCGAGCAATGTATCAAGGCACCCCAAATCCTCTTTCGACATTCGTTTGATGAATTTGCACGAGTTCTTTCGCAAATCCCACAAGTAGTAAAACGTGAACGCTACACCGGGACCATGTCCAGCTTCTTTGATTTCTAGCACCGTTGCGCTTATCCACTTACTTGCGAACATGTAGACGTGATCACTTTTGGCGATGCTACGCTTGTCTTGCTGGTCTTTCAATGCGCCAAATAACTTATCACCAATATCTATGGGATGTCTCAGATCACGTACCTGGTACAGGTATACAGACGCTACATTGCTGCCCATCCAGTCATTTAAAACAAAGGCACTACTGTCTGGCGACCAAAGAATGTCAACGCACCTGTCGTAGCTGGCTACGACAGGTGCGTCCGCATATAGTCTATGTGGATTCAAAGCAATTTTCTTCTGCTCACCTTGTCGCAGGAATAAGAGCAAATGCTTCGGCTGATTTCCGCTACCGACCGGCTGGTCAACATTTTTGATCGTGTACAAACCATTGGGTGATGTTAGGTCAGAAACTCCCCCGGGAAAACAGATTGAAGTTTTAGCGAAAGCAGCTACAGCGACCGTTAACGAAAGGATGCTGACGAAAAGCGCCGCTGAGCAAATCCATTGCATGCGAACATTTGGCAATCTGCAGTGAGTGTGGTTCATGTGCACGATGTGCGGCTCACCTCGATAGTCTCATAGCGCCCATTATGGCTCATTTCGCTGGTAGTCACTCCGGATCGAACCTTTCGCGCCTCAAAAACTTCGCTGCCTCGAGTGGTTCTATCTGACCATCTCGTATCCTCGCTTGCAGCTTGAGGGCTGCCTCAAGCACTTCCTCAGTGATAAATCCCTGCGAGATCAATACTTGTCCGATCTGCGTGTCCTGCATCAATCCGAGCTCCAGAGCGTTCATCACGTCAGTTTCGTTGAGAAATTCGGACAACACCAAAAGTTCGCCCAGGCGAACGCCTTTGCGCCGAGCGCTTACGCTGGTGATCGAGTCCAGCCGCATCTCTTTTTCCGACGAGAGCTCTGTGCCGGCAGCCGCTGCCAGATCTGCGATGGCTTCTTCGCGCGTATGCATGCCGTCGCGAATGCGAATCTGCAGCTCGAGCGCCATTGTCAAAATCGAGTCGTGCAAGGCGCCGCTCAAGACGAGCGTTCTGCCGAGAGGAAGACCAGTCGCCAGGCTGCGCCGCATGGACTTACCGTATTGGTCGCGATTGATGAAACCCGCTTCTAAAAGCAGCTCTCCGAGCTGGTTGGTTGTCCCGGTGCTGCCACCAATCGCCTCTTCTTCCTGTACGTCTTCAAAAGTCCTGCCTGTCTTACAAGCGATTTTGAGCAACATCACCGCCTGCCCCTGCGTGAGCGTCCGGTCGCGCAATGCGGATTGCGCATCAATAGCTGCGTGCAGATCTCTGGGGGTGATGTAGCCTGCCATTATAAGCATCTGACCGACCTGCACTCGCTTGCTACTCGCTAGCCTGACGCCCTCATCAAGCTGCGCCTGAGAGATCACACCAGCTTTCAGCAAGAGATCGACCGATCCATTAGTAGAATGCGACTGCGACGGCGGAACCCACTTGGCGCGATTGGGTTCTTCGTCGGATTGCATTTTACGACCCTTCCTGAGTGTCTGCCAGTAGCGATATTCTGAACGCGGGCGAGATCCCTCCGACATATTTCTTGCAAGATTCAATGCACACTTGCCCGCGACGGTCCGATCGTGCTCGCTATGTTTATCTTTCGAATCGCCTGGCTGCTCTTAGCTTGGTAGCATTAAGGTGGAGTCGCGCCGAAGAGACGATTCGTCGTGCCACCAGCCGCTGCTCCACAAAGCGGGCTGGCTCGCCAGACTCACCGGGAGTGTCCGCGCCGATGCGAGTTTTTCCGCTCGATCCACCGCCGCCTGAGGATTCGGTCTGCAATTCTGGCCTGAACTCGTCTTCCACGACGTTACCTCACAGAAGTTATCCGCAGTGATGTTGCGCGCTTCTGTCCTATTAACTTGATTATGTTTCCTTTTGCCAGAGTTGTCCAGGCAGGGCAAAAGCGCCAGTAGCTCAGGGTTTCAGACGCCCTAGACGGTCCGCCGGCAGATTCATCTCATGCCACCACTATCGGTTTCACTATATTTGGGGTAGCCAATCGGCCCTATTTCGCCCAAAGTCCATTAACACCTGTACCTGGATAGTGGGCGGCAGAGTCGTATATGAATGAAGCCACACACAGCGCGCTGATAACGCTTATGACCATAGCTCGGCTGCCTTTCTTCCGTGTATGACAAACAATGACGGTTCCTAGGATCGAGAGAAGAAGCAACGCAAGCGCGGCGGCGAGTGGATCGATCGAGGCTCGCAGCTCGGAGAGCAGTCCGTACATGATTCCGACCGTAGCGCAAAGCGCCATAGAACAGAGTCCCACTTTAGTGATTCCGGCTTGTTCTGTCCGCATCTCTGTTTGTCTCGCTGAAACCACTTCCAGTCTGACACGAGCTCGCCTGGACGAAAACACGGTTTCCCTCAAGCGAGACGGAAGCTTGCTTGCTAGCATGGCGCCCAGGAAGCTATATACCTGGTGCCGCTAGCATCACAGGAATTTAGGCAGCGAAATACTTGAACTCGAGAAAAACAGGCCCTCGTGATCTCAGCTGTCTTTCAAACGCTTACGACAATTCACAAGGTCTTCGACCGCGCGTCGGCATAATTTCTGTTGTTCTTTGAGACTTTGCTCAGCAGTCTCCAACTTTTTACGCAATTCAGCAATGACCTTATGGCAGTCCCGAAGATTGTCAGGAAATACAGCATCAGAACCATTACTCGGCATGAGCGCAAACCTTCTGAACGCCACAACTTCAGTGTGACATACGTGTCGATTGGGTCGGCTGAAAACCAGATGCCTGAGGAACGTTGATCCTAAAGCTACGCCGTCCTTTGCCCGAAGTCATGCCTGAGCTGGCCGAGAGACTGAACCGCCGCCCGATTGCCGCCTCTTTACTTCTTCTGAATTATTTCTAAGGATTGGGTATAAATAGGTCAGGCTGGAACGTTGGACCGACCGTGACTGATAATAATCCAGAAAATTCGCCGCCTGGCGGAGCCGAACCTGCGAAAGTCGATCCTTTTCTCAAGGACAACGGCAAACCTATCAATGCTTTCGACATGCTGCGCATGTCGGTAAAGCGCACGCAGACAAGGATTAAGGCACTTGTTGCGCCAGGAAGTGTCACTGAATCGCCACCACCCGCGACACTGCCGCCTGCTGCTACACCATCGACCACAACAATCGCTTCGCCCTCCTCGGTGGTTCCGACCATTACCCCGGTCACTTCCGCTAAAGCGTCTGCCGCGCAGGCTGCGCCGACGATACAAGCTCCTGCGATGCCTGAGACTCCGCCTGCCCCAGCCGGTCCGACGACACCATCGTCTTCGCCATTTGCCAATCCATTCAGCCCAGCGACGCCACCGCAGTCCAGTTCGCTATTTAGCCATCCACCTGCGACGCCAGCGGCCCAACCGGCTTCGCCTTTCGCTAATCCAGCCCCGGCCCCAGCTCCGTCGAGCGTTCCGCCAACCGCTTCTCCTCCTCTATCAACGGCGACGTCCTTCCCAGGCTTGAACCCGCCGAGTCCCAATGCGGACCCATCGTTTCCGCCATCTGGTCTGCCTACCACGAAGCGCCGTCCCAATCTAAATCCGACTCCCCTCGATCAGTTTCGCCAATCGCTCAAGCGCACGCAGACGAAGCTACAAGCCATTTTTGCCCCGGGCACCGCACCACCGTCCGAACCTAAGCCTGCTCCTGAGCCAGAGAAGCCGAAGCCCAGAGACGCTGTCGAAGCCGCTCTTGCGAATCTCGATTTCGGGTTGAGCGGTGCTGTCGAAAATCTAGAGAAGAGCAACGCCGCAGCTCAGTCTGCGCCGCAGGCACAGCCACGGCCCAGACCACAGCAGTCCGCTCCCGTTCAGCCCCGACCAGCGCCATATGTGCCAGCGCCACAAGTCCAGGCGGATACCGGATCCCTGTTCAATATCCCCAAGCCTGTCGAAGAGAAGCCACAACCTTCACCGGTGTTCCAACCGCCAGCCGCTGTTCCTTCACCGTCTTTCCAATCACCAGATTCTGCGCCTTCACCCGCGTTCCAATCGCCAGCCTCTCCCCCTTCTCCGTCTTTCCAATCGCCGGACTCTGCGCCTTCACCCGCATTCCAATCGCCAGCTTCTCCCCCTTCTCCGTCTTTCCAATCGCCAGACTCTGCACCTTCACCGTCTTTCCAATCGCCGGCCTCTGCGCCTTCTCCGTCTTTCCAATCGCCGGACTCTGCCGCTTCTCCGTCGTTCCAATCGCCGGACTCTGCACCTTCACCGTCTTTCCAATCGCAAGCCTCTCCCCCTTCACCGTCTTTCCAATCGCCAGACTCTGCGCCTTCACCGTCGTTCCAATCGCCAGCCTCTGCCCCTTCACCCGCGTTCCAACCGCCAACGTCCGCCCCGTCCCCGTCTTTCCTGTCGGCCGAAACAAGCTCTCCGCAGACTGCTGCCCGACAACAATCTCAGTTTGCAGCGCTAAATAGACTTCGTGCGACGTTTCAGCCGACCGACAGTGCGCCGTCGCGGCCGTCCGACAATTTTCCGCAGCCGCCGCAACAACCTCAACTGCAAACGCCCGAACTGTCACGATCTCCGCAAGCGCCGGCGGGCGTACCGGTACCGTCGGAATGGCTGGCCGGACAGTCCAATGCTCGTCCAAGCTCGGCGCCTGAGGCGAAGAAGGAGCCCGGAGATGAGTTCGAAGCGGCTGATGCCGCGCTGGTTAGAGACCTGTTCAAGTCTTATCCCGCAAATCGATCTGCTCAGGATCTGACTGCCATCGATGCTCCCCTCGAGTTCAACCAGCCTGTCACTCCTTCGTTCAATGTGCCTGCCGCGGCTCAGTTCGGCGCCATACAGCCTCCCGCGCAACCGCCAGCACCGTCAACGCCGTTCGATCCCAATTCCGAATTTTCGGGTCCTTCAAAAGGTATTTTCGAAGGCGCACCGGATCCATCGTTAGCCGCTCCGGCACAGGAGTTCGGTTCACCCGATTTCGTCGCAGACCAGCAGCAGGCATTTCAACAATCGCCGTTTCAGCAGGCGCCGCTTCAGCAATCACCATTCGGTCAATCAGCGTTTGAACAGCCCCCTGCCTTCGGCGACAACGTCCCACCGCAGGGCGAGCCGCAAGAAGCTGCGCCGCATCGGTCGTTGCTGGGCGATGCAATACCTGCAGCTGAGCCGGTTCAACAGCCATCGATCGATCCATCTGAGCTGACGCGCATTGCAGAGATGAATCGAAACAGACGCGAGCAGCGCCTCAACACTGCAGCAGCAGAGCAAGAGGCGGCAGCGGCGCCGGTAGATCCGAAGTTTCGCGGAAGAAGTCGTCCGACTCACAGCCTCGAACCGTCGCTCTTAGAGCGCTTCGGCGTGATGTTGGCGGCTATCCTCGTGCTTGCCGGAGGAAGTTTCTTCGGTTGGTGTCAGTATCAGAATTATCACTCGCAGCAGCTCGTCAAAGATGGCATGCGGCTTTCCGCAAGCGGCAAATTGACTGAAGCTTTGATGTGTTTCGATCAAGCCATTGCGCTCAATCCGAAAAATTCCGGCGCGTACTACATGCGTGGCATTACCTATGCGAAAGAGAAAGATCTGAAAAAAGCGATGCAGGATCTAACGACCGCAGTGAACATGGATGCGAAAAATCTGGATTTTCTCGATCGCAGAGCGTCTGTAGCGATTGCTGCGGGGCAGTTCGACATCGCCGCGCAGGATTATGGCGCCATGATAGATGCTACGCCGGCGAAGTTCAGAACCGCGGACTTGTACACCAACAGAGCATCAACGGAAGTTAAACTGACTCAGTATCAAGAGGCGCTCGATGATTATCGCGCCGCTGCGAAGCTCGATCCGAAGAATAAAAAGATCGCCGCATCGATCGCATACTGCTCCGAACAATTGAAGCATTCAGATGCGAGCAAATCAGCGGCGAAAAAACCGAAAGGTCGCTAAACCCCGCCGTCAGCTCTGCCATTGCGTTCACGCTCGATTTACGCTGATTGTCTTATGATGCCGCTGAAGGCAGCAGGTACATTATGGCGGGTAGCATAGCGATTGTGTGGTTCAGGTTGGATCTCAGGCTGAGTGACAATCACGCGCTCAGCCATGCGTCGAAAAATAGTGACAAAGTATTGCCCGTGTTCATATGGGACGTGAAGTCGGAAGGCACATGGCCGCTGGGCGGCGCATCACGATGGTGGTTGCATCAGTCGCTCGAAAGGCTCGATGCTGACTTGAGAAAGGCTGGTGGCGAATTAGTGATTCGCGAAGGCGACACTCTAGATGAGTTATGCAAGCTCATCAAAGAAGCAGATGCCGACTCAATAGTATGGAACCGTCGATTCGATCCAAAAGGCTGTGCTCAGGACGAGGAGATCGAAAACGCACTCGAAAACGACGGAATTATGACAGCAACGTTCAACTCATCGCTGCTCCACGATCCCGAAACAATGCAGACCAGCACGGGCGGTCCTTTTAAAGTATTCACTCCATTTTGGCACAAGTTTTCCACGAAAATACATCCGCCACCACCCATGGAGAAACCCAAATTATCGCTGTTCCACGCCAAAAAGATCGAGAGCTTGCCGCTCGATCACCTGGGCTTGGAGCCAAAAATCGATTGGGCTGCAGGACTGAGAGAGACGTGGCAGCCTGGTGAGCGTGGTGCGAAAGCTCGCCTGAAGCACTTCATCGACCATGCGATCACCGACTACAACTCCGGAAGAGATCGTCCCGCTCTCGACGGCGTATCCATGATTTCACCGCACCTGCACTTCGGTGAAATAAGTCCGCGCCAGATCTGGCATGCTGTGCGCGATGAGAAGAGTCTGCGGGGCAAGCAAGATGCAGAAACCTACTTAAAGGAAATCGGCTGGCGAGAGTTTGCTCATCATGTGCTGTTTCACTTTCCTCAAACGGCAGACCATCCGCTGCGAGAAGAGTTTGCCAATTTTCCGTGGTCTAACGATCGGAAGAATCTTAAACTGTGGCAAAAGGGATTGACCGGCTACCCGATTGTTGATGCGGGCATGCGACAACTCTGGCACACCGGTTGGATGCACAATCGCGTGCGCATGATTGTCGCATCGTTCTTGACCAAAGATCTGTTGGTCTCTTGGCACTATGGTGCCAAATGGTTTTGGGACACGCTCGTCGACGCCGACCTGCCGAACAATACGCTGGGCTGGCAGTGGGCATCAGGATGCGGAGCCGATGCTGCGCCGTATTTTCGTATCTTCAATCCGGTGCTCCAGGGTGAGAAGTTCGATCCGAAGGGAGAGTACGTGCGGGAGTGGATTCCGGAATTGGCGAAGCTGCCGGATAAGTGGATTCACCAACCATGGAACGCGCCACCTCTAATATTGCAGTCTGCCAAAATCGCGCTCGGCGAAGAATATCCACACCCTTTGATCGAGCACGGCATCGCGCGTAAGCGCGCATTGGAAGCGCTTTCGCACGTGAAAACGAAGAAGGTCGCGCCCGCTCGATCAGGCTAGTCATGTGCACAAGCAGCATGGATGTTAGTGCTTAACGAACCATGAGTCTGTGACTTAAATATCCAACGAGTGTCCATGACTTAATGCCATGCGAATGAGCGGTCGCTGAGGTGTGGTCCGAGAGCAAAGTCATGACCTCTGAATGGGCGCGTTGGGTTGTGACGCGCGCGGACGCGCAGACAAATTGAACTTTTGTAAGCGCGGCAGCGCGGATTCGGATGAAAAAGTGCTCGACTGCGAAGGTGATGCGCACGGACGCGCAGACAAATTGAACTTTTGTACGCGCGGCGGCGCGGATTCAGGCGAAAATGTGCTCGACTTTGATGGTGATGCACAAGAGCGTGCATACAAATGAGTCCCCACGCGCACGTCTGTGCGCGTCGCCATCGGATTCGAATCTACGGATCAATCCTTAAACGATGAGAGTGATGAGTAATTATTCTATCGGCAGCTCGATGCGATAGGTGAGATTGTCGCCCATGCCGTGGAGATTTTTGCTCTCTTGCACGAGCTTGCCGCCATTGTGTTCGATGAGGCGCTTTGACGCACGATTCTCAGGATCGCACGTGGCAATGATATGCGTGATGCCCCTATCTCGCATTCTCTCTTTGATTTGCACCCACGCTTCACTGGCGGCTCTGACGCCATAGCCTTGATTGAGCAGAGAAGGTCGAATGGCCATGCCGATATGCCCGGCGACCAAATCGATCAACTCTGCATCGCCGGAATAGCGAATCGAAACCGTACCGAGGAAGCGCGTTCCATCTGTGATCCAGAAGAGCTCCTGATCGGAAATTGTGTATTCAGCGCCGTCCGGCAAACGGACTTTCCGCTCGCACGTGTTCGTTATCTTTCGCAGGTACCCATGGCGATCTCGTTCGATCGCTTCTACCGCATCATCGGCGAAACCACCGAGAGCCATGTTGCAATATTTTCCTTCGCTGATTGCTTCTATATAAGAAGGCAGCAGCTCTGAATTAGGTGTGACGAGCGAGATTTTCATTGTTCACAAAATGAACGGACCGGGGCAATGATACATGCCCCAGCCCTGGTTGTGAATCGCTTATCCTTAGACCTGTCCTCGCCCCTCAATGAATGCTCTCAAGAATGAGTTGAACGACTCAAACGGCAGCACCTCGCAGAGTGTGCGGTCTGCGCTGTATCGACGAAGTTGTTGTGGTGGTCTTGTAGAATGGCCGTCCAGCTCCAATTCGATCATCGTTCCATCTGCAAGATCGGCGACCGTCAACCAATCATTATCATCCGATCTCGATTCGGTTCCCGTTTCGAGTGCCGGTTCAATTTCGACGGCTTTGCTCATCTCCTCCAAAGACCTCACCCGTGCAGTCCGGTTGTTCGCTCTGTCTCTGAATTCGATGCCGTCCGTTTGTCTATAGAAGTTGGCGAAATCGTTGGGCAGAAATATCTCCCCAAAACGGTAAGAATTTCTTCCGCCCGGCACGAGTTCTCCCGTCAACCGATAAAATTCCATCGCATCTACCGGCGGTTTCAATTTGAAGTCGGAAGGAAGACCGCCACCTAAGGCTTCTGTGAACTGCGTGCGGCGCACCGCCCATCCGAGTTTTGGCCTGAGCGCCAGGGTCGCTTCGTTCTGTTCGACCCCTGTGAAGCCTCCAAGGAATTGCATTTTGTGCATCTTTTCGTCAGCAGTAATCATAGTGAACGGCGCTGTCGAAAGACCAGGCGGCAGGACGGCACTGCTGATTTCGTACTCCGGATCGCCTCTCTCGTTGCCCCACTCATCCGGCTCAGGCATGAGAAGGTGAGGGTTTTTTCGAGTTAATGTGTTGGTTCGGTAATCTTTCACGTACGGAAATAGATTGCATATCCAACCGTTGATGTCGCTGCCGCCGTATCTGCTCATCTCCTTATAAATGTTCTGCCAGAAGTCGAGATCAATTCGCCCCTTCGCTGCTCCTTCGAATTGTTCAGCGATTTTGCGCACGTGCACCAACCACCATTCGAGGTCATAGTCGCTGAGTTGATCGATCTTTTCGCGTAGATGCGTCCAATCTGCGACTTCTCCTTCAAGTGTGATTGTAGGGATGCCGCAAACGCAGTACATCGTGTAATCGAAATACGGTTCAAACACGTCCATGAGCACAACTTGTGAAACTGTTCGCTCGATCAATCCTGTGGTCGAGAAATCGCTGGCCAGATTGTCGTACTTTGTTCCGAGTGCTTCTCTAAGCTTCTGTGAAAAATCCTCAACTACTTCGTCCCATGCTGTTTCTGGCGACTCGAAAATATCGTCTCGCACTATGTTGATTGTCATCTTGCCGTCATGGCTTACGAGCTTATGCCTGAGCGCATCCGGATTGTTGCGTACGTGCTGTGCCAAACCTTGCAGTATAGTGATCCAGAGCATGTCCGGTGAAAATACCAACGGCCGGTGCGTGGCGAAAGCGTAGTGAACTGCAGCAATCAGGGCGTTGCTTGTAATGTCTTTGACGCTGTACGAGTTGAAGTCGGACCACGCAGACAATTTGATCGGTGGTGCGTAGTTGTCGGCGAAGAAGGTTATGGTTTGGATTGCTTTTTCGATTCGGCAGGTCTCGAGTGGCTTTTCTGCTGGTTTGACAGGGTGAACGTTGAAGGTTGAGCCGGCGAATTTCGTGGACGTTTGCATTAACACTCCTCCATTAACATGGCTTCGTGTGCGGGTTTATATACTTCCATGTTATAAGAAAGTGGTGATTTATGCTCGCTCGAATGCTGCAAAGTTGCAGCCCGTTTATCGTGCGGACAACATTAAATCAAGCCCGCTGAGCGCGTCTCAGACTTCTTCGGTCTGGTACAGCTCGTGCATTTGCAGGTCGCGTAATTTGGGTGCTTTGACGGAGGTGAATAGTACCACGAGCAGTGTCATGCAGCCGCCGAAGATGACGGACGGGATGAGCCCCATGAACTTGGCTGTGACGCCGGATTCGAACTCTCCAATCTCGTTGGACGACCCGATGAACATGCTGTTGACGGCCGCTATGCGTCCTTTCATGTCGTTGGGCGTGATCAATTGATAGATGGTGCTTCGCACCCAGACGCTCACGCCGTCGAGAGCTCCGCTGATTCCGAGAAGTACTAGTGAGAGATAGAAGTTGGTCGACAGTCCGAAGCCGATCATACAAATACCAAAACCTGCGACCACGGCCATAAAGACGCGCCCGGTGTTATGCGTAATGGGAAATTTCGTCAAAAGCGTGGCGCTGACCAAAGCTCCAATAGATGGCGCGGCGCGCAATGCGCCTAACGCTTCCGGTCCCATGTGGAAAATCTCTTTGGCGAAGATAGGAAGCATGGCGACGGTTCCACCGAATAACACGGCGAAAAGGTCCATGGCCATGGCGCCCAACACGATCTGCTGGGAGAAGACAAAACGCAAACCTTCTTTGATGTTTTCGACAACGCTAACATCTTGTTTCTTCTCAGGCTTCTCAGACCGGGACGAAACCCTCAAGAATAAGCAGAAAGCGCAGAAAAGGAGAACGGTGGAAACAGCATAAGTGTTGGAAGCTTTGATCATGTTGTAGAGGATGCCGCCCAGGATAGGACCAGCCATGGCTGAGCCCTGGAACGTGGCGCTGTTATATGCCGCCGCATTACCGTACAGCCTGCGCGGTACTATATCCGACACCATGCCGAAGATAGCGGGGCCGTAAAACCCGCGGGCAAAGCCGGTTATGCCGACCAAACCGTACATGACGTATTGAAGTTGTGGGTCGTCTCCGAAATGTCTCGACGCCAGGCAAAGCAGACCCACAGCCAAGCCAAGTATGGTGACGGCGAACAGCCCGATGCTGCGACGGTCCACCCGATCGGCTACGTGACCGGCATAAAGCGCGACGCCGATGGCCGGAACAGCTTCGGAAAGACCCAACATCCCTAATGACAGAGGGTTGTGCGTCAGCTCGTACATCTGCCAGCCGACCACCATGCCCTGGATTTGCACGGCGATGGTTACGAACAGGCGCCCGATGAGAAGTTTCCGGAAATCGGGAATCTGCAGCGCATCACGAAAGTCACCGTCTGTCATAGCCGTTTTATTTTAGGGCAGTGAGCTATCGAGAGCCCTGGCAATTTCGCTGGGTGCACGAAACTTATGGGAAAGATTGCTCATCTAGGCTGGGCGCCTTAGCCCATTCCTGGGGGGAATGGAAAAGGCGCGAAAATTATTCCTGGCAGGAATGATCGACGCTGGGTGCTTAGCCCATTCCTGGGGGGAATGGAAAAGGCACGAAAATTATTCCTGGCAGGAATGATCGAGGCTGGGTGCCTAGCCCATTCCTGGGAGGAATGAAAAAGGCGCGAAATTTATTCCTGGCAGGAATGGCTCAACCCTAGACGATGCGGGCGTGCTCGAGAGTGTGGGCGCACTGGCAGTTGTCCCGCTGGGCGGGCAGCAGCTCGATCAGGCGGGAGAGCATCTTTTGCAGCTTGTCCAGGTTGGCTGAGAAGACTTTGACGACCTCGCTGTGCGAGACCGGATCTACGTTGCCATGCAGCCCCGAGTCATAGTCGGTTATCAACGATACATTAACGACGCACATCTCGAGTTCCTTAGCCAGATGGGCTTCCGGGTACTGAGTCATGTTGATTACTTCCCATCCCTGGGAGCAAAACCACTTAGATTCTGACTTCGACGAGAAGCGCGGTCCCTGAATGACGACCACTGTTCCTGTCTCGTGGGCGGTGATGCCGCTGTCGGCGCAAGCCTTGACGGCCATCTTGCGCATCTCCGGACAGTACGGGTCTGCAGCGGAAACGTGCGTAACGATTGAACCATCATAGAAGGTGTCAGTGCGCCCGCTGGTGCGGTCAACGAACTGATCGCAGATGACGAAGTGTCCCGGTGCCACGTGTTTTTGCAGGCTTCCGGCAGCGCAAGGCGAGATGATGCGCTTTACTCCCAACTGTTTCATCGCCCAAAGATTGGCTCTGTAATTGATTTTGTGCGGTGGTATGGAGTGATTCTGACCGTGTCGGGGCAAAAACGCCACTCGTTTGCCGTGCATGGTGCCGACGAAAATTCTGTCGCTGGGCGCTCCGTATGGGGTTTCGATCGGATGCACTTCGCACTCGTCGAAAAACTTATAAAACCCAGAACCGCCGAATATTCCGATATCAGCCACCAACTTGTCCGCCACAGCAATCGCTCCATGATTCGATCAGGGAAAACCACATGGCAGCCTTGTGCCGATGGGGTCACTATAGTAACACCCCCTCGAATCCGGCTAAGCGACTAGACAATCCCATTATTGGGTATATAAGCCCTATCGCTCGCCCGTTCTCCAAGAGCAAGGGCGCACTGCCAACCAAAAAAAACGAACAAGCAGGTCACATTATGTGGTGGAAACTTTCCTCGATCGTCGGTGCTACAGTCGCCCTGGCCGCTACTCTCGGCGGCTCTAATGTTATGTCCGGCCACGACGCATATATCGCATCCGTGACAGAAAATGCCACTCTCGCGCAAGCGAGCGGCTTACATAGCTCCGTCATGGATCCGGATGCACTCTATCACAAGGTTTGGCAGCTGATCTCGGACGACTTTTACGACGACAAGTTTAGCGGGCAAAGTTGGGCTCGTTGGGAGCATAAATACGACGGCAAGCTGAAGACAATGGACGATTCGCACGTCGCCATCGAGACCATGCTCGCCAGCCTGGCTGATCCGTATACGCGCTTCTTGGATAAAGACGCCTTTGATGACGAAAAGCAGCAGATTGACGCTCATCTTTGCGGCATAGGCGTGCAAATCGGACCTGATCCGAAAACGCATCGCATCATGGTCATAGCCCCGATCGAAGGCACTCCGGCTGAGCGCGCCGGTCTGTGCGCCGGTGACGAGATTACCGATATCAATGGTAAGTCGACCAAAGGTTGGGGTGTAGAAGAAGCCGCCAAGCAGATTCGCGGCAAGATCGATACTGAATGCAAACTCGGTTTATTGCGCGGCAAAGAGCATCTCAAAGTCGTGGTGCTACGGGCCGAGATTCCCATCAAAGCTGTCTCTACCGCAAAAATGCTCGACAACAGCGTCGGCTATATTCGATTAACAAGCTTCATTTCGCAAGCAGCGAACACCGAGATGAGAGATGCGCTGATCAAGCTGTCCGGCGCCAAAGGCATCATTCTCGACCTTCGGCAAAACCCGGGCGGGTTGTTGACCAATGCCATCGACATCTCCAATCTGTTTCTTGATTCAGGCAACATCGTTTCTACGGTCGATCGCGATGGCTACGTAACTCCAGCCGAGTGCGACAAGCGACCTGTCTGCAAAGTGCCGCTCGTCGTGCTGATTGATAAACACAGCGCCAGCGCATCCGAAATCACGAGCGGCGCTTTGAGAGACAACAACCGAGCGACGTTGGTCGGACAGACCACCTACGGAAAAGGGCTGGTGCAGGGCATCAACCGGCTGGAAGATGGCAGTGGAGTCAACATAACTATCGCTAAATATCTGACGCCGAAGGGCGATTTTATCCACAAGAAGGGCATCGGACCCGATGTCGCGGTGACACTCACCGAAGATGACCTGAAAGCCGGCAAAGGTCCCTGGTGGATGGATAACAACGATCCGACAGAGAAGCGCCAGCCTGAAGACCTGCGCGACATGCAGCTGAAAGCTGCCATGGATGTCGCACACAAAAAGATCGACGGCGTCTTCCAGGGCGACAATCCGGTCGCGTTAAAACCGCAGCCGCAGAAGTAGGACTGCTTGGTGTGCGAAATACGCTCTGTGGCGGCGTCGCTGCGCGCGGGAGCGCCATGCCTAAGAGTCTGTGCAAGCCAAGGACTGAGAGTTGGGGACCCATCGCCCATGGGTCTTCTGAAGCGCCGAAACTTGTCACCTCCCAGGTGACCAAAGGTACCATTTTGGTACCTGCCCAAAACTTAGACTACACCTAGTGTTTCAGGTTTTTCCGCACTAGTTGTTGGGGAGCAGATTTTGGTCACTTGATCTAGGCCGTGCCGAACCACATTGCCCCCGAGTTAAACCCGAGCCGACGGTTTGTGTTTCAACCGAACACAAGATGCCGCTCGACTGCGCGCGCGTATATCGATCAGATTAAGGATTAAGTGTAAATTTTCGAAAAACCCTGTCCCGCGTGCAACCATGGCACTTGCGAGCCTTCGACGGGCGCGCATGCAGTGAGTGTCGTCAAGTGAACCTAGCCAAGCCGGACATGGTTGCAGACTCCAATACTCCAGCCGAACCACGCGAGCTGATTGTGTTTACCGTTTCCGACTCCAGCGGCGAGACGGCTGAAGCCGTGGCTCGAGCCGCTCTAGTGCAGTTTCCTCCGGGACGCGCATCTATATATAGGTTGCCGCAGGTCCGCAGCTGCCAGCAGTTGGCGGGCTTGGTGCGCGAAGTCTCGCATGGCAGCGCGCTTATCGCCTACACCCTGGTGTTGCCTGAGTATAGAGAAACCCTTGAGAACGAAGCGCGCAAATTCGATATTCCGACAGTCGATCTGCTTGGACCGCTAATCTCGCGCATCGCCAGCCTGACCCAGACAGCGCCCCTATCGCAGCCAGGTCGTCTGCACCTTCTCGACGAGACGTACTTCCGTCGCATCGAAGCCGTCGATTTCGCTATCCGTTATGACGACGGCAAAAACCCGGACGGCATCAGGCAAGCCGACCTTATTCTCTGCGGCGTTTCGCGCACGAGCAAGACACCAAACTGCATGTATTTAGCCCATCATTACGGTCTCAAGGCGGCGAACGTTCCGCTGGTGTTGGGCGTAGATCCGCCTCCGGCGCTGTTCGAGGTGCCACCGAAGAAAATCGTCGGGTTGCACATCGATCCGTTTATCTTGCAAGAGATCCGCACGACGCGCGCGCAGGTTTTGGGCATGCCGCCCAACGCCGACTACGCCGACATCGACCGTATCCGCCAGGAAGTGCGCCAGGCGAAAAAGCTTTTCCGCGAGTTGAAGTGTCATGTAATTGACGTTTCAACCAAAGCGATCGAGGAAACCTCGAGCGAAATCTATCTGCATATGCGCCAGTGATGGTGCCTGTGCGGCTTCAACAATCATGATCACACCGAAACAAAAAATGGAGAGATAGCATGATAAGCGCCACAGAATCCGCAAAGCCGAAAAACAAAATCGACTTGAAAAAACGGGTTTATCTGTTTGCTGACGCATACAAAGCGTTTCTCGGTGACTCGAAGGAGTTGAGCGGGAGCGTTCGCAATATGATGCGCGAGGCGCTTGGCGGTAAGGGAGCCGGTTTGGCAGAGATGACCGCGAGCGGCGTCAATGTACCGCCTGGCTTGACCATTCTCACTTCATGCTGCCGCGAGTATCACGACAACGACGCCAAGATGCCGGCAGGACTTATCGATGAAGTGAAGGAAGCACTGACTCATGTCGAGAAGGCTGTCGACCGCCAGCTCGGCGATGTGAAAAAGCCGCTTCTGGTGTCGGTTCGCTCGGGCGCGAAGTTTTCCATGCCCGGCATGATGGACACGATTCTCAATTTGGGGCTTAATGATGAAACCGTTGAGGGTCTGGCGAAGATGACCAACAACGAGAGATTTGCCTGGGACAGCTATCGCCGCTTTATTCAGATGTACAGCAACGTAGTGCTGGAGATTCACAAGGACAAATTCGAAGATATTCTCGACGATAAAAAAGACGACCTCGGCATCAAATCCGATCCGGAGTTGAAAGCGGAGCATCTGAAAGAGTTGGTAAAAGAGTACAAAGCGCTTGTCGAAAAGACGCATGGCAAGCCTTTCCCGCAAGACGTGCAAGCGCAGCTTGCCGGCGCCATCGAAGCTGTTTTCAAATCGTGGAACAACACCCGCGCCATCTATTACCGCAATCTCAACAAGATCGACCACAATCTCGGCACCGCAGTCAACGTGCAAGCGATGGTGTTCGGCAACCTCGATAACGAGTCTGCTACAGGCGTCTGCTTCACGCGCAACCCCAGCACGGGCGACAAACACCTCTACGGTGAATTTCTCGTCAATGCCCAAGGCGAAGATGTTGTCGCCGGCGTGCGCACTCCCAACAAGATCGACGACATGCGCAACAGCGACATGAAGAAGGTCTACGAAGAGCTTGTCGCCAATGCCGAAAAGTTAGAACGTCACTATCGAGACATGCAAGATATCGAATTCACGATTGAGCACGGCAAACTGTTCATCTTGCAGACGAGAACAGGCAAGCGCACTGCCGCCGCTGCTGTCAAAGTAGCTGTCGATCTGGCAGGCGAGAAAATCATCACCAAAGAAGAGGCGATCAATCGCGTCGAGCCGTTGCAATTAAATCAACTGCTTTTGCCGAGTTTCGAAGCCAAAGATAAGGACGCCGCGAAGAAAGAAGGCAGACTTCTGGCCACGGGTCTCAATGCCTCTCCTGGAGCGGCAATCGGTCAGATCTCTTTCGATCCTGGCGAAAGCGAAAGACTGTCAGCCAACGGCGACAAAGTCATTCTCGTCAGAATCGAAACCTGCCCCGATGACATTCACGGCATCGTTCCGTCTCGTGGCGTTGTCACCAGTCGTGGTGGCATGACCAGTCACGCTGCCGTCGTCGCGCGCGGCATGGGCAAGCCCTGCGTAGCCGGCTGCGAAGCGCTCAAGATCGATTTGCAGCGCGAAGAGATGATGGTCGCCGGTCAGACTCTGAAGAAGGGCGACACGATCTCCATCGATGGTTCTACCGGCGAAATTTTCAAAGGCATAATTCCGACGCACGAGCCGGAGTTGTCCGAGCACTTCCGCACGCTGCTTGCCTGGGCTGATGAAAAGCGTGTTTTGAGGGTGCGTGCTAACGCCGACACTCCGGAAGATGCGAAAGTCGCCCGCGACTTTGGCGCCGAAGGCATCGGTCTGTGCAGAACAGAACACATGTTCATGAGCCAGGACCGCCTGCCCTCCGTGCAGGAAATGATCATGGCGACAAACCTGGACGAGCGCAAAGAAGCTCTGGCAAAACTGCTTCCCATGCAGAGAGAGGATTTCATCGGCATCTTCCGAGCCATGCAAGGGCTCCCCGTCACGATTCGCTTGCTCGACCCGCCGTTGCATGAGTTTCTCCCCAAGATGGAACTTCTGATTGAAGAGCTGGCGACGATGCGCGCTAAAGCAGCGAAGCCGGCTCAGATTCGCGAGAAAGAGGTCTTGCTGCGGAAAGTAAGCGAGCTGCACGAGTCCAATCCGATGATGGGGCTGCGCGGCTGCCGTCTCGGACTTCTCTACCCGGAAATCAACGAGATGCAGGTGCGCGCCATCTTCGAAGCGGCTATCGCGGTGAAGAAGGAAGGCAAGGAAGTCGAGCCGGAGATCATGATTCCGCTCGTCGGGCATGCCAACGAATTGCGTTTCGCTCGCGAGATGCTCGAGAAAGTTGCGAAGCAAGTGATGGATGAAGCGAAAACGCAGATCACCTACAAGTTCGGCACCATGATCGAAGTGCCGCGCGCCTGCGTCACTGCCGATGAAATTGCGCAGCACGCGGAGTTTTTCAGCTTCGGCACCAACGACCTGACGCAGATGACGTTCGGATTCAGCCGTGACGATGCGGAAGGCAAGTTCTTGCAGCGCTACCTGGAAGGCATCGAAGTGAATAAGACCAAGCAAAAGGTGCTGTTGCAAAATCCGTTCGAATGCCTCGACCAGAACGGGGTCGGCAAGCTCATGAAGATTGCGGTTGAGTACGGACTGCAGACGCGCCCGAACTTAAAACTGGGTATCTGCGGTGAGCATGGCGGTGAGCCCAGCTCCATCGGTTTCGCCCACCAACTGGGCTTGACCTACGTCAGCTGCTCGCCGTTTCGCGTTCCTGTCGCTCGCCTCGCCGCGGCTCAGGCAAGCCTCTCCGTCGAAGAGCGCGATAAGTAGACAGTGTGCGCCGGGCTCTTGCCCGGCATCGGAATAGTCAACCACGAACTCGGTGCCAGCCACGGCTAGCCAGGCGGCTGGCGCTCCGCCGTGAGGGCAACCGGCTTCTGGCGGTTTCGAAACCCGCCGCGGGTACGGGACGCAACCCACCGTAGGCGCGCCTTGCAGGCGCTGGCTCTCCGCCGAGAAGCCAACGGCAACAGCGGTTTCGCAACCCGCCGCGGGTACGGGACGCAACCCACCGTAGGGCGCGCCTTGCAGGCGCCCGCTTGAAACGGACGGGCTGGCGCTCACCAGCCGTTTGGCGTCACGGGCGGTCTGAATGCAATCCTGGCAGTCGTGGTATAGAGCCATTGGCGAACCTGCTTCGCTATAACCGTACGCGCCCGGCTGGGCGCTGGAGTCGAGACATGGAACACGACATCGACCAGCTCCTGAAGCAGCTCTCTGAAAAGGAAGCCGCGTTTGGCGGTGATTCGCCAAAGTTTGCCGACTATTTGACGGCGATGGGGTTGAACCTCTACCAGGAAAGTCGTTTCGAGGAGGCGGAGCCCCTGCTTATTCGCGCCTTGAGTATCCGCGAGAAGGCTCTGGCGGTCGACCATCCCGATGTCGGCATCGGGCTCAACAATCTAGGGATGATCTATCTCGCTCAGGGGCGTTACGCGGATGCGGAGCCTTTGTTCAGTCGCGCGCTGCCGATTCAGGAGCGTGCTTTAGGTTCGGAACATCTGAGTATCGCGGCGGCATTGCTTAATCTCGCTGAGCTCCATCGTATGATGCGCAAATTCGATGGTGCGGAGCAGCTCTACAAACGCGCGCTGATTATCCGCGAAAGACAACTCGGCAACGATCATCTCGAGGTTGGGGAGACGCTCGAGAGTTTAGGCTATCTCTTTTTCGATCAGGGACGCAATTCTGATGCGGAGCCCATGTTTCGTCGAGTGTTAGCGATCAACGAGAAGGAGTTTGGCAGCGATCATCCGGCAGTGGCAAACACGCTTACGAGCCTGGCGTCCTTGTACAGTGAAGCGGATCAATTCGACAAAGCTGAGCAGTTCTATCGGCGGGCGCTGGCGATTCGCGAGAAGTCCTTGAGTACGGAACATCCGAAAGTGGCGGAGAGCCTCAATAGTTTGGGGCGACTGTACCATCAAAACGGCAAATATGTGCGCGCCGAATCTTTGTATGTGCGAGCTGTCGAGATTTTCGAGAGCACGCTTGGTCAGGACCACGCCAGTGTTGCGTCATGCCTTGAAGATTACGCTGAGCTTCTGCGCAAAATGGACCGCGAAATGGACGCCGTCGCCCTCGAGCAGCGCGTCTACTTGATCCGCCGCAAACACGATCTAGCACCCAGGTAGGATTGTCACCACCGCTACTCAGCAGCAGCTCAATCCGCTGATTCAAATTCCTTTTTAACTCTTCGGACAGCCACGGAGGCGAGCCTGGTCTTCCTTTTGACCTATCAATCTCATACTGCATCCATTGCATTTTGATCACATCTTTTATCCTTTCTTCTATAGGTCGATTTGCCAATGATCGACGATCGTTTTGAGCTTTAAGAATCTCTTCCAAGCTAAATTCAAATTTGTCCATCAGGATATCTTTGCCTCCACCGATCAACAAGTTCAAACTTGGTAACAAGGTTTTCTCATTATTGAGTTAGTTCATCAATGGCCGCTGTTGAACTGATTCCACCGATCGAAATCGTCTATCGGTCCGACATGCTGAGACTGACCGGGGTGTGGGGCGGGGTGCTTTTTCACTTTCTTCTCTTGCTTCTTGTGCGACGGTGGCTTGCTCGGTGTGCGGTCGCCAGGGCCATGGTCACTGCCGGCGGTATCATGTGCCGGACTATGTTCGTTCGTGATGTTTTTCATATCCGCATTATGCTGCGGCGTTGCATCTTTGATAATGCGCATTTCTGTTGAAGTAGGATTGATCGGATGGGCAATGTTTTCGGTTGAAGGCGGATTTTGCGACGGCGCGGGATCCCTGATCGGGTTTTGATCGCCACCAGCCTGCGTGCTCTCCGAATTCGCAGTGGAAGTCTGTGTATTTGTCGGTACAACACTATTTCCGGGGTTTTTAGTTGTCTGTGAATTTGTATGGTTGACCGGTATCATCGGCTGCACCATTCGTGGTGGTACCGGCGCTGGACCGGTAGACGACCTGCTGAACATTACTATCGCTCCACCTACCAGAACGACCGCCGCGACTGCGCATAGCGCCATACCTGCTTTGGCCGAATTCGATAACCCTTGCTGTCCCAATCTTGATGATTGATAGTTCAATGGCGGCGTTTGGCTGGCACCGGTATTGGTGCCGGCTGCTGCACCAGACTCAACCGGTGACTGCGCTTGTGCCGGCGCCGACGACTGTTGCTGCATCTGCGGTTGCCCCGGAAGAGGTGCAGGCTGGGGCTGCGAAAACTGGGACTGTGGCGCCTTTTGGGCCGCTGATTGTGGCGCTGCCGCTGATTGCTGCGCCGGATCGGCTTGCTGTTGATCGCACAGACACGTCGATTCCATGCGCAGCCACGACGTAATAGAACCCAGATGTTCTGTTCGTTTTTGCTTTCCGCAGCGCGTGCAGACAGCTAACTGCTCCGGCGTGCCGGTTATCTGAACCATGTGGCGCGTATTATTATTTTGAGCCGCTAGCTGTGCTTCGCTAAATTGCGGAGCCGGGGCTGACTTGAATCCGCCTACGTTCTCATGCAATTTTAGCTCCCGCAATGCGGTTTCCATCTCTTTCATTGATTGAAAGCGTTGATTCGGATCTTTCTGCAACGCTTTTTGCACAATCTCGTCCAGACCGGGGTGAATGTTCATGCCTGGAGCCACTTCCGCCATCGAAGGAATGGGGCTGTTGATGTGCATCATCAATGTTTCGATCGGTGACTGTCCGTCGTAGGGCGGTATACCGGTAAGCGCCTCGAAGAGGACACATCCGGTCGAATAGATATCAGAACGAGCATCGTTGTAGTGTCCGTGCGCCTGCTCTGGGCTCATGTACGACGGGGTGCCCCAGAGCTCGCCAGTTGCCGTCAGCTTAGTAATGTCTTCCGTGATCTTCGCCACACCGAAATCTACAATTTTTACTTGCTCTTCCGGGGTTCCGGGCCTGACCAGCATTATGTTCGCCGGCTTCAAATCGCGATGAACAATATGGTTGGTGTGCGCACAACCGACCGCGCTGCAAACTTGAATGCCGATACGCTGGGCGCGCGCTTGATCGATAATCTTCTCCTCGTCCAGTACCTCAGCGAGACTCTTGCCTTCGAGGTAATCCATGATGAAGTACGGTTGACCCTGACCGTCGAGCACGCAGTCGAAGGCGGTGACGATGTTCGGGTGATTCAGCTTGCCTAGCGCTTGTACTTCGCGGGTGAAGCGTTTGACGATTGTTTGATCGCCGAGTAATTGAACAGTTAGTGTTTTGATGGCGACGTATCGTCCTACCAATTCTTGCTGCGCTTTGTAGACGATGCTCATGCCTCCGCGACCGAGCACACTTACGATTTTGTATTTGCCGCCGTCGAGTGCGCGCCCGATCATGGGATCTACGGGGAATTCGCGAGATCCGAGATTGGTGTCTTCCAGGGTATCCGACTGAAGAGAGCTGCCCACGACCGTTTTGTCCATCGAATCGTCATGTACATCGGTGTTCGACATGGTTGAAGTCCGGGAAGGGGCGACTGTTTAAGATGTTCCACGCCTTTCGGTTGCTCTCACGGAGCTTCCGGTTAGGTCTTGCAATATAATTAACGCACCCTGGGGTGGAGGAGCTTCTCTTGGTAATCAGTGAACGCGCAAAACGTAAAGTCAGACTAAATTGTAGCGTGCTTGTACTTTCTTTGCTGTCGCTCGTTGGAGCAAGCCCCGTTTGGGCTGCCGTTCCGCCTGTGCGCATCTCGATTGTGGCTGCAAACGGGGATGGCAACGAGCAAGACGTCGCCGATCGCATCAGCGGTCAGCTCGAACAAATGCCTAATGTCGTCCTCAGCACGGTCAATCCGGACTGGTTTGTCAAATGCGCTATACGCGAACTCAACGATCAACACAGCGGACAGATCAAGTACAACGGCACCGTCACCGTCGTTACCGCAGATGGACAGACTGTCAGCACGACCTCGGTGCAAAAATATAACCAAGATTTTTCATTGCATCACAATGAACCGCTCAACAAAGCCCTGGTAGATGGCGCTATCCATAAGTGCGTCGAGGAGATGAGCTCGCGCGCTATCGATCCCATCGAAGATGCAATTCAAACCGAGATTGGCACACGTGAACGTGTGCTGGACGCGACCAAACTCGGCGATGTCGGCCAATATGACAAGGCGATCGAGAAATTGCAGGGAATAACGCCTGACAGCACGCATTTCAAACAGGTCAGAGCGCTGATGGCGAAGTATCAGAGGATGAAACTTGCCCATCCCAAGCACCACTGACGAGCGGGCTAATTATAAGACTGATACAATTTAACGAATTACCGGGCAGCCGTAGCAAGCACAATTCAGGCAGGATACTGGAATTGCTCGTTAAGTCGTGGTTGCCAATAAGGCTTAGCTCGGGATCGAAAGTGGCATAGTGCCAGTTGGATTGGGCGGGAACAGTTTGTAGGAGAGAGACGATGATAGCTCGGAAGTTGAGTGCGTTGGGTTCAGTCCTTCTTTTGATGGCAGGATTTGCATTCCCCTCTGCCAGTTTCGCCTCCGCAAAACGCAGAATAGCAATCCTTCCATTTACATACGGCGCCGCAGTAGAGCACCACGTAGTGACGCGCGACGTGGCGAAAAGCATCGCCGACATGTTGACCACCAAACTGGTCAATGACGGCACATACACCGTCGTCGATCGAGAGACGCTCGATTCGATGTTGAAAGAGCAAAATCTGTCAGTCAGCGATCGCGCCGACCCGGCAACTGCTTGCAAAATCGGTAAACTTCTCAGCGTCGACGTAATTTGCACCGGCATCATCGACGAATTCGGTTTTGAAAATCATGAGACTCACGTTGGCGCCGGCAGCATAGGTTATGGCTACATCCCCTACGTAGGCGGCTTGAGCTTCCGTGGTGGTGGTCACCATACAGGCAAGGTGCACGTCGCCATCGATTGCAAATTAGTTGACGTGAACACCGGAGAAGTCCTTGCCGCATCGCATTCGACAGGAGATTCGACGAGATCGGGCACTGACATTCTCGGCTCCGGGGGTGGTTCATACGATTTCGCCAGCTCGATTGCCGGCGAAGCAACCGCTCAAGCTGTCGACGACATGGGAACCCAGATCATCGCGGCGGCTAACAAAGTGCCGGACAACCAAGCCAATGTCACCGGCAAAATCGCTGATGTCACCGGCACCACGGTCATCGTCAATGTCGGCTCGAACAATGGCATCGCCGTTGGAGATAATTTGACAGTCGACCGTATCGTAAAAACAATCAAAGATCCTGCCAGCGGTGCAGTTCTAAAAGAGCTGAAAAACACAATCGCGGTTATCAAAGTAAGTGATGTAGATAAAGGTTCGAGCACAGGCACAGTCGTCAAAGGCACCGGCGTCAAAGTCGGAGACGACGTGAAAAAAGCGGGGACCGATGTCACCGCAATCGTTGTCACGACTCCTCCGACAACCATCAATGTGACTGGTGCTGTTTTGAAAAAAGGTAAGTAACGATGAAAGCTCAACGTGCGCACTCGCGTCGTGTTGCCCTGGCTTTGGCTGCCGGCTTGATGCTCTGCTCGGCAGCCTGGGCGAGATCGAGTCCGGACTGGGACAAGCTTCTTTCGAAGGGCTATCAGTTGATGAATGCGGCCAAGAATAAAGAGGCCGCCGCCGAGTTTGAGAAAGTAGTCGCGAAATATCCGGACGCACCTCTGCCGCACCTGGCATTGGGTCGTGCTTTGAAAAAATCAGGTCAGATGGGTGACGCCAAATCCGAATTCAAGAAAGCGACAGAGATCGATTCCAATCTCTCCGAGGCGTTCTATGAATACGGAACTCTCGCTGAAGCAGATAAGCAATATGTAGAAGCAGCAACTGCTTTCGAGCGATATCTGTTTTTGAAGCCGGATGCGAGCATGCGAAAAAACGTAGAAGATCGCATTCGCTTTGACAAACAAACTGCGGCTGATTCCGGTAAGTAGCGTTCACCGCATTGTTCTTTAGGCATTAGCGCGCTTGATTAATCAGGCGTGCGAAATAATACAACTCGTTACGATTGATTTTAATGTGATGGGCGTCGCATATAATTGCCCACACGTTCCGATTTTAACGGCAATGAATAACAAGCCATCCCGCCAACAAATGAACAGCCAAGCGCCCGTCAATGCGCTGGTTATGGCGATGTGCATGTGCGCTTGTTGTATGTGTCCCCCCAGGGGACATAATAATTAGCTGGTCGGTCGACCGCATTCATCATCTTTTTGCATACATATAGTTTTTGAGGAAACCGCATAGATAAGCGGTTGAATCGAGAGATAGATGTTTTCTGGTGCACCACATGTGGTGTGGCCCTAGACGCTGTCGTCTAAACAAGATCCCAATTTACATCCAATTCGAAGGAGCAACTCATGTCAAAGATTTTCTTGACTAACGCAACAGGATTCATCGGCGAAGCCGTAGCCCGCGCTTATAAAGCCAAAGGCCACGAAGTTTATGCCATCGCGAGAAACGAAGAAGCAAAACAGAAATTGCAGCAGAACGGCATTCATCCTCTCCAGGGTGATCTGAAAGATCCTCAATCGATCTATGAAGGCGCTAAGAACGCCGATGTCGTAATCCACACAGCATCCACCAACGATGCTGATTTCGGCAAATACGATGCGCTCGCCACCGAGAAGATTCTCGAAGCATTGCGCGGCACGAACAAGACCTTCATCTATACGAGCGGTATTTGGGTCGTTGGCGATACGCAAGGTAAAGCCGTCACCGAAGATGCTCCGCTCAATCCGATTCAGTTGGTCACCTGGCGCGCAGAAGTCGAACGCAAAGTCCTTGATGCAGCCAAAGAGCAGATCAAAACGATCGTTCTTCGTCCGTCGTTGGTCTACGGCTACAACAAAGGTCTCATCGGCAAACTAGCTCAAGATGCGCAGAAGACCGGTGAAGTGAAGTACGTCGGCAACGGCGAAAATCTGTGGCCGACAGTACACGTCGACGATCTCGCTGATGCGTACTTGCTCGCCTCCGAAAATGGCAAAGCCGGCACCGTATACAACGTCAGCTACGGTCCGTCGCTCAAAGTCAAAGAAGTTGCTGAGCATGTCGCCAAGGCGCTCGGATTGGAAGGCAAGACAGCCGGCTTCCCCGTGGAGCAAGCTCGTCAACGCCTCGGTCTCTTCGCCGATGCGCTCGCGCTCTCACAACAGTTCGACACCACCAAGGCGCAAACCGAATTGAAGTGGCAGCCGAAGCGTCCGAATGTCCTCGAAGACATCAAACAAAACACCAAGCAATTGGCTGCCGCCAAATAACAATTTGGAGGAAGTGCAACGAGCGAGGGTTCGCCCTCGCTCGTCGCGTATGGAGATCACGGAGCTACGTTGTTGCCGCTGGAGTGTTTAGTAAAGGCGGACTGGGTGAGCTGCTGATCTGATGACAGTAATCTAGCTCGTGAAATTACACGTGCGTTACATCGTGGCAGAGCAAGAAATTGCACGCTACGAAATCCTCACCGTTATTCTGCGAGTTGCTAAATCGCATTACGCGCGTACGCGCATACGTTGACTCGAAATGTCGGCGCGCCCGCGCGGATCAGCCCGAAAAATAACCACTTTGGAGCCTCAATATGCGCGACCGAGCCGACGAAAATCAAATTCATCCGCGCGCCTGCGCGTATCGCAAGACAGCGATTATTCAGTGGTGATAGCCCCCCGCTCCACCACTCCACAAAACGCCCCTTATAACGCCATACAAAAGGGGCACTTTCGGTCGCCGATGTCTGAGAATTGCACGCTACGAAATCCTCACCGTTATTCTGCGAGATGCTAAATCGCAATACGCGCGTACGCGCATACGTTGACTCGAAATGTCGGCGCGTCCGCGCGGATCAGCCCGAAAAACAACCACTTTGGAGCCTCAATATGCGCGACCGCGCCGACGAAAATCAAATTCATCCGCGCCTGCGCGTATCGCAAGACAGCGATTATTCAGTGGTAATAGCCCCCCGCTCCTGAGATGATCCTTGAAGTTGACCAGAAAATCCAGATCGCTCTTCTCTGTCTCTTGACCGCGAGCAACAGAACCAAAAAGCTGCACATCCATGGCGCCATGTTTGGCCGCGACGGACAATATTTTCTCTCGATTGTCGTCAACCAATTTCCTGAGATTGGTTGATGCGCAAGTTCTTGCGCACAAATTGAGATTATGTGCGCAAGTTCTTGCACATTCGCAGGAGAACTAGCCCGACTTAGGGGTTGATGCGCAAGTTTTTGCACATTCATGCAAAAAACATGCCCGAGTTTAGCGCGTGATGCGGAAGTTCTTGCGCACCGATTGACGTATCCTGTTGCCTCAGCAGAAATCTGACCGTTTCCAAAATGTTGCCTCAGTGAATTTCTTACTCTCCACGGAAGCGCCGCTCGGCTTTGTGGCTGATTGCCGCGGTGGTCTGGTCCTGCCGCCTATCCCCCGTTCGTTGTCTCTAATTCTCACATCGGTGACACACGAGCAGGCTAAGCTGCGAGTCTCTAATTCTCACATCGGTGACACACGAGCAGGCTAAGCTGCGAGTCTCTAATTCTCACATCGGTGACACACGAGCAGGCTAAGCTGCGAGTCTCTTCTCACATCGGTGACACACGAGCAGGCTAAGCTGCGAGTCTCTTCTCACATCGGTGACACACGAGACACCTAAGCTGCGAGTCTCTTCTCACATCGGTGACACACGAGCAGGCTAAGCTGCGAGTCTCTTCTCACATCGGTGACACACGAGCAGGCTAAGCTGCGAGTCTCTTCTCACATCGGTGACACACGAGACACCTAAGCTGCGAGTCTCCTCTCACATCGGTGACACACGAGAAAGCTAAGCTAAGCTGCGAGCTCCTCTCACATCCCCATATTCTAAATCGCCTGGAGGTTTTGTCATGGCAAACCCCGAGATTCTTATTGCCGCAGGTCGAGCAATAGAAGACGCCGGCATCGCTGAATCTGTCCGTTTGCCCGGTCTGGTGGAGCAAACCCTGGGCGCTGGATTCAGAAGCGCAACTGCCCGAATAGACAAACTCGCGAGTATACATCCATCTGCAATTATCCAAGACGGCGCGGTGATTCCTGCCACTGCATCAATCGGAAAAGATGTGATAATCGGGCGCGGAGTGACACTGGGTGACGATGCGGAGATCAATTTCGGGGTAAAGCTTGGTGATAATGCAGTGATCGGCGACAAAGTCATCGTTGGTTCAAATGTCGTGCTCGAAAATGGTGTCAAAATCGGTGATAGCTCATATGTCGGGTACGATTCCAAAATCGGCGCATCTTCAGAAATTGGTACCAACGCCCATCTTGCATATCGAACTGATATTGGCGCAGGTTCAAGAGTAGGTAATGACTCACAGGTCTGGGCTGGCGGCATTCTTGGCAATAATGTGACCTTGGCTGATGGAGTCCGAATCGGCAAAGGCACAGAACTCGGCGATAACATCATCGTAGGCGCAGGTAGTCGCATAGGTCATGGAGCCACCGTTGAATCCGGCTCTCAACTGGGCAACTTCGCGAGCGTCGCGGATCGTTACGTCGTTGCCGAAGGAAGCCAGGTAAAGGACGGTGCTCGCTTAGGAAAAATTCCCAGCGGCAAAATGCCTGAGTTCAACGAAGACAAGGAAGCCAGAAGCATTGCTCGTTTCAGAGGAATTTCAAATCCTAACGGCTTTCAAATGGGAAGAGCACTTGGAGTAGCCAGAGCAGCAAACAGAACCGCGAGGGAAGAAGCCAGCTTTTGGACCGTTTAGTCGGGTGCTGCGGCTCACTCATCTGATGTCGGCAACTGCTCGGCAGGTAACGGTGTCGGCGGCTCGGGCGGACCGAAGCGACGGATGTCACTGACCAGCGTGTCTGAAACTCCCAGACCTGCCCGAGATAGACCTTCCTTGAAAGGTGCCGGCGAATAGAGATCTGTTGCGCCTAGCGATTTGCCCGTCGTGTCGATAATCTCGAGATGGGTATCGTGCCGTCTGCGGATTATCGCTACGCCATCGGAAAAATCTTCAGCAACGAAAAGATTTGGCGCCACAACGAATTTGCCGTCACTACCTATATAACCGTATTTGATCTGGTCGTCCTTGTCGCGGACTACGACTCTTGCTCTTTCGTCGTGAAACGGATTGACGTCGATAGCATCAATTGAGAATGCAGTTGAGCCGTCCGGGTTGAACGCAGCGAATTTATCGTTGGCAGTTCGTGCAACTAGCAATCCATCTGAGAAATCAATGGATCCCGCCTGATCGTCGTAACCTTCTCCGAGCAAGTTAAGATGGTGAGTACGACTGTACGTAACTTCGGCATCTTTGCACAACTCGGACATATGGGTGACGTCGTTCGCAGGGTAAATCGCCTCTAAAAGTTTTACTTGCGTATCTCGCGTGTGCGCCGTTCGCCAAAGTTTGGCTTGCTGCTCGCGAAGCAGATCTGTTACGGCGATTTGATTCTTGCCGACGGAAAAAGACCAACCACCGTCAGGTTGATACTCTTTCGAGACCTTTTGCAATAGCTCTGTGCGATCGATCAAAACCTTTCCAGTAGAGTCGATGTATCGAACGTTGTGTATCTTATCTGGACCTTCTAGAGTGGCAACAGTCGCTATATTCTGAATGAAAGGACCCGCGAACTGATACTGCGGTTTGATGACAAAGTTGCCCTTGTTATCGACAAACCCAATCTGATGATCTTTGCAAACCGCTGCAAGACTTTCTGAGAAATCAGCTGCTAGTTGAAACTGCGGCTGAACAGCAAAGCTTCCGCTCTTGTTGATGTAACCCCAATTCTCGCCAACTTTCACTGCAGCTAAATCTTCTGCGAAATCTTTGGCTTCATCAAAGGTAGGTTTGATTACTATCTTTCCGCTCTTGTCGATGTAGCCCCACTTGCCGCCTCGCTTGACGGCGCACAGTTGATCGTGAAATATCTTCGTGTCAGCAAAGGTTTCCGGAAACGCAGCCTTACCGGACTTGGTCCAAAACTGGATGCCATCGAGCGTGTCAACCTTAAGCAGACCGTCGCTAAATCTGTCATCAAGGCTTACGCAATCGCCTGCAGTAAATATGGTTTTTCCCGATTCATCGATAAAACCGTAGCTTTCGTTGGCTTCTCTCAACCAGGAGAAAAGCATTTTATACATCGGGTCCGATTTCCAGTCTGGTAGCGGCTTGTGCAGGAAAAATGCATCGAGCTGCGAAATGCGAAATTTCTGTTCTTCAGAATTATTATCGAAAACTTTTCGATTGAGCGGGATGGCAGCCAAAAGTTCTCTGCAATAGATTTGTCGATTCAGTCCAAACAGCTGCTCAGGAACCTCTGGCAGATTTATCCAATTCGCGTTATCTATATCTTTCGACGTAAAGAGAAAAAGTCCGCCTGCCGGTGTTGTCACTTTGTCTTTTGCCAGTAATCCTTGAGGCTGAAGTTGAGGGCCGAAATAATGACGAAGGAATTCCAGTATTGGACGAAAGCTCGGGTCGCCTTCGCGAATGGTCAGGCAACTGATTCTTTCGGTAGACGTCACTTTCACTTTGTGAGCAGAGCCGTCGTTCGCAAGCTCGGTTTTTTCCACGACCTTTGCCGGGATGGTTTCAACCGGTCCTCGGTACCAATCTATGCGTTTGCAGCTATTTAAGTCGACTGCAGGCATCGCTTTTGCCGCGTTGCTTCGCATTGAGTTGTCATTTGCCGGAGCGCTACTCGCTGCCATGACGGGATTGGCGAGCAACGCGAGTACTAAGATAGCAGCGGGGTGGACCTTTTTATGGCTGAGAAACATTGAGCCTCGAGGATAGATATGTAAATTCAGAATGAATCTTACATGGTCGACTTAGCGATAAACTTAAACAGACGCCACTGCAGGCGTGAATGGTGCAGAGAAGGGAGACTTTATGCGAACTCTAGTTCTCGGTGCGGGCGCCACAGGCGGCTATTACGGCGCGAGGCTTCTTGAAGCCGGCGAGGATGTCACGTTTCTTGTTCGTTCTGGACGCGCCAAGAAGCTGAAAGTGAACGGACTTAACGTTAAAAGTAAATTCGGCGACTTTAGTTCTAAGGCCGTCAATCTCGTCGAGAAAGTCGATGGCGAATACGACTTGATAATCTTGACCTGCAAAGCATGGGATCTGGAGCCTTCACTGGAAGCAGTTGCTCCGGCTGTAGGAAACAACACCGCCATTCTTCCGCTATTAAACGGAATGGCGCATCTGCAGAAACTGCAGGATAGGTTTGGTTCAGAGCATGTGCTCGGCGGCTTGTGCATCATCTCGTCTACCCTCGCTGACGATGGAACGATCCTGCATCTCAATGACACTCATGCCATTAAATACGGTGAGTTGTCGAAAGAGAAGTCAGAGCGCATTGCCAAAATCGATGCAGCATTTAAAAAAGCAAATTGCGGTAGCAAGCTGAGCGAAGATATCAGCAAAGACATGTGGGAAAAGTGGGTGATGATCGCCTCTTTAGCGGCGATTACAACTCTGATGCGTGCAACTGTTGGTGAAGTGGCGCGCGCTCCAGGTGGGCGCCAAATCGCTCGGGCTATCTTCGAAGAGTGTCTCGGCGTCGCGAAGAAGCACAGAACAGACATCTCGGATGAATTTATAAAATCAGCATCCGAGCGATTGGTAGATCCGGAATCCACACTCGCGGCCTCTATGCTGCGCGATTTGCAAAGCGGCAACAGAATCGAGGCGGATCAGATCATCGGCGATCTAATCGAAGCGGGTCGAAAACAGCAGGTTGACACTGCCAATCTCGAAATTGTCTACTGCAACCTCAAAGTCTACGAAGCTGCCCAGGTGAAAGAGACAGTGAAAGCTGCTGTGTGAGCCGCGCTGGCGTTTTTCGCTCAACATTTGGGTAGCGTGAAATGAATGACGGCGCCTTGTCCGGCTTCGTTGGTGGCCCAGATTTTTCCGCCCATCAAAGTGACGATCGATTTGCAGATGAAGAGCCCTAGTCCGGAACCGCCTTGAGCTTTCTGCTCTTTAGATGCGGATTGGCTAAATCTTTCGAAAATCGACTCCAGCTCTTGTGGTGCAATCCCACGCCCCTGGTCCATGACGATTATCTCGACCTCGCCATTGGACGGTGCTGCTTTCAGTGAGATGGTGCCGCCCTCCGGCGAAAATTTGAGCGCGTTTGATACCAGGTTGTACATAACCCGATCTAGTTTTTCTCGATCGGCTTTTACGAACAGTGCGGTATCGTCGATTACGAGCTTGATCCCTCGGTCGGCAACCCAATCTGCAACGCTAAGCTTCACGTCTTCGAAAACTATGGCGAGACAGACATCGGTTGTCTCTGCAGTCATCATCCCCGAATTTATCCTCTCGATGTCCAGCAGATCATTGATCAGTGCCATCATGCGTTTGCCATTCCGTTCCGCCAATTTAAAGAGCTGTTTGTCCCGCTCGGAGAAATTGCTTTCGCCCCCTCGAATGATGTCCAGCGTGCCACTAATGGCGGTCAGCGGACTGCGCAGATCATGAGTCAACATATTTATCATGTCTTGCTTCTGCCGCGCAGCATCCTCGAGCGATGCCGCCATGCGGTGGAAGACACGGTCCAATTCAGCGATTTCATCGTTGCCGGACAATGTTTTGTGCAGCGGCTGATTTGAAGAGAACTTCTGCACATTCTCGTTGACTACGAGCAGCCTCGATGTGATGTTCTTGATGATAAAGACTGCTAACAGCAGGTTGAACACCCCGCTAACTGCGACTACGGCTAAAGCGGACTCCAGGTATTTCTGCCTGAGCGCACCCTGTCTCTGGCTGTTTTCATCTTCAGCGAGGCGCTGATGCAGCGCAATCAGATCCTGTTGCTCGGTGGCGAGCTTTTTGCATAGGTACGTCAGTCTATCGGTTTTTGCTGCATAGTCCTTTATAAGGTCGGATAGCCTGTGCTCAGATAGCGCTTTCAACGCGTCACCGAGCATCATGTCGATTTCATCCAACGTTCTCGTAGAGTTTCTGACAGCGATTGCGAGATCCGGCTTTCCTTGCGATAGCCGGAGCAATTCAGCATATCGCTCTCGTGTTTTTGGAATTAGGCCTTTGTAGATATTGACGATGTTTTCGTTTGCGAGCCACCTCGACATGCCGATAGACCCAAGATCTCGAACGACGACGAAATATTCGGAGCTGAGCTTATTCATACGATCTGAAATGTCTCTTTCTTCGCGCGCTCGCTGGGCCTCGACTTCGGACTCATGCTGCAGATGCGAAAGGAAACCGACAAATCCTACCAGGATAAAGAAGGGTATCGAGACGAGAATAAGAACCTTATGCGCCAGCGATAATCGTAGTCTCATGTGCTCGTCTTCTCGGGGCAACCGGCTCGCCGCCGGCTGAGCGAATTGCATTATTGAGGCTTGAGCCTGTAGCCGACTCGCCTTACGTTCTCAATCAAAGAATCGCCTTCATCGACAGAACTGTCAATCACTTTCCTGATTCTGCTCACGGCGGTGCGCAGGGATTCAGTCGAGGCGTCGGCATCCAGATCCCAGACTCGTCGTAACAACGTCTCTGCGCTGAAAATCTGATCCGGATTGCGCATGAAAAACTCGAGCAGCGAGAAGTCTTTGGGCAACAGATGGACTTCGCGGCCGTCTTTCGTAACTTTGTGCTTCCCCGGATCGAGCTCAATATTTGCGATCGTAAGGACAGAAGAAACTGACGTACCACTGCGACGAGAAAGTGCTCGCAACCTGGCCAACAGCTCGCTCATAATAAATGGTTTCTTCAAATAGTCATCAGCTCCGGCATCAAGCCCTTGCTCGATTTCTTTCGGATGCGTTTTACCTGTCAGCATCAAAATTGGTGTCGTGCCTTGCATCTCGCGAAACCGGCGACAAATTTCCACTCCCGACAGCCCGGGCACATGCCAATCCAAAATGATTACATCATAGTGACCCTGACATACGTACTCGAATCCCTTATCGCCATCGGCGACAGCATCAAGTTCGATGCGCTGCTCCTTGAGTGCAGTGCCAATCATTGTTGCGACGTCTGGATCGTCTTCAACTAAAAGGATCTTAGTCACACCCGCCTCACCCACCGCGCGGATACTAATGAGGATAAGGATAGCAGATAGGCAGTACCGGTTGCCGCGGACCGCTTATCAAGTGAGCGCAATTCAGGCAATTGCCTGCTCCAGCGATGATCACGTTTCCGTTATGTTGCCGCCACACTGCAACCATCGTTTGCCTTTATGTTTGCATTGGTTCGGTGAATCCGACTTGGCTCCAGCAGGAATGGTTATGCACAGTGCCCCAACGCCAGGGCGGATTTGTCGTAACAACAAATTTGGTTTGCTCAGCGCAATCCAATTCAGCGCGTTAGGCGTCCCCAACCTTCAGATCCCAGCTTTTAGCGCAGTCACCATATTAGGTGGCGAGCGTGCAGGAGGTAAATATGACCACAGCAGAAATTCTTGAGAGATCGTCGCAGAGTTCGGACTCCACTGATAACAATGTCGCGGCCAAAGCAGCAGCACAAAGTCTGTCTTCCTATGCGGGACAAGCAGAATTTCAGTCAGCGGTCGCCGCACAAACGATCGATACTTCAACCTTACCAACTTATAAAATGCCGAGCGATGCCACGAGCGGTTCCACTAACCAATCTGCGGAAGCCAGTTCTGTTTCGCCCCAGAAACCGATCACTGCGACTCCGTTAACGGAGTTGTCTGCCACTTCTTCAGGCGCCGACGTAAATCAGATGTGGAACAACACGGTCACTCTGCCTCAATTGACAACGACTGATAATCCTGCTTCGCCGACTCGTACGCCAATTTCTTCTTCGGACAACCCAATTACCAACCCCAACAATTCGGACGTCAACACGTCTTCGCCCCTGAATAAGGGAATCTTTGCGGCAGGCATCGATCATGGATTCAACGGAACACCATACACCGCCGATTTGTTCGAACTACCGCTGACAGGGCAGCCTCTGGAGCAGCAAGCTCAAGCCGATTTAAACCAGGCACAAGCCGGGCTCAAGGACACAGCGGCAGAACCATATTTCCAGGATCATAATTTGACGACCGACCCTCAATACATCTCGGGCTCTGACGCAGTATCTCTGGCGGGTGCCGAATTGAAACTCGGACAGGATCAGGTGGCAGGCAACCAGCAAGGCGTGCAGCAAGATACAGCCGCTGTAAACTCTGCGGCGCAGGCAGTCGCAAACGATGCTAACGAATGGAATTTTGTAGATTTCCACGCGTCATCGGGTAACACTGCACCAAACGACGGTTTAGTGACACCATCAGGGACTGCCAGTGCAACAGCATCTGAGTCGTCGGCAAACAACACGTCAGCGATTGGCAAGGCTCACGTCTCGCAGCAAGATCTGATTGATGACGAGGGCAGCGGAGGTGGCGGAGACGCAGGTGGAGATGGCGGTGGCTTTAGTATCGCAATCGGAAGCAGCGGCGGAACCGGTGGGGACAGCGGAAGCGGCGGAAGCGGAAGCAGCGGTGGAACTGGCGGAGACAGCGGAAGCAGCAGCGGAACCGCTGGAGACAGCGGAAGCGGCGGAAGCGGAAGCAGCGGCGGAACTGGTGGAGACAGCGGCAGCAGCGGAAGCGGAAGCAGCGGTGGAACCGCGGGAGACAGCGGTAGCAGCGGAAGCGGAAGCAGCGGTGGAACCGCGGGAGACAGCGGTAGCAGCGGAAGCGGAAGCAGCGGTGGAACTGGCGGAGACAGCGGAAGCAGCGGCGGAACCGCTGGAGACAGCGGCAGCGGCGGAAGCGGAAGCAGCGGTGGAACCGCGGGAGACAGCGGTAGCAGCGGAAACGGAAGTAGCGGAGGCGGAACTGCCGGAGACAGCGGAAGCGGAACCAGCGGCAGTGGGACTGGCAGTGACAGCGGCAACGGAAGTAGCGGAGACGCGACTAACGGCGGAACCGTGACATCCCCAGCGTCCGGTACAGGAGGCGACTATTGGGATTTGACGCCATCGCAAGCTGACGAAACTCTCAAAGACATACAAAATGAAGGAACCTCAAATGATGATTCTGAGACTCAGTTTCAAAAAGATACGCAAATACTAGGCTTACCACCTACTGCCACAAGTGATCAGGTGCTGGATGCGGTTCTTTCTCTACAGATTATCGCTGATGGCGATGCAGCTTTTGCTAATCTGCGGAAGTAGCGGATAGTACGCGCCTGAGTGACAATGCAAATTCGCGGGAAGTACAAAGTTTCCCGCGAATTTGGCGGTACAGATTCGTACTATCTAATCAATGCTGCCTCTATCGTCAGCCCGGGTCCGAAAGCGAGGAGCACCCACGGTTTGGGGCAGTTGTTCGCGCGCAATCTATCGACGATGAAGAGAATCGTTGGCGATGACATGTTGCCAAACTCGGACAAAACTTGCTTTGACAATTCCAATGCTTTTGCGTTGAGACCGAGGCAAGTTTCAGTTGCTTGCAATATGCGCGGTCCGCCGGGATGAACTGCCCAACCGCCAACGTCTTCTATTCTCATTCCATTGTCGGATAACCAACTTTCCACGAACTGCGGCAGTTGCTGCTGGATGATCTCCGGCAATTTTGGCGAAAGTGTCATCGAAAATCCATTATCACCAATTTGCCAGGTCATCACGTCAGCTGTATCAGGCACCACATATGATGCTGACGCGGCATGAATATGCTGCCCAGACCATTGAGTGGAACCCGACATGATAAGGGCGGCGGAGCCATCAGAGAAGAGTGAGTTCGCTACAACAGCGTTATGATCCCAGCCGTATTGAAAATGCACCGAGCAGATCTCTGTCGCACACAGAAGTACTACTGCATCTTGATTTGCTTGGCAGAAAGATTGAGCTACTCTCAGTCCATTGAGCGCGCCGTGACAGCCCATAAAGCCAACATGTGTGCGCGCGATTGAGCGTGGCAAATTTAAATTCTCCACAAGGTGCAGATCTACTCCAGGCGATGAAAATCCAGTGCAGGAAACTGTTACCAGGTGTGTAATATTCGAGATATCGATGCCTGCGATTTTCATCACTCGTTCGCAAACGAGTTCAGCAAGTTTCGTGGCACTTTTATGATAGCGGGACATGCGAGCAGCGGTTGATGGACCGGTGGCTTCGGATGTATGACGAGGAGAGTAAAACATCGGTTGCACCGAGCTTTCTTGTGCATCCAGAAACACATCGCTGAATCGCCGTTGAATGCTAGTGCGTTTAAAAATTTGTTCGAGCGCTCGTCCCTGCTGCTGATTATCGCAGCATAGTGTCTTCGCCAGTTCACAAGTCAGATCTTGCGATGCTGACGTTGCCGGAAGGGCTGTGGCGATGGCTAGGATATTCGCTGGCATGTGTCTGGCTCGTGTATCTGGGTAGTGACAAGGTTGCCGATGAAAGATCGTGGGTCTGGATAGTCGCTTAGACTTCTTAAGTACGGTATCGCTAGCGATGGTATAGAACGCAAGAGAGCTAGTGCTGCGCTGCGTATTGGCAGATTATCCAGTGTAGAAGCGATCAATCGCGCTCGCTCCTGACGCTGCCTAATTAGTGAAGTGTGCATCTCCTGCCATCTGGAAGCAAAATGGTCGTTCCATTTTTCAATAGATTGCAAAATCAGTCCGGAAATTGAGACCGCTGACCACATCGCCCAAGCCATACCTTCTCCCGTTATCGGCTCTGCATAACCTGACGCATCTCCGATAACGAACAGCCTGCGTACGGCAACCTTGTTGCGAGTCCGTGTAAGCAGCTCTGTTCCATGCCATTGAGCTTGCATCAAATCTGGTGGCACCGCGAATTTGCAGCGTTGCAAGATTGACGCCGCTGCTGGCGCTGCTCCTCCTTGCCTCCGAGAGAACTCCGCATGAAGCGCTGCGGCGATGTCCAGCTGTCCATGCTCAACACGGACGATACCGACATAACCGTCGTTCGTACAAGCCATTTGTATTACGCCCGGTGCGAGGTCGTAATTCGCATCTTCGATCACCACTCCGGCGCCAAACTTAGATTGTGCTTTAATTTTGAAATCAAACTCGGGCAGCGCTGCCAGGCTTCTGCCATTCAATCCGTCGGCTACAACAACAACGTTTGCTGTGACGTTGGCCTCGTAAGCGGAGTCTTTCAGCCGAACCTCAACATGTTCGTCTAGAGATTGCGTAATCGCGGCCGTTGTGTTGGCGGCAAAGTGCGCCCCACTGCGCAGCGCTTCAGCAACGATAGCTGAATCCAAGGATTTGCGCGAAAGTGCATAACCCAGTGGCAACTTTAATCGCAGAGATTGATTGCTATCGCTGAGAGCAAGTGTTTCAGTTGCGACAGCTCCACTGTCCACGATAATCTTAGCAATGCCGGCTGCCTCTAGCGCTTTAACAGCGCCCGCGCTAATGCAGGATCCGCAAACTTTGTGCCGCGGAAATGGACTTTTATCAACTAACAGGACGCTTGCTCCGGTGCGCGCTACGAGATGCGACAGCAGTGCTCCGGATGGACCAGCACCGATGACTATAAGATCCCATCGCTGCTTTGCGATGCTTTCAATGGATTGAGTCATCAGCGTTTGGACTCCAAACTAGCAGTTGACGACAGGGAAACCGATACGTAACTGCACAATTTGACATTCCTGACTGCATTGCCATGTCACGCATTTCCTCAGTTGTGAATGCTGCGCGGACTGACGCTGTTGAGTCAAATCGAACGACCGGAGATTGGCTCAGCAGCCGAGCGCCGAGCCAGACTAGTCTGTACGAGAGTTGGCTGCGCAGTAGATCGTTAACCACTACAAGTCGCTTAGCTGCCAGGCGCATTTTGTTGAAGAGAGAGATTGCTTGTTCTGGATCAAGATGGTGGATAAATAGCGAACAAGTAATTACGTCGTAGTCAGCCGGCAGATCATCGACAAACACGTCCAGTTCGGCAAAATCAATTTGAGCCTCTAGAGAGTGCTGCTTCGCCAAGTTGCGACCGAAAGTGAGAGCGGTCGGGCTCTTATCTACTGCTAGTATCTGTAGCTCGATACCGTCGTTTTCGGCGTATCGAATCAGTTGTACGGGCAAGTCACCGCCGCCGGTAGCTATGTCGAGAATGCGAAGCTTGTTGAGCTTGCGCCTGCGCGCCATTCGTCTTATTGCTTGCCAGAGGATGCTGGCGGAGCTACTCACCGCGTTTAGACGAGCAAGCGATCTCAGTGCTTCGACATGCTTGTGCTCGTCGAGGTTCGGATCATCCATCAATTCGGCTTCGCGCATGCGGTTGAGCATTGTAATTCTCGCTGAGCCAGACAAGTGTACTACTGGCACGCCCAGAACTGTGGAGAAAAGAACACCGTCTCAATCAGACTTAACGGCGCAGTCTTCGGTCTGACTCATCCGTGGATTAAATCAATGCTGTGTAAACGGGCGGCTGCAAGCCGCCCCTACGTACCGTTGCCGAGCCGCGTCGGTGACATTCCTTGCATCGAGCGATTGTAAACGGCACGTGGAGCGGTGTGATGAAGAAACCGTAGGGGCGGCTTGCAGCCGCCCGTGAATACGAACGCTGTTTTAGACCCGAAACAACACCGTGAAACGCAGCCCCCTACGTCGGTTTAGCGCTCGGTGGTGCGTATCGTTTGCGGCGAAACACATCCGTCTTGAGCGATGCCACGCGGTCGAGAAACAAAACGCCGTCTAGATGATCGTATTCATGCAGAATGACGCGCGCTTCAAATCCGCCTGTCTCAAAACGAACTTCTTCGCCTTTCTCGTTGAATGCCACCATCTTGATGTGTTCTGGCCGCCTCACGTTCGCGGTCAGATCAGGAATGCTCAGGCATCCTTCGCGTGCCAGCAGCTCTCCGCTCTGGTCCTCGATTATCGGATTGATCAGGATCATCTGTCCCCGATTGGGCGGGTTTTTCGGATTGCGGGAAGCATCGATAATGATGATACGTTTCATCTCTCCTATCTGTGGCGCGGCGATACCGACACATCCGGGCGCATCGTACAAAGTATCGAGCAGATCGTGAATCAAGCGTGAGATCTCCAAGTCATCGATTGAACCCACGGCCTCGGAGACCTGCTTCAAACGAGGATCGGGATAAAGAAGAACCTCACGCATGGGCATTGCCTATAGCTCCATCACTTCCAGTGCTTGCACTGTGATATCCATACCGAGCGAATTGCATGAGCTCTTCAGCGATTGTTCGAGCTTCGCGGTGGCAACAGAAGCAGGAACATCGACTTCGAGAATCATCATGAAGACTGGATTGTTGCCCCCGCTTCGAGAGCCGGAGTATTTGGTCTGCACGTCGGTGATGTTGACGCCCAGCTCCGCCAGCTCACGCGTGACACCAGAGACGATACCGGGTTTATCCGCGCCGTAAACCGAAATGATGTGCGGGTTGCCCTCTGCTGCGCTCTCAGTCAGCTCTTCGTCGTTCAACTCGCGCAAGTGAATGTTCATTCCTAGCTCGCGCTCGAGCGCCGGAATTTTAGCTCTCAGTTGCTCCACTGTCGTGTCTGCCGGCAAACTTACCATCAATATGATGGCGAACTCGCCTCGAAGAAGAGTCATGCTTGAATCGAGGAGATTGCAACCAAGTTCGAAAAATACAGCAGCAACGCGCGCGACGATACCGACCCGGTCGCGCCCGACTGCCGTCAGCACAACGGACTTACTCATTCGACATACCTCGCGATTACTTTGTTTTTGGTGCTGCCAATTGAGGGGCAGCTTTTACCAGATCGGCGCGTAGCTCTTGGATATTTGCGTAGCGTTTATTGGGAGCAAATGCCGTCGCTTTTGCCGTGATCGCGTCGAGCTGCTCACTAACATCAGGACGGGATTTGCGCGGATGCGACGCAGTGATCGGCTCCGGCGCGTCCGCCGTCAGCAAATAATACAAGGTCGCTCCCATTGAGTAAATATCGCTCTGGGTTGTCGGGCGACCGCGAAACTGCTCCGGCGATATATACGCGTGTTTGCCTACCACCGTGCCGGTTGCTGTTGATTCGGTCTGTTGGGCGACGTTGAAATCGACGAGTTTTAACACCCCGGCGTTGTTGAAGATCAAATTATCAGGAGTGAAATCGCGGTGGATGATAGGCGGTGAAAGCCCGTGCAAATACTCGAGCATCTCACACATCTGTAGAGCGAGAGAGATCGTCTGCGATTCGGTCATGGCACCATTTTGAGTGACCACGCCAAGGAGTGAGTTGCCGTCTATCTTCTCCAGCACCAGATAGCCACGGTGATCTTCAATGAAGAAATCCATCAGCCGCACGATGCGATCGTTGTCGAGTTTGCGCAACATGAGCGCCTCGTTCTGCATTCTTTCGAGCGCTTGTCGCCTTACGTTGACATCGACGTATACAGGCAAGATGAACTCTTTCAGTACAACTTCGCTGTGTGTGCCTGTTTTGCCGGTTTCTCTCGCTACATAAGCAGTTCCTTGACCGCCGACACCGAGTTGATCGAGGACTTCATATCTTCCGTCGTGCAGTTTTGCATGTGGTGGCAGCGGCGTCAGACGCTCGCGTTTTGGCGGCGCTGAGAGCGCTTGCAACCATAACTCTGTATAACTGTGATCCTGAGCAGGCGTAAGCATCTCCAGCAGTTGCGGGCTGCGTTGCACCTCTTCTGCGTTCTTCTCAATCGCCTTCAACAGCTTGTCGCGGTCTTCTTCCCGGGTGAGAGCGCCAAGACGCACATGCAAAACCGCATTTGCATTGTCCTTTGCCTGGAAGTTGATCAAACAATCTTGCGGTGATGTTTTTCCCGGCGGCCAGCACAGGTCGATGCGACCAAGCCGATTCCATGGCAGTCCGTATTCAAGAATGCGCCCAAAACGACGCCATTGCAGCGATATGCCATTGGCACTCAGCGCCAAATGAGTAGGTTTGGACAGATAAATGCCGCTGATTGAAGCTACAAGCAAGGCGCTCAGAGCGGCAAACAGTTCTACCACAAACTGTCCGCCGTTCACAGCTTGCACGACGCCGATGGCTGCTCCGTCGCCCATTGTACTAACGAGACTGCCTGTTACGAGATTCAAAATAAATCCCGGTCCGCCAAATCCGAAAAAGATGACCACGCAAGCCATGGCGAACCAGCACTTCCAGGAGCTCCAGGCCGAAAATCTATACTGAATCCATTTTTCTGTACTGGCAAACGGACGGTACTCTATCAACGTGATGCGGTCTTCGTCATTTTGCATCAGCCGCCATTCTTCCACGGACTGCGATTTGACCAAGCGATATTTGATGCCATCCGTCATGTCGCTACCTCGACTGTATCAGGCTCTTCGGCACCCTTCAACTCTTTCTCCAGCGCCTGCAGTTTCACCGCCAGATCCTCAGCATGCGCTGGACGATCTTCTGCCTCCAACTGCGTGCATGACGCAACAATGTCGTCGAGTTCAGGGGAAACCTTCACCAACTCTGAAGGACGTGATTCGGAAAGGGCCTCGGGATCCTTGCCTGTGACGAGGAAATAAATCGTTCCGCCCAGGGCGTAGAGATCGCTGGAAGTGGTAGCTTTTCCGCGCAACTGCTCTGGGGCGATGTACGCCTGTTTGCCCACGAGGGTACCGGTGGCGGTGCCAACGAATTCGTTGGCTGCTCCGAAGTCGATTAAGACGAGGGATTCGTCATCTTTGCGCACCAGATTATCTGGTGTCAGATCGCGGTGAATAATGGGCGGATTTTGTTTGTGCAAATAATCGAGAATCGCCGCAATCTGTGCCGCCCAATGTGCGACCAAACGCTCTGGTTGAGCACCGTTTTGTTTTACGAATTGCCGCAGATCTTGTCCGCGAATGTACTCCAAAACAAGATAGTTGCGACCGTTTTCGGCGAAGTGATCGAATACCTTCGCAACGTTTGGATGATTCAATCGTATGAGAAATCTCGCCTCGCGCTCGAACAGCTCGGCTGCCTTGGCGCGCGACTGTTCGTCGGCGCTGGCCGGGACAACAGCCTCCTTGATCACCACGAGGTCCGTGTCATTCTGCTGGGCAAGATAAATTGCCGAGAGCCCGCCGAATGCGAGTTGGCGAACTATTTTGAAGCGACCGTTAATCAGGCTGTGATTGGGTTCGAGCGGAACGAACGATGTGGCGCTGAATCGCCGACTCAACTCCTCTTCCCACATTTGTGTATAGCTCATTTGCTCGATACCGCGATTGGCATTTTGCAGATTGTTTTGATACTCGATCAATTTTGTGTCGCGATCGCAATTTTGTCCCCACACCTCGACAGCGAGCATGAACTGCTCGAGATCAGACTTGGACATGTTGTCGAGGCGTAGAACGGTCGATCCGCCCGACTTAAACCTCAACTGAATCGCTTGTCCGTGCCCTGCCGGCAAAAGCATGGCGGAAGAGAGATCGCTCCACACGCGCTCTCTTTTGAAGTTGAGTCGTTGCAGCATCATCAGCGGAAAGCCGATGCCCTCTTTGCTGATCGTGATTCGGTCGTCTTCGCATAATGCAGCTGCCAGGACAGAGACGACCGGCACGAGCACGCAGATGCCCAGGACGGTTGCCGCTGGAATCATGGCGACGGGGTGAGTGAGGAGAAGGGCGATGAACAGTCCCAGACAGAACGGAACGATAATCGCCCAAACCGGCATCAACCCCATCATGACGTACAACCCCACCCTGGCGGGACGGGACTTGTAGTTGACCGAAAGTTCTAACTCAGCCACGGTATTAGTTCTGCCACCTGACAATGCGCATTATATCTGTACCCATCAGAAGCGCGCCCGCTAGCGTCCACCGTGCGAAGAATTCACTAATCTAAGGGGTCGCGTCAGCCGGCGCTGGGTTCCGGGGCGTCATCCCGAAATTCGACCGGTACCAATTTACTGAGCGAGGCGACGGCGCCAGGCGCCAGCCCCTGAAGTCTCTCCAGAATAACGCCCGGTACGGTCATGATCAGTTCGCTGCTGCCCCCGCGGCTCAGTGCCGAGTCAATCTCTCGCGCGCACTCTTCGGAGCTAATGCTAAGCAGGTGTTTCATTAAAATGCCGCGCACGTCGGCCTTTTGGGCGATTAATGTGGGGTTGCGCACATCGGGGACGGAGTTTTTCACGAAGAACTCCGTGCGCACCCAACCCGGGCAGACCGTCAGGACGTCGACGCCTTTGCGTTCCAGCTCCGCGCCCATGCCTTGCGACATGCCGGTGAGGGCGAATTTGCTCGCTGCGTAGCAGACGCTGCCGGGAAAGCTCACTTTGCTCGCCACCGAGGAGATGTTGACGATTTTTCCCTGACGCTTTTTCAGGAAATGAGGCAGAGCGGCGTAGGTCGCATATAAAGGAGCGAAGAAATTGACGGCGAAGACTGCTTCCCAGTCTTGCGGCGTTAGGGATGTAACCGCCCCGGGACGGGCGAAGCCGGCGTTATTGACGAGCAGATCGATATCGCCGAACTGGTCGACGCAGCGCTGTACGAGTTCGTTGTTCAGTTGGGAATCAGCGACGCTGCCTGCGACGGTAATCGCCTCGCCGCCTGCTTTGCGCACTAGTTCGGCGCAAGACTCGAGGGTGTCGACGCTGCGCGCATTGAGAATCAGTCGCGCCTTGTATTTTTTTGCCAGCCTCACTGCTAATGCTCTGCCGATGCCGGTGGAGGCGCCGGTAATCACACCGGCAAAGCCCTTTTGTAGACCCTTGTTTCTTGACATTGCCGCTCCACGAGCTAACCAACACCGCCTATTTTGACGCAAAGCTCATGGAGGGAAAGCTCGTCGTGCATGCTTGCACCAAAACTTATCGTGTTAGTTAGACGAAACCTTTCGGGTTGGTCGGTGTATTTTTCAATGTGAGCATTAAAGGACCTGGCGTTATGCAGATCAACCTCTTTCTCGCCATTCTTGCAGTCGCAACAGCGGTTTTACTTTGTGCGCGCACGGTAAAAGGGCAAGCCGCGGAGAATCGAATCGCGCTCGCCGGGACGTTTGGTGGTGCCTTGACGAACAAAGCGCGCATCAAATTCTGGTCCGGTGAGGGCAGCATGACAGAAGAGTCGATGGATATGTCTGGGACTAAACGCCAGTACTACTTATATAAGCCGCCTGGTGCGCGTCAGGGAATGCCCGTCGTATTTGCGTTGCATGGTGGAGGCGGAACGGCTCGAGGAATGGATCGTCTGTGTGGTGGCATTACGTCAACAGCGGATCGTTACGGCTTTGCCGTCGTCTTTCCTCAAGGATTGAAACATCATTGGAATGACGGACGCGATGCGAATGCGAGAGATGTGGACGACGTTGCATTTATCTCCAATGTCACCGATCGGTTGATCGCCAATGGAACCGCCGATCGCAAGCGCATATACGCCACCGGTATCTCTAACGGCGGATTCTTCAGCCAATATCTGGCAAGCAAACTTTCTGATCGTTTCGCCGCGGTTGCATCTGTCGCTGCCTCGCTGGCAGCGGAAGCCACTGAGAACAAGTCAGAGCAGCCTGTGGCGATTGCGTTTTTTCTTGGTACGAAAGACCCGATCGTTCCCTTTCAAGGTGGAACCATCGGTTTCAAATCTCTGTCGGTAGACAGAGGAAAGGCTCTGTCAGCCAATCAGGCGATCAGCTTCTGGCTCGCCAACAACCACACTGCCGCGGGCAGCATCACTGAAAAAGTTCTCGATGACGGCAAAATGTCAGTGTCGAAGACTGATTACGGCGAGCCCGGCAGCCGATCTGAAGTCGTCTTCTACCAGATCAACGGCGGCGGCCACACCTGGCCCGGTGGTTTGCAGTACCTGCCCCCCACCGTAATCGGCCGCGTCTGCCCGCTCAACGCCAACGATTTGATTTTCGATTTCTTTTCACACCATTCGTTATAATGCGCGGAACCCACGCGTGGGCGCCGGCTTTCAAATGGCACCGTAGGCGACTTGCAGTCGCCCGTTTGCGCGGAGAAGTATTGAGTACCGCAAACCGCTCCGGGACAGGCGGCATCCTTGCCGGCTGCGAAGGGATTGGCCGCTGAATGGTCAATTATCGACCAGGGGCTGTATGCGCCAACCTGTCAGCATTTCATATATTTGACCGCGTGACGGTCGATTGTTGACCGCTGTACGGTAAGCTCATATACACATGCTTATACCGAGAAATCTCAAGACGAATATCTTCACGGCGGCGCAAGACACCCCCGTGATTCTGATCGATGGGGCCAGGCAAACCGGGAAAAGTACCCGATGAAAGGCAACAAAGGGTCGGTTTGATGAGTCAGCAAGTGGATACATCTTTTTGAATCCTCAGGGGATGAAGATGTCGACCGAAGGCATTGATCTGATTGTCAGGAAAGTCGACAGTAAAGGTGAGGTTCTTATATCGTCGCGGGGGTTGAGAGCATGAGCGACATCACTCTACGGACTTTAGAACCAGATGAGTGGCAGCTGTTGCGAAAAATGCGCCTCCGCGCTGTCACCATGCATCCAGACCTGTTTTATGACAGTGCAACTGGCGCGTCGATGTACGACCGATCGCATTGGCAGAGGCTTTTAACAGGCGAAGGCAACAAGTTCTGGGGTCTGTTTGATGACGATAAATGTGTCGGACTCACAGGAATAGTAACTTACGCTGCAGATAAATCAGGACAAACCGCCATGATTGGATACAGCTTCATCGAGCCGCTGTATCGAGGAAAAGGCTTTGGCGATTTATTTTATAGAACGCGCATAGAGCACGCTCTCCGATACCAGAGGTGGAAGAAGTTGATCACAGATCATCGCGTTGGGAACGAACCTTCGCGAAGAGCGATCATGAAACATGGATTTGTGTTTTTAGAGGAAGCAATGATCGATTGGCCTGACGGCAGCCGCGATCTTGAGTATAGATATGAGCTGGATCTGGAGAGATTGCGCTTTGGGAATAAGCGGATTGGTTTTTCCGCAAGATGACTTCAATCGGGATGCGGATTGTCGTCGCCGGAGACGGAGTATGGTGCACCGGCACTGACCTGCTCAGAATCTGAGCCGTTTTCATGGTGTCGATAATGCCATTTATGTTCGCGTGATATCCGGGATCGACTCAAATGTGCATCCTGAAAAGCTTTCCAAGCCACCGCTAATTCAAATCTCGTACTTATTGCTGCTTGTCCAAGCTGGTTGAGTCTGATTGCGATAAGAAACTCCAGTCATACGTTTGCGCCATTTGCTGACTTTGTCCGTTTCATCGAACGCGAAATCGATCACGAGTGCGGTGTCTATTCCTGAGCTTATGGTGTAGGTAACATAATCCGCATCCGCTCGCGATGGTCGCCCGATCAGTTTATATAACTCCTCACGTGACATGCCTATGATTTGTTTGTCTCGAAAGAGCTTCATTAGGTCCAATTGATGATCCCAGTTCTCTGTCCAAACCTCCGGACTGAAAAAATGGGGTTCCGAAACTGTCACCAAAAAGAGATTTTTTCCAGGCGACACGTTATCGAATGTGGGCCGGATAGCCCATGCTCCAGTCTTGTCTATCAAGCCACATTTGCGATCACCTTGTGAATCACGAACGTATGCGGCAGCCACCTCATCTTTGAATACGCTTACGGCCACAAATTTGGGTTGTATCGCTATTTTGCCGTTTCGGTCCATGAAGCCCCAGAGAGGAGCAATGGGCTTAGGATGATCAAGCCCTGCACTCTTATCCACTATTGCCTTGGCAATAGGATTTTCGGCTGAAATGGCCACAGCAATGAGTGGGCCATCACTTATGCGCACGTCAACAACGTCGGAGGGAAAGAACAGCGACATAAGACCACTGCGATTAAAGAGTGCGAATCGCTTATTGGATTGCGCAAGAAAACCGCCGGGAACTGCTTCTATTTTGTCATATTCGCAGGGCACAATTACTTTGTTGTTGTCATCAACAATCCCAACGAGCTGCTTTTGTCCAGAACTTACGTGTGTGAGGAACGCGTTGTTTATCCCACTAGGAAATTCTGTCATGGCATCCAAGACCGGTTGCTTTGCTTTTCCTTGGGCATTGATCAACTCGCTGCCATAATCGACAGACGTAAGTCCGTGCGGTAAGGCACGGGCATCACTGTATTGACACGGAATAACGAGCTCTGCTTTGAAATTGATGAAGCCGATCTTTCCATTCGGACCACGCATAGGTACGATGCCGCCGCTGAACTGACTTCTTCCGCAAACTGTGTATTCGTTGGTTGACCCTGTTATATTGCCCTTTTCGTCATAGACGAAAAGCGTTCTGTCTTTGCGTGCAATAAAATGGCCTTCTGCGATGTCTCCAACATAATCAAATTCTGGCTTCAAGACAATTTTGCCGGTTTCGCTCAACAATCCGCGCTTGAGTCCATTCTCACAGTAAAACCACACTTCCGGGTGCTTACCTGACCGCTTGAGCGCAATGGCTGGAGCGAAGCCGCATGAAATTTGGACTCCTTCTGGTTGTGGCACGAGCTTCTGCTCTCCCGATGGTTCCAAGATCCAAACAGAGCATCCGGGTCCTGGTTTGATCGGAAAGGAATAAACAAAACGGTCTTCCGCGACTTCCTCGATCATTCCGATCTTAGGCTGTACGACATATGTGCCGTCACGTCGTATGACTGCAGCCTTCGGGACGGCGAGCACCGCAGAGCTACACATAGCCGTAGTGCTCAAGACCACGAGAATTTTTCGAACTATGTCCATGTCGTCCTAATCAATCAACCGGTATGGGATTTAGTATGAACGGATCGCCTGGGCTTTGCCAAGGGAGGTGCTGACTGCTGAGATTAAGCGGCTTTTCGCATTAGTTGTCGAAAGACTAACGGGACTTTAGCGAGCGGCCGGTGTAACGACGCGCCTGCGACCTCGGCGGCTACGCCGTTCGACCGACGGGCGCCACGTGGCGCGGGCCGGAGTCGCTATCGCGACTGACGGCGGCTGAGCCGTTCGGTCCGATATAAGAGTCCGATATGACAAGGTTATGTTGCAAGGTTGCCAGGGCGACCTCGCAGGTACAAAGGTCTTTCTGGATCTGCTCAGTTAGGCCGCAGTGTTGAATTGCATCTTTCATGTTGCACTAGACGAAACGCTTGTTGCCTATTTATGCTCTTTTACGGGCGGCGACGAATCGGATTTCTGCTGGTTAGATGGCGATGTAGTAGATTCGGATGATGCCCACCTTCCAGAGTGACATTGCCTCGCAACCAAAAGACCAATACCCATGCTATCGCGCGGGACGCTCAAAGATTGGGACAAAGTGACGAAACATCGAGAACCGGTTTACCGAAATTCAAGGCGCCAAACTGAAAGACAACCGAATAGGTGAACCCGGGCAACCTCGCCCGGACAGTTCGTCGCTGTCGCGACACGCGGGCTACGCCGTTCGTGACCTATATAGCCCCAAAGTTCGTTTCAGCTAAGTAGCGGTTTTCGCTAAAATCTCCGCGCGCTGCCTCTCCGGATTCTCGTTGTAAATTGCTTCGCGTAATTTGCGTAGTTTTTGCGTATCCGTTCGGTGAAATGCACACTTAACTGGAATCGACTGCTGCGCGAAAATAGATCTTGTTGAAATGAGATCGCGCAATGAGAAAACGCAATCGACGAGATCCAGCGAAGGAGAAGATGTGTCGCGCGCGGTTGAAGCGCTTCGATGGGAGCGGGCAATCTGTTGCTGCGTTCTGCGCGGAGGAAGGCGTAAACGAACACTCTTTTGCCTCGTGGCGGCGAGAAATCAAGAAAAACCAACATCACTGAAAAATTCTCGATGACGGCAAATGTCAGTGTCGAAGACGGAGTACGGCGAGCCCGGCAGCCGCTCAGAGGTCGTCTTCTACCAGATCAACGGCGGCGGCCACACCTGTCCCGGTGGGTTGCAGTACCTTCCCCCCACCGTAATCGGCCGCGTCTGTCCCCTCAACGCCAACGATTTGATTGTTCATTTCTTCTCACACCATTCTCTATAATGCGCGGAAACCCACGCGTGGGCGCCGGCTTTCAAATGGCACCGTAGGGCAACTTGCAGTGGCCCGCTTGCATGGAGAGGTCGTTGAATGCTGCACACTGTGCCTTTCAGAATTGTTTGGCGCGAAAACTCAGAATTGTTTGTCGCACTGAAACCAGACACCTAGAGCAAATCTGATCGCGGTCAACAAGCACCACTATAAATGTTCCGTCTCAACAGAAAGCGCTGGGACTCGATTACAAATGAACGTTTTGAATTGCCCCACATCGGTGGTTGGTCAACGGACTACAAATTGTCTACGAAACGACAAGCATGTCCGGCAAGCTCTCCGCCGAGGCTGCGTGTCTCCGCGGATTCTGATGCCGCCGAATGATCACTGTAGATCTACACATTGCCTGCAGAGATTTGCAAAGCTCACTCGCATCGGCGTTGTGATAGTTCCGGAACAACCTCTACAACTTACAGCTTGAATTGGTTCAGTTGCTACTTGGAGGCGATGACAATTTTGTCATTGACCTTCCTCTTTTGTTGTCTTGTTTGGTTAATAGGGTGTGAGTAGTAATGGAACGATTATGGAAATCTTTCGATAATCGTTCGGATGATACTCGGATCCCAAATACTGGAGGTCACATCCCCTCCTTCAATTTCGACAAGCGATCTGCTTCCTCAGAACGTCCGACTTCTTTTAAATTGGCTAGAAAATTTTGGCCACACTGGTGCACTGCAAATGGGCTTTCTGGGTGGTATTGTTCGGCGATTTTATAAGCTCTGCTGTAATAGCCATCTGCTTTCTTGTATTTTTTCGCCTGAAAATACGCATCTGCAAGCGCTCCAAGTGTTTCGACCAAACGTTCGTCATTAGCAGTCAAGTAAGCCTCTTGTGCGTTTAAGACCTTTTTAACTGCAGTAATAGAAAATGCAGGCTCGGTTTTCTCTACTTCCTTGATCGCTAATAAGATCATGTGAACCACGCCTACAGAAGTATGCGGTTGGACCCGAGATTTGATGTTCTGATTAATTCTCAATGCCTGCGATGGAGTCGGCCCAGTACTCAAGTCGAAGTTCAAGGCCTGACCTAAGGTTTTTAGAGCAGCGTTGTAATTCTTCTGATGTACATAGAACACAAACAAATCACCAATTTGAGCTTGGGTCAAAACCGATTTGCCACCGGCAACAGTTTTGGTTCGCTCTACTGCGTCCACCAACAACTTCTCGGCTTCTACTGTGTGATCAGGAGTCAAAGTAAGGATAACCTGGTCGCCCAAATATCCCAATGCACTATGGAGGGCTGCTGCATCTTTCGGCGAATAGAGTTGCATTGCTTTACGCTCATGTTCTAAACCTTTGGACGTGAGTCCGGACTGCAGTTCACTCAGAGCAAGTGCATATAAATTGCCATTATGTTCAGCTGCCAGAGCTTGGTCTTCCATTGCTTTGAACTGTTGGTCTGAGGACTGTTCCGTCGCAAGTACTGAAACTGGCCCAAAATTGCACAATAACGCCAGACCAACCAACACAGATTTTTTGAACATGATCATTACCTATTCCCGCATCATTCGAGCTGTCAGGCTCAGATACTCTAAGACTATCATCACCATTTAGAATATACACCAGCGCTAACGCCGGGGATGAAACAAGTGCGAAAATTCCCATGCATCAAAACGGACCACATCAGCGCACTTATGTTTGGATCTGAACAAAAGGGATATTACGTTCACACCTCTAGGGGGCGCCAGCTTGGCTTTCGAGCTTGCGCCCCTTTTTCTGGCAAGAAATGTTGAACAGAACCATCCAGCACAGGAGTTTCGTTCACCAATTTTTTTGTTCATCTATCACAGCCGAAAATAATTATTTTCGGCTATCTCTTGTTCCAAGTGGGGGATTGACTCCCAGTGTTGTTGAGCAACCGATTTAGCACATGGAGTACTGGGAAACATAGCTAGTGTGCCGGCATCCACGCCCTAAAATGGAGGGCCGAAAACAATGACTAAATTTTTGGTTCGTGTCGAGCTTCGAGGAGAAGACCGCAAGGATTCTGAACTGTACAAGCTTCTCCATACGGCTATGGAAAAACAGGGCTTTGTCCGTTACTTGAAAATCAATTCTGAAAAAGTGCCGCTGCCGCATGCTACCTACAAACTGGAGGCCGATATCAATGTGGGACAAGCGAAGCAGAGAGCACTCGATGCCGTTGAGGATATCTACTGTTCGCGTTATTGAGAGCGGTAGTACAAGAATTCTTATGGTTGCCGATATTTCCGAATACTATGTAGTTGTAGACGGGCAGCGTGTTCACTGGACTGAGTACTACTTAGACCGGCGCCTTTGCTTGTCTTGTCTAGGAACCTTGGTCCCAGGCGATGATTTAGGAACCGCATGCAAGTGCGGGCAAGCCGCTCCTTGAACTAAGGGAGGGCGGAGGTGGATATTCGCAAGTGGCAAGCCGATTCCCAACTGCGCCTCAAGTCCTATTTAACTTTGCGCGAGCCGCCTACCTTTTAGGCAAAGGACCGAATCCCGGCTCGTCTGTGGCAGAATATGCGTACTGAAACTATCACAACGGTTAAATGTCCTGATATGGCGGCATTGTGCAGGCACGTTTGTAGGAGTCAATTCAGATTTCGGCAATAAACGTATTCGCAGAGTGCCACGCATTCTGCGAATACGCCGTTGTGATTATCGGGTCTGTAGTCATGGCGTAGGCACGATTTCTCTTCTACAAGTTCGCTCTTTCCGTTAAGAGATCTCGCGCTCGCGCCCTATGTTGTAAGCCTGCTTCATGGGAAGGAATGTCGTCAAATGAGATACGCAGCTGTGTGAACTCGGAAGGATGGAAGGAGATTTCCTTAGCCGGATTCCAATTCTTCATATCGTTGTCATTGATGCCAAGCAATTTTACAAACTCGTCCGTTATTCGACTCATATGCACTCGGATCCGGTCAAGGTCTAAGACGAGATAGCGCCCCGTCATATCATTTGAGACGCTGTGATTGACCAGGCGTTTCAACGCATAGACAGGAACCTCCAGTTTTTCGCCCATCGCCAATCATGTACGACGCAAGTCATGCATCGTGAACCGGATTTTGCTTTTGTCCCGAACTCTGCGCACCATGCCAACACCGGCACTAATTGGCTTGTTTCTCAGCCTCGTGGATGGGAAGACCCATTCGGATTCACGTCGATACGCATGACGCCTTTTCAGCAGTTCCATCAGAAAGTCGCTTAGAGGACACTGTCCTATGGGTTCGAAGTAAAAAATTGAAAAAAGGAGGTTTGACTCGTGCGGCCGTCTGGATTCGACACTCAATCAACTTTCTTCCAATCCGGCCTCGTGATATCGATTCCCCGAAGCCTGTATTCTGCCAACTTTCCAGCAAGAAACTTTGTATCCAGATGGAAAACATCTCGATCCGAACTTTGTGCCCTTGGCCCGGCCATCAAATCAAATGTGATGCCTCGAGGCTCCCCCCAGATCAGACGAGCGTTCTCTGGTGTCAAGCCCTTCAGCTCGATTGTGTTAGCGGACCACCCGTCATGTTCGTCCTTGGGATTCAAAAGGGCGCTCCCATCAGGCAGCAGCTTCACTACCAAACGGCTGCATCCGCGATACTCTTTGACATCGCAGATGGGTTTGAACCAGCCCGGAAACATTCGAAGCTCGAAGAGATCACTACGGACCACTCGGAGTTTGCCCTCAGGGTAAGGTTCAAGCTGATTTGCACGGAGAGGATTTACAAACATGCATATTAAAGTGCCAATTAGCAATAACGATCCGACTTTATTCACGACGCTCTCCCGGTCCGACAATGCGCGCTCAGGCTAACATAAGCAGGAGGCTGCATCAAGAATGCTGCAGTTCATTCCTTCGCGGACCTTTGTCTCTAAGTTGCTGTTCTACGCGGTAAACCGCAACTTGCACTCAATACCAAAGAAAAGAACTAATCTGCGGAGCCCGGACCATCCGTTAATTCACGAATCCCGGCAAGAACTCCCACAGCAGAAAGTCCGCTCTTTCTGCAGATGTGGCATAAAAAACCTATCGCCTTTTTCTGACGTTTTAACGACAATCTAAAACGGTCACGTGGTGAATCAGTCAGCTTCCCTGACGCCCAGGCCTCGGAGTGGATCTCTTCGATATTGCCAAAACCGTACTCCGGAGCTTTATCTAGGATGTCCGTGAAGTAGTCTTTCATCACTACTACACACAGAAAAATCGCTAGTTCGTTTCGGTATTCCTGCTGCTCCGGTGTTCCTGGAGGAAAGTTGAGTGCATCGTCCATTGAATCACCTCGTTCGACTGATGCGCAAGATATTAATGTGGCGAACTCGCTGTTATGGGCTAGTCAAAATGGTTTCAATCAGCAAACACAATTGTGGGGCTATCTTCCGTAGGATTCACATTTGACTTCTAGGTCTGTTATACACGCAATTGAATTCATTTCGATAACTCTCAAGCAATGGATTTAAAAACAACCAGCTGATTTCGTCATACTCATACCAGTTCGGCAAATCACAGAGCGTATTCCGACCTGCGATCACTGTTTCAAGAAAGTCCATCCGCCGAGGTGCATGTCTCCGCTGATTCTGATGCTGCCGAATGATCACTGTAGATCTACAAATTGCCTGCAGAGATTTGCAAAGCTCACTCGCATCAGCGTTGTGATAGTTCCGGTACTAATCCAGCACAATATCTTGAGAGCAAATACTTTTCGAACAACACCCTCATGTTGAACAGTCAAATACTTCAAGCGGCTAAGCCAGAGTTTCAGTGGAATGCCACTCAAGATTGGACAGAGCCTTATGCCGAAAGCTTTGGCTTCCAGGCTTATTACAACACTTTGCCACCAAGTCTTTATTATCACTATACCGCCGATGGTATCATGGCTAACGGATATTTCATATGTACGCTGGATTGGGCCGCCGCGGTTCTATCAAATGGCGTCACTCCGCCAAGTCCAACGCCAGCCCCGTACCAAGGCAATGGCTTTAGTGCATATTCATGCAATTCTGTACCACCTCTCTAAACAGACGCAACATCCCAGTTCCGTATTTGCAGTGAAGCAAATACAAGCGGACCATCTTCTTCTTCAAAAATGAACGAGCAGTGTATAGGAGGCAGAGATTCAACGTTATGCTCGAATCTCTGTTGGTAGGTGGAACCAATGCCGCACGCCCCGTCGTCGCACACCTTCGGTGCTGGCACTGTCCCCATCATCAAAGGTTTGTTCTTGAACTTTGATAGCACTATTGAAGGTGTCGCTGTCGGGAAAATTCCGTCAAAGATTTCTTCTCTGAATGGTTTCATCAACCCTTGTCTAACTAAGATAGAACTGTAGTGAAATGCAAAGCCTGAAAACCGATCTCGGCGGATGCTGTAATTTATTGATATGCCACTGTCGGCGAAAAATCGGATTCTCATTGGGACATCGTTGTAATCTCGGAATGGGTTTCCAAAATCAGTCAGTATCATTTGTGCTGCAGGATGATTCTCCGATATTCCAAGCAATTCGAGGAGGCTATTGAAGTAAGTCATATCTGGCTCCCAAAGCGAAGGTTATTTTGGACCCTATCCACATGCCTGGAATATTGAGCCCTACCCATCCTCGGATTCATATCTTTATCCTACGCCTAAACGACGCAAAACGTTGCGCGCTTTACACAGCCTGATGGGCGGAGGTTGGTTGTTCTGCTAAGTTTCGCCTGTCGCTTTTTGATACACAATTGCCGGCGCGCTGCCGCGCGTGTTCCAACGACCCACCTCGGAGGAAGCCGCGGCGCCCCCACCCCTTGCGCCCCTTGAGCGGCTTCGATAGTACCCTACGGTTGTCCGGACTCACAAATATTGCCCTGCTGTTCGAGAATCGCTAAGAACTCTGCAGGTTTCACAATCCTAGTGCCCCCGTGAGTGCCGACCACTAGCAAATCGGGATCACCACTGACGAGAAAGTCGCAACTGCCAATTTTGGCGCATAGAAGATATTTGTCGTCGGATGGATCACGACTGATCGCCTCTCTTGCAGCAGGCAGTCGAACAAAAGTGGCGCGGCTTCGTATTAGATCCAGGACAACCGCCGCTTGATTAGCGTCAATCCACTGGTCAAATTTTGGCCGGGCTAAGACGTCACGGCATTCATCCAGCAGCTCCTGGGCAAAGAAAAGCTCAAACTCTCCGCGCTCGAATCTCTCTCGAATTCTTCGAGGTTTGCCATCGCTCCATAACGAGCTGATCCACACGTTGGCGTCAATTACTACCTTGAGCACCCTTGGCCTTCAGTTCCCGCCGATGCTCAGTAAACTCTGCGTAGACCTCTTCTTCGCTTATAGGCGGCAGTCCTTTGGCGATGCGGTTCTCTTCTATTTCTTCTTCCAGCTGCCGCCAGCGATCACCCCATGACTTGCCGTCCAATCTCTGGGACAACTGTTCGCGCTCTTCAGCCGAAAGCTGATCAACTAGCTTCAGGACCTGGTTGAGTGTCGATTGTTCTTCTGGATTGCGCTGAGCCATGACCGCGTTGCCTCTTAGTGCTCTAAGTATAAGCCAACTTGCGGACGCCTGAGTGGTTGAAGCTCTGGTGAGATGCGAGCCGAGGAGGGTGGTCAGCTGTGTTTGTCTCGTGCTATGCGCTTTTTACAGCAATAAAGCCAAGGGATGGGCGTAAAGCCTAGCGCTAACGCCATTCTGCCAACGGCACCTTGGCGGGTTCTGTCTCGGTGCCTTCGGCCGCTACCACTGTGGACAATCTCCTAGCATCACCTTGAGCGCTTTATTCTCTTCCTCAAGCTGCCGTACTTTCTCTCTCGATTCGCGATTCTGCTTCATGAGAGCCTCTTCTCCGAGCAGTTCTTTAGACTTTGCTCCAGCCACAGCCCTATTGCTCCACGAACAAAAAATTCGAAGTCATCGGCAAGACTACTCAAATACGGAGTTTGCCGCCACCTCACTTGGGGATTCAAGCGCACCGCTCTGGTACCGCCGGCATCCTGCTCCGTACCCGACGAAACTTTTTGCCGTGTACCTACAAGTCCCGGTACGGCCCAGCGCCGCGTCGAAGCCCTGGGCGCAGCGCCAATCTCGGCAGTTTCTCACAAAATAACCAACAACGCCTCGACCCCATAAAGCGCGAGCATCTCGCCGAAGGTTTCGTCGTAGTCCGGTGACGTCAATACTGTTTTGATGGCATCGAGCGCGTGCGTTTTGTCGATGCGCTGTCGCACTTCCCTGATTTCAGCCAGCGCGCGCGCGGTCGGGCGCGCCTCGTGCGCGATGCGCCAGGAAGCGATAAATGAAAGGATCGAAGCCATCTGGCAGATGGTGAGCACAAGCGTCATCTGGATCACTTCGGGCGGCATGTGCAGCAGAAAACCGAAAATCAACCACACTAAAAGCGCTCCCACAGTAAACACAACCACCGACGAAAGACGGCAAAGACTAGTCACTATGGTGAGGGCGAGGCGCAATAGACTGAGGCGCACTCCGCCCCGACCGATCTGCGCCGCCAGTTCCATCAACTCGTTATACAAAGGTATGAACTCACGCAGAAAAAATGTCGCCTGCAAAGCGACTGCGATCAACCCCGCTGCTGTCCATGAGGCGATCGCGATGCCGATTGGCTGAATGAAATACCAGGTCAACACCATCGACGCGCCCCCAACGATTACAGCTAAGAGCAACATCAGCTTGCTGTAATAAAGCCGACGCTCCTGCGATACCAGCATGCCGCGCCGGTTGAGTTCGTCGCGCAAACCGCTCTCCAATCCTTCTTGATAGCCTGCAGCCGATAGACTGACGAGCAACCGCAACACCCCGCCGAACGAAATGTACTTTCTTATGTGTCGCGGATCCTCGAGAGTCTTGGCCACGAATGCCCGCACGGACACCGCGAAAAATCTATATATCTTGGACATACCTCTGGCGAAGCCGATGGGATCGTGCCGCACATCCGGCGGCAGTGCTTCGCCCACTCTGCGCTTAGCCCAATCTCCTACCTGATCGCGCGCCAGGGACCAGGCTTGCGCCTCATACGGTGCTTGCACCGGCAGAGGATTATCCGAGATTTGCGACTTGATTGCGCGCTGAAGAATGTCGGCGCCCAATACCAGAAGTGCGTGCGACATGTCGCCTCGATGCGCTAGATAGGCGATCTCGGCGGGGCGTAATTTTGTTGGGGCGAAACCCGGCTGAGATGGGCGCAGAAATTTTTGCGCGAACGCAGGCAGCTTGTCCGAGCGAGGAGCCGGCAGTGCCTTACTGGGAGGTTCACTCGTCGTGTTTGGCTCGCCTTCGAGCAAGGACGAGCTATCGGCTGAAATTTGCGGCGCCTGCTCAGGGAAAACGTCGATGCCTGCCGGCACCTCGCTTTCCAACTCTTTGACGAGGAGAAGTCCGATGAGACGAGCCAGCAACGCAATGGCAAGCGCTGCACAACAAAAGTACGTTAGCGGCAATGTCAGCCTGCTCTCTAGCCCGCTTTCGCCATCTGAACGGTGGCGGGAGCAATCGCGGTAACGCGTTGGCGGGTAGTGACTGTCTCGATGATGTCAGCTACATCTTTCAGCCCGGTTTTCGGTCCGATGAATCCGTCGCAGTCTGCGAGCGCTGCTTCGTGAGCGCTTTCGGCTTTAGAAAGTACCAATATAGATGGAGCGTTCTGGACGGAGCGGATGGTCTTGATGGCCATCGCCGCCTCTGCGCTCATAGCTGGTACGCCGAGCATCACTATGTCGGGCTGCACTTCCTCGATTTGCTGCGTCAGACAACCTTCGGTGATCATGCTGCCATATACATCGAAGTCGGGATACTGTTCGAGCCAAAGCATTGTGGTGACGAGGCTTTCGCAATCGCGTTCGGCGATAAAGATCTTGGTGAGAGAGTTCATTGGGCTTACTCCATTTGAGCGCGCAAGTCTTTTGATGCCGTCGGCTAAGCGCTTGTTCCTCTATGAGAGAACGTGAATCTATCTTCGTAAAGGCGCATGGAGAGCCGGTTACGAAAACCTAAAGAGAAGCTTAACGACTGATATAAGTGTATACCCTTAACTAGCTAAAGAGAACCATCGAATAGGCCAGTCGAATATCTGGTGCCAGGTGCATAAGATGAAGTACCCATGATGGTTTTGGTGCTTTGTCAAGGCGAATTGAGGAACAAAACTTAATCACTCATCAAGCCGTTAGTGCCGCTTGACGATGGATCGTCATCGGAGCTGCTGATGGAATCACCCAACCGGAGCCGTTTTTCGATAGCCATAGCCGGCGGTAGAAATTCTCGCTGTTTAGTGTCGGGTAATCGGAGCGGAAGTGTCCTCCGCGCGATTCTCGCCGCAGGAGCGCGGCTTGAGCGATAAGTTTGCCGACTGCGAAGATGTTGGCAGCGCGTGCTCGCTCTCTGCTCAACTGCTCAAAGATGGGCATTCCTTGCTGTTCGACGATTCCTCTCAGTCCGGCTTCGCTGCGAACCAGTCCGGCGTTGCTGTACATGAGGGCGCGAAACCGCTCTACATCTGCAGGCACTACATGCGGTGTAGTGACTGAATCCAGCGCTGCCGCTCTAGTCGCGGATGACAAGAGGCGCTGCGGCTTCTTGCTCAGATGCTCGGCCAATTTGATTGCCATAACGCCTGCTTCGAGCAGCGAGTTGCTCGCCAATCGATTGGCTCCGTGCAAGCCTGTGCAAGCGCATTCGCCCAGGGCAAACAATCCATCCAGGCTTGTCCGACCCGTCACCGTCGCCTCGATGCCACCCATGAAGTAGTGCGCCGCCGGTGCGATCGGAATCGGTTGTTCGAGAATATCGATGCCATAACTGGCGCATGTCTTGAGGATATTGGGAAACTTCGATTTGATGTTCGCCTGTCCGATCGGTCGTAAATCGAGGTGGACGTTTGGCAACCCGTACTCATGCATGACAGTGTGAATCGATCTGGCCACTATATCGCGGGTGGCCAGCTCTGCGTCATGGTGAAAGCGTTTCATGAAGCGCTTGCCGTTGTGATCGGTCAGTATGGCTCCGGCGCCGCGCACAGCCTCTGAGATGAGGAAGGCGGGTTTGCCCTCCAGGCAAAGCGCGGTCGGATGAAACTGCACGAACTCCATATCGATCAGCCTGGCGCCGGCGCGATAAGCCAGGGCGATACCGTCACCGGTGGCGACTAAGGGATTGGTAGTGCGCTGAAACACTTGCCCCACTCCACCCGTGGCTAGCACCGTATATGGTGCAAACACGCAGAGTTCGCCTTCTTGATCGCAGCGCAGATTCGCTCCGCAGCAAGAGCCGTCCACAACGAATAAATCTTGCGCAAATGCGTTCTCGATTATACGGAAATTTTCGCGCTTTTGCGAAAGCTCTTTCACCTTTTCGGAAAGTATCGATGTCACCGCTCTTCCGGTCGTATCCTTGCTGTGCAAGACACGCGCTTGCGAATGCCCGCCTTCGAGGGCCAGTTCATATCCGCCTGCTCCAGTTTTGTCGAAATTGACACCGTGGCGGCTCAACTCGGCAATCAACTCGGCGCCACCGAATATGATGCTCTCGGCAGTGTAGGGGTCGGCCAACTCGGCGCCCGATTTCAAAGTGTCGATCAGGTGGGCATCGGGCGAGTCGAAGGCGTTGGTGTTGGTGACGGCGGCTAATCCGCCCTGGGCGAAGGAGCTGTTCGAGTCCATCAACAAGCCTTTCGATGCAAGTACGATAGATTTGTTCGATTGCTCAGCCAGCTTCAAAGCCAGGAGCAATCCTGCCAGACCAGAACCGACGATCAAGACATCGGCATCTATGATTTTTGCGGTGCTAGACATAACGGTCACCTCACTTCTAAAAGATCGAAATCATGCGCTGTATGGAGAGAAGTGCCTTGGCAGCAGTCTCCTCATCGACCGTGACGTGATAGACGTCTTCGGCCAGACAGCGATGCAGTTTTTCCAGTGTGATCATCTTCATGAACTGGCAGCTCATTTCGGTGCTGATCGGGAGAAATTCTTTTTCCGGATTTTCCTTTTGCAAACGGTGCAGAATTCCTACTTCCGTAGCGACGACAAACTTCTTCGCCGGAGATGAATGGGCTCGCTGAATCATTCCTTCGGTCGACGCGACCTTGAGAACATCATCACCGTTGCCGTTGCGTGCGACGCGATCCAGGTACGGTGTGAGACAGCCGCACTCAGGGTGAATCAGCAACTCGGCATCCGGATGCTCTTTGATCTTCTCTTCGATTTTCGACGGGTGTACCGCGGAGTGCACGTGGCATTCGCCCATCCAGATGTGCATGTTAGTGCGTCCAGTCATCGTGCGCACCCACGACCCGAGGAATTGATCGGGCAGGAAAAGAATCTCTTGATCTGCGGGAATCGATTGCACGATTTTCAACGCATTACCGGATGTGCAGCAGTAATCGGATTCTGCCTTGATCGCTGCCGTAGTGTTCACATATGACACTACCACTGCGTTGGGGTGTTCTGCTTTCCACTGTTTTAATTGATCGATATCTATCGATGCGGCCAGCGAGCATCCCGCTTCCAGATCGGGGATGAGAACCCTCTTCCGGGGACTGAGGATAGCGGCCGTCTCCGCCATGAAGTGCACGCCGCAAAATGCGATTACTTCCGCGTCAGTCTTTGCCGCTTGCTGCGACAGACCGAGTGAGTCTCCGACAAAGTCAGCGACGTCTTGAATGATTGGAATCTGATAGTTATGCGCCAGAATGACGGCATTGCGCTGGCGAGCCAGGCGTTTGATTTCCGAGATAAGGTATTCGGTTCTTTCATCAGTTTTTGTTGTGGTGGCGATCATACAAATGTTTCAACCTCGAGACTGATATCCAAACTTGGAGCGGAGTGTGTCAATGCACCGATGGAGATGCCGTTAACTCCTCGAATTAAAAACTGGTTTAGATTGGCAAGATTTACTCCGCCAGAAACTTCGATATATGCACGACCCGCTATGAGCTCGACGGCATCACGGATCATTTCCGCTGTCATATTGTCGAGAAGAATACGCTCAGCCTGGCATTGTAGCGCATCTTCGACTTCCGCCAGAGTAGTTGTTTCTACCTCCACCGGGAGGTGGGGATGCCCCGCGCGAGCGCTTTTGATTGCAGGTGTGATACCACCGGCGAGGCGGACGTGATTGTCTTTGATCAAGATCGCGTCGAAGAGACCGAAGCGATGATTGGTGCCGCCAGCCAGAGCCACTGCTTGACGTTCGAATACGCGCAATCCCGGTGTCGTTTTTCGTGTATCCAAAATCTGAATACTGTGTTGTCCGGCTTTGTTGACGAACTGACGGGTGATGGTGGCGATGCCGGACATACGTTGAAGCAGATTCAATGAAAGGCGCTCTGCCTTCAATATTGAAGCCGCCGGTCCGGAGAATGTGAGAAGCGTCGTCGGAATGATGCTTACGAAGGCACCGTCGCCGACGCTATTTTTGATTTGGATGCGGCGATCAAAACGCTGCATCACCATTTTGAAGATTTCCAATCCGGCGATGACGCCCGCTTGCTTGCAGTAAACGGCTCCTACTGCCGTGACTTTCTCCGATACGATCGAGTCGGTTGTTAGATCCGTCAGCGCGCTGCCGAGATCTTCCTCGATTGCCAACTCAATTGCGCGTTGCATCAACGCATCAGTATCAGGCGTTTCGTTCATTTTGCGCTCAAGTGTCTGTTGCATGGCTTTTTCTCTGTAGTCCCCGGTACGGGGTATCTGTTTTCGAGTAACCGTATGTTCTACGTTATAACATGTACTCTTTGAATGGTCTAGAAGTGTTTTTCTCGGCTATCTGTTTCACGGTTTCTCGCATGATTCTGCGGCGCCCCACCCTATGGCGTTCGGCGCAACCGGTGTGAAAGAAACAGCAGTATGTAGCCCCTATAAATGTCCGAAGAACGGTAACTTATTCTTCACAAATAGGTGTGCGGACGAGTGTACGACTGTAATGGTCGCCCCAGCCGACTCCTGACCATCTGGCTGTCGGCCCATTCAATCGCCGCGCCTCGTAGGTGCCTGCCCCGATTAACGGCACTGGACTTGGTGTGCCCGGGCGGGTCGCCGGCCAAAAATTGGCTAGGTCCCTGTCCCTAAACGAGGACATTGGCAACCCCGGCTCAAATCGAGAAAATGCCGTGTGTGTCGGGCTTTTCAGTCGTACAGAGGTTGTCCCCGTTTGCTGACATGGATCTAGGCGCCCAAAACCAAGGGTTGAGAAGTAGCCAAAAGCTTGGGTCGGCATCAGCTGCCCGCGCCGCACCGGTGCCGAAAAGTTGTGAAGTGATCGTTGCGATCGGTTCTCTTATTGCTTAGACAGGGGTAATATTGTTCTCGTCCTGCATGGAGCCTATATATATTGATCGTGACGCGTATCAACGGTAAGGCGAAAATCGGTTTGGCGATGCTACTCTCGGCAGCAGCCTGGGCCGGCAGTGCGGCCACCGCTTACAACAATCCGGCGCTATACGAAAACTTGATGCGTTCTCGGGATGCTCTTCTTACCCAGAAGCAGCATCTGAACGAGTCTGCCGACTCTATTAAACAAAGAATCAACGAGCTGCAAAAACAGCTCGACTCGGTCAACCAATACATAAGTGACACTGATAATGCTGTTCATGACGTCGATGATGCCCTTCGGCGGTATGGCTTTTAGGAGTGCAACCGTGACCTACCGCAAAACATTTGTTCTTGTTGCGCTTTTGGCATTCTGCTGTCCGGCGGCAAAAGCTGTGGGCGAGACTGCGGCGAACGCAACCAGCGCCGCCACCACGACTAACATCGTCCACTTCGAAGAGCCGACGGTATGCAAAGTCGATTGTCTTGACCCGCATCCTGCCTGCGAGGAGTCGCAAAAGGTAATTGAAACGCTGAAAATGATCTATGAAGCATACGGACGCAACGATCTTGCTGCGGTAGCACCATACATTGACGATGATTGCACGACATTCGAGCAGAACACCAAGACATTGGTGGTTGGGAAAAAGGCTGTTCTGGCTGATGTACAGAAACGAATCAACGAATATCGCGACGACAAGGAGTCGCCCATACTGTCGTACACCATCAAGAGCCCGTGGGCTGAAGTGAAAGGCGACACCGCTGTAGTCACTTTCGTGGGTGTTAAGAAGTTCGGCGGCAAACACCCGCAAACTTTCGAATCGCACTGCACTGACGTCTTCAAGAAGAAAGACGGAAAGTGGCTCAAAATGCACTTCGTGGCAAACTGGAAGCCGGTCGCTCAGAGCTGATGGCGCAGCTAATGATGAATCAGCTGCAGTACAACTGAGGCGACGCTTGTAATTAAGCTGGCGCCGACGAGCCACAGAATCATCTTATTTTGTTGTGATTCACTCTGCGACGCTGCCGGTGCGGGCGTCACCTGCGATTTCTCTTTTTTGCCGCCTTTGCTCTCGAAAGAGGATAGCTTTTCCTCCAGTGTTTTCACTGAGGGCAAGATTGATTTGTTCAGGCTGGTTTTGAACTGCTCGAGCTCTTTCGTCACATCGGAGACGAATTTCTCCATCTGCTCTCGAGAAGCGCCCTGCTGAGCGGCTACGCTGGAGTCGAGGCGGCTGCGAAACTGATCGACGCTAACGAGAAGTTTGTCGATAGATTTATTGAACGCTCTTTCTTGATCGGCGATCGCTTCTTGAAACATCTTTGTTTGGGCGCCGATCTTTCCTCCCAGAGAGGCAGCAATGTTTTCGGCTTGCTGCTTCAGCATGCGATCGACTTCGCTGCGAGAGTATGTCGAATACTTCTCTTGAGTCGACATGTCGGTAGATGCGGATGTTTGTGTCGGCATTTCGCGGCTTTCAACCTCTTTTTTATTCGGACTTTCCTGAACGATCGCCTCATGTTCAGGCACTGCGTTTGATTCCTCGGGCTGAACAGCCGAATTGCGCACGGACAACTTGCGCTGCTTTAGCTCGATTCGTATAGTTATTCCATCTTTGCTGGTTTCAATTTGCCATTGCTCGTTGAGAATTTCGCGCAAGCGAGGCAGTGATGAACTGGCTTTATACCTGGTGCGCAGGCTTGTTTTCAGGTGTTCGTTGTCACCGGACTGCCAAACATCTTTCGCATAACGTAATCCGATTTCCGCCGGCTTGGCGTTTTTTTCAATCTCGATTACGGTCTCGGCGCGTTCTCCGTCGAATTCAATATACGCTTCCTTGATTGCTTGGGTTTCAAAATTAGCTGTAAATCCAGCCGCTTCAGTGAGCGCCTTCAACTCGTTAAGATCTAGTGCGTGCTCCGAGCAGGCGCTCCCGGCATCGGATCCCCCGGTGGTGGATTTTCGTTGCTGCTGTTCCAATTGGGTGGCCATGCTCCAAAGTCCTCTACGGCGGCGGGTTAAGAGCTGCCCAGCTCTGTCTAAGAGAGTATCGCACTGTCGGCCGTATGCGACAGTTACTTGTGTCTAAGCTGCCAAGCGGGCTTCGCTTCACCTGATCGGGGTACGACGCAAACGCCCCCACCGCGCTAGGAAGCAGGTTTAGATCAATACGTCCGCTAGGGGATGTTTTGTAACGGATGATGCTTCAAGATTATAGGAGCGGCTGCAAGAAGGTTTTGCCGCCATAAGGGGCTCGAATGCCGGTGAAAACAGTACTGTTAGTTGATGATGACCCGTCTATCCGGCGAATCGGCGAAATAACGTTGCACGAAGTAGGGAAATTCGACGTGCGCGTAGCTGAAAACGGTCTTGTGGCGCTAGATATGATTGCTCAAGAGATTCCGGATGTCATCCTCATGGACGTCAATATGCCTGAATTGGACGGAGTAGAGACTTTTGCGCGTATCCAACAGGACTATGCCTACCTGCCTGTCGTCTTCATGACCGCACGTTCGGACTTCGAAGAGCCGCCGCCCGGAGCGGCAGGGTTGATCAGGAAGCCGTTCAATCCGATAACGCTGCCGGTAGAGCTACGCCGCCTGGCAGAAGCGTCCAGCGGAAATTGACAGTTGGTTTGTTGCGAGGCGGTTGAGATTGCCAGCCGCCCGGTCACCTTCGATTGTTCTGGCTGCTAATATAACTAGACCATCCTAGCTCCGGGACAATGAACTTCGAAGCGACCTTATCTGAGGAATGCAGACGTTATTTGCGGCTTTTCTGCCAGGAATTGGATGCCGGCAGAGAGGGCGAGCAGGAGTGGGATTTTTTCGCCGTCAATGCTCACAAGATGCAACGCCCGCCTGATCTGGCTCTGCTTGTTGACTGGCTGAAGCAGAATTTGAAAACAAACGCCGATTACGAGGCGATTCAACAAGATTACGAGCGTGTCGGGCGCCTTCTCTCGATAGGCGATCAAGCGGCGCAGACAGATTACCTGCCTGAATCGATGCGGGGCCGCAATTTGAGTTTATTGATGGATATGGCCATGCCGGCTGCACCGTCCGGAGTGCCACTGGGGCTGCACGCCGGCAGGAGCTTGAGCAACGGCAAGAACATGCATTTACCGCTCTCGCTGCCGCCGGAAATGCGTCAGGACAATCCGCATATCTTGGCTCTGGGACTGCAGGGCAAAGGCAAGACCGGATTTATGACGCGTATGATTGCGCACGATATCGAAGCCGCCACTCGTGCCGTGGTCGTGCTCGATTCAGATGGAACGCTGATCGACTTCATCGACAACTGGATCTCCAGCCATCCGCGAGCGGAAGAGTTCGTCAATCGAACGATAATTCTGGATCCGTCACTAGAAACCGATGCCCTTACTTACAATGCCCTGCAAGTGCCCGATGATGGCGACGTGCAAAGCACTGCCACTGCCGTGGTTAATGCCTTTCGCGCGCGACCGTTCGAGCCGTTCGAAGAGCAAGAGTGGAAAACGCAGACTGCAACGATTTTGCGCAACGCCGTGGTGCTTCTGGCTTGCAACGGTTTGACCCTGGCGGATCTGCCGACCGTACTTTTAGATGCACAGTATCGAGAAGTTTTGCTCGGACATCTGGAAGGCAAAAAAGAAGCGCATGCAGGGTTTCAGCCGCTCCTCGACATTTGGGCTCACTACAATAGATTGGCCAATAGCCCGCAGTGGCTGAATTGGATCGATCCGATCCTGGGGCGTGTGACGCCGGGGTTGAGTGACAACCGCATTCTCTCCATTGTCAATCAACGCCACAGCTCGCTTGATCTGCAACAAGTGCTCAAGGGCAAAATGATCTTGCTCGTGCGTCTGCCGCAAGACCAGCTAGATCACAGCGGTGATCTCCTGGCCAGTCTGATCGTTAGTGGACTTAAACGCTCTGCTCAATCGCTCATTGATGAAGCTGGCGGCCGCCTGCAGTGCGCACTATACGTGGATTATCTGGACAATTTGATCGGATGGGATTCAGTCGAATCGATCCTCCTGGACTCGAAAAAGCATCACATCGGTTTTACCGGCTCTGCCAAATCTCTTAATCGCCTCATTAAAGCAAAGCGCAGTGACCTTCTCAACGGCTTTGGCACCATCGCGGCCTTCGCCGTAGAACACGACGATGCGGAGATTCTGGCGCCGCGTCTACTTCGTCTCGATCCCGATCGAATGCGCCTGTACAATTTGTCGGCTGGCGATCAGGAGCGGCTCAATGTGGAGCGTTTGACGCAGCAGGAGCCCGGACGGTATTTCGTCTGCCGCATCGGTCACTCGGCCGGAATCTTCGATGCGCAGTCGCCCGAGTACCCGTTTAGATAGCGTAGATTGAAACCAACGTCATCCGGCGCCCTGTTCTAAAATCCTGAAGGACTGGAACTCTCGCCTTCGCCTGCCGGCTTCTGCGCCGGCGGTGGTACCAATGGTGGTGGCAACTTATCTGCCGGTACGCTCTTGGCGATATCGATCAGCCAGTTTGGCACGGTGGCGTTGGCATGAAGTTTGTGAAACTCGATTATGCTGCCTGCCGCCTCGATCTTTTTGCCGTCATGACCGAACGCCAGCGCGATCTCGAAGAGCGCCAGGTGGCACTTTTGTGCTTGCTCGAGGACATGCTTGAACGACTCTTCGGCGCCAGTCAGATCGCCTGATTCGAGTTGCAATTTGCCGATCTCGTTCATGAGATAAAAGTCGTTCGGACTGGCAGAGAGCGCTTGCTGTGCCGCGCTCAGGTGCAGAGCTGCTTTCCTTGCCGGGCCAGGCTTCTCTGCCGACCGGCCTGTTTTGGCAGATCGACGCTGCCTGCCTGAATCAAATATCCGTTCGTGAAAGTATCTGCGAGAAAAGGATCCCAGTGAAAGTCATGCGACTTGGCGAAGCCGATGCTCGTCATCGGGCGTTGAATGATGCCTTTGCGTGTTGCTCTGGAGTACTGATCTGCCAGACCCTTAGCGCCTGCGTTAAAGCCTTCGAGCGCGTCGATTTCGCCCAGCAACAACATGGTGGCAGGGTATTTCGAGATTGACAGAGCATGCTCCGCGCTCGCTCGCGCTTGCACCGTATCGCCCGCCAATAGACTGTTCAAGGCCATGCCGTGATAGGCGATCTGCGAACTCGGCTGCACGCTGATGAGATGGTGAAAAGCGTCGTTCGCTTTATCGAATTCGCCTAAGCGCATATAACAGAATCCGGCATAGCCGTAAGCGACGGCGATATTGGGGTCGTGTTGCAGAAGTCGATTGAGCGTATCAATCGCTTTTGCGTAATCGTGATTGAGGTAGTGTGTTACGGCTATCGCCAGGACAGTTTCGTTGTTTGAGGGCGACAAATCATACGCTCGCTTGAGGGCGTCCAGAGCCTCTTGATACCGACCTTTTATGTCCAGTGCCAATCCAAGTGTGGCTAGCGGGGCCGGATCTGTGGGATCGGCGTTGGTGGCATCCAAGAGTGTCGTGATTGCCTGATCGAGGGCGCCTGGTTGTTTGATGGTGTTAGTGGCTAAGATGAGGTAGTTGAGCGCTTTTGAGTGCAGCGCCTCTGCTTTGGCGTGGGCGCTCACGTTATCCCAATGTTGGGCCTGGGCTATGGCGCCCGGTGCCTGAGAACTGGATAAAAGCAGCGCTGCTGTCGCGGCGCCCAGGAAATGATTTTTGATGTGACTCCACATATGGTGCCTCAGAAAAGAAAAACCGGTCGATCCGGCAAGCGCTCGAACTCTTCTTCTGAGAAGCTGTACAAGCGGGCCGGTCGGTACGAGCCCTCTTGCGAAGTTTCATCGAGTTCGTGCAAAACTCCGGTATTGAGAAACTTTTTGCGGAAATTGCGGTTGTCGACGGAGCGTCCGAGCACAGCCTCGTAAACGGATTGCAGGTCGCGCAGCGTGAACTTCGGCTCGATAAGCATGAACGCCGCAGGCGAGTATTCGATTTTATATTTCAATCTCTGGTGCGCGTACTGAATGATACGCACGTGGTCGAATGCCAATTCCGGTAAATCCATCACCGGCCACCATGCCACTCCGCTCGAATCGGAGCTGGCTCTCAACTCCAGTTCTTCCTGACGCAGCAGCGCCAGATAGGCGACGGTTATGGTTCGTCCGCGCGGATCGCGGCCTTTGTCTCCGAAAGTATAAAGCTGTTCTTGATAGACGTTGCCGACGTTCGTCTCTTCCACAAGCTCGCGCGCTGCTGCTTCTTCCACGGTCTCATCGCGGTCGATGACATAACCGCCGGGCAAAGCCCAGTAGTTTTTGAAGGGGTCGTATTTGCGCTTCACCAACAGCACTTCCAGTGCGGTTTCGTGCACAGCTAAAGCCACGGTGTCTACGGTTACTTTTATGCTCCCATTTGACATTTTTGCTGGGTGTTGTCCGTCTGCGCGGCGAGCTCGTGCCTGTAAATCCAGGTCGGGTCTGGCTGAGTAAACGTAGTATACACGTTAACTGGGTGCCTATGCAATCTCGAAATTACCGAAGTTTCAGTGGCCTTTGTCGGTTTTGGGCTGCTGGAGGACGAAGTCGACGGCTTGATTCAGTATCGACAATGGTGGCCAACCGTGTCCTTGCTGAATGGGAATCATCAAAACCGGGCGTCCCTGAGATTTGAGCGCATTGTAGACGGCATCTTGAAACTCGGGCGGTACTGTCGTGTCTTGCCGGGCCGAAATGATGGCGAACCGCATCTGTCCTGGCACTGCTGAAATATTAGGCAGCATGCTTTTGCTTGCGTAAGCGACGGAGACCGTATCGGGGCTGCCGCCATACTGCTGTTGCATGGTCGTGCGCACTGAATCGATGTTGGTCTTTTTATAGAGGGCTGCCAGATCTCCGCTGCCTTCGACGCACACCAGTCCGGCCAGCTTCTTCTTGATGTCATTCGGCGCCAGAGCGCAATAACTCAACGATGTGCAACCGCCCATCGAGCTGCCGACGATGTAGATCTGCTTCACCGGATATTGCGCCAAGACCATGCGAATCGACTGGGTGATATCTGAAAGCGTGGCATCCGTCACCCAGCCAGCCGGCGAACGGTAGTTGGGTGCCATCATGACGTAGCTGTGGTCTCGCTTGATGATGGATTCGGAGAACGGGGCTCCATCTGGTTTTTCGAACGGCTCCATGCAGGTTTGTCCCAGTCCGTGCAAAAATACGAACAACGTCACTTCTTTGGTGTGAATCGGCAGTGCGATGGGCTCGATAGCGTAGATATCTTCGTTGTTGTCGAACTGGCTGATAAATGCAACTTTGTCGATTCTGTCAGGATCAAGCTGTCCGACAACGTTGGAGGTCTGTGCATAGGAGAGCATCGTCGACAAGATGGATCGCTCTTGCGTCATGTGCTTGAGCTCTCCCAGTGTCTTCAAATAAGCGACGAACAGTACGGCGCCGATGACGTTGATCAGCAATGACACGACGAGCGCGATTAATGGAATTCTTTTCTTCACGCTTGCGTTCTCACCGATTTCCCATTTACATGTAGGTAGATAATGGTATTACAGATTCACGTCCCTCTGCCGGGTATAAGATCAAAAGCTTTCTATATAAAGATTCCTTTCGATATGCGATCTCTCCTGCAAGCTTATCCGTTCAGATTGCTCTCTTGTATGATCATCGTCACCTGCGTCAGCGTGCAAACGCCTATGGGCGCCCAGGAAAACACGACAGCGAAGGAGTTGAACATAAAAGCGATGCAATTGCAATCCGCCGGAAAACTGCAAGACGCTGCCGACACCTATCGCAAGGCGATTGTGCTCAATCCTAACGGTCCGGCTTATCACAACAATTTGGCGCTCACTCTGAAAGACCTGGATCAGTTGGATGCAGCCGAAAAAGAGGAGCGCATTGCTCTTAAGTTGAAGCCGAAAAAACCTGATTACCACTACAATCTCGGCTTGATTTTAGAGAAAGAGAACAAAGCAGGTCTGGCAGAAGCGGAGTTTCGCCAGGCGTCAGCTGCCAATGCGTTGGATGGCGAGTTTCATTACCGCCTGGCGCGCGTGCTCAGGCAGCAAGGTAAACTGGACGAGGCCCAGAGCGAAGCCAAACAAGCTCTCATGCTCAAACCGAATGAAGCGGCGTATCATCAAGTATTGGGCGACATTTTGCTGCAGTCGAAGCGAGAAGACGAGGCGCTAGGCGAGTATAAAACTGCGGCAGAGACAGGCGGTCCGACAATTTCCGCTGAAGTAAAAAGCAAGATCGATTATCTACAACAAGTCCTGAAAACCAGGTGAGTAATGAGTGACGGTAAGAGCGTACAACCGGGAAATCAGGACAGTACGACGGACAGACTGCAGGTGTTGCAACGGCAGTTGACGGTATTGGTGCTGGCACTCCTGGCTCTGGTGATGCTCTATCAGATCAGCGGCTATTTCTCCGATATCTTTCGCATCATTGCTTTCTCGATTCTCTTCTCCTATCTCTTCATCAACGTAGTCGACTGGCTCGAGCGCTACATGCACAATCGGGCCGCAGCCATCATCATCGTCTACGTCGTACTGGCCGTGCTTACCTTGCTGGGAATATTCCTCGTTTTCCCGGCGTTGCTGTATCAGATCTCGCAGTTGGTCAACACGATCTATAACCAGTTGCCGCAAATTGTTCAGGGAACCCTGAACGCCATGCGTCCCCTGGAGACACGATTGCATGCGGCGCAAATACAGGTGAACGCGATGGACATTATCACCAATGTGTTCAGCAGCATACCTAAACCTGACCCAGCGCAAATCATCGCCAGAATGACTGATGTTGCCATGTCTACCATGACCTGGGTGTTCTATGGTTTGAGCATGGTGGTGCTTTCATTCTATTTTCTGCTCGACGGTCATGCCATCAAAGAATCGATTATTCGCGCCTTTCCGCGAAAGCATTACGTGGCTCTGATCATGCTGACCACAGATATGGATATGACTCTGCAAGCGTTCTTCCGCGGTCAGATCGTGCTCGGCCTGATCTTCGGCGGCATCATGATATGCTTTTACGCCGCCATGGGCATACACTACGCTCTGGCTCTGGGTCTTTTCCTCGGGATCTGGGAGATTGTTCCGGTAATCGGCCCGACGATTGGATTCATTCCTACCTATATACTCGTCGGCATTGACGGAATGGATCTGATCCCGATGCAGAGAGGCTGGCAGCTGCTCATCATTTTCTTCGTCACTCAGGTTTTGCAGTGGCTGAAGGACAACGCCGTCGCCCCCCGCTATATCGGCAATGTCATCGGTCTGCATCCGATTGTAATCTTCATTGCCATCATGCTCGGTGCCAAATTGGACGGCCTGGCGGGCATCATCTACTCGTTGCCTGTAGCCTGTGTAGTGAACGTGCTCATCAACCATTTTGCTGCGCGAGACGCGGCTATCAAACGATCTGCCACTTACGAGCAATCCGGCGCCGTTCAATCGAATGCTGCCGCGGCAGCATTGCAGCGAGAGCTCAATCTAGCCGAGAGTTCGATTCAACTGTCAGGCAGCGCCGGCTGATCGTTTACCTTGGTTTTGAACACCCAGTATTTTTGCCCAATGTAGTTAAGTATAGTGCTTGTGCCGGTGGCGGCCAGCCACCCTAGGTGATACTGTACGGGGCTCAACTGCACGACTACCGACATGCAAAGCCATCGCACGATACTGTTGACTGCGACATTAGCGAACAGGGAGACGCCGTATACGGAGCCGAACTTCATCATCTCCGACCAGGAATGCTCTTTGCGTTTGAATGTCCAGAACTTCTGCAGAAGATAAGCGATGATGGTGGCGGAGATGAATGAGATCGTTTTGGCGACCGATGGCCAAACATATCTCAAAAGCAGAGAGTAGACCAAGAGATCGGTACACACAGCCGTCAAGCCGGCGAAGAAGTACCGAAGCAATTCCTCCTTGTTGGCAGACTTGAAGGCGGAGTACATTTTTGCTGATTCCTTGTCGCCCCGGTTCGCTTAGACCTTCTGGCGATATTTTTCTGCTTCCCAGTTCATCAGATAGATAAGCTCGTCATCAGGGAGAAACTGAACCTGCGGAATGGAAGCGCTCATCAATGTCAAAGCATGTGCTTTTAAAACCTGTTCGATGTCGCGGCACTTGCGCATGTTTTCAGAGACAATGAACAGGTGATCGGTTGAAGCTTTGTACAAAACCACTCGCGGCAACTGTCCATAGCGGTCGATGTAGTTGAGCAGCGGTTTTTCATCGTCGAGCGACGTCAACTCCAGCCCACCGGGACCACAGTAGACGACCTGATCGGGAAATACCGGCTGCGCCATTATCACAGAGGAATTGCGTTTGATCGCATTTTGCAGCACGCGATCTTCACAGTAGTACGAGCAGACGGATTGACCGCTCGTGGAGAGCACGAGATCGGAAATGCGATTGCTGAGACGATATCTGGACCAATCGACGCCGAGGAAATAGCTCAATTTTGCCACCACGTCGTTGGTCAAAGCCGCCACGTCGATTGCGGTAGGTGCGGAGACGACCAGTCCGTGATTTTGCAGGAAGAGTACTGCTTTATCTCCTTGCTTCCAATTGTTCTCTTGCAAAACTTTCGCCACATTCATCGCCAGCCTGATGCCTGGAGTTTGGTATTCCACGAACATCGCATCAGGTATCAGTGCCGTAATCTTTTCGCGCCATCCTCGCTGGCAAACGATGCTCGTCACGACGGGCGGATGTGTGTGCAGAGTGACCGGGCCGAGCAGACAGTGCATAAACGTCTCGTTGGACGGCCTGTTGCCGTTCGATTTGCCGGCTGCTATCGCGCAGTCTGTCGCCTTTCTGTCGATCTCGTCGGTGGACAGATCGACTCCATTCGCCGAACTCGTGGAGATGAGGCTGAGCGGTTGTTCGATAGAGACCTGGACCAAATCGGTTTGCGACATGACATCAGTCAACGTCTTGCCGGAGCCCTTAATCCACAGTGTCTGATCCGGCATTTGCATCGAGGCATTGCCGCCGGAAGCCTGCACGAGGTCGAAACGTTCGCCGGCAAAACGGCAAAGCGCGATGAGATCAGTAATTTCTGGCATAGATGTGTGCCTGCGGAATTAAAGAGTTATGAGCCGAATATCACAAACTGTATCATGTCTAGCGGCTGCGCTCTAGCGTTGAGCGCACGATACGAAGTGGTGTGAATCGCTTGTCATGCCATGACGGGGGCTGGTGGCGCCTATTGAGCAGAATCGAGCGAAACTGTCAGAGCGTGGGCAATACGGCTGAACACGGCTAGTGCAGCGTCTGCCTGTCAAGCGAAAATCTGCCATTTGGGGCACAGGGAGCGCTCTGCTCGTCTCTGGTCAGATGGCGGCGGTGCCGTTGAGGAGTTCGGCGGCGAGCAGAGCGTTATTCTCTTTTTTCGCTTCGATGAACAAGTAAGATTGCCGCAACGATCGCGCTGTCAGATCGAAGCCGAGTTTTTTGCCGGCTTCGCGAACGAACAGATCAATAGCCGCGGGCGACAGTCTCTGCCCGCGATTATCAATGAGCAGCGCCGGCTGCTCCATAAATGGATAGTTATCTGCTCTCTCGGCCAGATACTGTCTGAGAGTCAGCTTTGTTTTCGACTCCAGGTGAAATCTGAAGCGTGTCTTCTGTCTGGTAATTATGACGAAGCCGCCTGTGGTCGTAAAGCGCACATCATTGAGATTGAGCTCCGCGCACTCTTCCGCCGTCAGACCGACTTCGAGCAAGAAAGTGATGATAGTCGCTTCGCGTGAGCTGGTCTCGGCGCGTAAAATCATTGACAGTCGTTGTTGATCCTTTTCCGAAAGAGCTTTAGTGGGAGTGGCGATTTCAGGTTTGACTCGAGTAGGCACCATTCCCAAAAACTGGAAAAACTGGTCGACCGACCAGATGTCGGTGTTGATGGTATTGACCGTCGACCTGAGGGTTTCCCTCAGGTAGCGCTTGTACTGATACAGCGCCTCGTCGCGACGAAAACTGTCGCTGAAGATGTTCTCTTCGCCACTAAATTCGGTGCCGAGAAAAACAAGAAAGTGATTGATGCGACACAATTCGGTGCCTCGATCGTGCGCAGAGATTTGCTGCGACTTGATCCATTCGGTGTAAGCATCAAAGTGCTGATAAGCAGTCTTGAGTAAATGTGCTTTCACGGCGTCCTGAATATGCATTGGCTATACTTGTGACAGAGCTTCGCAGACAAATCATACATGCCGGTGCCGAAATCGTCATTGGCAAATCAAGCGATTGAAGTTGAGCATTGTTCAATGTTGTCGAAACAACACAAAAGCTTTGCCGCCGTCTGCTGTATTCCGGCGAGAGGAACGGCTTGCTGCAAGGGATTACGTGCATATGTCAGATATGTATCGGGTCTCGGCAGGATGGTTTTTGCCTTAAGCAGTTTGAAGATTTTGACTACTGCCACGTTCAAATTATCGTGGCCTAAATTATTCAAGCAGAGTGCGGATTAGGGATTGACAAACCATACAAAGGTATGGTGTAATATTGGTATCTCAGCAAATTTAGATTGGGTCGACGCGCCTCTGTGACTATCTCTGCCTGCTCATGCATAGATGTGCACGGATTCGACGGATCGCGATTGATTCGAAGATTGCATTAGCAATTGGTTTCGATTAGTTCGAAAATTGCAATCACACGCTTCGATTCGATAATCGACCAATCCTTACCAATGTGAATTGTGCGTAGGCGCAATTCCTCAGGTGTACATTGAGGAGGAAACCACGAAAACATCAAACAAAAATTGCAACATGGAAGAATAGCGCATTGTGAAAGATGTGCATCAGTAAGCCGGCAAAGCCGGGGTGAAAATAAGCGGAGACGATGAGCAACAGAACAAGTGTGGCTGCCTTGCGTGAACAGCTGGAAACGCAGTTTCCAGGGAAGTGGTTTTCGCAGACAAATTCACACCGAACAGTATTGACTGGATTGCCGCAAATCGATCATGGTGTCGCCCATGGCTTGATGAGACGGCGGATCGCCGAATGGGCAGGAAGCGAATCATCCGGCAAAACTACAGTCTTGCGCTCGATCGTCAGCAACTGGTGTGCGTCCGGATTCTATGTCGTATACATCGATGCGCATAACAAATTACTTGCTGCTGATTGGGCCTTTGTTGACAAAACTGCGGCCGATTTAGATGACGACGTTCGCACGTCGAGTCAGCAGATAAGTCTGTTCACGCGCTCACCCAGCCTGTCGATTCAGGGTGGCACGGACGAACGCGCCCCTAAACGGAGAGGCAAGTTTTGGGTCGTGCGCAACTTGAAAGAGCAAGATGTACTCTGGTCGGCAGAGCAGCTCGTGCGCAGCAACATCTTCGATGTCGTAATTCTCGATATCGCAAAATCTGCTGCCTTAAACAGCAGAGCATACGCTCGCCTGCAGCGCGCGCTCGATCGCAGCAAAACTGCGTTCGTACTTGTGCGTGATGAATCTGATCGAGGGACGAGCGGTAATTTGACATGGGGGTGCGACAGTAAGTTCAAATTCTCATGGTCGCGACAAGTCGAATGCCAGATGGGGCTCACGGGAGCCGTATCTATTCGACCATCGATTGAAGCAACCGTCACTCGTGATGGAGCAGCACAAAATTTCGAGGTCAGTGGCGTCTCTCATGTACAGAATCGCTTGTTTACGCATTCCCAGGTTCCAGATCGCCGTTCACCAAAAGCACGAGCCCGCGCTTAAAGGACAGGAAGTAGCCCTGGTGTCCCGGCGCAAACAGGCAGGCTATGCCGATTTGAATGCCTCGTCCAAACCGCTCAACATCAGCCGGGCAAAAGTATTCATGTGCTCATCTCAGGCTGCCAGAGCCGGCGTATATCCAGGCATGCGTCTGACCGAAGCGCAAGCGCAATGTTCGCATTTGATCTGGCGCCAGTGCGAGGACAAGCTGTATATTCAGGCGCAGCATCAGTTGATCAAAGAGTTGGTGGCATGCTCGCCACGCGTCTCTGTCACCGAGAACGGCGTCTTTCTCTTGGACGCCTCAGGGTTGGAGCGTCTTGGCGGAGAGAGCAAACTGTGCCGCGACGTACTCAAAGCGGCCAGCCGTTGTGGTTATGTAGAAGGGCGTATTGGTGTGGCCGACAGTGCCTTTGCCGCTCTAGTCGCCAGCCGGCATAAGACTCGCCGTTGGCTTGTCGTGCCGCCTCGCCAAGATCAGCTCTTTTTGCGGCCGCTCACGGTCGATCATCTGCCCCTCAATCCGGAGCTGCGTGAACTCTTGCATGAGCTCGGCATCAAGAGTATGGGCGAGCTGGCTGCGCTGCCTGCTGAAGATCTGAGCGAGCGTTTTGCTGTAGACGGTAAACGCGCGCACGAACTGGCTCGCGGCATCGATGACAGTCAGCCTTCTCTGCCGCCGATCGAACAGCAGTTCATTACTTCAATCGATGTCGGTGGTGCGATCGAATCTTTGAACGATACGCTGTTTCTTTTTAAATCGATGCTGGACAGACTGTCGATTCAGCTCAAACAGCGAATGTTGTGCGCAGATGAGCTGTCAGTGAGCTTCTTCAACGACAACGATAAATTCGATCAACGCACTATTCAGCTGATCAAACCCGCCAACGGTGCCAAATTTCTCGTTGATGTAATCCGGTTGACCCTGGAGTCAAAACCACTTATGCGAGAGTTTACTGCACTGGAAGTTTTGGTTACTCGGGTTTGCAATGAGAATTGGCAGCAGCCAAAGCTGGAGATCGATGCCGATGTCTTTTCCCTGGATACCGAACTCGATCCGATGGAAAAAGAGAGTGCGCTTCTTCTGTTGCAGAGGTTTCGCGCTCGCGTTGGCGAGCAATCTCTTGTTTGTCCGGCGGCAAACGATGAATATTTTGCCGACAATGCCGGGGTCTGGCTGCCTGTCCTTAAGACCAGGTCCGACGCGTCAGAGTTGCAAGCTATCTCGGACACCGGCTTATCCGACGAGAGTGGCTTGCCGATTACTGTGCAGCATCTGCCTGCCAATGCACGGTTCATTTTTGATCGCACGGGTATGAACGGTCTGAGCAACGATCTGGTCATAAAACGAATCAGCCCGCCTGAATCAGTGATGGTCAGGTTAAATGCAGAGGGACGCCCGCTCGCTCTTACGCACCATGGGCAGTGGCATCATGTCATGCAGATAACGGCGCCTGAATGTCTTTCCGGGCATTGGTGGCAAGAGCCGGTGCGCAGATCTTCGTATGTTGTACTTATCTCTCGTAATCAAGAAAGCCGGCCTTTAATGGCGTCGTTGATTCACGACTCTGAGACAGATAAGTGGCTCCTGGAAGGACTGTTTGATTAAAACTGCTACGTGTTCTCCGCCGTATGCCGCCACCGTTCGTAAAATCCCCATTCAACACCGGGCTGTTTTTGCGCACAATTGCTTGACCACCCGAATTTCGCCGTCCCTTGCAAGGCAACAATGACTGAAGTCCTTAACACCCAAGAGAATCATCAAGCGCAGAGCGAAGGAGCCGGACATTGGCTCTACGAAAACGTAGTCGCTCCTGCATACAACGTCGGTGTAGTCGCTCCTGCCGGAGCCGCCGAATTTGTGTACAATCACGCGGCTAAAACCGTGCTGGGCACCCTGCACATTAACTATGACGCTACGATTAAAGCGCATCCGGACGAGATTAAATACGAGCACGCCCAATTCACTAAAGATCCATTAGCATGGACGGCTCAGGCAGCAGCCTCATTCGTCGGTATCGTCCCTTATATCATTGCCGGAAAAGCGGTCGGCGCCGGCTCTCGCCTCGTTGCTGAATCAGCCGGTTTGGAAGAGAGCGCCTTCGGCAAGTTTGCCGCGTCGGATCGCTTGACCCAGATAGCTGGAGCTGGCCTCTACGATTTCGCCAAACCGACGGAGGGCAAAGGCGGATTGCAGGAGCGTTCAGCCAATGCTTTAGGCGGCATGGTCTCTTTCAGCCTGTTCGAATTCGGCAACTATAAATTAAACCCTGCCGACACTCTTTTAAGCTCCGCCGCCAAACGGTTTGCTTGGGGCGCCGCGGGCGGCTCCGCCGGTTTTGCTACGCAAGGACTGGTAGGACATGATCACTCGGTCAATACCGGTGATATGTTGAAGGCCGGCTTGACTGGCGGTTTAATGAACACTGCCCTGCCGACATTGCAAAACGCCGCTGCCGATTATATTGCCTCTCCGCTCGACAGACTTGCTGGAAGAGGTGTGCCGGTCGCACGTTATATCCGCCAAAACGGCTTCGAAGACAACCAGACTCTGGTCGATCTTTCCAACACGAAGGCCGCACGCCTGACACGCGTCGCCGAAAAGAATGTCGAAAATCCTTACCTTAAAAAGGGAGCGTTCTCAACCAAAGCAGTACTGGATGAATCCGGAGACGGTACGCAAAAGCAATTTCAACTGGCACACGAACTGCAGCATCGGGTTAACAACTCTGTTTTAGAGAGCCAATATAAAGACGCAGCACGTTACGCCGACCCTGCGTCGACCATTCACGATCCGGTCAAAGCAAAATCCGAGTACATACGAATTCGCAGACTTGATGAAGCGCGAGCGCAATCCACAGAGGTTAGCGCTGCGCACCATGCCATGGGGCACAATCCGGATTCGCCCACCTTTTCTCCTACGGTTGAAGCGCCGCTCTATCAGTCAAAATTCGATGCTTTCCACGAAGATAAGTGGAATCAAGAAGCCGACCAGTTTGTCGCCTCCGGCGGAACTTATCGCCCGTCCGAATCTTATATGCAGGGCGGCGGCGGTGGTGGTGGTGCCGGCGGTGGTCGCGGCGGCAGCGCAGATCGTTATGGCGATCAGAGCGCAGAGAACGTATTCAAACCGGTCAATCCGGCAGATCCCAACGGCGCGCACTACAATAGAAACACGGATGAATACTGGTTTCCCAATAAAATACCCCAGACAGCTGAAGCGAAAATTTCGCTAATCAACGGCGAAAAACTCGACGACGTATTGATGCATTATGCTCGCAAAGGCAAAGACCCAGTCACCGGTAAGGAGATCTGGACTTCGGAGCGCTTTCTCAAAAAAGATTTTGACATTTTGGACGGCCAGTACTGGGGTTCGGTTGAGTTAAATCAGCTGGGGATCCTGCATGATCACTACGGCTTTACCTACGACAGAGTTGAGCGTGGATTCGATGGTGCTTCCATCAAATATCGCATCACGGACGGCGGTAAATCGCCATTCTCCGATGGCTCTACAGTCACCTTCTATCCGGAGCGTTCGGTACTGAACGGTGGCGACGGAGAAGACGGAATCAATGTCCCCAAACTGGGCAGGGTGCAAGTCGAAGAGGCGAAAACGAACGGCAGTAAATATTACTGGAACGGCGGCAATAAATTCGCCGAAGACTACGGTGAAAGTGAGTACGGAACCGAAGGGATCGGCACGATCACTGAGCATGCGGAGCGTCCCGATGGCTCGGAATACTTCAAAACTCAGGAAGGTGGCTATCTCGAGAAATTCAAAAACCCGATTAGAGTGACGATTCCACTGGCGCGCGGCGCGCGAATGCCCGAGGAATTCGCACCTAACGCACCGGCCATGCATAGCGATACAGGTCCTACATATCTCGTGAAGTTCGCTTTTCACGCGCCGGACGGCACGCTTCAATATCAAACCACTGATGATCGATACATTTACGTGCAGCGCTCTAATGGAGAAGTATTCGTAGGCATGAATGCCGGTGGAGAGACCCGACCGATCGAGATCAGCGGACCCGTATCCGAAAAATATCCGAAAAAGGATTATCCCAAGGGCAAGTTTGTTCTCACCGGTGATGTGCTCGGACAGATCGAAGGTTCTGAAGTACATCCGACCTTCACTCGCAGTTTCACCTCACTGGGAATGACCGATTTCTACGAGCCTGCGCAAACACGCACATACGGTGCTGATTCAACAGAACGTAGGGTGACGAGCTCGGCCCATTTCACCGATGAGATCGTCGATCATTCTGATGACGGTGCTTATCATCGCTTCATCGTGCCGAGAGATAATCTGTTGTCCGAACCGGTACAGGCGTTGCAAGTTACAGACAGAGGTGTGGCGAAGGGCTATTTCTTCGATAACAAAGAAAAAATCACATGGGATCTTTACGGTAAGCCGATGCCGCAAGTGGGTCAGCAGATTGTAGAACCGTATCCAACTGGATTGACGACGTCATTAAGTGAATTGAACCGCGCCGATGGGTCGCCAGTCATGGACGGTGCCATTGTCAACGTCATTCGTGATCGGTCCGAAGGTGGCTCGGACAGCACCTGGTACATGACGAATGCCAACGAGGCATTTCAGGTCAATCATAAAGTTCCGGGAGCGCCGGTGCTAAAACATACCTTGGACGCGAACGGCGACAGTGTCGGAACCCCGGAAAAGTTGGGTGTGAGCCAGGTCGTGGAAAATCATTTCAGGACCACACCGTTCGGCGATGCCACCAGCACCAGAGTTGGCAGTGGCGGCTCAGTCTTATACACGATAGCGAATAACCATCAATATCTCAACGATGTGCGCGAATATTTGTCTCCTAAGCAGATTAGAACTCCCACTGGACCGCTGGAAGTCTTGAACGTCAGGCACATGAAACAAACTGGGCTATACGAAGTCGTTTTCGCTGATTCGGGATATAAGCCATTGACCATCACATACGATGAAGCCCAGCAGATGCTCAACTTCTAGATGCTGACTGGCGCAATCCGATGAAGCGAGAGTTTGGGCAGCCTGACTAAAAATGCTATTGCATACCATTCGTATGTATGGCATAATGAAACCAGCTGGATATCAGAACTTCGCATAAAAAAATCGTGGCTGGCGCATACGCTGAGCTTCATTGTCATTCGTCGTTTTCCTTTTTGGATGGTGCATCCAACCCTGAGGAGTTGATTTATCATGCCAAACAAATCGGACTAACCGCTCTAGCACTGACAGATCATGACGATCTTGGGGGAGTGGTCAGGTTTGCTCATGCAGCCAGGGAATTGTCGCTCCCTGCAATCGTAGGAGCTGAGCTGACACTCGATGACGAGTCGCATATTACGTTGCTCGCTGCCGATCTGCAGGGCTATAAAAATCTCTGCCATCTGATCACGCATGCGCGCAATGCCTGTGAGCGTGGCAGCCCGCGCGTGTCGTTTCCACTTTTGGCGCAGCGCTCATCAGGGTTGGTGGCTTTGTCGGGCTGCCCGCATGGGCGGGTCGCACGCAGTATTGCTCGCGGTGACATGAGAGCGGCCGGCAATCAGCTCGATCAGTTGCAGCAGGTGTTTCAGGACAACTTATTCGTCGAGGTATGGCACCACTTCATCAATCAAGAGTCATTGATTGCCCAGGGTTTGATCGATCTGTCACGGCAGATGGCGATACCGTGGGTGGTGACAAATAACGTGCACTACGCCCGCCCGGAAAAGCGTATTATTCATGATGTCCTTACCTGCATCAAGCACGAGGTGACGCTGCAGTCAGCCGGCAGACGTTTGAGACCCAATGGCAGTTGGTATCTCAAGTCGCCGCAAGAGATGCTGCAGATGTGGCGCCATAACCCCGAGGGCATTAAAAACACCCTGGCGGTAGCTGAGCGCTGCACGTTCAGGCATGGGCTCTTGCGACCACCGTTGCCTGCCTTCGAAATACCGGCGCAGTGGCAATCCGATATTTCATCGCACGACGAATTTTTGCAGAAGCTCGTTTGGGACGGTGCGGCGGTGCGTTATGCCAGTCTAACAGAAAAGCACATCAATCAGATCAATCACGAACTCGCTCTGATTTCACGTCTGGGATTGTCGCCATACTTCCTCATCATGTGGGACATTGTGCGGTTTGCCCGTCAACGCGGCATCGCCGTGCAAGGACGTGGTTCTGCTGCTAACTCCGCTGTTTGCTACTGCCTCTTTATCACCGCCGTCGATCCAATCGGTATGGATCTTTTATTCGAGCGGTTCCTCTCCGAGGGCAGAAATGAGCCGCCCGATATCGATCTCGATATCGCACATCAAGAGCGTGAGATCGTTTTGCAGTATGTGTATGAAAAGTATGGACGTGCGCATGCGGCCATGGTGTGCGAGGTGATAACGTATCGCGGACGTTCGGCCGTGAGGGACGCCGCTAGAGTGTTGGGATTCTCGCAAGACCAGGCCGATCGGCTGGCGACGATGTCGCATTATTCGGAAGCTCGTGAAGCCGCTAAACAATTGCTCGAGACAGGCATCGCCGACGCCGGGCTCGATGGCAACGATCGACGCGTCAAGCTGTTGGTCAGAGTCGTTGCCGGACTCAATCAACTGCCGCGCCACCGATCTATTCACGTTGGCGGCTTTGTTCTGTCAGGCGAGCCGTTAGGAGATATCGTGCCGATCGAGCCGGCATCGATGGCAGAGAGAACCGTCATTCAATGGGACAAAGATGATATCGATCTGGCGGGATTGATCAAGATCGATCTTCTCGGACTGGGTATGCTCATGATGATTCAGGAAGCGCTTAAATTGGTGCAGAGTCATCGTCATATCGACATCGACCTGGGGCGGCTGAACATGCGCGATCCGGCTATCTATGAGATGTTGCGCACTGCCGATACGGTCGGGCTGTTTCAGGTAGAGTCGCGCGCGCAGATGAGCATTCTGCCGAAATTGAATCCCACCTGTTTTTACGACATTATTGTCTCGATCGCGCTCGTGCGGCCGGGACCGATTCAAGGCAACATCATTCATCCATATCTGCGCCGACGGCGGGGCGAGGAGCCGGTGACGTACTTACACCCGTCACTCGAGCCGATATTGAAGCGGACATTGGGCGTGCCGTTGTTTCAGGAGCAGGGCATGCGCCTTGCTGTTGTAGCGGCCGGGTTTACTCCCTCGCAGGCAGATCATCTGCGCCGGGTCATGAGTCACAAACGGTCGCAGGAGAAGATGGACAGGCTGTGTCTGGACCTGGCAGCCGGCATGGCCGCTAACAATTTCTCGCCCGAGGCGGTAAGCACTATCACGCATCAGTTGAGGGCATTTGCTAACTACGGTTTTCCTGAGAGTCATGCTGCCTCGTTCTCACTGCTCGTCTATGCATCTGCGTTTCTCAAGCTGTATTTCGCGCCCGAATTTTACTGCGCCATGTTGAATGCGCAGCCGATGGGTTTTTACAGTCCGGCTACCTTGATTCGTGATGCAATAAGGCATGGTGTCGAGGTGCGTCCGGTCGATCTGTCTAAAAGCAGCTGGAACTGCACTCTAGAACCATGCCACAGCGAGGACGATCGTGCTCCGCTCAATTTGAATGATCTCCCTTATGCTTATGCTATTGGAGACGAGCCTGCCGATAATCAACCATCGACGTTCAGTGAGATGGAACTCGATGATCTGATCGAGCGTGATACGCTCGACGCTGTGGTACCACAGGCGACGGCATCGAATCGACAGCGATTTGCCGTTCGTGTCGGTCTGCGTTATGTGCGCGGACTGGGTAAGAAAACTAAACTGGCACTGGAAGCGGCGTGGTCAGCAGGCGGACTGTTCGTCTCTTTCGATGACGTCATGAATCGCAGCGGTCTTGGCCATGCGGATCTCAAATTGCTGGCTAGAGCGGGCGCTTTCGAGAGTGTTTTTCCTGGTCGACGGGAGGCACTATGGGCGACACTATCTCGCTTGCAAAAACAACAAGAGACACCACTTCTCGATCTGATAGAGAGCAAGGAGAGTAAACCAAGTATGCCGGAAATGTCCGAGTTGGAGATTATCAACGCCGACTACAAGACTCTCGGCTTGTCCACAGGCACGCACCCAATGTCGTTCTATCGAGAGTGGGCCACAGGCAAAGGTATGAAATCCTGCCAGCAGTTGAGAGAGACCGAGCATGGCAAGAGAATAACCGTAGCAGGCGGCGTCATCTGCCGTCAGCGACCGGAGACGGCCAAAGGTTTTGTCTTCCTCACAATGGAAGATGAAACCGGCATGGCAAATGTAATCATCAAACCGCGTTTGTTCGACACGAACAGAAAACTGTACATGTCGCCGTACCTGGCCATTACCGGAATACTTCAGTCAGAGCAGGGAGCGATCAATTTGTTGGCAGAGAAGGCGACGCTCTTGCCGCCATTGCCTGGCGATCCCGATCTTCCCGCCCGAGATTTTCACTAGACGGAAGGACGCACGCGAAGACGGTACAATTTAGATGATTTCGATGGTCAGTTGCATGTCGTCTTCAGAAGAAGTCAAGATTACGCCGGAAAATAGTGAATGGTGGGATAACCTCTACCGTTCTTCCGTCACCCCTTGGGACATCGGCGTACCGGCTCCGCCGTTCAGAACATTTCTCGATTCGCCTTATGCGGTGCCGCCGGGCAAACTTCTCGTTCCGGGTTGTGGAAGCGGCTACGATTGCATGCCCTTTCTCTCGCGTGGATTCGAAGTGACCGGGCTCGACTTCTCCGAGACAGCAATCCAGATTGCCATGGAGAAGTTTAGAGACACGGGGCATCTAGGCACGAAAGGATTTCTCTTGCACCGCGATCTCTTTGACATCCATGAATATCGCGGCTATTTCGATTATGTTTTAGAACACACGTGCTTCTGCGCCATACATCCATCGCGGCGTCGCAGTTATATGCTTGCCATCAAGGATGCTCTCAAGCCAGGCGGTAGGTTGATCGCCTTATGGTGGCTCCTCGACCAGAAGGGCGGACCCCCGTACGCGTCGAGCAAAGACGAAATCTTCGATCTATTCTCAGAGAACTTCAGCATTGATCTTGCTTATGATCCGGCGGATTCTGTGCCCGACCGCAAGGGTCGTGAGCTGTTCACATTGATGACCTTGCTGTAAGCCGCACGCATACTGCCTTTGAGTCAAGCAAAAAAATACGCAAACAAAAACACCGTCCAATTTTACTTGCGACGGTGTCTATGCTACTGCCTGACTGCCCATTGCGTTGGGCTCAGTATTTCAATGCGCTTCAGCCAGTCCTTCACGCATTACGGGCTCACTTGCTACCGATTCCGGTTAGCGCCAACCTGACGTTTCCGCAAGGCCCCTCGGCTCAAAGTGCCCAACTAGTGGTGCACTCACCGCTTATGCAGAACATTCTACTCGCTTGCGCGGAAGAAAAAAGTACCCCAGAGAACGTTTAATACTGCTGTGTTTGCCAGACGAAAATGCCTGCATCAAGTCAGTCTTGCTAGCCGATTTACGTTAACAAGCGCTCGGTCTATGCGACTGGTGACGATATGCGAGAAACCGCATGGATTGGCGCTTTAGATGGGGTATCATTGATATCGATTAGCTATACGACAGATATATTTTGCGTCGAATTATCCGTAAAACGTCCGCATCAAGGAAAAAATGGAATTGAACTTTTTTGCTCTCCCGAACGTATCTATATAAATGGACCAAAGTACTTCACCAGTTGAAAACTGGTTGGCGACGGCGGTTCAGGTTAGCCGCAAGACTCGACTCGAAAGAACTATCGCCTGTTCAACCCCTTCGAGTCGAGTAGTTCGCCGGCAGATGCCGGCGAACGTTGCGGAAAATTGCAGCTAAGGAGCGCGCGTCTCCAGGCACGCATCGAATGCGTGCTTCCGCGGCCCTCCATGCGGCGCTACAGCGCCGCGCTTCTTAACGTGATTCGTATCACCGGGCAATCTTGGCTGGCTGGGTAATGGTGGATTTGTGGATGTTGCCGGTGTACTTGAGGCGTCCATGAAAAAATCTCATCCAGTCGCGGCTGACGAGAACGATCGCGTACACGATGATACGCGGGTCTCCGGTGGTAAGAAGCACTGGTTGATTTTTCTCGAAAACGAGGTGTCCGACTACTTGAAATGAATAACCAAAGAGCGACACTGCCACGCCGGACCATGGGTTGAACAGGCAGCTCGCCACTCCAGCTAAAGTGATCGGCACTCCGAACATGTGAGATACGCGACAACCCAAAGTTCGATGTGCATGAATGTACGTTCTGTAGTGGCGAGCAAATGTGTTCATGACCTCACTCGATCTCGCACGCAGTGGTTAAACAGGCGTGAACATCCTGATTAAGCCAAGCGTTAGCAAAAACAGTACCAAGCCGAGCACCAATGATGGTACCAGCATTACGTTTAATACCAGGTTCAAAACGACCGTCAAAACAAGACTCAAAACCAAACTAAGCAAAAGACTTGGACCTAAAGCAATGACCATGAATCCCTCCCGCGTCTCAGTTCACTGACTACTGTTGTGTAGACGCGAGCCGGCGCCAGGAGTTCCAGCTCTTCTGTTGGAGAACTGGCGTCTAATCCGTCGCGCTCAGACCAATTACTTTACGGCACCACGTTTTGTGGCTCATTCTCGGCTGCAGCCGCTGCTGCTGCTGCTTCAATGGCCGCTTCTTTCTCAATTATCTCTTTAATGTGAAACAGCTCGTCGTTAGCCATTTCGAGAAGGTCGGGCAATTCCTCGGAATACTCGACTTCGTCTTTCAGTCGCCAATCAACGGTGAACGCAAGTATGCAGCCGGGTTGATTGTCGGAGCGCAAAAGCTGTTCGCTGATATAACCTTCGAAGTAGGGATGATCTATCAGAGTGTAGGTGATGCGTCTGCCGGAGTTATCGATATTAATCCGCTCCGTGTACGATTGACCTTCTGTCGTTCGCTCACGCATATACGCTTCGCCGTGTCGCTGCATCACCTTCAATTTGGAAGGCTCCGGTCGGTTGAGCGCTTTTGTATCGATTTTACTGACTAACACGCGAAAGATATGTTCTGCGGTAGCGTCGACTATGGTTGACACACTGCCCTGAATCATACTTACCTCTAACTCATCATCGACTGGGGAGCCGTACCCCATAATCATCAAGCTAGTTTAGCGCAAAGCCGCCTAAGTGGCAAGCGGCGGGCTTTTGCAGTGACGATCACGGATTGCCGTCGGAGTACTCCTGCACCATGATCATCTTGGCACCTTTGCAGCACACACCGACGCCTACACACGAATGAGAGGGAAGCAGTATGTTATAGCGGTGATTCTCCTGATTAGGCGGCTCGGACATCATTCGTGCTTCGCACAACGCCACCATCGATGCAGCGCTGTCATGTCCGGATTGCTCCCACGAGATGTTTTCATAGACACCACCTGCGACACCAGAGCGACGAGCACGAGCCTGCGGATCTTCGCCATCAGGATTGACGTGATTGAAGAAGTTTCTCTTCATCATATCGGCCGCGTGCATGCGCGCCAGTGCCGTTAAACTGCTGTTGCCCGTGATTGGCGCGGAGCCATGATCCTTTCGGTCTTTGTTAATGAGTTCGATCGCGTACGTTTCACATCCGGCAGAGAATGACATTTCATTCGATTGAGCGGCGAGCCCGCCGCCGTGACCGGACGATTTTTCAGATGAGCTCGAGCTGCCGGCATGAAGAGACGTCAAGGCGGCGGAGTTGTTGATGTAGCGCACGTTGCCGTTGTACAGCTGCAGACCGGAATCACCCGGATGAACGAACATCACTTTTATTGGGCCGGTGGGGGTCGATGCCAGGACACGATCGGCAGCGCCTGCGTCAGTAATTACATGACTGTCTATCTGCAGCAGCACGTCTCCGGGACTCAATCCGATGTTAGAGCCGAGCCCGTTGTTCGTCACATCCTTAAGCAGCAAACCGCGATTATTGCCCATAGACGAGGCTACGTAGCAGGCGACGCCGCTGGCGCTAAGTAGAACAGACTCATGCAGCGCGCTCGAGAGCTCGAATATCTGCTTGGCCGGACCCGAAGGTTGTGTTCTATGCCGAGCGGCAAGCAGCTCACCTGCGTCCGCCAAAGATGCGCAGCAAACGCCTCCCGTCAGGAGGAGCGAAAGCGCCAAGATGCGTGTCAATTTGAGCAAACGCGTCCGTGCCACCCAAGTCGTGCGAAAACGCCCGTCACTGGGATTATGCCCGGCTCTATCAGCATCAAACTGATCGGCGGCGCTGCGGGTTAGGACGGCAGCCGCCGGCGTAGTACGCAAGCACCGCAGCATAGGCACAGGCGGCGAACAAAACGCCGCCGGTGAGACGCAAACTGTTAGCCGCGCGACGCAGAATCTGAAGAGAACGTGGTTGCATTTGGACTCGTTTCTAGTTGATGTAATGAGAGTTGGGGAAGTGAACGTAGGCGGAATGCTTTGTATTCAGCGCTCGCATCGAAGCCAGCTGCGCTGCAGTAATTGCTCCCTCGGCACATGCCAGCCCCTGAGTGCTGCAATGGGCCAGAGCATATGCACCAGATACGGTGCTATTCATCTTGCTTACCTTGCTGAAGAAGCCGGTCACCGGAGCAGCCATTGCATGTCCCCACCGGCTCAATACGATCTCTCTGATTTGATCGTCCAGGGGTGAGCCGAGCAGCTTCGTCAACTGCGTCACTAATGATGATGCAAAGGCTTCCTTGTCACCCATGAGCAGCTCCGGCCGCCCCATCGAGCCTGGCTCGTAGGGCTGGTAGACCGTTAAGATCGAGCCCATCTCGGCTTTATACTGGCCGCTTCTCTGGTACGGTTTTTCTGCTAAGACTATGTCTGCAAAAGTGTAAGGGGAGGTGACCCAGTTGTCGTAAGCAGCGGAGAAGATCTCTTTGTCCAGCATTATATTGGCGACAAGGTAGGAGCCGTATTTGAAGGAAAGCATGGCTGCGCGCGCTTCATCCGAGATTCCGGTGAGAATGCGCGCTCCTACCATAGGCGGAATGCAGATGATGGCAAAACGGCAATTGACTCTATGAACGACACCATCGGCGGTGCTGTAGACCACCGCGGTGTTCTCTCCATTTTCCACTGCCCAGACGAATGCTTTTTTGACGAATCGAGAGGGCTCCTTCTCGACACCTGCGGCCAGCGCATTGGACAAAACCTGGTTGCCGCCTTCGAAAACATGCACAGGATCAACCAGGTCAGCCAGCGTCGCAAATCCAGCTAAGGCTGAAGTGCGCTCGACGCCGAGGCAGTTGTACGACTTCAAAAAGGCGTCCATCAATGCGATAAATTTGCCATCATATCCGGAGAGTGAGGCAGCAAATGTCGTTTGATCGAGCTTGCTGAATCCCGCATCGTTGAGCGGAACGAGGGCAGTTCCTTTCTTCAATTCGCCCCACACCGATTGGGCCGAGTCGCGCAACCGTTTGAATTCATGATACAACGGTTTGGTATCACCGGTCGTGCCGGACACCCATTCGTTTTCCCAGCGCCAGGAGTCGTCTACTCCTTCAAGCTTGATCGGCTTTAAACCCAACTCGCTGACGAGCTTTCCTGGCTCGCCCTGCAAATCGCCGATATAGGCGGCGCCGTATGAATAACCTAATCCGTTCGATTGAGAGCCGCGCGATTGACCGCCCAGGCTGTCGTACTGCTCCAGCAAGAGGTAGTTATGGTGACGCAGATAATGCGCTGCCGATAAACCTGCCATGCCACCACCGACGATGACGAAGTCGACGGTGCGTTCTGCTGCCTTGGGAAATTGAGGCAACTGACGAGCGCGCAGCTTGTGCCCCATCGTGAAATCGTCGCCAGTCCAGGGGGCGATTTTGTATTTACTTTTCACCCCGTCAGCTCGAACTGACGAGGGCGAAAGCAGATCCGCCAGCCCTTGAATTCCGCTGGCAAGCAAGGCTGTTCCGGCGGCGCGGCTCAAAAACTCGCGTCTTCCGAATCTTTCATTGTTCGCCAATCTCGACCGTTCCCTTCCAGATATCAGCCTAATTATAAAGACTTCCATCCAGAATTGCCGGGACCGCCATGCGCGGACGGTAGAATCGCAGCTGCTGTATCTATGGGCAGGCAGGTGTTCAGGATGGACGTAAAATTGAAAGAAACGGATAACCAGGTCGGCGACAAGTATGCGCACCTCGAGAAGCGCATTGAGACCATCCGCAAAGGCGGCGCTCCCAAGTATCACGCCAAGCTGAAAGAAGAGGGCAAACTGTTTGCTCGCGAGCGGCTCCGGCTCCTGCTCGATCCTGGCTTCGAAGTGGAAGACGCCACCTTCGCCAACTGCCTTGAAGCTGACCTTCCCGCCGATGGCGTCGTCACCGGAATCGGACAGATTGAAGGTCGCACCGTCTGCTTCATGGCCAATGACTCGACCGTCAAAGCCGGCTCATGGGGCTGGAGAACGGTGGAAAAAATTATCCGTATCCAGGAAACGGCCTGCAAGTTGAAAGTACCGATGCTGTACCTGGTCGATTCCGCCGGCGCACGCATCACAGATCAGATCGAAATGTTTCCCGGACGTCGCGGTGCCGGCAAAATCTTCTACAACCAGGTGCAGATGTCCGGCTTCATTCCGCAAATCTGTTTGTTGTTCGGACCTTCTGCTGCCGGCGGCGCATACATTCCCGCCTTCTGCGACATCGTCATCATGAATGAAGGCAAAGCCTCGATGTATCTCGGCTCGCCGCGCATGGCCGAGATGGTTATTGGTGAAAAGGTGACATTGGAAGAGATGGGCGGCGCCCGCATGCACTGCTCCGTCAGTGGTTGCGGCGATTACCTCGTCTCATCCGAAGAAGAAGCGATCAAGGTCTGCAAAGACTACCTGCGCTTCATGCCGGCAAACTGCGAGCAACTGCCGCCCATCTTGCCTCCGACTGAGGCAGCTGCTGGTGGCAAAACACTGGAAGAGATCATTCCCGAGAAAGAGAACGTTCCGTTCGACATGATGCAAGTCGTCGAAAAATTGGTCGACGCAGGCTCCTTCTTCGAAATGAAGAAGCTGTTCGCAGGCGAGTTGGTGACTGGCTTCGCTCGCATCGGCGGACGTCCGGTCGGAATTCTCGCTAACCAACCGAAAGTGAAGGGCGGCGTACTGTTTGTCGACTCAGCCGACAAAGCGGCGCGCTTCATCTGGTTGTGCGATGCCTTCAACATTCCTCTGCTCTTCCTCGCCGACGTGCCGGGCTTTATGATCGGAACAAAAGTCGAGCGTGCCGGTATCATCCGCGCAGGGGCGAAGATGATTTCGGCGATGTCGTCAGCGGAAGTGCCGAAAATCTCAGTCATCGTGCGCAAAGCATACGGTGCTGGTTTGTACGCCATGTGCGGTCCTGCCTTCGAGCCTGACGCCTGCCTGGCCTTGCCGACGGCATGGATCGCGGTGATGGGACCGGAAGCTGCAGTCAACGCAGTCTACTACAACAAGATCATGGAGTTGCCGGAAGCCGAGCGTCCAGCGTTCATCGAACAGAAGCGTCAAGAGTATCGCGCCGACGTCGATATCTACAAACTGGCAGCGGAAATGGTCATTGACGGAATGGTGACGCCGGGCAACTTGCGCAACGAGCTGATCAATCGCTTCAACGCCTACTCGACCAAGCAGACCACCGGCTTCAAGAAAAAGCACGGCGTCTTTCCTGTCTAAAAAAGAGCATCACAGGCTCTGTTTACAACTGCAATTAGTTTTCCAAATCGGGAAACAAATTGCAGCGGCCACGTCATCCTCAACCGTACCAATAATGGTGTAGTGAAATGCGCACATATAAAGGAAGGGTGGCAGCGATTGCTCTGCTCCTCTGGACGATGCTGGTTCCTGTTGCCGGCGCAAGCGCGCAGGACGAAGCTGACAAAGCCCAGTCTGTTGTTCAACACGCCACCCAGAAGATTGAGGACCGAACCGCCACCAATGTCGATCTGCCCGGTAAGGCCGCAATGATGGCTTGGATTGATCCATCAGTGACGCCGTGGGCGGCTGTCCTGTGCATTCACGGACTCGGCTATCACAAGGAGAGTTACAGCGCGCTCGGCAGAAGACTCTCTCGAGTGGGAGTGGCTGTGTACGCCATAGATGTACGCGGCTTCGGCGTATATAAGGAGACGAAGCGTCATGCGAAGGTCGATTTCGAACAGTCTTTTGGCGATGTGAAAGAGGCGGTGACATGCATGCACGCTGCTTATCCGAAGTTGCCTGTCTATGTTCTCGGCGAGTCGATGGGTGGAGCGATGGCATTGCAATGCGCCACTCGTTATCCCGAACTGGTTAACGGGGTTGTTTCGTCCGTCCCGTCATTCAACAGCCTGAGGAATCTGCCTTTCGGTCTGAAGGTGGCGCTCATCGGCATGACGCGCGGTTTACACGCGTCGGTAGCGATATCACCGGCCGTAGTCGATAAAGCAACCGACAACCCGACACTGGCTAAGCGTGTGCTCAACAACCCTGCTACCAGACATTATCTTTCCGTGGAAGATCTGATCGCCTACAGAAGACTGATGTCGGGCAACGGCAAGGCAAGCAAGCAATTGACGAAGACGCCGATCCTGATAGTGCAGGGTTTTAAGGATAAATTGATCGGTCCGCGCTCAACCACAAAGCTGTTCAACCGAATTGTCGTTGCGGACAAAGATCTCGTCCTCATCGGTGCTGCTGAGCATCTCGTGTTCGAAGAGGGGCAGTTCGGAGATGACACAATCGACACTGTGGTTAGTTGGCTCAACAAGCATAATCATGAAGCTGAGCCATACGCTCTCCTGCCTTCTCAAATCAGCAAGCTCAGATCGCCCGTTAAAGCCATTGTCGGTGATGGTTCTGTCGTAATAGAGAAGTAGGTGCAACTTCGCTGGATCATTTACGTCATCGCTGTGAAGCTCTGCCAGATCAGATAAATGTGTCGGCAAGCTCTTGCTCGAGTTTAAGTCAGAGATTTGGAGGAAAGCCGAATGTGGTCAGATGAACAACTGAATGACGCAATCCAGGTGCTCTGGAACGCTTCTCAGTATGGTGCGGTACAGAAGGTAGTCGATAAAGAACAGGACAAACCGGAAACATATATTGTTGCCAACAACGTGACGTATACCGATCCTCTTTATGTGCAGGCACTGGACAAGCTGCTTTCTCAAAAGAAACTGCACAAGATGGACGCAGCAGACGATCGCCAGACGTACGAACGCTGCGAATAACAAAATCGCTTTTGCATTGATTGGGTGGCGCAAGCAACAGTTTTTCGACGCCGTGCGGTGACACGATCGCGCGGCGTTCACACGCTCGGCGGTTTCATCCGAGGCGTCATCCGCACTGTGCCTGGTGCTACTGTTTGTCTAACACCGCTGGGCGCTCGAACTGCGCTGTCAACAAACGTGCGTAGACAGCGTTGTGCTGCACGAGCTCGTCGTGAGTGCCGGTCTCGACAATCTGTCCGCCGTCCAGGACGACGATGCGATCTGCATGGCGAACTGTCGAGAGCCGGTGAGCGATGACAACCACCGTGCGGCCTACCATCAGATCGCTCAGTGCTTTCTGCACCATCGCTTCCGATTCATTATCCAGTGAACTGGTTGCTTCATCCAAAATCAAGATGGGGGCGTTTTTCAAGAATGCCCTGGCGATGGCAAGACGCTGTTGCTGCCCGCCGCTCAAGCGCATGCCGCGCTCCCCGATTTGCGTCTGGTATCCTTGCGGCAGTTCTGAAATGAAGTCATGGCAGTAGGCCGCTTGGGCTGCAGATTCGATCTCCTCTGTGGTGGCATCGATGCGCCCGAGCCTGATGTTCTCTTCCACTGACGTATTGAAAAGGAAGTTGTCTTGCGTCACCACGGCAATTTCGGCGCGCAGTGAAGCGGTGCGATATTTTGTCAGTGGAACGCCGTCGATGGCAATGCAGCCGGATGTGGTGTCGTAGAATCGCGGTACTAACGATGCAATCGTCGACTTGCCCGAGCCCGATAATCCAACCAGAGCAACCGTCTCGCCGGGGTTGATCAGCAACTCGATATCCTTGAGCACCGTCGTAGTGTGTCCGGGATATTGGAAGTAAACGTGTTGAAACTCGATGTGATGCGCGCCTCGTTGCAGATCGATTGGATCTTCAGCGTCCGCTATTTCGCTCCGGCGATCGAGTACCTCAAAAACTCGCGTTGCGGCTGCGAGCGCTGGTTGAATGACGCCGTTTATGCGACCGATATTTTTGATCGGCGAGTAGAGAAGCAATAATGCGATGACGAAAGAACTCAATGAACCCAAGGTCATCGTGTGGTGCACGACCTGCCAACCGGCCACCCAGAGAACCGCCGCGATACCGAATGCTCCAATCATCGCCAGTATCGGCGAGAGCAGCGCTTCAGCACGTACAGCCTTCATCGTATTGTGCATAAAACTCTGGTTGGTGCTGAAAAATCTGGCGATTTGAAACTGCTCTAAATTGAACGACTGCACCACTTTGGCGCCCTGAATCGATTCGGACAGAACGCCGACCAGATCTCCGATGGCTTCTTGTCCGTTGCGAGACGATTTGCGTATCTTCTTGCCCATTATCGAGACGGGAATGAATATGGTGGAAAGCACCGAAAAAGCGATGACACTGAGCCACTGCCCTTGAATGATCAGCACCGCGCTCAGGGAGAGAAGCGTGATCATTCGGCTGATCATTGATTGAAACGTTTGCGAGATCGCGTTCTCGATGATGCCGACATCGTTGATCATTCTGCCAATCAAAACGCCGGAAGACTGCGACTGAAAATAGCTGAGAGGCTGTTTTTCGAGATGGCAAAAAAGCTCATTGCGCAGATCTCGAATCGCCGATGCGCCCACCAGTCTGATGCAGTAAGACTCGGTAAAGCGCGTCACACCCTGCACGAGCGCGATAACCAAAACGGCGAGCGGCACGAAGTAAATCAGGTGCTCTCGTTTGTTGATGAACACTTGTTGCATGCCCTGTCCTGCCATCCAGGCGATGGCGCCGTCCAGGCTGCCCCCGGGAATGGCCGCCGCCAGGCCGAGTGCGAACGGCTTCCAGTACGGCCTGATATAACCGAGCAGTCGCGCATAGAGTTTTGCCTGTTCCGTCTGGATAAACTTTTTCAAATGAATGCCCGGTTTCCTACTTGGCTCGCGACTCTGAGTCGAGTGCGCTGAGGATTTCCGACGCACAGTTGACGGTATATTCACCTTCACCAAGTTTGCTCCTCAGCCCTGCCAGCTTTTGGCTGACCTCACGCCTCAACCCTGGAACGTCCAGTAAGTCGCCGGTATATCTTACGAGAAGCTCCGCTCGACAATCTAGTTTAATTAGTTCAGGAGCGAGAATTTCACCTGAGAGAAGGTTGGGCATTCCCACCCATTTGACCTGCTTGAAAGCCAGATAGAGGAGGAATGAGAGCCAATCGGTGGCGTAAAAGATCAGCATCGGAGTGGCGTAGATTGTTGCTTCGAGAGCGGTGGTGCCTGATTTGACCCAGAGCACGTCCGAGTGTTGCATGAGCTGATAATTTCTCTCGGCTTGTATCACTACGGTTGAATCCTTGGCGGCGCCACGAATCTGTTTTTCGATGTGCTGTTGTTTATCGGCGTCCATGGCGGAGATAACGAACTGCACATCGTCGCGACGTGCAAGAAGCTCGTTGATTGCTTGAATGACTATCGAGACGTGAGTTCTTACTTCGCTTTTGCGGCTGCCGGGAAAGATGCCGATAACAAACTTTTTGCTATCCAGATTGAGTAATTGACAAAACTGCTCACGCGTTCCTAATTCTTCCTTGGGCGGAAGAGTGATTGGCAGCGGATGGCCAACGAATTTAGTCGGCACTCCATAGGAGCGATACAACTGTTCTTCAAAGGGAAAAATCACCAACATCTTTGTTGAGAATTTGGCGATCGCGTTGATTCGCCATGGACGAGACCCCCACACTTGCGGTGAAATGAAATAGATAATCGGCAGCTCTGGGAAGCGTTTGCGCAGTGCCGTTCCGAGCGGCAGGTTAAAACCACCGTAGTCTACCAGTAGTACCGCATCTGGTTTTCTTTTCTCTATCTCTTCCAGAACATAGCTTCTCAGTTTGAACAAAAACGGAATCTGCCTGAAAGATGATGTGATCCCGAATGGGAAGTCCTTGCAGTTCATTAAAGCATCGAAATCCTGTTCCAGGACTTGCGGACCGCCAATGCCCCAGATGCGAATATCCGGTGCCTCGCTTTTCAGACGGGCGATTATCTTCGCCACATGCTTGTCGGCCGACATGTCGCCCAACATTACGAATAGCGATTTGCTTTCAGATCGCTGTGCGGCAGGTGACGCGGTCATTCACTTTGCTCCGGCGTCCTTCACTGTTCCTACATGCAGTGCCACCGAGCCCAGTGCAAGAGGTATGTGTCGTACGTCAACCAGCCCGGCGTTCGTGAACAGCTGCGTGATGCCTTCGGGCTTCTGATATTGGTTTTTCGACTCGGGCAGGTAGGTGTAGGCTTGCCGATCGTTTTGCAGCACCATACCGATGATCGGAACAACGTGGCGGAAATAAAAGGCAAAAAGCTGGGCGAATAGAGGTGTGCGCGAGTCGCCCAGATCGATGTTGATCACGTGTCCGCCTGGTTTTACCACTCTCGCCATTTCGTTTATGCCGCGCTGATAATCGGTGAGGTTTCTCAAACCAAAACTGACAATCGCTCCGTCAAATGTCGAATCTTCGCTGGGTATCTGTTGTGCGTCCGCCTGCACCCACTCGAGCTGCGGCACGACGGTGGCTTTGCTGGCGCGCCGGCGCGCCACATCGAGCATGTTAGAGGAAAAATCCAGTCCCACTACCTTTCCTTCTTCGGCCAAACGATTGGCGATGATGAGCGACAGGTCGCCTGTGCCGCAGCAAACGTCCAGATACTGTCCGTCGGGTCGTACGCTCAATTTGTCTACAGCGGTATTTTTCCAGAAGCGATGCATGCCCATGCTGATGGCATCGTTCGTCAGGTCATAACCGCGAGCGATTCGGTCGAACTGTTTAAGTACGTAGTCCGCTTTCTCTTCTTTTGTCGGGAGCCTAAATGGCATGCACTATCTGACTAAGCCGAAGCCCAAAAGGAAACAAACAACCATGAACGTTGTGGCGACAATCCAGGTCAATCGATCGAGCCCGGCTTCGGCGCCGCGCTTACCGGTGAACAGTGTGGCGCCGCCGCCCAAGCCGCCGAGACCCTCGCCTTTGGGAGCATGCAGAAGAATGAGCCCGGTCATAACAAGACCGAGTATTGCTTCGGTGATTAGTAACAGGACGTACCAAATGCTCATGTTTGCCCCGCCAAAAGAGTTCGTTATCGCCTTGATTATACTTGATCACTGCCGCCGGACGGGCATTCTCCCAGTTTTCCTAACCTTCTCGACAGGCTGGACGCCAAGCCCGGCGTCGCGCCAGCCTCGGTGGATGAACCTCTGATCAGCGATGAGAATCAGACCAGTAGATTCGCTAAAAACCGTCTCACTCTTGTTCTTTCCCACGGCCGCATGGGCAATTTTGCCGCTCGCGTCAGTCCCACGAAGTGATATCGAATGCGGTGCCGAGTCCGCACCTTCCGTGATACTGCACCTGGTGTGATACTGCAGCGAACGGAGCGACTGGCCAGTCGGCACAATACAAACTTAAAATCAAGAACGCAATCGAGTACTTGAAGTCGTTATTGCCAGTATTCTTGTATGATAGCTTAAGAGAAAGATTACGCCCTTTTGCTTTGCAACTAAAAAGCGCCGTTTGGACTGGCTGCCGCTGGCCAAATCCGTGAGGAGCCTTAATGAAAGTCCTCGTTGTTGGCGGGGATCACGCTCAAAAAGAGGCTATAGAGCACTCCCTGCTCGCGCCGGGGGAGAGCCAACTGACCTTGGCTTGGGCGGGCACGGTCGATGAATGCGTCGGTCGCCTCTCCAACGGTCAGCGCCCTGATGTGGTCCTCCTTGATGCCAATCTGGCCAGCAAGAATGCTGCCCGTACGCTGGCGCAGTTGACCGCCGCGGGCGTCAGGCTGCCGGTAGTGGTTTTCTGCAGCCAGGAGACTGAGGAGTGCTCGCTCGAGCTAATCAGGTATGGCGCCAGCGATCTGGTCGCTCGCTCGGAGTTGGAGACGCCTCGTCTGAAGCAAGCGATTCTGAACAGCGCCGAGCGCGCCTTCCGCGAAGTCGACCTGCTCAGTCAGATGAGTGAGTTCGCGGTGAAGAATATGATCGAGGGCATGCTTTGCGCAGACAGTCAGGACAAGGTGTTGTTATGGAACCCCGGAATGGCGCGCATGTTCGGAGTGTCGAGGCAGGACGCGTTGGGACGGACGTTCAGTGAGCTCCTGCCCTTCACGCGCAACGACTTGAAGTGCATTGCCGAAGCGCGCACCGGCAAAACCTCCGAAGGACCGGTACATTCGGCATTCTTGAGGCACAGAAACAACCATGCGCGTTTTCGCATCACCTACGGTCCTCTGCAGAGCTCAGGCGAGACCGTCGGATTGATCTGCTTCGTGCGCGAAATCGAGATTTTGCCCGAGCTGCCGACGATCGAGATGATGGAGGAGCGGCTGCGACTGGTGTCCGACGCCATTCCCAACCTGCTCTGGCTGTCGGATCATACCGGCGAAAGAGTGCTGTTCAACGAAAAGTGGCTGCAATTCACGGGACGCAATCTCAGCTCTGAGCGCGGCAAAGGCTGGCTGGAGAACATACACCGGCAGGACGCTCAGCGATTTTGGAAGGTCTATACACAAGCCTTGCAAGATCGACAGAGTTATCACGTCGAATATCGCTTGCGCCGAGCAGATGGGCAGTTCAGGCTGCTGCTCGAGTCAGCGGCGCCGCAATTCGGTCCGGACGGCAGCTTCATGGGCATGATGGGAAGCTGCAATGATGTCAGCGAGACTCGCTTCACCCAGCATCGTATCTCCATGCCGGCACGGGCAAATGCTAATTTCACCAGCACCCTGGACCACGCTCCCATTGCCATTTGGAAACTCGATCGCAATCTGGTCATTCAAAAAGCAAATCCCGCCGTCGCATCGCAACTGCGCATGCAACCGGACGAACTTGTCGGACGAGATTTTTTCAGCATTGTCAGCTCTATACCTAAAGCCAGTTTTGAGGCTGTTCTTGATCGAGGCGAGCGCATTCAACTGGAAAATTATCCGATTGTTTTGCCGCAAAGCAATGGCGCCCAGAAAGTGTTCTGGGATCTGACGGCGTGGCCCTTGAAAGATGATAGCGGCACCGTCATGGGCGTTTGCATGAGCAGCTCCGAAGTGACTGAGCGCCAGCAAAATTTGCAGCAGCGTGAAGACTTTGTCGCCGCCCTCGTGCACGATTTGAAAACACCGCTGATCGGAGCCGATCGCACTCTGGAGCAGATGGTCAATGGTGCCCTGGGCAACCTCGATACCGGGCAGACGGAAGTGCTTACGATGCTGCGGCGCAGCAACCATCAACTTCTGTCGATGGTGCAAAACCTGATTGAAGTGTACCGCTACGAAGCCGGGCAACCGTCGCACTCGTTCGAAGAGTTCGATCTGTTCGAGGTGCTCCGCATCTCCGTGCGCGAACTGCAAGCGTTGGCACAACATCGCGGTGTCAATCTGGTAGAATCGCTGCCTAAGAGTATTGCCCGCATCAACGCCGATCGGCTGGCCGTGCGGCGCGTCTTTCTCAACCTATTGGACAACGCCCTCAAATTTACGCCGCAGGGCGGATTTATTCGAATCAGTTCTGATGAAAACGAAGAAACTTACCTGGTGCATGTACAAGATACAGGTATCGGTATCTCGGATCTCGATCAGGGGCAGTTGTTTCAGCGCTTCTGGCAAGGCGAGACCGGCAAGCGCTACGCTCCGGGGACAGGGCTGGGGCTTTATCTTTGTAAACAGATCATTGTTGCGCACAAAGGCAGCATATCCGTCTCCAGCGTAGAAAATCAGGGCACCACATTTAGTGTCGCTTTGCCGCGGTTGAAGTAATGGCTGATCCTATTATCAAAGTCAACCTTCCGGCACCTTCGCATATGGGAATGTTGCGACCGGGTGTGGCTTGGATGGGTGCGGCAGCTGTTGTCGCATTTGCCGGTTTTTCCATCAGCGGTTTTTTCGGTCTTTTCAGCGGACATGCCGCCCATTTCCTTGGCGGTTTATATGCCGGCTTGGTATGGCTCATTTATTTGATCGGCTGCAAGCTGTACGCCGCCAGCAAAGGTTATCGCAGCTTTTGGCTCGTCCTGTTTATCACGCTGGCCAACTTCCCAGGCTTAGCGATACTGCTCTTGCTGCCCGATATGAGAGCGTCCTCGAGCCAGTAGTTATACTTTGAAGCAATCAACTCGCAGTTAAGCATCTTGCCGTTGTGCCAGGGCGCTGATGATATCTTTGCGGCTGACGATGCCAGCTATCGTACCGTCGGATTCCAGCACCGGCAGACCGCTCAGCCCTTTCTCGTCGAGAATATTAACGACCACTCTGAGAGAATCATCTTTGTGAGCGTATACCACCAGTGGTGTCATCGCTTCTTTCACTTTTGCATCATGCGAGAGAAGAGTTAGTTTGCTGGTCAAATCCGACTGTGAGATCATGCCTACCAGTTTTCCCTCTTCGATGACCGGAAATGCCCTGTGAGAGGAGGTTTGAAACTTTTGCACCAGTTCGGAGAGTGGCATGGCCGCGGCGGCGCTTTCAACTGACAGGCTCATTACGTTTTTTACGATGATGTTCGAGAGCGGATCATTTTCGTCCTTCTCGTTCAAAAATATTCCTTGCAGCTCCAGGAGCCGGTCGTAGATTGAGCCTGGAGCCAGCTTCTCACCAATCAAGAAAGCCATAATCGAGCTCACCATGAGGGGAAGCAAGAGGTTGAAATCGGTCGTCATCTCGAAAACGATCACGGTGGCAGTTATCGGTACCCTGGCCACGGCGGCGAAAACGGCGCCCATTCCCGCTAATGCCAGGGCAGTAGGCGAGTGAGTAGCAGCGGGAAATACAACCATCTCAGCCAGCCCGAGCAGATAGCCGAGTGCCGCTCCGATCGTCAGGCTGGGCGCGAAAAGTCCTCCTGGAGAGCCGGCGCCGTATGCCAGCGCAGTCAAGAAGAAGTTGCTCACCAACGCGACTGTGGCGAAGCGCCAACTTCTGTCTTCGAAAATCAGCTGCCTGATACCGGCGAAGTCTCTGAAAGAGCTGGGCAGAAGCGCAATCACCAGGCCGCAAATCAGCCCAGCCAGCGCTATTCGCAAAATGTACCGTTTGCCGAATATCTTCGTTTGCCACTTGGCCGAGCGCAGGATCGCTTCGTTGAAGCCACTACCGACAATACCGGCCAGCAACCCCAAGAGGAGAAGAAACGGCACGTTTTCCGGCAGAAATGATGAGTGAGGAAACTCTCTTCCGGCAGAGACGTCGAGAGTATGGTTGCCCATAAAATGGGCGACGATGCCGGCGAAGAAGCATGAGAGCAAGGCTGTTCCTAACGTATGGCTGGATACGTCTTTCAACAGCTCTTCCACTATAAAAATGACGCCCGCGAGAGGAGCGTTAAATGCTGCCGCCAGTCCGGCTCCTGCACCAGCGGCGATTAACTGCCGGCGGTGGCGCGGCGATTGATAGCCGACTCGTCCAAGAACGGCAGCAGTAGCCGCTCCTACCTGCACCGTCGGACCTTCGCGTCCGAGCGGCAAGCCGATGCCCAGGGCGATGATGCCGCCAAGCAATTTGCTGAACGCGACACGAATATCCAACTTAATCGGAAAACCTTTGAGAAACGCCTTCACCTGCGGAATGCCGCTGCCCGTGATCTCGGGCGCAATAAACGTGACGAAGCTGCCGCAGATGGCGCCCCCAAGCATGCCGATTGCCGGCAACACAATCCAAGCGGGAATGTGATCGCATAGCGATACGCGCAAGGCGCTAAGTAAAACTGTGCCTCTCAGAAATACAAACGCTGCTACGGCTGAGATTGCGCCGATTATGGATGCTTCCAAAAGGGCGGTCGAGTTCTCTACTGCGCCGTCGTCCTGGGCTCGGACGTGCCACCATCCCATGAGCGAGCGCGTGGCGCGGGTCTCATTCTTGTCTTGAGTGATCGGCTGTTCGCTGGTATGCAAGTTAAGCGGACGGTGGTGGCTCGTTGCGATCGAGAAACTTTTGCAAGATGATCGCTGCGGACTGGATATCGACCAGGTCTTTGTTATGACCGGTCTTCACGCCCAGGGTGGTTAATGTCCTAATGGCTGAGACGGTCGTTAGACGTTCGTCTTCATAGACTACAGGCAAACCGGTCACGCGCGCTAGTTTTCGTGCGAATGACTTTACCTTTTCCGCCTGCTCGCCAAAGGAGCCATCCATATTTTGGGGCAATCCGACAACGATCTGCACTGCTCCATGCCGCTCACAGCAGTGCTTGACGGTGCTCAAATCAGTTTGCATGTTTTTGCGATCGATGCATTCCAGCCCGGCGGCAGTAATGCCCAAAGGATCGGAGATAGCGACTCCAATTCTTCTGTCGCCAATGTCAAGACCGAGGATGCGGGGTTTGTGGCTCATCGCCACAATATTACCCCGCTTCACATTCGGCTTGATGGCACGGCGGAAAGCAATATTTTGCGCTCAGAGCAGAAATCAGTATGGCGTGCGCCGATCGGGAAGCTAATCAATAACTTAGAATATCGCCATGAAACTCTATCTAGTTCGTCACGGCATAGCACAAGAGAGACTGGGAGGAGCGGTCCTCAACGACTCGCAGCGTCCTCTCACCGACGAGGGGCGCCACGAGACGCGCCAGGTCGCCCAAGCCCTGAAAAAGTTGGGTGTTCGCGCCGACATCGTTGTCAGCAGTCCGCTCACACGCGCCCGTCAGACCGCTGAGATTTTCAACGAAGTGCTCGGTGAAAAAGACGAAGTAAAGATCGCGGATGCGCTCGCGCCCGGCGGAAGTTCATCAGGCGTCTATAAGTTTTTGCAGAAGCTGAACGCGGCTGAAGAGGTATTTTGCGTCGGACATGAGCCAGACATCGGCAAATTAGCCGCGTCTCTCATGTGGGCCGGCCCCGAATTGGACATCCCGTTCAAAAAGGCGGGTGTGCTCAGAGTGGATGTGCCGGACGTTCCGCCTACGATTCCGGGCACGCTTAAATGGTTTATCACGCCCAAAATCGCTTCGCACCTGGTTAAGTAGCCTACTGATACCGGTGACCGTTGAAATATATCCAACCGCCTGGATGAGAGCCGCGGTCGGCATGGTGCGTCCAGTGAATGACGCCGCCCTTGTCGTTCCAGATATATTCGCCGTGAACGACCGGGACGTCGCCGGCGCTCAGCGGTACTTCCGGAGCGATGCTCGTGTCATGTGCCACGAGCACGGTCGAATCGTTGGACAAACGCAGCAAGAAGCGCTCGTGCTGGAGACCGATAGTGTCGGGGGGCAGCATCTTCAAAACCGGCGCCCTTACGGTCAGCTCCACCTTGGAGCGGCGTTCTGACTGGGCGAGCAGAGCCTGCGAATCATCAAAGTTGCGCCGGTCCGCAAGCTCTTCGTCGGTGGCAGTGCTGCCCCGATCCAACACATCAGGATGCCTTCTGGCCCCTTCTCGGCATGAGCCCAGCAAAGCGGCGGAAATTACAATCAACGCCGTCCATCTTGGCGGTTTCACCCCATCTCTCAGAAAATTTCGGTTCGTTTTTTGCATGCTGGCTACTCTATTCACTCGATGTCGGGAACTTCTCCGATGCATACCCATTCGATATTACCGGGATAACCTTCCGCTGTCTTGAAGGCAAGGTGGGGAGCCGAGCCTGCTGTGGTATATAGAAAGCGGAACCAAGTCGCAGTCCGAAGGTCGGAAGGGCTGAGGAGAATTGAGCGATGTTATCGTCAATCTACCTGACCGGTGATCTGCTGGATAGTCAGCAGCTTTCCGGGCAGATCGAAATTCCGGATTGGCGCTCCTTCGCCGTCACCAGGCTGCAGCAGCACGGCGTCAAGGTGATCAATCCCCTCGAACTGGCATACTCATTCCCCGACCACGCGGAAGAAGTTTTGGCGGAAGAAGTCGAGCAGCGCGTGCGCCGCGCCCTCGAGTTGATCGACCAGGCCGATGCCGTCCTCGCCAACCTGAAGCGGTCGAGCTACGCCACCGCTATGGAGATGTTCTACGCGTACAGGCGCGGCAAACTGGTCACGGTCGTCGGGCAATCGCCCTTCAGCCCCTGGGTCTTGAGCCATTCGCAGGCCCGTTTTGGCGATGTGGACGAAGCGATTCAGTACATTCTTGGCGAACAGCCATACTCTCCCGTCACCTGGGCTTTGCAGTACGAGGCGCTGCTTTCCGAGCGTTACGAGCAAATGCCGCGCGCGGCGGAGGCCGATTACAAGTTCATCGGCGGCGAGCTGCCGGTGCTGATTTTGGCGCCCCATGCCACGGCCTACTGGCGTGACGGCGAATTTTTAGAAGCCGATTCTTTTACAGGCAGCATGGCGGCTTTGCTCAATCGCACCGCTGCTTGCCATTCGATGTTGTCCTCCTATTGCTGTGTCGCCGACCCCGTCTGCTACCTCAATACGCCGATGCGCCAAGCCCTGGCGGATATTGTCAAGCAAGGGCAGATCGGTGTCGTCATCATGCTCCTGGGCTCTTCCTGGCACGAGGCGCCTGGCTTGCAGCTCTCCTGTCACGGTCCCTCGGCGCAGCAAAATGATGAATACGTCGCCAGGCTGAAATTGAAGTTGGCTGCGCTCGAGCCGGTCGCCACCGACACGGGCGATGGCTCGCTCTTGCCACTGGTGCAATTTGCCGCCAACACACTGAACGTTCCGGTCATCACATTGAAACTCCATAAACGTTATCGCATGCCGCGCTTGCAGTCGGATTCATTCACCAAAGTCATTCAAATACTGAACGAGTTTATTTTTGAAACCGGCACTGAATTGGCGAAAAGCAGCGGATAGCGATGGCAGGCGAACTGGTTATCTTTGTCACCTGTCCGGCACCGGAAGCTCGGCGGATCGCCACTCCGCTGGTGCAGGAGCGGCTGGCGGCCTGCGTCAATATTTTGCCGGCTCTCACTTCGGTTTATGAGTGGAAAGGTGAACTCTGCCAGGAAGAGGAGTCGATGCTGATAATTAAAAGCACCCGAGAGCTCTTTCAGCGCCTGGAAGCCCGCTTGAAGCAATTGCATCCGTACGAAGTGGCGGAAATAATCGCATTGCCTATCGAAGTTGGACACAAGCCGTATCTGGATTGGATACACTCTCAATTGGCAGAAGTGCCGATTGAGGCAGGAAAGGAAACCTAGCATTGGCTGACGACTCTATCGTTAAGGTCTTCTGGAATCGGGTGACGAACATGCCCGAGCGACCGGCGATCATGTACAAGGTGTCAGGCTCCTACCGTCCTGTTTTGTGGAAAGACCACGGACACACAGTCGAGCAGATAGCCAACGGATTGCTCGCACTTGGGCTCGCATCCGGCGAACATGCTGTGATCATGTCGCAAAGCCGCCCGCATTGGACCTGGGCCGATCTCGCCATTCTCTCGTGCGCAGCGGTTACGGTGCCTGTGTACCCGACGCTTGCCGCTGCGGAAGTGCATTTTCTCGTCAACCACAGCGATGCCAAATTTGCCTTTGTGGAAAACGAGCGGCAGGCACGGAAGATTCTCGAATGCCCGGAACCATTTGCAAATTTGCGCTCCATTATTGTTATCGAGGGACCATGCCCTTCTGCGCACGACACGAAAATACAGTGCTTAACCTGGGACGAACTGATCGAGATCGGCGATAAATATCGAGCTGCAAATCCCGACGTCTTGAAAAAGAGAATCGACACCATCGACGGTGCCGCCCTGGCGACGATTGTCTATACGTCCGGTACCACCGGCGTACCGAAAGGCGCAATGCTGCTGCATTCCAATATACATTCCGTGCTCGCCATCATGAGCCCGCTCATCAATTTAAAACCCGACGATCTTTCGCTGTCTTTCTTGCCGTTGTCGCATGTTTATGAAAGAGTGGGCGGGCAGTTTCTCGCTATCTTCGATGGGCTGGTCATGGCTTATGCCGAGTCGATCGAGTCGGTGCCGAAAAACCTGCAGGAAGTGCGTCCTACGATTCTCAATGGTGTTCCTCGCTTTTACGAAAAGGCGTATCAGCGCATTCAGGCAGAAGTAAAAAATCAGCCTGAATTTACGCAGTATATGATGCGCTGGGCCCTCTCGCTGGCGCGCCGATCGCTGCGATATGGCGCCGGCACAGGGCAGACAGACATTGTCAAACGGGTGCTGCGCGGTGAATTGCGCATCGCCGACAAGATAGTGTTTGAACGCATTCGTCGCCGCTTCGGCGGGCGGCTGCGCATCATGGTATCAGGGGCGGCGCCACTGCCGGAAGAGGTACAAACATTTTTCGAATGTATCGGCATGCAGATGTTGGAGGGTTATGGCTTGACCGAGACGACGGCGCCTGTTGCCTGCAACCGTCCTGAGACCAACCGTCATGGAACCGTCGGTCGCTTGCTTCCCAGCGTGGAAGCAAAAATAGCCGATGACGGCGAAATCATGATCAAAGGACCGACTGTCTTCGCCGGTTACTACAAAAATGCAAAAGCCACTGAAGAAGCGCTTCAGGACGGGTGGTTTCTCACTGGAGACATCGGTGAGATCGACCAGGACGGCTATCTGCACATCAAGGACCGCAAGAAGGACATCATCATCACCGCCGGCGGCAAGCATGTGGCGCCGCAATTCATCGAAAACATGTACCGAGGCGAGCAGCTGATCAGCAACATCGTCGTTTATGGCGATCGGCGCAAATACATCACCGCCCTCATCACGCTCAATCGGGACGCGGTGGAGAAATTGGCCAAGACCAGGCAGATTATCTACAATACGCCGGTCGAGCTGCTGCAGCACCCGTCCGTTCGCAAAGAGCTCGACGATCTGATTGCCCGGAAAAACGAGGGCCTGGCGCAGTTCGAGCGCATCAAGAAATACACGATTCTGGACAACGACTTCAGTGCCGACGCCGACGAAGTAACGCCCACGTTCAAGTTAAAGCGCAAAGTCATTACCGAGAAGTACAAAGCCGTCCTCGACTCCATGTACGACGTCCAGGATTTAGAACTGGAAGATACCGCCAAAAAGGCTTGATGCGGTCGGATTTTAAGGTGGCGTCGATGCCCTGCTTATTTGCCTAGAGTGATGTTGCGATCCGTGTTGCATCGGACAACCCACATCAATGACTCTAATCGACCGCTGTACCTGGGTTCGCTGGATTTGTCGCCCTGGTTGTCAATGATCGAGAATCGCAACATAGATCTAGGCGCCAGTTATGGGCTGTGTCGGCGCCAATCGTATTTAAGCTTGAAAGTTTCAGGGATAGGGCGGGTCAACCATCGGGCCCGGCGCTTCCGTCAGGCGTGGCACTCTCATGCTCGGCAATGCCCGACCCCGTGAGGCTTGACGGATTCTTGACCGAGTCCCTCAATGCCAATGCCCGCTGGGGCTGACGGATTCAGGCTTTGGTCGAGGGCAAAAGATCTTCTTTACATTCTCTTGGCAACTGCATACAATATGGACGCAGCTTAATTTGTCCACATTTTCACTTACCAGGTTTGCAGCTTCAAAGTCTTCGGTTTACCGGTGCATCCCCACGAGGGTATTTAAGCCATGTTTGAATCGTTTGGACGAGGGTTCAGGATGATCTGGGCGAGCATCAAGATGAGCTCGCAGGATATGCGCCTGTTGTTGCCCTCAGTTCTTACAGTCTTTACCAACTTCTTCTTCGCCTCCGTTCTCCTTATTCAAGGCAGGCAGCGCATGGGCGGATCGACTTCAGGCATGATGCACCAAGCGGGCAGCTTGCTCACCCAGGGCGGTCTCAACGGCAGCATGGACCCTAGCGGCTTCGGTTCGTTCGGCAATCTGCTCACCGGCGATACGATGATGCTCGCCACTTGCATCTTCGCTCTTTGGTGGCTCACCAACCGTTTCCTCGAAGGCGTCACCACAGCCCTGGTCTACAGCCATCTCACCGAAGGCGCAGGCACGGGCAGATTCTCGGTCGCCTGCCAGGCCGTCTTCTCCAGTTTGCCTGCCATCGTCACGCTCGGAGTGGTCACCTTCTTCGCCAAAAAGTTGGCGGGTTGGATGCGCGACCGCCGAGGCGGCGGCATCTTCGGCTTCGGCGTCAACTTCCTTTCGCAAGTCGTCGAAGTCTTCTGGACTTTGGCAGGTCACTTGATCCTTCCTGCCATTGTTATTGAAGGAACCTCATTTTGGGGCGCCTTAAAACGGGCCGACCGCATCGCTCAAGGCAATCTCCTCACGATAGGCGTGGGCGAAGTCGGCGTCGATGCAATCTGCAAAGCCGTGAGCTTCCTCGTCTACCTCATAGGTGTCGGTTGTTTCGGTGGTTTCATGTATCTGAGATCTCAGAACATTCAGGTCGCCTTGCCTCTGATCGGCATGATGGCTCTGTCGTGGGCGTGCATGGTCGTTGTCGTTACGGCAGCATCCATATATATTCGCGCCGCCTTCTACACTTGCCTGTACGTCTGGGCGATAGAATCAGAAGCAGTGGAAGAAGCGCACCGCCACCGCGTATCAGCACCAGCACCACTGGCAGCCGCCCTGGCGTAACGTGACCGCATGTGGAGCCTGGCTGGCACCTAATTCGTGGTCAGACGTCTCCGATGCCGGGCAGGCGCCCGGCGTTCCACACCGCGCTCGTAGGCGTTGTACGCGCCCGTGGCAGCGGTTCTGATTAATCACAGACCGTACGAGTGCCGTAATGTCTGGATGCGTTGTTGCACGGTGCCTGGTTTAACTGCTCCGCTCGTGTCCATCTCGAGCTTGTCCAGACGCTGGAAGATCGGCATGTTTTCTTGTTTGTGCCCGTACACTTTCAACTCGACGCCGGCTAACTGTTCTTCGATCGTCGACGGTGACATGTTTGCACCGGCAACGGGTTGTACAGTTGGAGGGGGCGGTGCGGAAACGCTCGGGGTGGGCGTTGGCGCCGGTTGCACCGCGGCAGGTGGTGGTGTTGCCGGCGGTGGCGTCGCTGAAGACGAGGGTAAGATTTTTATGCTGGTGCCGGCGAATTCGTCTGTGCTGCTGGCTGCGGAGGTTGTTTCCGGCGATGTCGCCGCTGCCTCGCCCGCTCCTGATTGTTTCACCCCTGGATTGAGAATGACCGCACCTGAAGCGGTGGCGTCATTGGCAGACGGGGTGCCATTGTCTTCGCGCGCTGCCGGCGCTTTTGCCGCAGCTCTTTTGGGACTGCCTTTAACTCCACCCTCTGCCGCTCCTTCGGCTCCGCCGGTGACGCCCAGGCGGTCGAGCGTTACTTTGAGGACGTGCAGATTTTGTTTTGCATTCCTATCTAATGGATTGAGTTTGAGGGCTGCGTTCCATTGAGCTTGAGCCTCCTCGTACTTTCTTTGATGAAACAGCGCGATACCCCAATTGTTGTGACAGAGCACGATGTTATCTTTGGCGGTCTGACTCAACGGGTCGATCATCAAAGCGTCGTTGTAGGTGTCGATAGCTACCTGATACTGTCCCCGCGCCATCTGATAGTTGCCTTTATTAACTAGCTCTGTCAGTTCCATGCGCGCCTGCGCGCTTATCTGGGCTGATACCGGCAGGCACGGGTGCCAGGCAGGCAGAAGTCCACAGATGAGATAAACCAAACGTTGACGATTTCTTTCCATTCTTGGGAACCTTCGAACACCCTTCGAGTCATGCAGGGGGTGCGTTGATAAGCGCTTGACATTGCGGTTTATTGTACGAAATCTTAAACCATTTAAAGAAGCATTTGAAACTCAAACGCAAGTCTTATACTCCTCTTCTGAGTTCATGAGGTCCAAGATGTTGTCAGGTATCGATAGAACTGTAGCCATCTGTGCAATCTCGGTTGTGGGAATGATGTTTCACGCCCCGGTTGGTGCAGAGAACGACAAGACCATCATAGCCGCATTGCCGACTGTTTCTGTAAGCGCGGACCCTGAGATAAAACAGGCGTCCGACTACATTAAGCAAAGCCAGGACGCACAGCAGCGCCAGCTTCGCCGCAAGGACATCAAGCCCACTTCGCAAGAAAAGTTTGCGCGGTTGCATCGCGATTCCGACCACGTTTTGATTCTGGGCGGTAGCGAATCGATCCCCATGTGAGGGGCTTATTCTTAAACTGCAAAACGAACCGGCTAATGTGACTGAGCGAACCGGGCAAATGGTGTTGAGTTACGACCAGGGCGTCAGCTCCGAACCGTTATTGGGGCGCACGTTAGGCGAGCATTTCTCTCTCATCGCTGCCGGAAATCCTGAACGTCCTGCCGTTATTGATTGTGTTCGCGGCAAGACTCTTTCCTACGCCGATTTGAAAGAACGCGTTGATCTCCTGGCTCGCGGTTTTATTCGACTGGGAATAGAACGCGGCGATCGAATCGGAATCTGGTCGACGAACAACACCGAATGGGTGATTACTCAGTTGGCTGCCGCTGAAGTCGGCGGCATTTTGGTCAACATCAACCCGGCCTACCGTACACATGAACTGGAATACGCGCTGCGCCAGTCAGGTGTAAAACTCCTCGTCGTCATACCGAACTTCAAATCGAGCGATTATCTCTCGATGCTTAACGGTCTGGTGCACAATCTTTTCTGTCGTGAAGGCGATCACGATCTAACTTGCCTGCCGGATTTAAAGCACATAGTCGTCATCGGTAACGATCTCGAATTGCAAGGTAAGTTGATGTCGTTCGATCGCGTCATTGCCATGGGTGGCGAGCTTCCTCGAGTCGAGCTGGAAAAGCGCATGGCCGAGCTGCAGTTCGATGATCCGATCAATATTCAGTACACCTCCGGCACTACCGGCTTGCCGAAGGGCGTCACGCTCAGTCATCACAATATTTTGAACAACGCTCTATTGGCGGCGCGCGCCATGGAGCTCGACGGCAACTCGCGATTCTGTATTCCGTTGCCGTTCTATCATTGTGGTGGCATGATCAGCAGCAGCCTTGCCACTATGAGTGTCGGTGGGACGGTTGTTATTCCGTGCCCATTCTTCAATGAAGAAGATGTGCTCAAAGCCCTGGAGAAATATAAATGCACCCATGTGTGCGGGGTGCCGACGATGTTCATCGGGCAGCTCGAACACGCCGAATTCAGTAAGTTTGACCTGTCTTCCATGATGGGCGGTTTTATGGCCGGGGCACCATGTCCGGTGCAACTGATGAAACGTGTCGCCGAGAAAATGCACATGGCGCATGTTGTTATTTTGTACGGCTTGACCGAGGCGTCTCCATTGATGACGGCGACCAGCGTGCATGACTCGTTGGAGATTCGCGCCACCACTGTGGGCAGAGCCGTGCCTGGCATCGAAGTGAAAATCGTTGACCCCGTATCTGGTGCCGTGATTCCGCGTGGAATGCAAGGCGAAATTCTCAGCCGAGGACATGGCGTCATGCTCGGTTATTGGAACAATCCCGGTGCCACCGCTGATGCTATCGACAAGTCCGGCTGGTTGCACTCGGGCGATCTGGGCGTCATGAACGAGCAAGGATTGATCAACATCACCGGTCGCAAAAAAGACATGATCATACGCGGCGGCGAAAACATCTATCCGCGCGAAATCGAAGAGGTTATGCACGAGCACGCTTCCATCGCGCAGGCCCAGGTGTTTGGCGTTCCGGATGAAAACCTCGGCGAAGAAGTCGCCGCCTGGGTGATGTTAAAACAAGGCTCGACCACAACCCCGAAAGAAATTGCGGAGTGGCTGAAAGAGCGGATCTCGTACTTTAAAATTCCGCGTTACATCAAAATCGTCACCGAATACCCGATGACCGTCACCGGCAAATGTCAGAAATTCGCCATGCGTGAGCTGATGATACAAGAGCTTGGACTCGAATCCGCCGCGCAGATCCAAACCGCATGATTGTTCTTAAACCGTGTCGCAATGCGGAGCGCCAGGCTCTGCCTGGCATCGGCTTTTGCTATCACAAATAGGAGCCTGGTACTCCACAAGCGGGCTGTCGCGTTTCTAATGCTTGTGTCTGAACTGCTCGCCGGTTAAAGCGTAGCCGAATTTCACTTCGCTCGTCATCAAAACTTCCGGCAGCATGTACGCTTCTATTTTGGCACTGAGAAATTTGTCGAACAACTCTTCCAGATACTCTCTGTCCGAGCGAAAACGTCTCTCCTCGATCGAGTAAGCGCCCTTGAACAGCCCATCCGAAATGAATACCAACCCGCACAACGACTGCTGCGAGGCATCATTTAGCGTGATGCACGCTGTCTCTTTGCGCTGTGCGAACTGCTCGATCAATTCATTGGCGAACTCGAAATTTGGCGTCGTGCTGTCTTCCGGACGTTGTACCAACACTCCGAGAAACATAGACGACATCGACAAAACCAAGTCTGAAGGCAAATCATACGACTCGATTTGCGTTTCTGTTGTTTGCAGATCGTCCATCATCTGCTCGAGCGCCATCTCAACGGGAAACGGATCGACGACCGGTTTTTTCGTGTATACCGAACCTACGGCGCGTCCGTTGTAGTAGAGACAGGCTGAGCGTGAAAGACGTTGTTGGGCTGCCACTTTGATGCAGCCCGTGAATTTTCCTCGTTCCCAGGTATCAATCAATCTGAGTGCGTCTTTTCCTTTCACTCTGCGCACGGACGGCACGCTGGCAAAAGGCGGCATGAAAAGGTCGACGGCACGGCGCAGTCGAACGGTGCGCGGATACGAGTCCGCCCACACTGCAAAGGCGGTTTCCGAATCGCTTGCCGTGCTGAGCTGCACCCGTTCAGTGGTGCCGATCATGAAGGCGTATGCCATCAAGGCACGGCCGTTGCTCATGCAGACGAACGTCCCTGGTACCTGGCGCCCCAATTCGATTGGTTCCTGACTGGGCAAAAAACCTTCAATTCCCGATGGCAAAATCTCGACGAGATATCCGCCTGGTTCAGGCGCCTTGATGCGACAGGTGACGCTCTCCCCGGGTTTGTATTTGACGCTGTCCGATCCCATCGTTTTACTTCGCCCTAAACTGCCGGAAGTTGTTCGGTCGATGCCGGACCGATAATCATACTTACCCGGCGAGCAGGCGAAAACTCCGCACTCTAGTGAGACAGAAATGCAGTTTTATGCGGTCACTTGGAAAAGCGGTACTCTGCTCTCGAACAGGTGCCAGACGCCGCTGCTCTTCAGGTCGGAGCGAACCGCCTGCGATTTTTCGTGGCGTCCCATCTGCGAGAGAACGTTGGCGTAATTCTCCATCAGCGCGGTGACGACAGGATGTGCTTTACCGAGAGATTTCTTGCGAATGGGCAAAGCCCGCTCATACAGCAGCTCTGCCAGACCGTACTTGCCCTGGGCGTGATAGAGCATGGCCAAATTATTGGCTGCCATGCCGACATCAGCATGATCGGGTCCGAGCAATTTGTTGTACGTCGTCAAAACTGAAACGCAGAGAGACTCGGCTTCGCTGAAGCGACGTTGATTGTAGTAAATGCCCGCCAGATTATTGATGCAGTTGGCGGTTTTTAGGTGCGTCTTGCCGTAAATCTCTTCAGAGACTTCCAGCGCCCGTTTGCAATAAACCTCGGCTCTGCCGAGGTTGCCGGTGGCGGCGAAAATGCTGGCCACGTTATCGAGCGAGTATGCCAGTCTGGGATCTTTATTGCTGAAGCGCTCTGCCACTTCCAGAGAGGCGAGCCACATCGCTTCTGCTTTTTTGGAATTGCCGTATTTTGCAGCGGTCTCGGCTTCTCCCTTGTAGTGCTCCCAATCGAAGTTGACAACGGGCATTACTTTCTGCGCCTCCATTGCTTTCGTCTGTGGGATGGATTCGAATTTGTGAAACGAGCCGGAGTTCGAGTACATGGTGCGGCGAGCGGCATTGCCGAAGTCGTCCTTTGTTTCCATGGCTTGCATCGCCTCTACCTGGCTGGTTTGTCCCCAACCGGTCTGCATTTTAGTGCCAGCTTGAGTTGAAATCATTCTCTATTCCTCGCCTGTGCGCATGGAAAGGGACAACAGAGCCTGGCTGGTCTTACGCGGGAGAGAATCAGGCAGGCGAAAACTAGCCTCGCTGGATACGAGGGTCTAACGGCGAAAATGGCTAGTCAGGTAGCTAGTAAATAGAACCGTTTTCGATTATAAGGCTTGTCTAATGAATGTCAAGCGGAAGTTGGAAGAGCTCCTTCCTTTTATATCCGCTCCGTCGCTCGATCCTCCTCGCTCGCCGCGCTGCTTCCGCTGACTTGTCCTTAGTCAACAGTATTAAAGACGCTATAGTTGTGGTGTATAAGAATCGGACATGCCAAGGTTCAGGCACCTCTCAGCAACGAGCACGAATTGAGCGACGCAACAGACGGCACTAGCAAAGAAGGCAAGCGCAGCGAGCCGTTGGGTGGACTGTTGAAAAACGTCAATTGGCCGCTGATGCGCAAGTTCGAAACGCTCGTCTTTGCCTGCATGTTAGCGCTGCTGCCATTTTTTGCGATGCGCGTCGTGGGCGTGACCGAAACTTCGTTGATGGTGAAAAACACTACCGTGGACTTGGTCAAGGATCTGCGCAAAGCAAAACAGCTCGCCCGAGATCATGCTCTGCCCATCTCGGTCGTCAGTCGCGCCGGCACTCCGCTTGAACCATCGGCGTATCTGATTGAAGATCAACGGCACATGATCGAGGAGATCGTATTGCCGCGAGGAGTTGCGGTCGAGGGACAGATTGTCTTCGATCCCGCGGGAGTGCCCGTCAGACCGGCTACGTTCGTAATTAAGAAAGGTCCGAAGAACGCACAAGTAACGGTGGACGCGAAAGGCATTATCTCCGCGCCGTGAGCTGTCGAGTCGCTGATACGTTGCCATCGCCGCCAAGCTTGTATAATCTCTTTCTCGTTAAGGTGGAGGAGATTATGGGCGTGTTGACATTAGATGAAGCGCTGCGTCAGGCGTTGCAGGATGACAATAAGGTCAGCAAATACGAAGCGAAAGTGATTCGTGAGTTGATCATGTCCGATGGAGTCGTCTCCGACGAAGAAAAACGATTCCTCGAGAAAGCTCTACACAACAATCAGTTCGATGAAGAAGGATTTGAACTGCTCTCGGATATTCTGTTGCGTTCGCATATGAAAGAGTAGTTTGCGCCGATTCAAAACGAAAGAGCTTCGCTGTTGCTACTGCGAAGCTCTTTATGTTTTTTGTGCCGGGCTAAGCCCGTTACCGTTACCAGCCCCAATGATGATGCCAGTGATGGTGATGATGCCATGCCATCGCCGGCATCGTGCCCGACATCGCTACGAAGCTAGCGATTAGGGCGGGTATTATCAACAGCTTTTTCATTTCTCAATCTCTCCTATTTGTTTGTTATAGCTTGATGCTTTTCGGACTTCTTTCTCTGTGGCGCTCACTGGGAGTCAGTCAATGCGCTACACACTGAATGACGCCGATCGCTGAGAAATGATTCCGGCAAAGTTCGATCAATGCTTTGACAGCTTCGGAAAACCTGATGAAGTAAGGCTCTCGGGCTGTCCAGAAATTTGTTCAGGTCGCTGCTGTTGTTCTTCGTCTACAACTATTTGTTATGCGTGTGTAAAGAGGTTATGCAGAATTCGTGTATTTAACGGCATTCTGAGCCGGGTATCGTCATGGAAATGCGCTTTTACAGTGGAGGTCGCGCTACTCCCACAGCACACGTTGAGACAGGCTGGGACCGACGCCGAAATAGCGATCAATGAGTTGTGGCTGGGTTTCTGTCGCGACGATAAAACCAGGGCTGACGTATTTGTTCCACGCTGTTTCAAATGCTTCTCTTCCTTTCTCTGATCGAGCCAATAGCGACGGAACCGCATGATAGGCTGCTATGCGTGGCTTCGCTCTGCCGGCAAGATACGCTTTGAAGAAGAGCGCTTCCTTGCGATCGAAAGTTAGATCTAGGGAATTCACGCCCTGATCATTAGGGGAAACCTGTTGAGGTTGGCTATCCAATTTAGCCAGGTTGGACGGAGCAGGCTGCGTGCGAAGCTCCGGCGGTTGGTCCTCTAGCTCGGGCGCGTCGCTAATCTCAGGCTCGGGCGAGCCGATGAAGTACTCATACTTCGGTATCAGATACGGTTGGTTTGTAATCGGCGCCATCACTTCTCTAAAGGCGGTCATGAAGACATTGGACAGCTCTGGCTCGATTTCATCAACAAAAACGCGATAGGTGCCATCCGAGCGGCGCGAGATTTTGATGTCTTCCCTGCGAACATGCAGAGGAAGGAACTTCCGTTTTTGCAATGCGCTCAACACGGCGCTGCCGATGTCATCGAGCGAAGAATCCTGCGTGTTAGGGCAACAGATCTCCTTGCGCATCCTTCCATACAGAGATTTCCACCGGCGCTGCGCCAAGACGAGCATACCTATAAAGGGTAATGCGGCAAGGCACCAGCCCAGTGTCCCCATCGACGCGAAAACGAACGAGAGTCCGGCAGATGCCGCTGCCCCAAGGGCTCCGCACTCCGCCCAGACGCCGACCAGCGATGCCCGCAAGTGCGCGGCATGGTCTTTGTATTGCAGATCGCGCCGCAGATGCGGCGGTGTCAATGCGAGGCTGCGAAGCTTGGTGAACTCAACGCAGCCGATCGTCTTGTTATGGTACGGTTGTCCGACTCCCCACTGCCTGTAAACGCGGTCGCGCAACAACGCTCGCTGCATCATTTCGTCATTGAACTGCTCTGACGAGGCAAACACCTCTATCGGCGTCAGGTCGGAAAACGCGGGGTGCACGTGCCCGACACCGCGTTCGATGTGCCCATCGTCGCACATTCCGAAGAAGCAATCGTGTTTGCGAGCAAACCGGTAGTAGTCGTTCAGTCCCTTCTCCAGTTGGGGCGCAACGCAGACGACGTCCCAATTGTTCGCCACTTTGTGTGCGCCCAGTGGATCGTTGGTCTGAATACGAATCGATCGCCCGCGCAACTGTTTAACCGAAACAGGTGATGTGGTTGTCGTCAAATCAATCAGCGTGTTAAGCGACTGACTGTCCCAGCCTTCGCCAAACAAGCCCCTTGTGCCCACAAGGCATTTCGTGATGCCCCGTTCGAAGATTGCAGTGGCCATGCCGACGTATAATTTGGATTCCCAACTGGAACTGCTGCCGGTAATATGTGAAAACGGCGAATTCTCATCGCGTTGCGCGTGCAGCTTGATGCCGTGCCCTTCTTTCTTGAGATACTCTTGTGCCGCTTCGACAAACTTGTCGGTGATGCGATTATCCGTTAAGAGAAGCGAGCCGGTCACGAGACAGGGATTGATAAACTCACTGATAGGGCTCGCTAAAAGCGTCTTCAGGCAAGCCACGGCGCCACCGGACTCTTCGTCGAGCACGCCTTTCAATGTCTTGACCGATGTCACCGACATGCGCTCGAAGTCCGTCACGACAACTGCTCTTAAACGTTCTTGCAGCATGCGATGTTCGATATCCAATATCTGCGCCACAGCCTGTGGCTTGCTGTTGCTGAAGGCAAGCACTCGATCGACCGGAGATGCTTGTTTACGCAGTCCCTGTTCGGTTATGCCGTAGCCGAGTTTTCTCGCTGCCGCGCGAATGCGCTCGTACAATTTCTGGTCGGCAGGATGCCCGCTTACCTTTAGTTTGTGCGCGGCGTAATCATCTAGCACACGCATCCAATCGTCAATCGTTGGGGCTTGCGTCAAAACTTCGGAGACTTCGATATTGCGGGGAAATGCAATGCCGACCTTATACAGGTAGCGACAGAGAGCTTGGGCCAACTCCACCTGATTGTGCAGCAAGTCTGTCCACCCGCCGGTGATTACAATCTTGCCCTGCGTGTCGACGCTTGCGGCTTGAATCGCTGTGGTATTCGCTTTTAATGCCTTCTCCGCCGACCCGTTTTTCTTGGCTGTCTTTCCGTTCGCTTTTGCTTTGTCCCCCGACTGGGGCGGTTTCACTTCGCTCTTGCGGGCTAGATCGTGCGAAGGATGCACTCGCACCACATCTTTCTGCACCGCTTTGAATACTTTCTCCTTCACCCATTGGGTAAGCGGCGGCAACAGCTCTTCCGGCTTCTGCTCAGATGGGTTGGAGTCGGTTTGAGCGATCGCTGCGGCGATGGATTCTGAAGTTGGCAGCGCCGTAGTGAGCTCTTCTAGAAGGTTGTGAAACTCAATGTGCTGCTCTTCGAGAAACTGCAACTCTTTTTCTGTGGGCTCGGTGAAAAAGGCGAGATCCTGAAACGGCGCCAATCCGCCCTCTTTCACTAAGGCCGGCGTAGGAACCTGATAATCGATTTCGCCGACAAGCGAGAGATAGCGTGTCTCCTGATTGGCGGTTTTGCCTTCGGGAGGCGTTCCTGTCAGTCCGATGATTACCGGGTCGCCGAGCACCTTAACGAGATGGTGCATGATGGCCGCCCAGTAATCTGTAAGATGGTGGCACTCATCGAAAATTACGACGCCGAATTTCTGCCGCCGCAGCGCCTGCAAAAGGTCGAGTGCGTTCGGGTGCAAAACTTCTTTCAGATCGAGGACGTCCGTGAGCCTGCGTCGAAGGCGACTGACGTGGCGCCCAAGCTCTTGTTGATGCGCTTTGGGATTGTTCTGCAACAGTTCTACAATGCGCAGCTCCGCCTCACCGACCGAAATCGAACGGCCGCCCGTTAGCTCAGCCACCCACGAGTCATGGGCGAGCCTCTCCAGATACTCAATCTCGCGACCAGGTGTGGAAAGCACCTGATAAGTGAGCATCGTGATCGGCTTAAGTGGCTTGTCCTCGTGCGTGCCAATCAAATTCTCGGTGCCGTAGGGCGCCAAATCCGGGGGCAGAAACAGATCGACCTTTTGCCCCCACTGCGATTGGATTGTCGTGTTGGGAGAGAGAATCAGGCTGTTGCACTTGAGCTGGCTGATAATCTGCAGTCCGATGATTGTCTTTCCTGCCCCTGGCGGTGCGACTAAGTGCATGCGGCGTTCACCGGCTGCCAGTTTTTTCTCAACCAGTCCGAGAATCTCCTGCTGGTATTTGCGCAGTGGAAGTTGAAACTGCATCGCCTCGAGCAACTGCTCGCCGACGGTATCTCGATAGGGATCAGAGGTGCTCCCCATCAAATTGCTTTCACGATCGTCGCGCTTCTTCAGACGAACTGCCAGGGAGTAGCTTTCTAGGTGCTGGGCGCTGATGCCAGACACACCATAATAGATTTTATTACTTATGGCAACGGCGCCCGTGCCAACCTCTGAGTCAACAGTAGATGAAGTGTTGGTTTATCTGCTGCCGGCGGCTGTAATTAGATAAAACGTTAGTCTGCAGTATGAGTTCGAAGTATGGTTGCCAGACATCGATTAGCCGTCATCTTAGCTGCCCTCTGCTGTCTGTCGACGACCGCTGTCTCGGCTCGCACCGTGCACAGCCACGTCAAACTGGATGGGCACAAGCGCTCGTATCAGTTGCACGTGCCCAAATGCTACGACCAGGACAAAGCGGTCCCTCTTGTGTTGGTCTTACACGGTGCTGCGTGCAACGCTTCGATGGTCAGTTGGGACACTCGCATGTCAAAACAAGCTGACCGCGATGGTTTTATAGTCGCCTACCCGACAGGGACGGCAGCAACCTGGAATGCCGGCGACTGCTGCGGTCCGGCATACGATGCAAAGGTTGATGACATTGCCTATCTAAGAGCATTGATACAGAAAATTGAAAGCCAATACAATATCGATCGCGACAAAATCTATATCGCAGGCCTCTCGAACGGCGGCATGCTGGCGTACCGTGCCGGTGCCGAGTTATCAGATATCGTTGCGGCCATCGCTCCTGTTGCGGGCTGCATGTTTCCTCCTAAAACCGGCGTGAAAGAGCCGGTGAGCGTGATCTGTTTTAACGGCACCGCAGACAAGCTCGTGCCAATTGCTGGCGGAGGACAGTGCTGGTTTTTCTCAGTGCATGCCACTCCTACCGCTGAAGCTGTTGATTTTTGGGTGCACCGTGACCATTGCGCCAGTGACCCGATCTGTGAGACTACGGGACATGTGATGCGGCAGTTGTACAAGGGCGGCTCCGACGGCACGGAAGTCTGTGTCTACACCCTGGCAGGCGGCGGACACCATTGGCCGGGCGGACGCACCGCAGGCTCAATCTTCGGCGACAAACCATCCAGCGAAATCTCCGCCACCGAAGTTATGTGCCAATTCTTCTGGTCACACCCGAAGCAACACAACGAAAATCCGGGATAGTCCTGTGCTATCATCGCCCCGATCTAGAGCTGGTTTGGGATGAAACGGAAACTGTATATTGCGGCTGTTGCCTCGCTGATCGTGATAATTCATGGCGTTTCTGCTGCCGCAAAGGACCGCTGCGATCGTCTACGCGTCGATGGACACCGACGCTCTTATCTGGTGCATCTGCCTAAACAGTACGATCCCGAGAGTCCGACACCGCTGGTGATTGTTTTACACGGCGGCATCGGAACCGCGCGAACTGCACGATGGGACACGCAGATGTCGAAGCAGGCTGATCGAGACAATTTTATCGTTGCCTATCCAAACGGTGTTTTGCGCACGTGGAATGCTGGAGAATGCTGTGGACCAGCAAAACGAAAAGGTGTAGATGACATCGCCTTTCTTCGTGCGCTGATCGAAAAAGTTTCATCTGATTATAAAATAGATCGCGATCGTATTTACGTGACAGGTATATCGAACGGCGGAATGCTCGCGTATCGCGCCGGTTATGAACTGTCGGACCTGGTGGCTGCAATTGCGCCCGTGGCAGGGTGCATGTATCCCTGCAGAGGTGAATGCAAATTTCCTGTCAGTGTGATTGTATTTCACGGTGCAAAGGATCACATCGTTCCGTTCGATGGTGGCATCGGAGGCATGTTAGGTTATAAACTAAAATCGACTTCGGAAGCCGACTCTATCAAATTCTGGATACAGCACGATCACTGCAAAGCAGAACCAAACGAAGTTCGCGATGGTGGCCAGATCAAGAAGGAGGTTTATTCAGGAGGCGATTGTGGGACCGAGGTGTGTTTGTACACGCTCAAAAACGGCGGCCACTCGTGGCCCGGCGGTCGGCGCGCAATATTCATCGGTGATAAACCAAGCACGCAAATATCCGCCACCAGACTCATGTGCTATTTCTTCTGGGAGCATCCGAAACGTCGTGTCGCAAGTGGTGAGCAGAGCTGCGGCAGTCAATCCCAACGAATCCCTGAGGGGAGCCCAATCCCGACGAATCCATGAGGCGCCTTTTGCAAGCGGCTCGGAAGGTTGGTAATTTGACATCAGCCTGCGACTGCGTGCAGTTCTCGTACAGTTCACGGTAGGCTGCAAGAATTAGGATGTGGTTATCAGCTACAATGCCGGTGGGCAGGCGGTAGAGCTTTCGCATGGCGACGAGTTCAAAAAATTTGGTCGAGTTGCGCGGTGTTTCCAAGACGTACGGAGACCATCACGTCACGGCGCTTACCACTATTGACCTTTCGATTCGCGAAGGCGAATTTCTCGCAATCATGGGACCGAGCGGCTGTGGGAAAAGCACTCTTCTAAACATCATGGGCGGCATCGACAAGCCGACTACAGGCGAGGTTTTGCTCGACGGCGACAATATCCTGCTTCTTAACGATGAGAAATTGACGACCGTGCGCCGAAGAAAAATCGGATATATTTTTCAGTTTTTCAATCTTCTCTCAACCTTGACGGTCGCCGAGAATGTTTCGCTGCCGTTGGAGTTGGATGGAAAGGGCGCTGGCGAACTGGCTCGCGCAGTCGCTAATATGCTGTCGAATGTCCACATGAGCGAGCGGGCGCGCTTTTACCCAGCTCAGCTGTCCGGCGGTGAAATGCAACGTGTTGCTATTGCACGCGCTCTCGTGCACGCACCGAACTTGATACTGGCGGATGAGCCAACTGGAAATCTCGATACGGAAAATGGAACGGCAATATTGGAGTTGCTTCGCAAGATCAACAAGGAGCAAGGACGAACGGTCGTCATGGCTACTCACAGCAGCGAAGCTGCGAGTTATGCCGATCGCCTTGTCACTATGCGAGACGGATGCATTACGGGTGAGCAGCAATGTTGTTCTCTCTCATAAAACTTTTTGGAACTTTCATCTGCCGGGACCTTCGCCGAAATGTTGCGCGCACGATTATCACCATATCCGGTATTGCACTCGGCGTAGCGGTGCTGTTGGCGATCAGTCTAGCCAATCACACTGCTCTCGACAAATTCAAGGAAACTGTCGATAGAGTAGCTGGTAAAGCCAACCTGGAAATTCAATCGATAAGCTCCGCCCGGCTCGATGAAAACCTGCTTTACAAGATTCGATGGTTGCCGATGGTGGCAACGAAATTTACTGCCATCATCGAAGAGAATGTAATGCTTCGGGATGAAGACGGACCCGTAGTTCAGCTTATCGGCATCGACATGTTGTGCGATCCTGAATTTAAAACATATGATGATTCGGCATCTCAGAGCGGAAGAAGTACCGACGTCCTGGCACCGAATGCAGCGTTAATCGGGTCGCGCCTTGCAGCAGAGCAAAAAGTTTCCGTCGGCGACACATTAACGCTCCTCATAAACGAGCATGCTCGCAAACTCAAAGTTGTGCGCATCATGTCGTCAAAGGGATTGGGCGGAGCTTTTAGCGGCAATCTAATCGTCACAGATATTCGTACCGCCCAAGAGTGCCTGGACATGCCAGGGAAGATAACTCGCGTTGAGATTATCGCTCCGCCCGAAGAACTGTCTGATATTCAGGAAAAGCTGCGTCATGATTTGCCTCTTGATGTATCTGTAGAGCGTCCGTCGCAGCGCGGCGTACAGGTCGAAAACATGACGCGTTCATTCGAATGCAATCTTCTTGCTCTCACGTTCATCGCGCTCATGGTTGGTATGTTCCTCATCTACAATACAATGACCATCTCGGTGATACGTCGTCGTACCGAGATCGGAACCTTGCGCGCAATTGGAGTTTCTCGTGGAAAGGTTCTCGCTCTGTTCTTGCTTGAAGCATTTGCTTTCGGAGTTGTTGGAACCGCGCTCGGCATTGTTGGTGGGATTCTATTCGCGCAAGGGGCGCTTGATTCCATCGCCAAGACTTTCGAGCACTTCTACTTCAAAGAGCCGATTGAAACTGTAATTGTCAATCCTGTTATTCTCCTCGGCGCCTTTGCGCTCGGTGTCACTCTCACCGTTGCCGCTGCATTTGCTCCGGCGATGGAAGCAGCGAGCGTGGCTCCGGCGGAGGCTGCTCGGCGAGCTTCGTATGAGATGAAAACCAGTCGATCTGCAGGGCGCCTCGCGATCTACGCCTTCACTGTTCTTGCGCTCGCCGCAATTGCGGCTGCTCAGCCCCCGGTGAATGGGCTGCCTGTCTTCGGCTACGTGGCATCGCTTGCCACAATTATTGGTTGCGCGCTGCTGATGCCACAAACGCTGAAATCAATCCTTCCACCACTGTCTTGCATTTGCGAGCGATTGTTCAGCGCTGAAGGCAGAATCGCTGCCAGGTCACTGTATGGAACGCTCGGACGAACATCGGTCGCTACCGCGAGCCTTATGATCGGCATCGCCATGATGGTTAGTCTGGCAATAATGATCGGCAGTTTCCGCCAGACGGTAATGATGTGGGTCGATCAATCACTCAAGGCTGACCTCTTTATCCAAACCGCGGCACGCAGCGGCGGCAGTAAGCAAGCCCGTTTGCAGGAAGCAACTGTGCAAGCAATTCGAAGTACACCAGGCGTAGAAGCAGTCGATGCTTTCGTTGAGCAGCCGATCTTATACAACGGTGAGCGAACAAATTTGGCCGCAGGCGAATTTGATGTCGTCGGCAAATATGGACACCTCCTCTTCCGTTCTGGTGAAGACGCTCGGAAGCTTTGCAGCAGCATGACCAACAAAGATTGCTTGGTCTCAGAACCCTTTGCGATACGCAGGCATGTGAAAGAGGGAGACACCATCCAATTAATGACTCCCAAAGGAGTGGAGGCGTTTTTCGTTCGAGGTGTTTACTATGAGTATGCCAGTGACCTCGGTTATGTAACAATCACTCGATCCAAATACATCGATCTGTTTGGCGATACGTCGGTCAGTAGCTGCGCCGTGTACGTGAAATCTGGTGCAGATCCCGACAAAGTGCGTGCGGAGATCATGAGACGTATTCCCTCTGCCACCAGGTTGGCAATCAATACTACTGGCAGTATCAGGAAAGAAGCGCTGATTGTGTTCGACCGAACGTTCGCGATTACTTACGCTCTGCACGCAATCGCAATAGCTGTTGCTCTTCTCTCCGTCATCAATGCCTTATTCGCGCTGGTGATGGAGTTCAAACGCGACTTCGGCATACTGCGTTATGTTGGTGCTACACAGCAGCAGTTACGTCGCATCGTTTTGGTGGAGGCGGGACTGCTCGGTGCGATAGGCAACGCAGGAGGGCTGGTGCTTGGATATCTTCTTTCCCTCTTGCTTATTTATGTGATTAACAAACAGTCTTTTGGCTGGACCGTTCAATTCAGTTTTCCCTGGGTGTTTATCGCGCAATCCGGATTGCTCGTGTTCGGGACGGCACTGTTGGCTGGTTTGATTCCTGCCCGTATTGCCGCGAATACAGTTGCTCCCAGTGTGGTCCGAGATGAGTAGGAGGTCGCTAAAGTGATTCGTATCAGGTCGATATTCTTGCTGCTTTTAGCATCACTCTTCGTGCTTCTGCCACCAGCTCGAGCCCGACAGTTTACGCAAGCTCTGCCTGGCTATCATTTTTCCTTTCCACGCGACCATGCTTCGCACGATGATTACAAGACGGAGTGGTGGTACTTCACTGGTCATCTGCATGCTGACGATGGTCGTGTTTTCGGTTATGAACTAACTTTCTTTCGCACAGCACCAGACATCGACGACAAAGCCACAAGCAAGTGGAGTCTGAAGAACATCTACTTGGCACATTACGCCATCACAGACAGTGCCGGGCACAAATTCTTCTTTCAGGAAAAACTCAACCGAGCTGGATTTGGTACCGCCGATGCCAGGCAAGATATAGCTCGGGTGTTCAATGAAGATTGGTCGATGGACATGCTAGGTGACAAATTCGTTCTCAATGCTGAATCTCCTTCATACAGTGTGCACCTGTTGCTCGAGCCCCAAAAACAGCTTGTTCTTCACGGCAAAGACGGCGTCAGCCAAAAGGCAGGCTGCAAGGGCTGTGCCAGTCACTATTACTCATATTCGAGGTTGAAGACAGCAGGAACTATTAAGGTTGGCGACAAGGCTATGAAGGTAGATGGTCTATCGTGGATGGATCACGAATTCGGAAGCAATCAGCTGACAAAAGAACAAGTCGGTTGGGATTGGTACAGCATACAGTTGAATAACAATTGCGAAGCGATGCTTTATGTCATGCGCAGGACCGACGGAAGCTTCGATCCATACTCCAGCGGTACGCTCATCCTACCGGACGGTTCTTCCAAACATCTTTCGCTTAGCGATTTTTCCATCAAGTCTACTGGCACGTGGAAGAGCACCGCTACTGGTGCTAATTATCCAATGGGTTGGCAAGTTTATATACCTCAAGTTCATGCGTCGCTGACAATCGACCCCTTATTGAAGGATCAAGAGCTGGTGACGAAAAACTCGACTGGGGTGACCTATTGGGAAGGTGCCGGAAATATCAGTGGCACCTGGGAAAAGCAGCCTGTTAAGGGCGAAGCGTATGTTGAAATGACGGGCTACGCAGCCAAATTCAACAAAAATATTTAGCATGCTCGCGTCTGAGCTTGTTGCAGAATCTTTGTGCGACAAGCTTATGCACGCATCAACTTGAGTCTGGGCACTGATTTTGTTTCGGAATTGGAACCAGCGCGCGCATTGCTACGTCGAAAACCGCAACGGAGAGAGGCGAATAAAAAATTCTGCTCAGGAGGAAAATATGAAACTTGGTATTCTTACAATCGCTTGCACATTGAGCTTCCTGCCGATGGCCGGCGCCATGGCTGATGAAACCTACACTAGCACCACCATCCAACAGGATGCGGTACCGGTAGTCACACCAGCACCGACAACAATTATTGAACGCACAGAACCAACCCCGGTCGTAGTTCCAGCTCCGGCTCCGGTGATTGTTCAGAAGAAAAATCATCACTTGATTAATCTTCCGTTTGTGCATCTTCTCTAAATTGCGCGGCAACATCTAAATAGATTCATCGTCTATTTATTTGATGCAACTGATCGAATGGGCGAGCAGACAACTGCTTGCCCGTTCGTCATTTCTTTTGCGCCATCTTTGCTTCCGTGCGCTTCTGCAGCTCTTCTTTTGAGATGTTTTCTTTGCGAGTGCCAATCCACCACTCGTTGCCATTGTGATCTTTGACGCCTGCATTGCGATCGCCGTAAAACTGGTCGACTGGTTCCATAACGGACGTAGCGCCGGCATCCATTGCCTTTTTGTAAACCGCGTCGGTGTCTGGAACGTAGAGATACAACATCGACTGCATCGGCTGCCGCTCGCCACGAGCCTCGCCCATCATAATCATCGAATCACCGATTTTGACTTCGGCGTGTGTAATCGAACCTTCAACGTTAACTTCTTCGACCAGTTCTGCGTCGAAAGCCTGTTTCAGGAACGCAATCAACTTCGGCACATCACGCACAACCAAATACGGCGTGACTGTGTGATAACCGTCAGGGACTCCCGTTTTGCTTGACATGTTTATAAGCTCCGTGGAGATGTAAGAGGTGTAGAGGCGCAACGGAATTATAAAGGTTCAGCTGCACCGGGACATTGCTATCGATTGGTTGTTTGGACAGCAGTACGAGCAATTGGACTGAGTTATTCCTAGCTGGAACATGGATAGTGAGATCCGAAACTTTTTCCTGCTGCGCCTGCGGTGCTGGGGCAGTTGCCGGCTCGATAGTGAAGTGCAAGTTGCTGGAACTTTTAATCAACAAAAAGAGCTTCTCCGGTTTACCCAAATTGCTTGCCATATTCAACGCAGCACGGCAGCGATCACCACTCAAGCTGATTTGAGCGGGCGTGTGAAAGTGCCAGGTCCATTCTTGGTCGACTGCATTGAAAGAGTCGCTTAAATAAATGGTGTCGTTTGGACCAATAAAAATTTCCCGAATTACGCTTGCGCCTCCGTAGGCTTCGGTCAGTGCCACACCAATCTGAGGCCATCCTGTGGTTACAGGGGGTGCGAATAGGTTAGCCTTTGATTTTGGATCTTGGTTCTCTCGCCCAATCGTCAAAGTGTTGTGCCCTTCCGTTCGCAGTCGGTAGTAGTTCCACCGTGTTTTCCCGAAGTAACCTGGTAAATCATAGTCATCCGGACCGAGATCCAATGCCCATCTGCACCCCTGCGAATCAATTACGAAACTGCCCAAATCTAAATGTGCGTGCGGCGAAGCATTGTCACCACCCTTGATGCCAACAAAAGTTGCGTCCGGATCTGTCCACGAAGTACGCATCGTACAAACATTCGTTCCTTCGAACGCCTTCATCAGCGGTAATTTCGCTTCTTCCTGGGTTTCAAACTTAGCCGGGTAGAACAGCAGGTGAAAGATGTCAGTCAACTTGCTTGCCGCGTTCAACTCCGCACCTGCATAAACCGGCTTGTCGAAGACAGTCGACATCCAAAACATCTGCGGCGCTTTGCGCAGGTCATCGGCACAGTCAGCGAAGTTGAAACATTTATCGATGGGACCGTAGCAATATATATTGAAGAAGCCGGTTTGATCGAAGCCAGAAAATTTCGAGAAGCCAAAGTCAGTTTTCAGCGCGGTCTGCATGCTCGCCATCATGAACATGCAGTATTTGGTGGCATAGTTCCAATATCCTGGACCTTCGGACCAACCACCGTCCGGAGCGAATGATTGCATCGCGATGGGAACTGAAGCCTTGACGAAGTGCAGCATGCGGTTCGCTTTGTCATGTTCCACATCGCCGACTGCTAACGCGCCAACCGTCAGACCGCCGTTGCAGACCAGGTTCCAATTCTCATCGGCTCGTGTCCACCAGGCGCTTTTCGCGTACTCATCCAAACCTGCATCCAGTCCGAGATGCGCTATCGCTTGTTCGATCGTTTTGCGGTCTTCAGCCGACAGGTCCGCGTACAACCAGTCGTAGCCTATTCCCACCGCGGCGGTCATCTCAGCGACATCGAGAAAGTGCTTTGGGCTCCAATCGGGAAACGCAGCAACGGCAAGCATGTCCTGCCGCGCTCGTTCCAAGTATCGTTTGTCGTGAGTCAATCTGTAGAGTCCAGCCAGTGTCGTCACTCGTTTTGACACGCGCCTGCTCTCTTCCAGCAGCGCGTCCGATCCGACCATATGTCGTTCTGGTGTCGGCTCTTTTAGCATCCCTTCCGCTTTCGCAGTCAGAGTTGAAAAATACTCTTTCGCTCGCGCATCGGTTTTGATCAGATCGCGCACGGTGACAATCCGCTTGTCGGTGATCAAAAGCCTCGGGTGCTCGTGTTGAAGATTAGCCAGAAGGTCTTCGTTAAGCCCCGGGTCGTTGCCAGTCGTTAGCTGTCTCAGTTTCTCTCGCAGTACTTTCTCTGTCTCTGCCTTCTTTTCGGCTGCGGATTTCTCCGGCTCCAGCATCGAAGCGAGCGGCTGGATCGCCCCTGTTTTGTCGGTTTCTTCCGACGAAACTTTCGGCGCGCAAAAGGAGCCGAGCAAAATCACCGCTAATCCAGCCATACAGCGCTTCTTAAATCGACTAAGCAATGCCGGGTCCGCCCTCAAAACCGTCGGCATCATTATAGAGCGAAACACCCATGGTCTCAGGCTTGGGGAACCAAACTGCAGATATTCTGCAGTAGACGGAAACATCTAATCTGGATGCCCCGACTTTGACACTCCCGTCCTTTACTATGAGCGTATTCTGACTCTGACCAGGCAGCGCTTCTAATTTTCGTTCTCTTTCCGTTTACTACCAAGCAAAGCCACTGCGCTGCGGCCGCGTTCCGTCATAGCTCTCCGAAGACGGCACGAATGCTTGAAACAAAAAGCACGCTCCAGCCAGCTCGGAGATAACCCTCTATGTCCGAACGCATATTCCCAATTGGGGACAGCCCCCAATTCAATCAGAACCCGACCACGGGATCTGACCTTAATCTGTTAAAGCTCACAGGACCAAGCGGAAAAGAAGTTTCTGTTCTGCCGATTCAAATCGACGATCCGGCGATTATTGAAAAGGCAATGAACATGAACATCTACGGCTCTGATGGAACCGGCAATTTAGCCGCTCCGATAGCCGGACAAAGCAAAGAATCGAATCAGTCGGAACTCTCAATGAATGATCCGATCTTCGACCAATCCGCCAGCTCAGCACTGAAAAATAATCAGCTCGATTTCTCGCCCACTCAACAAAAATCAACGACCGCTTCCAACGATCACTTTGATTTTGACTTTGATTCTTAGCTGTTCTTAGACCTCCCTCTGACATTGAATCTTTGATGCTCGTTTACCGACGAGCCGATCCGCTCATTCTTTTCGACGCAATGCAGTAGACGCAGGAATTTCATTCCTGCGTCTACGATTAGATTCACACGCTCGTTTCACGATATCGCTGATACAATGGCCTCGGTGGTGTATATCAACAAGGAGGTGCTGCACATGACTGAGCACAATGCTAACAATTTGTATGAACGCGCCACCACCGGAAATGCCGGTGCTGTTATTCATGTTCGCGTGAACGGGCGCAGCCGCGATATCGCTCTGGACACTCTTGGATTATCGGCTTCATCTGCAGACGATGCGGTTCGCAACGCGGTTGCAAACTTCATGGAACTGGCGCCCGCTAATCTGAGCGCTGTCATCGAGCGCCATGAAAATGGCAACATGACTTTGCGTCCTGAGGCCGTTTTCGGATGAGCGAAAACGAAAAGATCGATCCGCTCGCGCTTGTCGCAAAGATGGCCGAGGCGGAGCGAAAATTTGCCACGAGCACATTTGTCGCTCCCGTGGTCAGTGGCGGACGCGTGCGCGTTCGTTTGCAGGGCATCGTCTATGAACTGGAAGTCCAAGATGATTTTTCCGGCTGGGCTGTTCTGCAAATGACGTCGCCAGGCAGAGCGAAGGTCGTCGATCGACCTTCGCCTGCTGTGATCGATAAATACTTGAAGCTCTGCCCGCGCATCAAGCTTGTGCTCGTCACTCAGTTTGAAAATCGCTGGTGGGCTCTGGCTGCCTCGACGGAAGACACTCGTATCAAACTTGAAGGTCCAGTGCCTGTACAGCTAGTCGAGCGAACTTCCCGATTCGACACGATAAATGCGCGCTTCGATGGATCGACTTTCTGGTTCGAGTCTGTCGATCGCCGGCGAGATCCTGCGATTGCGAAAACCCTCAACAAAGCCTTGGCAGACAAGGTGCAGCCGAATGATCTGCGCTGCTCGGGAGTGGTTCCGCAAGAGCGCATTGCTTATCGAATGGTGTTTCTCGCAGAATATGGTGACGATGCAATTATCGCCGCTGACGACACCACTCGTATCAACTCCGCATTAAAACATGCGGGGGCGCAGATGCAGTCGTTTTGGTATTCGGGACGAGATGCAGCTACCGTGCGCTTCAGCGTCGCCGGTGACACGCATACAGTCACCGTGCGTCCCAGTGATCTCATGGTATTGAGTGCCGGAGTTTGTCTGAGTGGACGGGACAATGATTTCGATCTGACGAGCATGGTCGGAGTTTTTAGAGAGTTGGCGGAAGATGGGTATTAGGAAGCGAACATGACACATCGCCTGCACCACGAAACAATTTATCGCGGTCGCGAGTTCATGCAAAAGCTCGCTTGCGCGCACATCCACATCTGCGGCGCCGGGGCGTTGGGTTCCAACCTTGCGGTCAATCTGGCGCGCATCGGAGTCGCGCATCTCACCATCATCGATATGGATCGAATCGAGCAAACAAACATCGGCACTCAAGTTTATTCGATGGACGATGTTGGCGCGCGCAAGGCTGACATGCTGCGCAATCTTATCTATAGAGATGTCGGCGCAGACGTAGAAGCGCACGCAGGAGAGCTCACCGACAAGAATGTCGGCAAACTGCTGAAAGACGCGAGCTTAGTGGTTGATACTTTCGATAACTCGAAATCGCGCAAGCTTGTCACAGATTACTGCCGCAGCCACTCCGTCGCTTGTCTGCACGCTGGGGTGAACGACGAGTACGGCGAAGTGGTGTGGAACGATAATTATCTGGTTCCGTCCGACGGCGGGATCGAAGTCTGCGACTATCCACTTGCACGCAATCTCATCCTGCTCGTTGTCGCGACAGCCGGAGAAGCCCTCGTGCGGTTCATCACAACTGGTGCCAAAGAAAGCTATTCCATCACAATCGGCGATTTGACAATCACTCGCGAGCACGACCGTTAATCACCGGCTAGGTCATTGGCACTGATATAACGTCGATCCTCTGCCCTTGTGTTACGGACTGTCCTGTAGACGTATCGGTGACGTCGAGAGAAAGTCTGTGATATCTTTCGCTAGGGTTTCTCTCGTAATCTTCATTCTTTGATTGCACTGTCAGGTCAACTTTCAGCTTCGAACCCGAATGAGCTAGTGATTCATTGATCTGACTCGTTAACTGCCCAACATCTTTGTGTTGACGAAGCTGTGAGTCAATCAAATTACTTAGATCATTCTGGTGATTTTCCGAAAGTTTGCCACCGTCCGCTGCTATCTCAGCGGCCATTTGCGAAGCGTTTTGCGGTTTAGGTCTCGCTTGCTCTTGCTTGTAAGCCTCTTGTTGCTCCAGCTGATGGCGGGTGGAATCCGCATCGGCCTGAGCTTGTCTTGCTTCGCCATCAACCATCGACTTGCCGGTTTGCGAAATCGTGATATCGTCGCCTGTCTGACTGTTGACTAGATGATAATAAGGGGTTCCTAACTCTGTTTTTGTCTCGACATGATAACCTTCTCGACCTGCTTCGTTATTGATTCGATTTATAAGGTCTTGTTCGGTTCCGTTCTTTGCGGCATCTTTGATGTTCGCTTTTAGCGCATCTTCCGCATTGTCTTGGTTTTGTCTATTTTGTTGCGATTGGCGTTCGGCTGCTGAACCCATCACAAACGAATTGTTCTGCGATGCATCAAAAGTCTCACTTGTTTTATGTGCGGAGATGAGCGTGTCTACTTTCGATGCGACTTCGTCCTTGGGCGCTGCGGATTGCTCTGGCTGCCGGACCGGTGCCTCGGCTTTCGTCTGTGCCGCTGCATCTAGATGACCGGCGGAATCAATGTGCATAGACCCATGCTGCTCGGACATGGTCTTATTGAACGAATTGATGAACGCATCTTTGACACCATCAACTGACGAAGTGGTAGCCGTGTCCAATGCTTTGCCGAGCAGTTCGCGCTCTTTTGCGTCGTTAGGGTTGGCGGCCAGTTTTTGGGCTATCGACTTGCCGACGTCGGACGATTCCTTCACGTATGCTGCCGATTGTTGTTGTTCCCACTCTGGCGAGAATGGTGCAGCCTTCTGCTTTTCCGGCGCTTGCACGGTGGCATCGGACGAGTTTTCTGTTTCAGCCTGACTGACCTTAGCCGGGTTTCTATTTGATTGCGTAGCGGAAGTCTCGACTTTGGGCGCTTCATTCGATCGAGGCTGTGGGGTATCCGTAGTCGGGGTTTGTTCAGGATGGGCTGGCGTTATTTGCTGGCTTGTCTCTGCCTTAGGCTCAACGTGAGTTGCATGCAACGGCTGCTTTTTAATTTGCACTCCGGCAGGTTTTACCACCTCGGTCTTCTGCTCTTCGTTTGATTTTGCGGCTGTGTTTTTATTTTCAGACTTTGCCTGAGCATACTTTTGAGGAATATCAACAGGATCGCCGGGATGCAGCGGTTTGTCTCCGTTGAGTTGCTGCAGCTCCTTCATCGTATTGTAGATTTTGCGATTTTGCTCAGGCGTGGCATTGTGTCGGTCGATATTAAGCAAGCGTGCCGCGACGTGCCAATATCCTTCGCCGGCTTTAGCTGCTTCGCCGCCTTTAATCGGCTCTTTGCCCTTCATCTGGTTTTCGGACTGGTCTGCCTTCAAACGTGAATGAACATCAGCATCGTTGATTTGTTCTTTATTTTCAGGGCTACCGACGCCGTTATCGTGCGCAAGTTTCTGATATTTTTCTTTCAACTCAGAAACCATTGTCTTGTTCAATGCGTCCGAGCTGTTCGGTAGATGATCAAGTTTTTGAGCTGAGATTTCATTGGGCTTTCCGACGTTTTCGGTCGCCCAAGCCACCGCCAGGTCCGGCAATACCCCGTCGGTTTTTAGCTGAGATTCCACCTTGTTCCAATATTTGGTGGTCTCGGCCCCGGTGTGGGTGCTTTTGTAGTTCTGGTAATCGCTCGAAAGTTGGTGAAACGCATGTTGCGCTCCATCATGAGTCTTGATGGATTCAACTTGGCTAACCGTACTAGTGGCGGCGTCCATGCTCATTCTTTATATAGAGAGGGCGAGAGCGATAAATTGGCGGCTTGTACGCCGCAATTGCACGCTGAGGGTAAGAGTAGCGAGACTATATAGGTAAGATGTTACAGAACCATTAAAATCGCGAAGAGAGTTTGTCTGTGCGGAACTAAGCAGAGCCTCCCCTCGGTCTACCGTAGAGAAATCGAAGCATGGATGAGCTAGGATGAAAGCCGTAATTTTTGACATCGACGGGACTTTGATAGACTCGGTAGACCTGCACGCTAAGGCGTGGAAAGAAGCCTTCGATCATTTTGGTGTTGAAACTTCATTCCAAAAGGTTAGAGACCAAATCGGCAAAGGCGGCGACCATCTGCTCCCTACGTTTATCTCGAAGGAGCAAATCGAAGAATTTGGGGACGAGCTCAAGGAGTGGCGAGGCGAGCACTTTAAGAGCAAATATATGCACTCCATTCGACCGTTTAAGGACTCGCACGCCCTTCTCGATCGCGTCAAAAAAGGCGGACTGAAGGTCGCGGCAGGCTCTTCTGCCAAGCAAGACGAGTTGGACTACTACATTGGCTTGCTTGGCGCAAAGGAGCTGTTCGACGTAACCACCTCCGCGGACGACGTCGAGAGAAGCAAGCCAAGTCCTGACGTATTCGCAGTGGCGCTCAAAAAGCTTAATTCATCTTTTGATGAAACCGTCGTGATTGGCGATTCTCCATACGATGCCGAAGCCGCAGCGAAAATCGGATTGACCACAATCGGTTTTCTGTCCGGTGGCTTTCCTGAAGATTGGCTCCGTGATGCAGGCGCGGCAGAGATCTACGACGGACCGACCGGACTCCTTAAAAGCTATGGCAAGTCCGTCTTAGACCAGTAACCTATGAAGTTCTCCAATAAATGCCGTTCTCTCGCTTGAGGAGATTGGCACCGATCAGCTCGCGGCGAAGCGTGGCAAAGTCCGGATGGTGTCGCGAGATAATCTCGTTGACCTCCTTTTCTTTATAGCGAACATCGTGCGAAAATTGCTCGCACAGCCATTTCAAAATCACTTCGCGTTTTTTTCGACTGGCTGGAATCTCTTTCAGTCGTTGACCGTCGAAAAAATCAGTCAGGATTTTGCTTTCCCAACTATCTGCTGGCACTGAATCTGCGATGGTCACGATTGTGTCCATTGCCAGCACTTGCTTGGAGAGCGAGCGCAACTCTTTTATATTGAGTCGATAAATATGAGTGGTTCCCTCCGAACGCATAGCGACAAGTCCCACATCGCGCAAGCGCCCGAGATGATGCGACACGGTCGGTGCACGTAAATCTAAAAGACTGGCAAGCTCTTCGACACTTCTTTCCTGCGAAGCCAGTACGCCGACGATTTTTAAACGGCTTTCGTCAGAAAGTGCTTTGAAGAAAGACAAAACTGACACAAACTCCATGCTAGACATAGCTTTAACCTCAATACTGCAACCCATTCAGTGGATGTTATTAGACGGAAATCTATTTAGATAGGTATCTAATTAGATCTATATCAAATTATTGGAACGTTGGCAAGATCAAAGTGCACGAGGAATAATATGCCTATGAATGATGATCCATCGGCTGTTGTTTTGTTGAAGAAGCTTCTGTCGCAGTCCCACATTCTGGGTGGTCTGGTCGTGAGCCCGGACGGCACGGTCGAATACTCTGAACTGCCGCCTGAGGCGGATGTGCATCTGATTGGAGCGCTGGGTGCCACACTCTTTAGCAATAATAACGTGACGCTCCAGCGCATGGATCGCGGGTCAGTCATGCAAATGGTTCTGCAAACTGACCAGGGCCTTTTCATGTTCCATGAGCTCGACGGACGGCTCCTGGTAATTTTGGCTGACAGCGAAAGTAATCTTCCGAATCTTATGAGGCTGATTGAGGGTGACTAAGTACAGCCACAACCTGTTCGCGAGTGACCCCGGGAAACCATTCTAAAAATTGGTCGCTGATTTCTTTGCTCCTCGAAACCATCGCCTAATGCGAGCGTTCAAAAGCAAAATCACTGGACACGAATGCCCAGTGATTAGCAGTTGCTGATGAGGCAGGGATTAGTTATCGAAGTCCTTCGGACATGGAACCGTGCCGACGGTAGTGTTGGCCACCGGGGCTACGCCGTTGATTTTGATATTGCCGATTAACGCGGACAAATTTGGATGGCTGCTGTTTGGGCGAACGAATATATAGAAGCGAGTCAGCTCGGAAATTTCGTCCAGGTCTCCAACGGGAGTACTCGGTGTCAATGTGATTTGCGAGAATCCGTTGCCTGCATTGGTAATCGATATGTTGTCGTTACCTTGCACGAGTTGATTGATGAAATTGCCGTTCGAATCTCCGCCGATTACTCGTATTCTGAAGCGGTCTGCAACACTCGAGTCCAGAGCCGAGCTGCTGACCCAGAAACTGATTGAATTGAACGGAAATCCGTCGATGCCGTCGACGGTGGCGCCGGCGCCTGCCGTATTATTGTCTGATTCGTCGATGCGAGCGCTGACAAATTTCTGGCGCACGCCATGTACGTTCTGGTTGACGAAGGTCGACGTTGCGGTGGAACCGCTCGAGCCGGTGCAGGCGAATGGTGTCAGAACGCCCGTAATTACTGGTTTAGTGTTGTGATAGGGGTTGTGATACGGGTTGCTGGATTTCGCTGGCAGTGAAGACACTCCCGAGATAACTGACGCTCCAGCCGCACCGAGAATTGCTACGGATGCGCACGCAAAAGCCGTTCGAATTGGAATTCGCATTTATTCCTCCCCCAAAAGAGGTGTGTTGATACTAAGTTTACCCGCAGCGCCATAATGGCATGCTAAGAGAATTCCCGCCATTCTTGAAAACCGGAAAACCGAGAGGTTCGCGCTCTCTGAGGAAGCTATTCTTGAAGCTGACCGTGTTCTCAGCGATCAGTTCGAGCTCACATATTTTTTCCAGGTAGGTTGAGTAAGAAATCAGGCTGAAATCCTGATGCAGTGCGTTGCAGTCAGTCGGGCATTAGGCTGTTGACAAGATCGGTTTTCATATATAAGATGGGATTTCGACTGTCCTGACAGCGAACGTTTTGTTGTCGAGGCGAAAATTTCGATTCGATGAGCGGTCGGGACCAACGGAGAAAAGTAAGTGGAATCTGGCTTTAAATCCACCGAATACAATTTAGAACCGTTGTGGGGCTCAGCATCAGGCTGAAGCTCCTGTTTGGCATAAGATAATGTGATACCAAATATGGTATCAAAACGTATTGACAAAGCGCTCTGTTGACGCTATGGTTGTTATAGAGTCTGTGCTCCAACGATAGGAGCATACATTCCGTCGACATCGGAGAGGTTGTAGGTTCGAATCCTATCTGGCGCTCCATTTGCGCCAGTAGCTCAAAGGTAGAGCACTAATTCAGCTCTTGTGACTCGTACAGACTCTTACCTATCAAGAATTAGCATCTCGGGTGCTGAGTTGCAGCTAGCGACAGAATTCTGAAGCGGCTGTGCAGGCATGCTGATCTCGATTCGCCGTGGTTTGGATCGAGCCCGAGTCAATTGTGACACGCGCCATGCGGCGCCGCCGCCTAGCTTTGTAGGCTTGACGACGATGCGTAACCGCGCCCATGACGCCAATCGAGGAGGAAGACGAACAAAGTGAATGAGCGCACTGAGCAGGCTTCAAGTGAGTCTGATCCGAGTGACGGTTGCGAAAGTGATTCGTTTTTCGGAGCAGAGTTGCGGAGCCTGCTTAACCATTTATCTTCTTCCAAAACGGGCTCAGCACAGGCTGTTGTCCGTAGTAGTGCTTGTTTGAGTGTGGTACTAAATACGGTATCAAAACCTCTTGACACGATGCGTGCGAGTTGCTATATTGAAGTTACCGCCTGTGCTCCTACAGGAGGAGCATACAAACTATTGCCTTTCACGCAATCACCTAAGAAGTGATGTTTTGGCACCGCCAGGTGCCACTGCTCCTGCGACTCGTACAAGCGGATATATTTATACCGTCGGCCGTGGCGGCGTTGCGGGGTGCCTGAGGCAGCGTAACTGTTGTCTAGGTCGAGCCGACGGACGAGAGAGGAGGACTTCGGAGTGCAACACAGGTACCATGTCACCACCAACGGTGCCGTCTCCCGAAGATTTGCGGACGAAGCGACCTGCTTGCGTCCGCTCCTCTATTGGTGATACTACCAGTGATACCACGCTGTTGACAGACCTGGCGGCGTGCGCTAACCTGAAGTTATCGATTGCGCTCTGACGGTTTGAGCGTACATACAGATTAAAGGCGAGTGTAGGAAGCATGTCTTTCTACGCGCCTCTCCAAAAGGCTCTGGCGACTCGTGCAATCGGTCAGTTTTACTGGAGGACTTTGGCTTGCAAGACTGGCATCACTCGACACCACCACCAACGGTGCCTTTATAAACCAGAGCAGAGCGGACCAAGCAGATGGCTTAGGTCCGCACCTCCGTTCGTGCCACCGCATGTGATATCAACATTGACAGATGTCCGGCGATTTTGTATGATCGAGATGCTGGTTGTAATCCAACAGCTAGAGCATACATTCGGCCAATTTCGAAATGGACAGAATCAGGATGTGCTGAGAGATCAGCCGCCTGACGGAAGAGCAATCTTCCATCCCTTGCTCCAGCGACTTTTACACCCAGTGTTATCTATACTGAGCGATCGGTATCAAAATAATAGTAAGGTGCCTGCACTAGTCGCGAGAGCATTACTTCGTTAAGTGCAAAGAACAACGTAAATTACGCTCTTGCCGTCGGGGCGCAGGCATTTTCAGTATAGCATGTGCAGCGATGCACTCCGAATCACCCGCATGGTCGTTGCGAGGTGATGAGTACTATTTGCGCACGTAATCGAAGAGTTTGCCACTCTAATGTTGTGTGTAAAAAACTAGTCGCTGCAGTGGGCACAAAATTACTGCCGGGTCGATTATTTCATGTCTCCGGCAAGGGAAAAGTGACAACCATGTTCGAACAGATAATCAATCAATCTGCCAACTCTTCGGAGCAAGATTTCCGTTTGGCGATTTTGAACGCGCTCCTGCGCACGCCACACAAAGAGGTCGCTCCCTATATACCGCTGTTTCGCTTCGTTCACGAGCGTGATCCGCTGTTTTTCGGTCATCTAGCCGCGTGGTATCTGCGCAATGGCACGGTGCATGACCTCAAGCAATTGTTCATCGCATGTCTGGTGACATCGAGGTTTTCAGACGAGTATCGCGACAGCGGTATTGCCATGCTGCAAGAGTTGCCTCCTTTTCAGGTTGAGCGCGTGCTCGGGCTCGTCAAAGGTCACAAAGAAGAGGGCAAATTCATCGAAGGCGTGGCGGCGTCCGTACCTCGAAGCCTGCGCACTGCGATCGAAGAGTACCTGCGCTTGAGAGAAAAAGATCAGCGTGCCTTCGATAATGTGGCTTTGCACGCGCGCAGCTCGCTGAAAAAGCTGTACGCCTCTTTGCGCATTAAGCCGAGCCAGTACGCGCAGATGGTACTGTTCGACAACGAACCACCCGATGGCAGCCGCCTCAAAGTGCTGAAAGAGATTGCCCAGGCGACCGAGCCGTCGGAGCAAGCTCGACTGATCGTCGAACATCGTATTCCGTACCGAATCGCCAGTTCGGTGATTAAGCAAATGACGCCTGCAGTTCTCGTGGCCATCGTTGCATCTATGACGCCGCAAGAGATAATCAACAATCTCGCCAGCTTGAAGCGGCGCGGCGCCATGGATAATCCCGATTTGCGCAAACTGGTTGAGCAGAAGCTCGAGCAGGGTAAGTCGGACAAACGTGTATCTGCGTTGAAGACCAGGCAAGCGATGAAAGCTGCCGATCTCGATGAAGAGATGACGGCAAAAGTCGAAGCGGTCGGGGACCGTCAGATTAAATCTAAAGCGAAGATCAAGCGCGCTACGGCGTTGCACATCGACAAGAGCGGAAGCATGCAGTTGGCCATCGAGGTGGGCAAACAGATCGCGTCGATAATTGCGCCGGTCTGCGAAGCTGATCTATTCGTCTATGCATTCGATGTGATGGCGTATCCGATTCAAGCGAAGGGCACGGAGCTTTCCCACTGGGAAAAAGCCTTCAAAGGCATTGTTGCCGGCGGTGGCACCTCCTGCGGTGTGGCGTTGCAGACCATGCTGAAAAAGCAGCAGCGCGTCGAGCAGATCGTCATGGTCACAGACCAGGAAGAAAATCAACTTCCCCGTTTGGCTGATGTGCTTAAAGCATACAGCGACGAGATCAATGTCTTACCGGATGTGATCATCGTGCATATCGGCGGCAAGAGTGATTATCTCGAAAAAACGCTCAAGGATAAGGGCATCAGTTGCGACGTGTACACGTTCTCTGGTGACTATTACAGCTTGCCGGGACTTCTGCCCTTGATTGCCGGCGGCACACGGTTGGACCTGCTGTCCGCCATTATGGACCATCCCATGCCTGAGCGTAAAGCAAAACAGTTGGCGGTTGCTGCCCTATCGTAGCTACATAATTGGCTCCGTGACGTAAAATAATTACGTTACGGAGTCCAATGTGTTTCAATGCTCGACAAATATTCTCTCTGCTTATCGGTTGGTGTGGCTACGGTGGTTTTAATCATCGCCCTGCCTGCGCTTGCCGCCGATGCTTGGACTGAATATAAAAACGCGGCTGAGCAGGCTGAGCTGGATCGCCGATACGAGCGCGCTGCGGATTGGTACAACAAAGCCGTTATTGAAGCAGAGAAAGCTGGTCCTCGTTCACCCAGATTGGAAGAAGCGCTGGTGCGAATGACAATGTGTTATGTCATGGAGGACAAATTTAAGCAGGCGGAGCCTTCTTATCAGCGCGCTCTCGCTCTGGCGACTGAAGATAAGGAAATTACCGCAAATCCCGATTTATTAGTATGGCTCGATGATTTAGCAGATGCCTACGAATCTCAAGCGCCAAAGCCTGGAGCAGGAGGAATTTGCTATTCGCACTCTATCGAAATTCGTGACAAAGTGTCCGGTGGGCGCCACACGAAATTGGGACCGCTTCTGTACAAATATTCCGACTACCTTTATCACGAGGGCTCGTATAAAGAGGCTCTTGCTGCGGCGCAAAGAGCGGTAAATGTCTTTCGATCACACGACCGAGAGAGCGGTGACGTGATGCGCGCACTGATTTTTCTCGGTGCCTGTCAGGGCAAACTGGGAGAGTATGATGCTGCCGACAAAACGCTCGCTCAGGCAATGGTGCTGGTCAACAAGTACGTTATGAAGTCGACGTACGAATCGGCGGTCCTGCAAATCAAAGGAGACATGCTGGTTCAACAAAAAAAATATAAGCAGGCGCAAGCGGTTTATATGGAGGCGAATCGGATCGACCAGCAGCAAGACGGACCGAAGCGCGTAAATCAAGGTCTCACTTTGCACTCTCTTGCAGAGCTGGCGAAGAAAGAAGGCAACTACTCCACCGCCGCTGACTATTACCGCAAGGAGATCGCTCTCTATGCAACACGTTTGTCACCGCAGGCGACCGAGCTGGTTAAACCGTATACTGATCTCGCCAGCGTGTTGAGAAAGCTTCATAGAGAGTCTGATGCGCGGCAAGCCGAGGCGATGGCGCTGAAAATCCAGAACTCGACCGCTTCTACGCCCATTCCACTAAAACTCAAATAAAGCGCGGCGCCACGTATACTTCCCACTCACGCGCTTGACTGGCTCAGCCGTACGCCATATAGTTCGAAGAGTTTGTTTGCGGGACGCTTCACGCGTTCGGGGAATCATATCTATGCATAAGTTTCGCTCTCTGTTGGCGGCTGCAGCCGTCGTCACGTTTCTAGCACCGGCCAGTGAGGCGATGGTTTTATTCGGTGGTGCTGAACACTCGCAGGAGCTTCCCGGCAGCGACGACAATCTTAGAGCGATGGTGCATCGCCAGTCAGCGAATCTGGCACCGGAGCAAGCGGCGATGGCCCCGCCCACGGCGCCGCAGCGCCCCTTGCAAGGAAATGTGGGCACCATAGAACAGCCAGCCGTCCAGTGGTTTATGATTCCCAAATGGTTAGCCGGCAAATGGAACAAGCGCGGTGATACCACGCTCAGCGTCACTGATTTGCGCACGGGGCGCACCGGCCGCTCGGGCGTCTTTACCGAGGACAACATGACTATCTCTTGGGGGCAGCAAGTCGACAAGGAGGGCAACATCTGGCATGCCAATTTCATTCCGTCTGAACGAGATGGTGCCACGGAAGAAGAATCAGTTCGATTCGTTCTGCTTAGTCAGAGTGCTGAAGTCAATTCGGAAGAACAGTTCGTCACCCGCACTCGCTATGTTGTGACGATGCGATATGAAGGTACAGGTGAGGTGGCAGAGAAGTACCAGCAGGAGACGCTTGCTGACCTGACGCCGGATGATGCCAATCACTTCACGGCGAAAAGCTCCAACAAAATGTTCTACATGAGCGGACAGGCATACAGAATGGGGATGCTTTCATCAACATTCACTCGCGTAGGCGAATTCGCTCCTCGTAAAGTTGAGAGAAACATCGATTTGCGTCGAGCGCTCGCAGATTATTTGCACGCGCACAATATGGACCAATTGATTCCGACGCCAGAAACCCAACCCTAACTAGACTTGAGAGCTCGGGCACAGATGATTGATCGGGCATTGTCCGCAGTCAGGCTTTCTTGCGAAGCAGATTCGGCGACCGTGCCAGATGATTGTAATCGAGTATTGACTCCAGTCCTGTTTTGGGAAGATCTTCTGCAAAGCGAATTCAATCTTCAGTGGATCAGTTTCGTCCGTTAATCCAAGTCGTTTTACAAGCCGCTGCACATGGGTGTCGACTGTCCATGCAGGCTCACCATATGCGACACCAAGTACGACATTGGCGGTCTTCTTGCCGACGCCGGGAAGGCTTTGAAGATCTTCCACATTCTTCGGGACTTCTCCGCCAAATCGCTCCACCAGCGCCTGAGCACAACGTTGAATATTTGTCGCTTTGGCGTTGAAAAAGCCGGTTGGGCGAATGATCTCTTTTACTTCTTCGATGTCGGCTTCAGCGAGAGCCTTAGCGTCAGGAAAGCGTTGGAACAGTTTAGGCGTGCAGCGATTGACACCAGTATCGGTTGTTTGCGCTGACAAAATTACTGAAATGAGCAGCTGAAACGTGGTTTTATAATTCAGCTCACAGTGCGCGTCCGGATATTTGCGGCACAGTGCTGCCATCATTTCGTCGATATCTCCGGCCGGCGCTTTGACAAACTTCTCGTCGATATCGACTGGAGATTTTTTCCTTCCGGCAGCTTGAGCAGTTGCTTTGCTGACAATAGCGCGCTTCTTAGTGGCACGTTGTTTGTTCGCGACATTGCCGAGAGGCGCACTCTTAGCACTTTTTGTAGCTTTGCTCTTAGCTGCCGGCGAAATACTCTTTGCCTTCAATTTTGCAGAAGCTTTTCCCGTGATCTTTTTCGTCGCCATCGCCACGCACAAACTCCAACTGTTTGAATCTCTCGCACTCTTTGTTCGATAAATATTATCACGTCCCCCGCGCAGGCAGTGGCTTCAGCTAACTCTTGTCCAAAACAAAGCGGGGCCCAGAAGACAGAGACTGGACAACCCAGACATCAACACTTTCGTCGTTGGCAATAACGCCTGCGCACACCTGGCGGCAGTACTCCTCATTCTGGCAAAGAGCTACCATAGTTGGTCCGCTGCCGGTCATATGACAGCTCAGCGCTCCCAGGCGCAGAGTTTGTTCTTCCAGTTCTCTTAGTTCAGGATAGTGCTGAAAAACGATCGGTGTGAACGCATTCGTAAAACTGCGAGCAGCGCTGAGCAGGTCATTGGTTCGCAAGGCTGAGACTGCCTCCTCGAGAGGAATCTTCGCTGCGCCACCACCTTTTGCCATGAAGCTGTCGTACTCTTTATAAATCCATGGTGTGCCGATGGAAATCATCTTTGGCTTGATTATGCAGAATGAGTATTTGTGTTGCACATCGACTTGCTCGAGATCATCGCCGCGCCCGCGACCGATTTGGGTTCCACCCTGAACGCAAAACGGAACATCAGCTCCTAATTCTTGCGCCATCAACTCCAGCGATTCCGAGCTTATCTCATTGCCGAAGTATTTGTTGAGCGCAACCAATGTGGCTGCGGCGTCCGAACTCCCGCCTCCCATGCCGGCGGCCATCGGTATATTTTTCTTGAGAATTACTTTCAGCTCGATGTTCGGACGGTTAGTTCGTGCGAGATAGAGAGAAGCGGCACGCAGCACCAGATTTTTTTCGTCGGCCGGAACTTCCTGCCCGACGCCCGGTTGTGCGCCGGCTGGAGCCATCCATGTAAGAGTCATCGATTGCGCCTCTGCGGGGGCAATGTGAAAAATCAGTTCGTCTTCGAGCGTGACAGACTGCATGAGTGTCTCCACTTCATGGTAACCGTCAGGCATTTTTCCTTTGATTGCGAAAGTCAGGTTGATTTTCGCAGGCGCTTTTACAACAATCGTTTTCGACTCGGACATTGTTTTCAACTGCGGACTCGCATATCGAATTCGGAAAGTGCCTCTGACAGGCTGGCAAACTGTTGCAGACTCAAGTCTTCTGCACGAGCAGAGCCATCGATGCCTGCTTTGATGAAGGCCTGATTGAGGTCGTCCAGACTGGCATGCAAGAACGACAGATTGTTTTTCAGCATTTTTCTGCGGGCTCTGAATCCAGCTTTTATGACTTGACGAAATAGTTTGAGATCGGTCAATTCGACTAGTGGCTTCTCTCGAGGCACGAACTCCACCACGGCGGAATCAACTCGAGGCGAGGGAAAGAAATCGTCGCGCGGAACTTTTTTGACAATGCGAGACTGAGCAAAATAGTTGACCAGAATTGTAATTTGGCTGTAATCGCGTGAGCCTGGCGATGCTACAAAACGCTCGGCAACTTCACGCTGCACCGTGAGCACCACGCGGTCGACCTGGTGCAACCAGGGCTTGGGTTGCCCTAATTCGCCGAAGATTCTGGCGACGATAGGAGTTGTTATCTGATATGGAACATTGCCGACTATTTTGATAGTGTCGCCGATGGTGCTGATGTCGAGATCTAGAAAGTCGCCCTGCACGATCGAGACACCTGGCAGTGTCAACCTCGCCAGGTTAACAACTGCTTCTTTGTCCAACTCAATCGCGGTCACGTCGGCGCCCGTTTCGCTCAGGCAGCGCGTGAGAAAGCCTATACCCGGGCCGATCTCGAGGACTTTGTCTCCGGGTTTGATACGCAGTGTCTCTACAATTTCTGCCAGCGCTTCGGGATTGACTAAAAAGTGCTGACCGAGCCGCTTCTTCGTATGAAATGCGCGGGCCTGTTTTGTCAGGTTTTCCCGAGTAACATCTGCGACGTAACTAATTATCCTGCCTCCACCGAACGCGGAGTCTCTTTCGTGCCTGCTGAGGCGTCACCAGCTTTCATGTTGCCGTTGCCGTCAGATCCCCCAGCCAGTTCGCCAGGCTTATGTTTGATCAAGCGTAGTTTGATAATGCGATGTCGATCAGACTCTTCTACGCGCAGGGTGTAATCGCTGCCCTGAACTTCATCGCCCGGCTGAGGCTCTCGACCGAGCTGTCCGAAGACGTGTCCGCCGAGAGTGTTGAACTCTTCGTCTTCGATCTCCAATCCCAACTTCTCGTCCAGGTCGTCGAGCGGTATTTTTGCGTCGAGCATAAAGGTGCCGTCGTCCAGCTCTTGAATGAACTCCTCTACAATCTCGTGTTCGTCAGCGATATCGCCAACAAGCTCTTCCAGCAGATCTTCCAATGTCACCATGCCGCGAGTGCCGCCGTATTCATCAATGATGATCGCCATGTGAGTCTTCGTCTTTTTGAACTCCGCCAACAGATCGCCGAGGTTTTTGTTCTCCGGCACGATCAGGACTTTTTTGACTAACTCGCGCACGGGCGACTGGTCTTTCAGGTCGACGAAAGCTCGCAGTCCATCGCGAATATGAACGAGCCCGAAGATGTTGTCTAAATCCTGCTCGTATATCGGTATACGGGAATGTCCGTGCTCGAGCGCAAGTTCGACGAACTGATGGACAGTGGCGGTGGCAGAGACACAGATCATATCTGTGCGCGGAGTCATTACCTCGCTTGCGACGGTGTCGGAGAAGTCGAAAACGCTGTGCAGCATCTCCTCTTCTTCCGGCTCCAGAACACCTTCTTCGTGGCTGGCGGAGACAAGCATCTTGAGCTCTTCTTCCGTGTGCACGAAGTGCCGACGGGGGGGCTCTTCAATGTGCAGCAATCTGAGGAGAAAGTCTGTAGATCCGTTGAGAATGTGAATGAAAGGGCTGGTGATGTTGCACCAGATGTTCATCGGGACAGAAAGGCGCAGCGCCACTTCTTCAGCACGCTGGAAGGTGATCGTCTTAGGCAATAGCTCGCCGAGCACAGTCTGCACGTACGCTACAAGCACAAAAACGGCAGCAAAGATGAAAATCTTGCTTACGTTGATGACATCGAACGGTAGGCTGGCACCCGTTTCTGTCTGTTGCACCCAGGCGGCAAGGTCATTAGCGAATGTGCTTTCGCCGACAAAACCTAATCCCAGGGTCGCCAACGTAATGCCCAGTTGGCAAGCCGAGATAAACCGATCTGGGTCGTCCAGCTCCTTCTGCACCAGCTTCGCCGGCAGGTTGCCTTCTTCAGCCAGCTGGTCCATGCGCGTTCGCCGCACGCGTGCCAAACCCATCTCAGCGGCGACAAAGAAGCCGTTAGCGGCGATGCAGCAAAATGCGACTAAGAAAAGAAACTCTTTAATGGCAAATCCAGCATCGGCAGCTGCGATGCATAGCTCCTTCCGTTTGCCTCACAGCCCGACCGCGACAGCCGCTCTGCGTGCTGTCGTGCCAGTTGGCTTTCCGAGGTGTGTACAAAGATCAAAAGACGGCTGACACCACTGAGGAGGGTCATCCGACGAGGATGCGGCATTAGTACTTTGCGAGTCTTCCATTGCCCTGACTGGCAAGATTAAGCCAGATCCTAAGATTCAGAACGATCCTATCATAAGCATTAGGAATGGGTAATCAAGCAGTACTTTTCGTCACTTAATGTCACTGCAAAACTACCCGAGCGCCAAAGTGGAAGACCTTTCGACGTTATCAAGAAATCATGAGAGGAGCGGCCGGCGTGTGCGATAATTTGCCGGAAACGCCGCTGCATTGGCTTTTGGCGGCATCCGGAGGCGATAAGTCGTGACCCGCGGAATTTTAGCTGTGACGCTTGCTCTCACTGCCCTGTCAGTCCTTGCTTTGCCCTCCCTGGCTGGCGATTCGGTCTGCGTTGTCGGGCACGGCGGCTCAGCGGATGCACATGGCGATGGTTCTGGGCGGCAGATTGCCCAGCTTTCGCCGATCGTTCAGGCGTCTCCGCATTCTGTGCACACCACTTGGCGGGCGTCTACGACGACTATCGGATGGAAGAAGGTCTCCTTCTCCGTACCCACCAATGTGGATGAAGCAGCCGACTACTGTGTTGTCACCGCCAGTCGCCTGGGCAAAGCTGCCGGTGAGAAGGCTGTGGCGATAGGAGCGTGGCTTTCCGCGCTGTCCAAGCAGCTTGGCTCGCCGGGCACAATCACACCGGGCGGACCTACATATCAGCAAACGCCCCTCGCCAAGCCGCAAACGCAAGCTCTCAACTACCAAAATCGCCTCTGGTATATGCCGGACGGCCGGTTGAAAACTTTGACTCAGCGCTGACCGGGATGTCCAGGCGCAAGAAAACCGCATCGTCACAGTCGCCGGAGCTTGACCGAATTACGCCGCCGGCGCGCCTCTATGACATCAGTCGAAAATTGCGGCGGGCGCAGATCCTCACCATAATTTCCGGTGTGTCAGTGGTCGTGCTCGCTCTCGTCGGCAAGATCCACAAAGAGTCGTATCCTGCCATGTACGGGGCGCTTATTTACTGCTTCGTGGCTGCGCCGCTGCTTTTGGAGTTTGCCATTCGCTCGTATAGAAAAAAGAAACAAGAGCAAGCGACAAAAGATCCATAGTCACTCGTCGTTGTACGCTTGAGCGAGTATCGTAGCGCTTATAGCACTAGCCATGAAAGAGCTGGCAGGCACCAAGAACGCACCGAGTATGGTGCACATGGGAATGAGCACGGCGACAAAATTTAGTCCGACCGCCAGCAGCCAGGCGACAAACATTTCTCGACCGCGTCTGCGAAATCTCGTCAGTACCTTTCTCACGGCAAACGCTGCCGGCATGCGCTCTTCCTGCGCCATGTTCACTTGAAGAAATGCGGTCAAGAGCGAAATGAAAAGTGTCAGCAGAAAGAGCAGTGCAAAGGTCGAGATCGACCAGGGTAAAAACTTGGTGCTGTGCGCCGACAGCCACCCTCGACCGATGCCGACCATGAACGACACGGTGAAAGCCGAGAGGACGATAAGGAAAAATCCGGTGGCAGCCGCAAACCAGGTCATACCTGAAATGGCAGTTTCTGACCACTCTGACCACTCAGGCAGTTTACCGCTGGGTTCGGAGCGCATCACCTTGAGCATGTAGCCGCATACCACCGACCACAACAGTACAGAAACAGGAAGCAGCAACGAGTGCAGCATCACCAACAAGATGGCGATGGCGTTAAACGATGCGCCTGTAGCCGTTTTCGCTCCCCAATCAGGATCGGAGAAATAACGTTTGAAAGCGGCGTTTGGATCAAGGGTACCTGCGGCCATATTACTTACGTTCTTCCACCTTTTGCTGCGGCGAACCGAGTGCAGAGTTGGAAAGCAACTGCCCCAGCTCCGGCAGGTGCCCCAGCTTGGAGAGTGCATCTCTGTCGGTCATGTTGAATGCCACCGGTGTCAATGAGACGAACTTGTTCAGCACAGCCCAGGCGTCGCTGCTCTCTGCCTCACCTTCGTCGACAGCGGATCCCGCCAGCCAGTAATAAACACGTCCTCTTGGATCGGTGCGCTTCTCAAAGTAATCCTTATACATGCGAACGCCGGTCTCAGTCAGCATTACGCCCTTTACTTCAGAGACCGGAATCGACGGCACATTGATGTTGATCAGAGTTTTCGCCGAGAGATGCGCTTTGGGAAACACCTTCAAAAGCCGGGCTACCACTTCGGCGGCAGTGTCAAAATGACGTTGCTCACCGGTAAATAAGCTGACCGCAACGCTTGGTATCCCCAGGTAGGCACCTTCCATCGCCGCTGCCACAGTGCCGGAGTAAAGGATCTCACTGCCGAGGTTGGGTCCATTGTTGATGCCGGATATGACGATGTCCGGCGCTGTGCCGATCAACTCGGAAACCGCCAATTTGACGCAATCGCTCGGAGTGCCTGTGGTTGACCAGCCCGCTTTCACCTTGCCGGGCATCTCGACTGCCTCGACGCGCAATGGTTTGTGCAACGTGAGCGAATGACCGGTGGCACTGCGCTCTCGGTCGGGCGCCACCACATAAACTTCATGGTCACCTTCGCGCGCGAGCCGCTCCGCCAGGACTTGAATGCCCTTCGCATGGATACCGTCATCATTGCAAACCAGAATCTTCAAAGCTGTTACCTTGGTCCTTACTTACCGCACCGGTCGACTGGAATTTTGATGCGTTAGCTCTCAACTCCGCCTTGCATTTTACCGCCTCTGCGGGCGCCGTCTTGCTATCTTGCAGGCAAGGAAGTAGTATGCGTTTTGTAATAGCGGCTGGCGCCTACCTTCCGGTGCGGATGCGTGAGCAATTATTTATTTGGAGCCGTAGATGTTTGAAGTGGTTTTCGAGAAGGCGAGCGACTCTTTACTCGCAGTTCTTCTTGATGCGACAGAAGAGTGTGCGCGCATGAACAATCGCTGGATCTGCACAGAACACTTACTGTTGGCATTGACTCACGACGCCTCGAATGTGGCCGGCCAGGCTCTGACAAGCATGCAAATAAGTAGCGAAAGCGTGCAGAAAGAGGTGGACGAGGCACTGCAAGATCAAACCGGCTGGGAGCCGTTATTCGAACATTTTTCCGATCCCCTCACTGAAAAAGAAGCTCCAGGGCTCAAGGTGAAACCGATCGGGTCGAGCGAGGGTGCCATCGATGAGACGAGGTACAGTCAACAAACGGTAGAGGCTCTCAAGCGCTCGCTCGATTACAGTCTGTTTTTCGGAGAGCGCGAAATTCAGCCGCAACATCTGCTGTTGAGCTTGCTCGATAATAATGATGGTGGCGTCAGCAAAATTTTCGAAGAGTTAGCCATCAATACGCCGTTTTTGCGCCGTCAGGTTATGGCTATGCACGCTCGAGAGAGCTACAAAGGATCGAGCATCTTAAGTTTGCGCGAAGCGCTCATTACCGGTTTTAATGAGATGGTGGGTCGCTATCAGCAGTACGTTCAGGGCTTGATTTTTCTCGCTGCTCGTGCCGGCGGTTTGCAGATTGGCACGCCGATGCGCAGTCAGGTCGTTCATATGGTCTGTCTTGCGTACATGGGCGATTTCCTCAACACGCAAGTGGCGTTTCAGCGATATCTCCTGGAGGAGAACATCCGCAGCGTGAGCAAGCGCGTCGGCGGGCTCGATAAAGAGATTACCGCCAGTATCGTGTCCAGTGGCGCGCAGAATCTGCGCGCTGAGGTTCGTGCCACCATTGAGTACATCTGGTGCAACCAGTATCGTTTACTGACCCGCTTGCTTGACGATGCTGAACATGACTTGATAGGCAGCGTGATCGAAGACTTATGGTGGGCGCAAAGTGAAGAGATTGCCTTGCACGATCTGTTTGCCGAGGCGATGGATGATCATCGACGCAAGCAAGTTCTCACACTGCAAAAGCGGCGCACTGAGATAGCACAGCGCTTGACGAAGCTAGGTCACCGTCTGGATGACACTGTCAAACAGTGCTTCGTCAAACACTCGAAATCGGCGTAAGTTTCGTTCGCAAAAACGCCACATCATCACTTTCAGCCGGACCAGTTTAGCCAACCTTCACAGTCTGACTGTGGAATTCCACAGTGGCCGGCTGCCAGGTTCGTGGCATACTGGGATGCCGTCACTCTTGGGCTCGATGAAATATACGACGACATCGAGATGGATTGAAGCTGAACTTCGCTTCTATCTGAGAATGAACGGACACTTGATGCAGAACGCTTTCGCCAGGCCAATCGGAAAGCCATCCATGTCGATGCCTTGTTGAATGCTGCACTTTAAGGTCGAGCCGCAGTCAGGACATTCGAGATCGCGAGCGCCGTTGAGGATTGATTCTGAAAGTTGCGCCGTGGTGGCGTGGTTTAACATTTGCGATTCGCCGCCGTGATGTCCCGCGATCGCTCGCATCTCTACTTCCTGCAACAACATCGGCTCAACCGACAGCGCCTTGGCCAGAAGCTGACGGTCAGCGGCAGAAAGCCATGTCTCTACCCCTTGCTCCAGCTCTTCCACTCGTTGAACGGGAAAACGTGTTTCCTTGGCTACGTCGCGCACGGTCATATTGCGAAATTCCCGCAACTGCTGCACTCTGCGCGCCAGGGTTGGGGCTAACTCTATATTTTTTGGTAACGGTCTTGATTGCTTCATTGCCAGGCGTTCCTTTCTGCCTTCATTTTATAGTGCATGACGCAGGTCCATCTAGAAAAGTTCTATCATTATTTATTCTCCTCGGTTGTCGTTCGGCTCTGGGCGCTGTTTCCCCTATATAATCATCTGCAGGCGCCTGGGACGACCCGATGCTCGATTTCAATAAACTGATGCAGCAGATCGACCAGGTCGGTCAAGAGAGCTTGTCGGAAAATTTCGACGAGCACGAGACCGTGCTCAACGCTCACGAAGCATATGATGCAGCGAGAGAGAACGAATCGCTCAGCGATCGTTTGAAAGAGAATCAGGCCTCAGTGATGTGGCCTGTAGCGATTCCCTTAGAACGATTCGGCAACGTATACAAGGTAGAGCCACGCCGCGATCCTGTCACCGTAATCGGCATCGACGGCTCTCAGATCATGCCCAGCCATCACGAAGTGCATGCATGCTATTTGCTCAACATCGGCGTGGCAATGATCACTTACGGCCAGAAGCACCCACCGATATTGGAGAGCGTGCCGCGCCTGTATCACCGCCCCGAAGACTTGTATCCTCTCGTCGATCGGCGCCGGTTTCATATTGATGAACTATTCATCTCACTCGAACGCACTTTGCTCGAGATGCAAGTGTTGTTGCAACGATCGTTGGAGGCGCAAGGTCGCGGTGTGCCTGTGGTGGCACTGTTCGATGGCTCTCTCATTTCGTGGTCGGTGGAGAAGCTGCCTGAATCGCACCAGATCAGCTACAACGAACGCCTGATGAAGACACTTGGTGCCTTTCGCACCGAGCGCATCCCCATAATCGGTTATCTTTCGCATAGCCGCAGCTCGGATATTGTCAACGTATTGCGTGTAGCAATTTGCCCGTACGAAAAAAGCCGCTGCCGCGAATACTGCGGACACCTGAATGAAGAAGATTTTCCCTGCTCACGCGTGTGGCCGATTTCAGACAGGCAGGTCTTGCACGGCAAGCTCGAGCATGGACACCGAAGCGCTGCCTTTATCTCTAACTCGAGCGCTACCAAGACTCTGCCACCAGCTCATAAAATCTGTTTTGCCTACCTCAACACCGGTTATGAAATTGCCAGACTGGAATTTCCGCAATGGTTGTTTGCTGAAGGAGAGTTGTTGAAGCTCGCTTTTTCTGTGGCGATGGCACAGAGCCAGAAAGGGATGGGCTATCCGATCTGCCTTTCAGAAGCGCATCATCTTGCTGTCGTAAGAGGGAAAGACCGGGAGCAATTTTTCAATCTCATGACTGAGCATCTGGTTGGCATGGGCGTGCGTCGCGTCAGGGTCAGTCCGAAAGAGTCTAAAAAGCGCAGCGGATTTGTCTAAGGAAAAGCTGCGCGAAATTCAGTTTATTCCTGCTTGACGACTGGGTGCTTCGTGTACTAAGCTGGAAGTTCTGGTGCGCAATTTAGCGCCCATATAGGAGCAAGGTAATGAGGTCGTGGTTCACTAACTCGCAGATGATGTCGTCGCTGTCAGCAACAGCGGGACGTCTGGGCATGCGCCAATTCGAGCGCACCTGCGAGATGAGCGATCGTCGACCGTGCTCCGGAAAAAGTTTTAAAAAGATGGCAGGGGCCCGACCAGCAAAAGATAATCAAACGAAAGTCTTTAGCTGCTAGAGCCGCAGACAATCAGAATCCAGAGCCGGCGAACGATTGCATCAAGTGATGATGCAGACATTCACGGCAACGCATAAGGGTCTGTCGTCTAGCGGCAAAGATATCAGGCTCATAACCTGAAGACCGGGGTTCGAGTCCCCGCAGCCCCATAAATTCACGAAAAACTACTGCCACCATTGGTACTGCCCGTGGTGTTAGTGAAAGGTGCGCATTTTGCGCAAGGAGGAACAAAAAATGAGATATGTCGTTTTCGCTATCAATGTGAGCAGAGAGATTGAAAGGCTGATAGTCGAACATGTTTATGTCATCGCCGGCACACGTATTTACGGTGCGAGCACGCTCGGCAATAAGTGGCAATTTTTCGCTTCATCGATCGGGCGCAGCGACAGCTCAAGGCTGTGTTCTCTTTTCGCTAAATAGCTGGACTGACGTGCACTGACAGCCCGTTTTGCTCTCAGCCGCGGCCGCAACCGGAGCGCATCTGCCCACAGACTCTCTCCGGTCAGCGCCGCTCAGGCGGCTCATCGCCGTCTTGTTACGTGGAATTCCCATTTACATGCGCGCTCATATGAGTATCCTTGGGCACATCCGGGAGACTGGATCCTTTGTCCAAGCAGCGTAATGCAAAGTCTGACCCTCCTGGCGGGGGCGGCAAAAGACCCCCGTTTGTGCGCGGGTGCCCCGGTGTTGGCGAACGCAAAGCTGGTGAACCATGACCAATATAATTGCCTGTATTCAAGATCTGTTCGAGAAAATGTCCCACTCGGTCAACCCGTCGTTGTGCGGCGGCGAAATCGACTGGGATGACATTGAAGAAACACGTGAGCGTCTCGTGCGAATGCGTTTTAAAAACCACCGGGGACATCCTCACACGTCTTACAAGAGCGAAGCCGGCAGACCGAATACGGCGCTGGCCTCAAACCATACGTTTGGTGCAATCTTCAGACAGGGGAGACCGGGCATGCATCAGTGGGTGACTAACTACGAGCAAGCAATGCTTGATCTGGCCGAGAAAGAATCTAATTTCCGCAGAGAGATCGAGGCGTCCTTGGCGCAAGATGAAATCTCATTCGAGCCTGGAGACGTCTCGTACGAGCCATTTCTCATTCCCGGGGTGACGTGCGACAAGGCACCGGACACTCCCGATAACTCTTGAGGGAGCTTCCCCCTCTAACGACAAAACGGCTGGTCTTGCGCATGCCGCAGCCCGCCGAGTGGGAGGTGCCGCTGCGTTATCATAAGAAGAACGCAGAACACCTGGCACAATCAGGTCCACTTTATCCGGCCGACTTTTTCGAGCCGGCATACTGGCAGAAGCGTTTGAGCGCCAGTTTGGAAGAGTTTCAGCAAGATAAGAGCGCACGACTGTACATCTACTTGCGCACAGGTGATGGCGATGAATTCGTCGATGATATCATCGGCAGTGCCAACCTCAGCGACATCCTGCGTCGGGCGGCGCAATTCTGTTATCTCGGCTACGGTCTCGCCGCGGACGCACAAGGCCATGGCTACATGTCGGAGGCGATCGAGCGCGTGGTGCGATTCGGTTTTGAAGAGCTGAATCTGCATCGCATCATGGCAAACTACATGCCCTCGAACAAGCGCAGCGGCAACGTGCTCAAGAGTGTCGGATTCGTGGAAGAGGGCATTGCCAGAGATTACCTTTATTTGAAAGGCAGCTGGCAGGATCACGTCCTCACCTCGATTACCAATGCCCATTGGCGTCCCGACCGCGCTTGACTTCGAGGGACTATGGCGGTGCAGTGCCTAAAGCAGGTACGATTAGGCTGGCAGCGTGCGTCTCTGGTTCGAAGGAAGGACCGAATAATGAATAAGTATGCGGGGTGGCAGGCAGTTTACATGTCCTTTTTCTCCGGTGATATCTACCGGGATGTTGCTCGCAATTGGAAGGGAGTGGGCTATCTCTATCTGATGATCATAGTGTTCGTTGTCTGGCTGGCAACAGCTATATTCGCGCAGATTATGGTGGGGCAATTGATTGCTGCCAACATTCAACCGATCGTTGACAAATGGCCGGCGCTGAAAATCCACAACAACGAATTTTCAATCGATAAAAAATCCCCATACATAATTGATATCGCCAACGGTGCCATGGCCATCGATTTCGATATGACAGATCATGCTCAGTTTCCGTCCAACAAGCTTGGCATTCTCATTACCAGGAAAACCATCGATCAGGTCTCTAATGAGCAAAAGCAGATCATCAATCTGGACGAAATCGCCAAAAGCAGCACTTCTCCGCCGGGTGACATGACCGTCGATAAAGCGGTAGTGCAATCATTTGTCGATGCGGTCAAGAACTGGTGCGGCGTCCTCATCTTTTGCATCATGGCGCCTGCCACTCTCATCGGTTGCATGATTCAGACGCTTATTTATGGTGGCATCGGCATGATGGTCTCATCGACGATGAAAGTCGGTTTGACGTACGGTCAGGCGGTGCGTCTGGCATCGGTGGCGCTGACACCAGGACTGCTTCTGGAAGGAATTATTCGTTCGACTGGGCACGAGGTCCCATTTTGGCCGCTAATATCCGTTGTTCTGGCGACGGTGTACATCGTTTTTGCCGTGCGCTCTAACGCCGGCGAAGAGCCTCCGGCTGCGGCAATCGTCTCCTGAGCGATGGCCAGTGATGCTAGCGAACTCCGGGCTTTCGTTTAGACGCCCGGGGTTGGTTCTCGCTTGACTCGGCTTCATCTTCGCCCGTTTGGACTTGCTGCCATGTTACGATCACCACTGCCTAACAGGTTTCCCTTAAAAGGAGCTCACTGTGTCTGTATTGCTCGAAGAAGTTGTTGCAAAATCCAGCGCCATCGCCGATATCGCGCAGAAAGTCTACGACGGAGTGCGATTGACTGGCGAAGACGCCATCCGGCTGTACCAACACGAGAGCCTGCTCGAGGTCGGTCAATTGGCAGAGTTTGTCCGGCGCCGTAAGGCAGGACCGGGCAAAGAGAAGCATGTTTATTACATTCACAACATGCACCTCAATCCAACGAACTTCTGCGTCGAGACTTGCAGATTCTGCTCTTACGCCAATCCGGGCAACAATCAGTACACCTGGACAGTCGAGCAAGTGCTGGACGAAGCACGCAAGGGAGCCAACCTCGGCATTAACGAGATTCACATGGTGGGCGGCTTAAACCCACTGTGCAACCTCGCATATTACGAAGAAGTGCTGGGCACGATTAAAGCTGAGTTTCCGCATCTGCACTTGAAAGCGATGACTGCAGTCGAAATCGAGTACCTGGCCAACCTGGAAGGAATTACTTACGAACAAACGCTTCAACGCTTGATAGCAGCCGGATTAAACTCGATGCCGGGCGGCGGCGCCGAGATTTTCGATGAAACAGTGCGCGAAAAAATGGCGGTAAAAAAGACACCAGCTCACGTCTGGCTGGAGATTCACGGTATCGCCCACAAGCTCGGCGTCAAGACCACGGCTACGATGCTTACCGGCATTGGAGAAGAGGTGAGCCATAAAGTCGATCACATGTTGCTTCTGCGCCAGCAGCAAGACAAATCAGGCGGCTTCATGTGCTTCATTCCATTGAAGTGCTACTACGAAGGAACCAATATAAAAGATGAGGTGACTGAGCCTACCGCTGATGATCTGCTGCGCGACGTCGCCATCTCGCGTCTCGTGCTTGATAACTTTGCCCACATCAAAGCGTACTGGATTCAATTGGGTGAGCGCCTGGCTCAAGTGGCGCTTTCATTCGGTGCCGATGATATGGACGGCACCATTTTGGAAGAGAAAATCACTCACGCCGCTGGAGCTAAAACACCTTTGCAACTGGCTAAAGACAAGATGGAAACTTTAATCGCGTCAGCAGGCTACACACCAGTTGAGCGCGACACAATCTATAACATTCGCAGAGTCTCTGAAACCGTGGCTGAAAGCCCAGCTCCGCTTGCGGATCGCGTTGTCGCCTTGCTTAGCTGATGCTTAATTAATATATGTCTTTAACCTCTTCTTAAACCCACTTGCGTCAAGATACCGGCAAGGTTAATGGGCATGAGCCCAGAGGTTGAAACAACAGTATGGACATGATTGCAGGTGCTGCAATTGTCTGCTTGGCTGCAGTGATAGCGATATGGGCAAACGATCGTCTGCCATATGACGCGAACGAAGAAAAGCTGCTTGAGATACCGACCCACGACTGAGTTCTAAAATCGAGCCATGAGGTGCCCGCGCTGGGCGCCGGCTGTTTGCCGATCACATGTCGCTCAACCGCTTGCCGCGCTGGCGTCCGTGGCATATAAGGCACGTGAGGCAAACTGAGTGCCTATGAGCCAGAAGTATCCCGTCGCGAAAAGGCTGCCGACGTTCAATGTGACAACGCGATCCGCCGTGTTTTTGGTGGGATGGTGTTCGCTGGCGCTCTTGCCGTTGTATTACTCGCTTTCCTACTTCGCCATGGGCAATGCAGCAACCGGCCTTGTGTATCTGGTTCTCAGCGGCTTGTACGTGTGGCTTTTGGCGCCCGCAATCACGTGTTATGCATTGACGATCTATCTGCAAAAGCATCTCAACGATCGCAGCTACATGCGCGTCGACCATGCCTATACGAGGGCGTTGAACTGGCTGAAGAGAGCGCCTGTCATCAAATGGCCGTATTTGCCGTCGATGACATCAAACCTTGCATTGACGCACATGTACCAGGGGCATTACGAAAGTGCGGAGTCGTTGTTTCGCGAGGCTTTGCAGGAGGCGCTGAAAGACAAGCGTCAATCAGCGCGGCCGGCGCTGGTCATCTACCTTTTCAATGCCGGTGCTGCCTGTGCGCGCCTCGAGAATTACGTTGAGGCCGAGCTGTTTTATGACCAGGCACTCGAGATCGCCAAAAGCCTGAGTCCAGCCAAAGCTGCCGTTTTGTCGGCATGGCCGTTGTTTGGTATCGGCAGTGCCCGTTTGCAACTCGGTGAACTGGACAGCGCCGAGAAATATATCGAAGACGCGATCCATTCACTGGACAGCGCCCGCCGCTCATCTGACGTGCGCTCTTCCACTGCCCATCTGGCAATTGTTCGTTGTCACTTACTTCTGGCACTCTTGAACGCTAAGAAGGGCAACTGGGATCAGTCGCAAAAGTGCACCGACAATTTTCTCGAGGCGGTCAAACGTAATCCGATAAGTGTAGATACTCTCTGCTTGACTCAGATCTATCAGACTGTCGACCAGTATCTGCAACAAGGATTATTCGATAATGCAGAAAGGTTGTTAGAACTCGGTTATATAATCGCCAAGGACTTTCCCTTTCATCCGGACAGCCAGCGGTTGATCGGCAGTTATGAGAAGCTGTTGCTGCTCACCGACCGCAAGTCTGACGTCGAGGACATGAAGCACTTCCTGCGCTCGCCCGCGTTGCTAACGTTTTCGGGCGAGAATAAAAACGCGCAGGATAAAGCGCTCTAGCGCTTTGGTGGAAATGTATCGTGCGCGTCTGTGGACGCCACCCTCTGGACGGCACCGAATTTGGTGCGGCAACATTTCGATGCCGGGCAGGAGCGCCCGGCTCTCCACATCGCACACGATGCAGGCTCTTACAACGAGACCTGTCCCATTTGTTGGTTGCGCTGGACAGTCAGTTGAACCGGCGCACCGGGGGTGGTGTGGGTGAGGATGTCGTTGATCTGCTTGGTGTGTGTGACGATGGTGCCGTTGACTGCTTTAATTATGTCGCCTTTGAGCAGACCGGCTTTTGATGCCCGAGAGGCGATGCCGATTTCAAGAATTTGCACGCCGTCCTTGCCGCTTTTGCCAATGAGACCCATGGTCGCCATGGCATCAGTTGCGGTCGGAGTTGGTAGCGCGGGTGGTGGCGGTTGTTTAGGGGGCTTTTGCTTTTTCTCTTTCGGAGGCTTGGGCGGTTTTTGCGACGGCACTGCCTGGTTGTAGTTTGTAGCGGGCTGTACGAAGTTGGCCCCCTGCGGTGGCGCCTGCCAGCCGCTGTTATTCTGATAGATTTGCTGGCCGCCGCCTGTTGCTTCTGCAGCGGCGTAAGAGCTCTCGGTCTGTATATGTTGCTGTTGGGCGGCGTCGAGATTCTTCTGCAACTCAGCGACTGCTTGTGCATATCGAGGCTCGGTCGGTTTGAGCCGCAGCGCTTCTTTAAAATACGGCAGGGCAAAAATCGGATTCTTTGTCGCCAGGTATAAGGTACCAATGTTGTATTTTACAAGCGCCTGGTTAGGAGCTTTCTGGTCCAGCTCTTTATACATCTGCAGCGCTGAGATATATTCACCGCGCTTGTATGCAGCCGAGGCATCGGTTGCTAATTGACCGAGGGCGCCATTTTTATCGTCAATACCGATTTTCGTTTTCAGCTTGCGTTCAACTGCTGCAATTGCATCTGAGTAATCCTTATTGCCCGGTCTCGATTGAGAAGCGCGTTTGTAGCAGGACAGCGCCTCCGGCAGATTATTCAGAGATTCGTAGGCGATGCCCATGCTGAAATTGGCTTCGGCATTGCCAGGGTCCATCTGCAACACTTGTGTAAATTTATCCATGGCTTCGCGACCCTTTTTCGCTCGCCATAAAGATACGCCTTGCTGCAGCATGTCGTTCTCCTGCTGCTCTTTCTGTGCCTGCGCTGCTACCTGCGCTCGCTGCATTTGCGCATCGCGCTCTTCAGCCTCTTGTTGCTCTCGAGTCTGCTGCGGTTGCTGAGGTTGTTGCGGTGTCACCTGCGGTGCCGGCTGGCTGTTCAAACCGGAGACGGATCCATCTGGGTTTTGTTGCGTTGCCGTGGCACTGAGCAATTTTTCCAGGCGATCATGTATGTCGCCCTGAGCCGGCTCACCAAATACTTGCTTCTCCAATCGACTGACACGGGCTTCTTCAGAATCGCTATCGTAGCTCTTGAAAAAGAGGCGCTGCTCGAGCGACGACATCACCGACTTATCTCCACCGCCCGCCGCCCAGCTCATGCCGGTTCCGCCACAGAACATCGCGCCCAAACAGAGGGCCGCGGTCAATGCCGGCCGTACTTGTGCCCACACGCTCGCTTGAAAGATTGTCTTAGTAAAAGAGGATCGCGTGCAAAAGAGCTTGGTGGCTATTTCTTTTTCACCCATTCGCGCACTTTCTCCATGGGAAAGTTTTTTCCGAAACTTCCAGGCGTGTAGTCATCTTCGCCTGCTTGTTTGATGTGCGATTCCCAGCCCAGTATCAATGTGATCGAATGACGCTTCGTGCCTGCTGGAAACTGCAGAAGTGGCGCCGTCTGCATCAATGCTAGCATCTGCAAGTGGTCGTATATGACATTGCCCGAACTTTGACGCAGCATTACATTAGAGATACGTCCATCATCGTAACATGTGAACTGGAAAAGCGCCGCGCGCTCTGTCACGAACTGGGCGTTCAAGCCGTTTTCAAAAGTGCGCAGCATATAGTACCAGCGGTCGGCTTCCTTTGAGACCCAACCTGACCAGTCGACATTGCGCTCGAGCAATGACGCATGGGCGGCATCTACCGGGGGCCCACTGGGAGGTGTTGCCGCAGTTGTGCGCGCTGCCGGCGGTCTAAACTGCGCTGCCTGGCTTTGACCCAAGTACGATATCGCGGGTGACGCCGGCTGCTTGATCGGAGCGATCGCTCCCGAGTCTATCTCGGTTCGGCTGAGTTGCGGGCGATCCGTCATCTGAGCGGAAAGCGAGAAAGATTTTTTGGCGGCGGGCGCCGGCGTGCCTTCAGTCACCGCTGAGCCGGCGAACGCAGGCGCGGTAATCAAAACCGAAGCCGCTATTAAGGATAGACCGGTAAGTCGTCTTTTGGGCATACCAGTACCGCGACAGATGATGCGAAACCGAATATAGGAGGAGGGGGTCAGTTTGTAACTGGGAGGAATACGTAGACCAACCTGATAGCTGTTTCACCTCGGCCCTGCTGGAGCTTAGGCGCCGTGCCGGGATTTGAGGGTCGTTTGCGTTTCTTTAGATTTGCTTTGTGGCGCCCCCGCTACTGCATCGTTTTTCCTACTCGCTTCGTCGTATCGCTATACTTATGGTTCTGTGGGATTTGAGCAGACAAGAGGCGACTGCATGATGAGTTTTCTCAGTGAGCCCGAGCTGTGGAGTGACGAAGAACAAGCTTATTGGCTTGCATTCGATCGACTGCCTGGCACCGGCATTGGTGTATCTAAACTCAAACAGGTTTTCGAAAGAGATCACACGATTAAATCTCTGTGGTGCGCCAACGCTGATGAATTGGCGAAATACAAGATTTTTACAGCGCAAATGATTGAGAGTTGGCTGGAAAAGCGTTCTCAGATCGATCCTGAATCGGTGTTGAATGATTTGAAAAAGACGGATATCCAGGCGTATCCGTTTTTCCATCCCCGCTACCCATACCGTTTGCGGGAGATCCACGATCCACCGGCCGTGTTGTACATGCTCGGTGAATTGACACCAGATGATCTCCGTCACGCTACGGCTGTGGTCGGCACTAGAAAACCAACCTCTTATGGAGAGAGGCTGGTGAAGCAGATGACCGAGAATCTAGCTTTGTCGGGCGTAGGCATCGTGAGCGGTATGGCTATCGGCATCGACTCTCTCGCTCATTGGGCTGCCATCGAGGGTGGTGGCAAAACCGTGGCCGTTCTTGCCTGCGGTGTCGATGTTTGTTATCCGTCTTCCAACAAACCGCTCTATCAAAAGCTGGTCGGAGGTGAGCACGGTGCGGTCATCTCTGAGTTTCCTCCCGGTACAAAACCGGAAGAGTGGCGCTTCCCTGCACGCAATCGCATAGTCTCGGGCTTATCAGATGCAGTTTTGGTGATCGAAGCAGGAGAAAAATCTGGCGCTTTGATCACCGCATCGATCGCTTTTGAGCAAAATCGCACTGTATTCGCTGTTCCTGGTCGGGTGGACAACCCTCAGTCGAAAGGCTGTCACATGTTGATTCGCGACGGCAAGGCACATTTGTGCGAAGGCTTCTTAGACTTGATGCGCACGATGGAATGGATCTCTGCCGGCCCGGTGCGAGGAGTGCCGACTGTCGTCGAGCTTTTCGGTCGAGAACGCGAGCTTTACGAGCTCATTTCGAGCGAGCCGGTGCACTTCGATTACCTCTGCGAGAAATCAGGCATGCCCGCTCCGGAGCTTTCGGCAACCCTGACAATGTTGGAGCTCGCAGGAGTCGTTACTCGGCATCCCGGTGACTGGTATGCAAGGTCATATTAATTCGCTCCGTCGGTTTCGGCCCTCGTTGGTTGTCACGTTAAATGCGGACGCTTATGGCTGGCGCATTATGACAACGCCGACGATTTTGGTTTGGGCAAACTTTCTCACCGCTCAGGCAGCGCCGCATAATTGATAAAACTAATGAAGGTTGGGTATATACAAGTGATCTGTCCCGGCTGATAAACATGTCAGTAAGACGGCTCGTTTGTCTGTAAAGCGGGGCAGGTGTAGAAAAAAGGCTGCCAAAAGCGTATTGTATCGAGGTGGCTGTTCTATCTCAGGCTCAGCAGAACCTGGCGTTTCCCTTTCCTTGGAAAATCTTGATAATTACTCCGTATACGTGTAGCTATCCAATTCCAGGGTATCTTAGAAGTGGGAATTGTTTTTTCACCGCCTGCGGCTGCTCGCCGAGGCAAACTAGTCCAGCGTTGACCGAGGTCACTCAAACTCCGTCGCTATGAAGCTTTGTCTACGATGCAACCAATACTTCGAGGATGGCATCGAGCTTTGCCCCATTGACACGTCGCAGCTGGAAGCAGTCGGCGACCACCCTTTGATTGGCGCGCTCATCAACGATCGCTACGTGGTCGATTCGGTCATCGGCAAGGGTTCCACCGGTATCGTGTACAAGGCGACGCGGCTCTTGATGGGCACCGAAGTGGCTGTCAAAGTGCTCCACAGCTATCTGGGGGCCGAGACCGGCGCTCTCGACAGATTTTTACGCGAGACTCGCGCAGCCAGCCGTTTGCGGCATCCGCATATCATCAACATCTGGGAGTTCGGCGCCACTGATGACGGGCAGCCGTATTTCGTCATGGACTACCTCGAGGGTATGACCCTCGCTGACTTGATCAAGCAAAAGGGCGCTCTGCACCCGATGAAGATGATGCCGATCATTCGTCAAGTCTGTGAAGCCCTGGCAGAGGCTCACAAACAGAGCATCATTCACCGTGATATCAAGCCTGAAAACATCGTTCTTCAGGAGACTGATTACGCGCAGGGACAAGACTTCGTCAAAGTTCTCGATTTCGGCATTGCCGATCAGCCGGCCGGACAGGGCGGGCAAAAGCGGGCCAAGATGGCAGCCGGCAGCCCCGCCTACATGAGCCCTGAGCAGTGCCAGGGATTCGAGCTCGACCATAGAAGCGACATCTATTCGCTCGGAATCGTCGTCTACGAAATGCTCACCGGCGAACGTCCGTTCGCTGCCGACGACGTGATGGCTCTGTTTTATCAGCACGTGAGCAAGCCGCCCGAGCCGATGGGCAAAGTGCGTTCGGACCTGGCGCCATCTTTCACTCCTCAACTGGAAGCGGCCGTCGCCAAAGCGCTGGCGAAAAAACCACAAAATCGACAACAGTCGATCAAAGAGTTTCAGCGGGAGTTGGAAGACGCTTGCAAGGTTGGTGAATCTGCTCAGTCCAAAAAGGTCGACAGCATAAAAGTAGACTTGTTCTCCGTGCCGTTGGGCGAAATGCTCACAGGCGAAACCATGACCAACACGGGCAGCAAGTTTTTGCCCGGCCCGGAAGATTGGCTAGATCAAAGCGAGCCGGCGCGCCGCTCCGGTGCAGACAATGTGCCGCTGGCGCCATCCGCCAAAGTGTTGCCGTCACCGCCCGATAACAACAAGCCGACGTCGAAGGTATTGCCGCCGCCGCCTGATAACAAAGCAAAAGAATCGACGCCGGAAGATGAGTCCAAGCAAGAGTATCAGGCAGCCGTCAATCGCCTGTTGAAGTCTGCGAAGAAGGCTTCGCAAGCTGCTATGCAAGACTCGGCTCCGGCTGCGTCCGATAATCCCGAAGTTTCAAACTGGGCTAAAGATGTACTGAATCGTGCCGATGCCACCAAATCGGGCACCGATCTAACGGCTGTACCCAGTTTGGCAGAACCGCCAAAACCGGCTGCCTCAGCGCCGTCCAAACCGGCCGAGCCGACCGAGCCCGTCAAACCTGCTGCCGCCGCCAAGAGCGCAGACGTGGGCGCCGATTCAAGCAAGCAACCGCCACCCGAGGCGCCGGAAGTGACGACGTGGGCACAACGCGTGCTCAGCCGCACGAGCGAAACCAACATGCCGCAGATTCCTAGAGAACCGGCACCAAATACGCCACCATCATCCGGAGACGGTGCTAAAAAACCAGCACCATCTGCGCTACCAGATGATGACTGGAACGAACGCGTCAACACTGTCGATCTCTCTATTGCCAGACCGGCTGATTCATTGCGTTCGAGCACCGAGCTCAAATTGCCCTTCGAATCACTCGAACCGGCAGCGCCACAACAAGAGGAGACGGCCAAATCTGACGAAGCGGCGCAGCCAGCCGGCGCTCCTGTAAAACCGGGCGAAGACGTAAAACCGGCTGCCAAACCTGCCACTGCCGCTGGTACCGGTGCGATAGCGCCGGCCAAACCGGCTATGCCGGGACAGCCGAAGCCGGCGGGTACGCCAGCAGCAAAACCAGGCTTGCCGCCTCAAGGCGCCGAACCAACTACTTCCAAGACCGGTATGGCGCCAGGACTGAGACCGGCTGCTCCGGGCATTCCGTCTCAACTGAAGCCAGGCTCCGTTGCGGGCGCTAAGCCGAGCGCTCCGGGTCAAACAGCCGGCTCTCCAGCTAGACCGGGCCTGGCGCCTGGCACTAAGCCGGCAGGCGCATCGACATCAGCCAGTGGCATTCCTCCCGCCAAACCCGCTACGCCGGCCACCTCAGCCACCGGCATGCGCCCCACTCAAGGGGCGCCGTTTACATTAGGCACAGCTCTGCCCGCCGCAGCCAAGCCTGCCGCACCGTCAACTTCGGCATCTGGCATGGCCCCCGGCGTCAAATCGGACACTGCTGCTGCCAAACCACTGACTCCCACTCCATCGCCTTCTCAAAGCGGCATGTCGGCCAATCGACCGGCAGCGTCAACGCCCTCGTCGTCGCACTCCGGTGTTCCCTCTGCTTCATCGCCTGCCACATGGCAAACAGGAATGCCCGCAGCACCATCTGCTTCACAGAGCAAACTGCCGGCGCAAGAGCCTGCCCCGGAGTCCCCGGCATTCGACATCTCGAAATTAGATGCGATCAAGGCACCATCATTCGATCTATCAGAACTCGATGCTATAAAGGCCCCGCCGTCGCCATCAAGCTCGCACACCGGCATGGCGCCGGCAGAGCCGAGGCCGGGTCTGGGCGGAGCGTTCTTGAAAAAGTCGGGCGCACCTAACACATCGAAAACCGGCATGCAGCCGGCAGAGCCGGTGCAGAAGCCAGCCGCGTTCGACGCTTCTCACCTCGATGCCATCAAAGCGCCTTCGCTTAACGCGTCGGATCTCGACAGCATTAAAGCCCCGGCTGCATTTAATCCATCAGATCTCGATGCCATCAAATCGCCGGCCAAAGCAGATGCTAAAGAAGCGCCCGGCGCCTTTGATCCTAAGCAGCTCAACTCTATCAAGGCGCCTTCCAGCAGACCGTTCGTGGCGCCGCCCACCGGCAAAGAAGGTAAGCCGGAAGCGCATGCCAAGCCGATCCGCCCACCCGAGAAAAAGAACAGCATCGCTCAAGCAGCCGAGCGCTTAATGGGATCGTTCTTCGGCGGCGATAAGGGCAAGGAGAAAGAGAAGAAGAGTGAGAGACCGGCGCCACAACCAGGGCAGGCTGCCGCACCGAGCATACCTGCGGCGCCCGCTGCACCAGGTATTGCTCCCGGTATGGCAGCATCGGCTCCGACAGAAGATTCACCGTTCGGCGGACTGAGCCAAGGATCATCGCCGTTCTCCGGTGGCCCGCAACCGCCGTCGTTCGACGTGATGAAGAAGGCAGAACCGTTTGCACCACAAGCAACGGAGAAAGCAGAGCCGGAAAACCACAAACCTGCATTTCCTAAGAAAGAAGTCGAACTGCCCGTCGCGAGCGCTATCGACAAGATGTTGGAAGTAGCAGCCGCCGATCTGCCGAAATCAGTTGCCGAGCCGGAATTGCCCAAGATGGATTTTTCAAAACCGTCGCCGCTCAAGCCTGACTTCACCAAATCAAGCTCTGTTGCGCCTACAGCCGGAGGGCACGGTGATTTCAAACGGTTCAACGAGCCGATCAACAAAGCGACGGATTCACACAATCCTTTTGCCAACGCTGTAGAGTCGATGCTCGACGCTGCCATTCTGCCGCAGCGCCCGCTCGATAAGGAGCCGCCGGCGACATTTGCGAAAGTACAACCGCCGGCGGCGGAAAAATTTGCGAAGAGCTCCGACTTGCTCAATGCGTTCGCACAGGAAGCGCCTGTTGAGCCCCCGCCAGCCCAGTCGGCGTTCGATCCTCAACGGTTCGCGGCGGCCGCCAATTCTGCTGGCGAAGCCCTGGCGAAAGGTGAGGACGAGGCTGCCAGAGCCGCCGCTGAAGCAAGAGCCGAAGTTCTTGCCCGAGCTGCTCAACTGAAATCAGGCAACTCGCCAGTCTTCGATCCTAAACGATTTGAAGAACCCGTCAATAAAGGCGGATTGGCAGCCAGTCGTTTCGACGCGGAAGTAAATAAAGCGCTCGAGCCAGTCGGTCATGACGCACAAAAATACGAGCAGGCGATCAGCAAAGCGCCCGGCGAGCTCAAATTGCCGGAAGAAGCGGCTCCTAAATCGTCGTTTGATCCCGGACGCTTCGATCAGCCTGTCAACAAAGGTATGCTCGAAGCGAGTGCGATCGATTCAGCTATCGACCGCGCACTGGAACCGGCGAAAGACGCGACGAGAAGTACGTTCGATGCACGCCGCTTTGACGAGCCGGTCAACAAAGGAAGTTTGGCGGAGCCGACTCGCTTTGACTCGGCAATCGAGAAGGCGCTGGCGCAGTCTCCAAAGGTCGAGCCTGCCCCCGCGAAAGACGCAAAACGGTTGGACGAGCCAGTCAGCAAAGGGCCGCTCGAGACCCCGGCGCCGACACCGCGCAGCAGCAACATCAATCCGTTCGCTGACAAACCTGACACTGCCAGTCAGGAAAAACCGACATTCGATCCCAAACGTTTCGAGCAGCCGGTCAATGCAGGCACAGAGCAGTACAATCCTTTTGCACAAGCGGTGGATACCTTGCTTGATTCGGCGATAATCAAACCGGATGCGGCCAAAGCCGGTCAAACTCCGGAGACGCCTGCCCCGACACCGCAGCCGTCATTGCCGCCAATTCCAGCGAAGAGAGAGATTGCTCCTTCGTCGCCGTATACGATCGGGCAGGCCGAGACCGGTTTGATCAGTCCCGCTATGTTGAAAGCCGAGCAAGCCGCTCATCGGGCGCGCACTTCCGGGACCGCTACGGGGGCGGCGGCAGAAGCCACCGCTAGTGGTGGCGAAGGGGGCGACGATAAGATATCGGAAGCAGTCACTCGCTTGATTGAAGCAGCAAAACGCGCACCAGAGCCTACTGTTGCCACGCCTGGCAAACCGGAAGCGCTCAACCGCAAGATCGAAGCAGTGAAGAGAAAGATCGAAGCGCTCAAATCCGGAGCTGCTCCCACCGGCACCCCGGGCGCGCCTGGCAGCACCGAGCCACCCGTTCGCCCGCTGCCGGCTGATCCCAATTCGCTCACCGAAGCCGTCAACAAACTGCTCGAGGCCGCCCAGACGCAGAGCGGCATCTACCAAAACCTGAGTCAACAGCAACAGGCTGCCGCCAGCGCTAAAGATCCGTCGATGCAAAATCTGACGGTGCTATCGAAGTCCAGTGATGTCGGCATGCCGCAAGTGCCACGCAATGCTCCGCCCATGCCGCGCAATATGCCTCAGGAAGAAGGACATGCCGTTCAATCAGAATCGATGACTCGCGCTCATGAGTTGATCAACAACGCCCTCAAGCAGCAAAGATCGCAGACCGAAGCACAAGACTACTATTCGGGCTATAAGACGTCCGATAAACCGATCACGCAAGATCGAACCAACCGTGTGGACCAGCGCCGCAAAGACCGCGCCCGCTTGAGACAGGCCAAGAGCGGCCCGGGAATTCTCAAAGCGCTCTGGTTTATCCTCCTTCTCGTCGGAGCCGGTGCCGCGATTTGCTACACCTTCCATATCGACCCGCGCGACCCGATGGCTGTATTCCATCATCAGCCGGTCACGTTCGAAGATTTTGTCAAAGCCGGTCAGTTTGATGATGCCCTGCAAATGCTCGACAAGAAAGGCAAAAATCCCAAGATTACCTCTGCGGAGCAGGACAAGCTGTACGATCAATATGTATACCTGGCGAAGAAACAGGCTGCAGCGAAGAAATATGCCGACGCCATTACAACTTTGAATAAGCTGCCCCATAGAGCAGCCCGGGCGAAAAACGTAGACCGTTGGATTCGTAGGTACCAGAGGGCAGCGCAGACCGAATCAGGCTCCTCGACAACAACCGCTGCGGGCAACTAGCCACAACGATATCGTCGCTTTCGCGCCCGACTCTAGCGGTTCCGCCTCAAGAGTCTTATTTTATCGCCCACTTTTTTGCCCGAAAAGCGATACTAGTAACGGGTTGGCGGGCAACTAAAGAAAAGACGGGTCTAGCCCGTTTATTTGGCATTGGAGATTAGCTGCACAGACGCCTGTCCTATTAATGGTAAAGTGAATTCAGGGGGGTCTCTCTCCTGTTTGAGGGCGTGTTGGAAGCAGCTGGGGAAGCGGTGCTGGACCTGAAATGAAGCTGTGTGTTGAATGCAACACCCATTACAAGGAAGCAGGTGAAGAGTGCCCCGCCGACGGTACCAAGCTGGTCGAAGTCGGCAACGATCCCATGCTCGGGAAGACGATAGGCGACCGTTATCGCATCCTCCATGTCATCGGCAAAGGGTCGATGGGAATTGTCTATAAGGCATTGCAGCTCTCCACCGGGCGTGAGATGGCTGTCAAATTCCTTTTGCAGAATATCGGATCGGCGGAGCCGAACGAGTCGATAATCAAACGGTTTCAACGCGAGGCGAAAACGCTCGGCAGTCTCAAGCATCCCAACATTGTTTCGCTCTTCGATTTCGGCTTCCTCGACTCCAATCAACCGTACCTGGTGACCGAATTCCTCTACGGTCTCACTTTGACGCAGCTTCTCAAACAAAATGGCCATCTGGAGCCACGCAAGGCTCTTGCCGTCTTCCGGCAAGTCTGCGATGCCGTGAGCGAGGCGCATCATCATAAGGTTATCCATCGCGACGTCAAACCGGACAACATCTTTTTGCAGGGCCGAGATTCGGGCGGTAGATTCGTCAAAGTGCTCGACTTCGGTATCGCCAAATTGGTCGATACTCGCGCCACGACATCACTCACTCTTGATGGCAGAGTGTGTGGCAGCCCGGCTTACATGAGCCCCGAGCAGTGCAAGGGGTTGGAAGCCGACTATCGCTGCGACATCTACTCACTGGCTGCGGTGATTTTCGAGACTCTCACCGGGCGCCGGCTTTTCGCCGGTGACGATGCCATGTCGGTTATGTTCGCCCACGTGAACGAGCCCGCGCCCAAGCTCAACTCCGTGCGCGTCGACCCGGCTTTCACACCTCAATTAGAGAGCGTCATGCAGCGCGCTTTGAGCAAAGAGCCGGGCAGCCGTCAGCGCAGCGTGCACGAGTTTTTCGAGGAGCTGTTCGACGCGCTGCACGCTGAGCCGGCTCGTAAGCCTGTGGTTGTGCAGCAGAACCAAAATCCGGGCTGGATTCCTTTCGATGGCACCTCATCTGGTGGCGGTTTGATGTCGCGACTGAATCAAGAAACTCCCGCCGGCATTGACTGGGACGCATTATTGGCGTCCGAGCAAAAACAGCAGCAGCACGGAGTTTATCTGCACGAATTTCGCCGCAAGCAGAGATTGTTCTGGTTTCGCGTGGGGCTCGTCGGAGCGGTAGTGATCGGTGCCTTCTGTGGATTGTACAACTTTCGCAAGGACACGCTCACCATCGAGACTGCGGACGTTCTCACCAATCACGGACGGCCCGAGGACGCGGTGAAGATATTCGAGAAGTTGAAACAGAATAGAGGGCTCACCGCCGAGGATAGCGAAAAGCTCAATAACGCGTACGTTCAAAGCGCCATCAAGCTGGCCAAGCACAAGCAGTTTCAAGAGGCGGTAGATATGCTGCAACACGTCTCGCCCCATTCACGATATGCCGACCAGGCGTCGACGATGCTGAAAAAGTACAGGCGCCGGTTGGCGTCTTCCTGAAGCCCGACCTGCTGGCGTTTTCGCCTGCCTGCGTATTTTCCCCCTTGAGTTGTTTGGGCGAATCGCTAGGATGTAGCAATCCGCACAACCCCTACATATCGATCGTCACGGCAACGGCGCCAATGCTATGCCTGGACTGATATTCACTTCCTTCCGGAGGTTAAGTAACTATGGCTTTTGATGCTCCCAACGCTCAGGCTTCCAAACAGCTCGGCGACATTCTGGATAATCTGCACACGCAGAAACAGCAAGAGCAAGAAGCCAGTGACAGACTGCGCAATGTCGCCATCGGCATCGGTGCTGTTGTTGCAGGAATCGGCGCAGTGGCGTTGTTCCATGAACCTATGGGTGAGAAAATCGCGGCAATGGCCTCGGAAGAGACACTGTTCGGCAGAGCCGGACTGCGCACTGCCGATGTTCTCGGCTCCAACACCGCCTCGTTGAAGCTGGGCTCATATTTTCACGATATGGGCGAATTGGGCAAAGAGGAAAATTTTGTTCTCAAAGCAGCTAATCGCGGCAGTGCTGACGCGCAGTACCGCATGAGTGAAATAGTTTTGCATCAGAAGATCGGTTTTTCACAAGGAACTCCTGAGAATTGGAATCGTTTTTACAACTGGACAGAAAAGGCTGCCGTAGGAGGTAATCCTCGGGCACAGCTCAATTATGCTTACAGGCTCGATTCATTGGGAGACGACCAGAGCGCAATAAAATTTCTTCACTACGCAGCCGATGCAAAATATGTTCCGGCTATGACAGAGTTAGGCAAAGCTTATGAAACCGGCGCTAGTTTTCTCTCCAAGGATGAAACTATGGCCGAGCAACTGTACAGAGGCGCTGCACAAGAGGGATACGCTCCCGCTCAAACGCATTTGGATCGCCTTTTGCGTGGAGAGCCACTGACTGCCGAAGATTGGAAATTTACGTACAGTCCGGAGCACGCATGATTGCGCACGCTGATTAGACAAGTTTAGAGAGAGAAGAGAGAGAGCAGCCGTCGTATCACGACGGCTTGTTCGCTTTAAACCGCAGGCAGCCCGAACAACTCCCGTGTGTTGTCGCAGCACTGCAGGCTGATTTCATCGAGAGACCGATGGCGAAGTTCGGCCAGTTTTTCGGCCACATGCCAGACGTAAGAAGGCTCGTTGCGTTTGCCGCGCATCTTCTGCGGCGCCAAAAACGGACAGTCGGTCTCGACGATGATCCTGTTGTCTGGCGCTTCTCGAGCGGCGTCCTGAATGTTTTTCGCGTTTTTGTACGTTACTATTCCGGAAAACGATATGTAGAAATCGAGCTTATTGATACGCGATAGCATCTCCGGACCACCGGTAAAGCAGTGGAATACGCCGCGCACGTTGCCCTGTCCTTCCTCTTCCAAAAGGTCGAATGCATCGTCCCAGGCATCTCGGCAATGCACGATTACCGGTTTGTTCAGCTCTCTGGCGATGCGGATTTGAGCGCGAAACGCATTGAGCTGATCGGCGCGTTCGCTGTTGTTGTAGTAAAAGTCGAGACCGCACTCACCGATGCCTACAACCTTCGGATTTTTTGCCGCCTGACGCACTACCGCGTCGGCTTGGGCGCTCCAATGTTTTGCTTCGTGTGGATGCAGCCCGACGGCGATGTACAGCCGCTCGTAGCGATTCGCCAATTCAGCGAGTTCGTCCAGATTGTCGAGCACGACGCCCGGGTTGACCATTTGCACCACGCCCGACTCGAACGCCCGAGCGATAACCTCCTCCTGGTCTTCCGGGAAGAATTCGCGCACGACATGGGCGTGACTGTCGATGATGGCGGGCATTGCGGTCTCCGATTTATCAGGGTGAAACCAATGATAGCCGGTCGAACGGGACCGAAAGGGTTCGAGGCGGCTGGCAGCATTTCGCGGTGAGGGATATCTCTTCCTTAACGCCTGGCTCCACGTACCAAAAAGGTACATTCTCATATTTGCTGTGCTGCGCTGGAAATGCCCACCCGGCAACGGATTTCAGAATTCTTCTTGGTGGATGTCATTGGCACGTTTTTGGTGCATGGATCTAGGCGCGATCCAGCATGATCTGTCGATTTCAGCCCAGAGCATTTAATCTACGGTGGGACGCTTGGATCATCCGGGTCCCTGCCAGCACGGACATGTGCGAAATACGATTGACTACTGCCGGTTTTGGAGTAAATTAAACGTAGATAAGTATCATGACATCCGTGTAGCCAAAACTCCTCAATTTCAAGCCACTACCCCTCGGGTCTACGCCATGCAGAATCATTACCTCTCAACTAAAGGCATAACCAGCTTCCTGCTCGCATCGGCGATCGTGCTGTCTGGTCTGAGCCCGAGTTTCGCGAACTCGCAGTTTCATTTGAACGCCAACCAGACCGACATGCTGCAAAATGCGCAGCCCCCTGGACTGGGGCGCAACGACATGCAAACCCCGGGCGATGCATTTAGCAATCCACAGGAAATTCCCGGTCAGGTAGATTTCGGTGTTCAACAGGCGACTCCTCCACCTCCTCCGAAAAAGCCGTTCGGTCTGCAAGCGAGTGATGAGGGCGGCGGCAATCTGCAGGCCGGACAACCGACGATGGGAACTATGAACCCCCAAAATGGTGTGCCGCAGCAAGGTTTCCCTCAGGGGCAGCAACCGCAATTCACGCCTCAGCAGGCTGACGAAGAAGCGCTGGTCGATTGGGATACCTGGCACCGCCGGGTGGCAGCGGCCATCTATAGTAACTACAACTTCCTCAAAACCCGGGCTGGGTATGGCATGAGACGGACGCCTTTGCAATGCAACGTCAGCTATGTCGTCACCTGCCAGGGACAGATTATCAACGTCCAGATAATCGGACCGAGCATGGACCCGGTCTACAACACTCTCTGCATGGGCGCTATCAACACCCTGTCGGGTAATTTCCCTGTTTTGCAATTCCCGCAAGGAACACGTCGTCAGTATATTGAAATGCCGGCGACATTCTCGGAAAATATGAATGGACACATCGGTTTCCGAACCTTGCAAGGCGACCGCGAAACTGTAAAGACGCCGGGACACAGGTAATAGTTGGATCAATCAATTGCAGATGAGCTGCGCCGCATAGTTGGCGCCGACCATGTTTTGACATCGCGCGTCGACCTGTCAGTGTACGACTGCGACGCGGAGACGCTTGATGTGGCGCTGCCTGAGATAGTGGTGTTGCCCGGCTCTAGCGAGGAAACAGCCGAGGTTGTGCGCATCGCCAATAAATATAAGATGCCGTTTCTCCCGCGCGGCGCAGGCACTGGGCTGTCGGGCGGAGCGACGGCAATCGAAGGCGGCATTGTAATCGTCACTGCGAGAATGACGCGCGTACTGGAAATAGACCCCTACGATCTGGTGGCAAGAGTGGAAGTCGGTGCCACTAATCTTTCCGTCTCGCTGGCTGCGCAGCAGTACGACCTGTACTTCGCGCCGGATCCATCCAGCCAGAGCGCCTCGACGGTCGGCGGCAATCTGGCCGAGAACGCCGGCGGACCGCACTGCCTCAAGTACGGAATGACGACCAATCATATTCTTGGTGCCACGGTAGTTTTGCCTGACGGACGCATCACCAAGCTTGGTGGCAGAATTCGCGATCATCTCAGCTTGGATCTTCTCGGTGTATTCGTCGGGTCCGAAGGCACGCTGGGGCTGGCGACTGAAGCGACTTTGAGATTGACACCGCGGCCACAAGCAGTAGAGACTCTGGTGGCATACTTTCCATCGGTGCAAACCGCCGGGCAGGCGGTATCGGATATAGTGGCATCAGGGGTGGTGCCTGCCGCCATGGAGATGATCGACAAACTGACTTTGAACGCTGTCGAAGATGCTCACCATATGGGGCTGAAACGCGAAGCGGGGGCGCTTCTGATCGTCGAGCTGGACGGTCCGCGCGCGGGAATCATGGTGCACCGTGCGCTGGTAGAGAAGTGCTTGAAGGATAATGGTGTTACTGAGCTGACCTGGGCCCGCGATGCGAAAGAACGCGCAAAAATCTGGAAGGCGCGCAAAACATCGTTCGGCTCTCTCGGGCGAATCGCGCCACACGCCTATGTTCTCGATGGCGTCATTCCTCGATCTAAGTTAGCGGAAGCGATTCAGCGCATCGAGGAGATCAGTGTTAAACGCAACCTCGTTGTTGCCAATGTCTATCACGCCGGCGACGGAAATTTGCACCCTGCCATTCTTTATCACAAAGACAACAAAGACGAAGTGGACAGAACGTTGATGGCGGGGCGAGAGATCTTGCAACTCTGCGTCGAGCTTGGTGGAACGCTTTCCGGAGAGCATGGCATCGGAGTAGAAAAGATTTTGGAGATGTCGCGCGTCTTTTCCGAAGCCGATCTGGAAGCGATGGGTTGGATCAAACATTCGTTCAATCCTGCCAATCTGTGCAACCCCGGTAAGGTGCTCCCGACACCAAAATCGTGCGGCGAGTCCGGCGCCCGTTCAACCAGGCGACACATGCTCTCAGCCAGCTCGCCGTGCTGACTCCGTAGTGCCACTGTTTGCGATCAGTAGTTTGCTGCGTTGCGGCGAAACGTTGGCCCGCACCGAATATGGTGGCGGAAGTTTCTCCTGCGTCTGCGCAACAATGTAATCGCAAATGGGTGTCAATACCGAATATGGTGGCGGCGTGCGGGTTTTCGCAACACCTTTTGCGCAGCCAGTGCTTATACTTGGCCAACTCAATTTGAGCCGGAAACGCCCATCCGACCTCGGCTATATCCTCTGGATCATTAAAAATACGTGCGATCCCTCGTATTAAGGGGTATGATCCGGGAGTGAGACTTCGTTACGAGACATTTGTTCTCAGGGTATGTGGTAGTTCCACCGTGGAGCGGCGCAGTGCGCTGGTCACGGTTTTTGTGTCTTGAAGGATAGCTGGAGGATATTTTTTGCACGGCAAACTCGACCTCGCAAGAGCTAAAGGGCTGAAGAAATCGGAGATTCGCCAACTCGACAGACTGCTGCAGCAGCGCATACCCACGGACAAGATTCTCACATCTGATTTAGCTGATGCTGTCGCCGAAATTTCGCATAACATGGGTTATCCCCTCACCCTGGTCGTCAACCGCCGCGGTCAGGTCGTCAATGTCACCGTCGGGCATCCCGCCGAAGTGAATATGCCTGAACTGCGCCAGGTGAGAGTCGGACCGGGTCGTCTCTGCGGTCATCGCATCATCAACACGCATCTCAAAAATGGCAATGTCGAGATCAATAAAGAAACCCTACAGACACTAGCGCGCAATCGCCTGGATCTGATTGCTCAGATCGAGGTGGACCCGGAGGGCAACTTCAGCCGGTCTCGAGGCGAACAGTCGAATTTCGCCGACATGGTTCGCATTGCGCACCTAATGCCTGGTCGCGACAACGAGGGCAAACTGTGGAAGCTCCTGCCTCCATGCACCTCACGTAAAGCCCAGGACGAGAGTTTTGAGAGTCTGATCGGCGCGCTCGAAGATGAGTTTCGCACTCATGCACCGGGGCTGCCGGTTGCTGAAGGTGAGGAGCGAGCTGTCCTGGCTGCGTTGATCGCGGAAGGGACGGATGCCTGGCAGATTGAGGACGACCTGGATGAGTTGTCACAACTGGCACGCACCGCTGGTGCCACCATTTGCGGACGTTTGACGCAGAGCAAACGCCAGCCTGATCCACGTTATTTCCTAGGCTCGGGCAAAGTGCAGGAGCTGTCTTTGATGGTGCAAGAACTGGGTGCCAACCTGGTTGTTTTCGACCAGGAGTTGACCCCTAACCAGCAACGCACATTGGAAGAGACGATCGGTGTCAAGGTTGTCGACCGAACAGAGCTGATTCTCGATATTTTCGCTCAACGCGCCAGAACTAGAGAGGGTAAGTTGCAAGTCGAGCTTGCGCAACTCAAGTATCTCTACCCGCGGCTGGTGGGGAAAGGGCAGACTCTGAGCCGATTGGGCGGTGGCATCGGCACACGAGGTCCTGGCGAAACCAAATTGGAAATCGACCGCCGACGTATTCGCGATCGCATCAACTCGCTGGAGAAAGAGACGATTCGCATCCGCAATCATCGCGACATTCAGAGAAACAGACGTTTCGAAGATAATCTCCCTGTTGTCGCTCTGACAGGTTATACAAACTCCGGTAAATCAACGCTGCTAAACGCGCTGACCAAGTCGGACGTAATGGTAGAAGACAAACTGTTCGCTACTTTGGATCCGACGACGCGCCGAACAACGCTGCCGGATCACAGCTTCGTGCTGCTGGTCGATACAGTCGGATTTATCAAAAAGTTGCCCACTTCCCTTGTGGCTGCTTTCCGAGCGACGCTGGAAGAGGTCGTTGTAGCGGATGTGCTCATTCATGTCGTCGATGCTACTCATCCGAACGTGTTAGAACACATCTCGAGCGTGTACGACAATCTCACCGAGCTCGGAGCTGTCGACAAACCGATTATCACAGTGCTGAACAAAGCTGAGATGTGCCGAAAGGAAGATTTGCGCTATCTGGTGGGACAAGTTCCGAGTCCGGTCATAATTTCCGCATTGAAACGTCTGGGACTGGGCGCCCTGCTCTCAAATCTGCAAGATTTGCTGCAAGAAGTCTGTCCGCAAAGACAAAAATCCAGCGCTTAGAAGGTTCACTCACGGCTGCAGCAAGGCGTCTGTGGAGCGCCGGGGCGGTTGCTGGCACAGAAATAGTGCTGGGAGAATCGGTGCCACCCAGGGTGGCGCTGCACAAACTGCTGTAGACCGTAACCGCGCGCCTTTCTCCGGCATTGTTTAATACCGAATAAAATCTACCGGTAGCTGCCAAGCGATAATCTATATTAGTGACATGCAAGAGCCGTGGTGATGTTCCAAGTAAAACGGTACTGCAATACAACTCAAATCAACCAAAGCGCATTGCAACACAGCGTGTTGTGGTGGCGGCGGTGAGACAACTTAGCCAAATTAGTTGCCGGTGATCTCGCTATTAAATGGTGGGACGCCGGCAACACCATTTCGCCAACTAGCGTGCGGCAAGCATCATGAGCACTGCGCTAAAATGTCGTGGTCATGATGGAGATCGGATTCTGGTGGCAGAGCTGTTGACAAAATCAAATATCACCGTGCGAGTTGCCCTCGCCCTCACGGCCATGGCCACTGTCGTTCTCGAACTGATATGTACTCGCGTGTTCAGTGCCAGTGCAGGCTATCACTTTGCTTTCATGATCGTCTCCATGACAATGTTTGGTATGACCGCCGGCGCGCTTTTTGCTTTCACTCGTCCGATCTCGAATCAAAGCGATCTGTTGCGCATGCTGACCAGGCACGCGTCTCTTCTCTCAGCGTGCATACCGCTGGCCTATATTTTTTCTATGTTCGTCAACGACAGCATAAAAAGCCTTGGCGTTGTGGGCTGGATCGGACTGACATTTGTTCTTTATTCAATACCGTTTTTCTTTTCCGGTGTTGCCGTGAGCCTCTGTCTGACAAGGTTCAGCGAAGTGGGAAAATTGTACGCGTCTGATCTCATCGGTGCGGCGCTCAGTTGTCCGCTCTTGATTTTTGCCTTGTTGTACACAGATCCTCAGCACATTGTCGCCGGCGCTGGTCTTCTGTCCACAATCGCTGCGATACTGTTCGCATCGAAGATGGATGCCTCAGTGGGACCGCGCAGATTTGTGCTTCCTGCTGTCGCGTCTGTGGTGTGCCTGGTAGTTGCATTCTCTCCTGAACACGTCAACTCGCAGATGTCCGCGCTGTTCGGGAAAGTCGAAACAGTGAAATGGAGTCCCATCGGTCGCGTTGTAGTGAGCGACGTCGATCAACCCGCTAAAACATGGGCGCTCGTTAAAAGCGTCGACAAGCCGCCCAAGGTGGCTCAGAAAGGTCTGTGGATCGATTTCGGAGCGTTCACTGTCATGACCAGCGGCTCCGCCAGTGAGGCGCAACTAGAACCAATCAAGCACGACGTCACTTCGCTTGCGAATCGATTGCGGCCGAACGGCAACTTATTTGTCATCGGCGTCGGTGGTGGGCGAGATGTACTGACCGGGCTGCTCTATGGACAAAAACATATCGACGGCATCGAAGTTAATCCTGCCATTGTGTATTTTTTGAAGCAGAAATATGCAGACTTCAACGGACACCTCGCTGAGAAGCCAGGCGTTAACATCGTCAATGACGAAGCGCGCAACTGGCTCGCGCGCAGCAATAACAAGTACAACGTCATCCAATGTTCGCTCGTGGATACTTGGTCAGCTTCATCATCGGGCGCTTACATGCTCACTGAAAATGCGCTGTACACAAAAGAAGCATTCAATCTCTATATTCACAGAGTCGTTGACGACGGCGTTCTTTGTTTCCTTCGTTGGGGCGATGCTCACGAGCCAGGGCAGATTATGCGCATGCTCTATCTGGCGAAGAGTGCGCTTTTCTCCATGGGAATTCCCAGACCGGCCGACCATGTCATGCTTATCACCGCTAAGGCGGAAAATGGACATGGAATCGGTACCATGCTCGTCAGCCCAAAGCCATTTAGCAAGCGAGACATCGATGAACTAGTGAAGATCAGCAAAGATGAGGGCTACGATCTCCTTTGGGTGCCGGGCGTCGCCAAAGTCGAGCCTTTCGCCTCGGCTCTCAACGGATACGGCTTCGAACCTGGTATGCCCACGGACAATCGCCCGTTTTTCTTTACGCCTGTTAAACCTTCCGAGCACGAAAGCTCAATTGCAGAGCCGGCTCAAGGACAAGGTCTGGCATTGTTGCTTCTCACATTGATTTTCGCGGCGGTCCTCGTCATTACGGTGATCGTCTTTCCTGCTATGGCGGCAACAAAAGGCAAGATCGGCAACCTGCTCGAAGCGCTCCGGTCAAGTTTTTTCTTCGGTTGTCTCGGGCTCGCATTTATGTTTGTCGAGGTCGCTCAACTGCAGCGATTAACGCTGTTTCTCGGTAATCCCACTTACGGGCTCTCAGTTGTGCTGTTTGCGCTTTTGTTGGCTTCGGGCATCGGCAGCTTTGTGGTGCAGCTGTTGCTCGAGAAAGGTCGAGACAGTAAGAAGCTGATAAGGACAGGTTTGACTATGGCCGGCGTGCTGGTGGTGGGCTGTGCGGTTGCTTCTGATGCGGTGCTTCCTGCACTCGAGGCTACGCAGCTGCATGAACGGATAATAGCGGCACTGTTGATCGTGGCCGTTCCTGGCTTCTTTATGGGCTGGGGCTTCCCCCTGGGTATGACGCTTTTCGCCAAAGAACGCGCGGAGGCTGGAGCCTGGTATTGGGCCATAAATGGCGCCACGTCCGTGCTCGGCTCCGTGCTGGCTGCCATCATCTCTGTCATATGTGGTGTAGAAGCAACGTTTGTCGCAGGCGCACTCTGCTACCTGGTGGCGTCCACTGTGTGCACGTGAGCCTAGCGCTTCCAAACAAAATAGAAAACTGCCGACGCCGCGAAGATTGCGCTGATCAAAAGTAAAAACGCCTTCTTCCGCTTTGGCTGCCCTGGCGACAATGCCATGAAGACAGTAAGTATCGCGATAAAACCCAGCACCCAGGCGGCACCATTCTCGATCATATTTTGTACGCCGAAATCGAGCGGTTTCTCTGCCATCCATACCACAACATTGTCAGGCAACTTTGCTGCCTCTATTGGCTTTTGTTTTCCGTCTTCCGAGATGAGGCAAAAGGCTGACTGCGGCTGATCGCCGTTGATGACCTTGCCTTTACTGTCGGCGACGCCGATGACGAACGCGTTGATGTTGCCTCGCGATGATTTGAATATCGCATTGAAACAGCGAATCTGTCCGGGACGCATGATGTGTTGTACGTCCCAAAATTTTTCTCCGCTCACCTTCTCATAGAAATCCGCTCGCTCATCATCGACCTCCTGGTCGGTGCTTCCCGCACCAAAAGTGAGGGGCGCGATGGCTGGATGTTCTTTCTGTTTGTCCTGAGTGTAGGGATTTTCGTACGACCAATCGACGGACTGCATCGATTCGAATTTGGGCGGATACGCTTTATGATCTTCGAAGTAAGAGTTGACGTCCTGCATCATTAACTGGCAGCGCTCACAGAGCTGAATCTCCGGTGAGTCTGCTACGAACAGTTCGGTGCCGCTTGGATCCAACAAGACGTTGTCCAGTCTGCGTAAAAAATAACTGTGTGAGTGCGGCTGACCGAACATAATCGTCAACACGTCGCGCCAGTCGCCGAAGTAATAACAGAGCTTGACGCGCTTCGTCTCCTGCCCGGTGCGCAATTCGCATTCGGCCGGGCTGAGCAGAGAGACCATCTTATCCTGTGATGCGTCCTTGAATTGATGATCCGAATGCGCATATTCGTGCACGGGATTGCCGGCTCTAGGAATGAGATTCCATGCGGCTATAAAAGCGACTATTGCGATGACGACGATGGCCAGACCGACCGACGCTTTCTGCTGTGGTCTTTCTTCTTCTATCTCCTGAGGTCTGCCGAAGTCAGGTTCAGGCGATTTTAAAAAGGAGAACTTCGCCCCCAACGAATACAGCATGTCGAACATGCCCGGCATTGGCGGAGCGCCGCCTGCCTCAGCCGCCCGCAAACTGTTAGCGGCAGTGCCGGCGCGATCGGTTTGCAGAGGCCGAATCGATTTGATGTTCGGCGCCCCTTCGCTCTCTTTTTTCGCGCTGGAAATTTTTGCACCGACATTGTAAGCTACGTCCATGATTCCAGCTTTGGCCGAGTCTTGCTCAATGGCTGCGGCCGAGTCACTATCTAGTGCTTCCTCCGGCATCTCGATTCTTCGTGCAGGTGGAGAACTGCTGGCGTCGAGAGCTGGTTCTTCTGCAGTTTGAGTGTACGCATGCGGACCTGCATTGGGCCGAGGCTGATGGACGGCCGACTCTGCTGCGTTGCTCTGCGTAGGAAACATCTGTCCCAGGCGACTGAGCATATCGCTGGTCGTATGATGCCACTCCTCCAGAGCTGAGGCTGCGTCCATGCCGGTCAGATCGGAGGCGGTTCTCGATTGCTCCTGCTGCTCTCGGGTACTTCTTTCGGCCCTGGACCTTCCCGCTCTTTCGAGACAACGGTAGGCCGCGTTCTTCAGTGCATGCATCAGCCAAGCAGGCGCTTCTTCGTCCTGATCGGGGACGCCGTGCATCAGCTCTCGCTCACCTTGCTGCATGCGAGCGATCTCCTCACGAAGCTTATCGGCTTCGCTCGTCTCACCCAGTTGCGTCAGCATCTCCGCTGCTCGCTCCGTGTGGGCGGCAACAATAGCAGCGGATTTCTGTTGGGTGGGATGGTGAATGAGCTTGATGCTGTAATCAATGGCAGAGCGAATGTCGCCATTGAATTCGTGAATGTCGCTCAGGTTCGACAGACAAAGCGCTGCCTCTGCGCTGTCTTCGTCTACCTGAGAGAGAATGTTGGCGAAAATGGGCGCGGCCGCAGCCCGATTGCCTTGTTCGAACAGCGTCTGCGCCGCTAGCAAGGCTTTTTGCGTTTCCGAGATCTGCCGTCCATCTTCGTTCGGCATGAGCGCTCCGGTATTCGTATCCCCTATTTGGTACTACCCACGCAGTGCTCATTACTATCGGTTGTTGCAGGTCAACCGTCCGTTCCTTGTCAACCCGTCCTGCCGGGCAGTTAACGGCTGCCAACGGTGCTATCCTAGCGTGGTGGGAATCCGGTCCGAGGTTGTCAATGAACTGGGACGAACTGAACGAAGCAAGCCAAAAGGCTTATTCGGATGGTCAGTATCTGCAAGCGGAAAAGCTTCTCGATCAGGCTTTGAAAGCGGCTGATAACGATGCTCGCCAGCAGGCATCCACGCTTTTCAGATTGGGTAAAGTCTACCTGCATTTAGCCGATAACGCCCGAGCAGAGGCGGTTTTGACCAGGGCGCTCTCCCTTTGCGGCAAAGCCCTCGGTCTCGAACACGTGGAGGTAGCGCGCGTCCTGGACCAAATGGGCACTGCTTACACCAATCAGCACAAGTTTGCCGAAGGCGAGTCGCTCTTGAACCGTGGGCTCGAGATGCGCAAAAAGATGCTGGATGCAGACCATCCCGAGATTGCCGAATCACTAGTGTCTCTGGGGGCTTTAAATTCTGCGCAGAAAAACTACTCGAAGGCTGAACAGTTTTTGCGCGATGCGCTCGCTATTCAGGAGAAGATCGGAGATGAGCTGGCGGCGCCGCTGTCACCTACGCTAGGCCTTTTAGCCGTGCTTTATTTGAGACAGAATAATCTCAGCGAAGCAGAGCGTTTTGCCACGCGCGCCGTGCAGATTCGTGAAGCCACGCTCGGACCCCACCATCCCGACGTGGCCATGAGCTTGCACATTCTTGCCATGATAGCCGTCGCCGCCAAACGGTACGACGATGCACTGGCGCTCTACATGCGCGTTCTCAATATTCGGCAAAATTTGCTGCCGCGCGAGCACCCCCTCATAACATCGGTGGTGCGCGCGATCGGTCTGATCTACATGCGCAAAAATCAATTCGCTGAAGCGCAATCGGTGTTCGAAGATCTCGAACGACTCACCGAGGGTGGTGGCAGCGACGAGGACAATCACTTCGCCATGGTGCAACTCTCATGGCTCTACATCTTGCAGCGCAAGTTCGATACGGGACAGGTCTATATCGATCGATCGCTGCGCAAGTTGCTTCCTTCCGACAAAGAGTCCGAGCGAATACGCGAAAAGTTGACAATTTCTCTCTTGTGCTGCCAAGTCGGCAATAAGGATTACGTGGGCGCCGCCAAAACACTGCCGGCCGCCAGCCGAGTACTGTCCAAAAATCGCAACGCCGACAAGCTGCTGCTCAAGCAAGGACTGCAAAAAGGATTGTATGCTGGTAAACGGCGTTAGTTTTTTGGGAACACGATAATGAACTGGGAAAATAATAAGTCGCTGGGTGACGCGGCCCTTAAAGAAGGGCGTTATGGCGAGGCGGCAAAAGAGTACTCGCTCGCTGTAGCTCAAGCACAAGACGAGCGAGATGCAGCCGGCTTGCGCACGTGCCAATTAGCTTTCGCCGAGATCTTAGACAGGCAGGGCAATTTCAACGGCGCCAAAGAAGCCCTTGAACATGCGATAGATGGTTTGAAAGAAGATTCCGAGGAGCATGCTCTCGACTATGCCACGGTCCTGAACGCTCAGGGCAACAACTTGATCAACCGAAAGGAGTTCGTGCAAGCGGAAGAGAAGCTGCGCCAGGCTCTGTCGATCCGCACGAAAAAGCTCGGAGCGGACAGCCCCCAGGTAGCCGATACCGTCTTTTTAATCGGCAAAGCCTTGCTGGCGGACGGCAAGCTCAAGCAAGCTGAAGCACCTCTGAGCCAAGCGCTCGGTTTGCGCGAGAAGGTGCTCGGGCGCTCCAATGAGCTATACGCCGAGAGTTTGGCTGCCTTGGGCGCCCTCTTCGTCGCCTTGCGCAACGACACGCTCGCCGAAGTTCTTTTGCGCCGTGCACTGGAGACACAAGAGCGCCTGCTCGGGCGCGGACATCCTGCCACCGCCTCTACGATGAATACGTTCGCCAACCTTCTTCTCCAGAAGGGGCAGCACGACAAAGCCATCAAAGAGTGGAACAAAGCGCTGCCGATTTTAGAGAAGAACCTAAACGAGCAACACCCGCTTCTCATTGCTGTATATAACGGAGTCGGCTCGGCACAACTGCACTCAGCCCAGTTTAGGGCCGCCCGCGAAAGTTTTGAGCGCAGCTTAAAACTTTCGGAGCGTGACCCCGAGGGCAACCGTGGCTCTCTTTTGGCGTCCCTGGTTGGGATGGGGATGTGCGTCAGCATGTTGCGCGACTTCAAAACTGCCGAGCCCTACTTCGAGCGAGCCAAAACACTAGTGGAGCGCAATCAGAATGAGCCGCGTCTGCTGGAAGGACTCTTCACGTGCTATCTGATTCAAGGCAAGTTTGCTCAGGCACTGCATCTGGTGCCCGATCAAGTGCGGGTCATGAATGAGTCTCATCTAACCGGTTATGTCGACATGCTCAACATGGTGATGTCACTGGCTGAGAAATATGCCGGAGTGAGAAAGGAAGACGAATGAAACCGGTCGAGCAACCCCGACCCAAACTCCCTTTGCCTCTGACAAAGCTGGAGATTGTGCTTGAAGTGCTCACTGTACCGATTGTTCTCTTCAACTTCGCTCTCCTCGCTGTTTACTCTAAATCGCTCCCCGCGACGGTTCCTACCCATTTTGATCTGGCCGGAACCCCGAATGGCTGGTCATCCGCCGGTACGTTGTGGGGACTGGCGACGTTTGGGCTGTTCAACTACGCTGCTTTAACAGTGGTGGCACGCTTTCCGCACACGTTCAATTACATTTGGCCGATAACCGAGCAAAACGCTCCTAAACAGTACGTTCTGGCAAGAAAGTTTCTTTCTATCTTAAAGATGGAGACATCGGTCCTCATGTTCGTCGCATTGTGGAACTGCGTGCAAGTGGCCATTGGTGCCGCTAAATCTGCTGACACCACCAGTTTATTCTCGCTAGTCGTGATGGTGCTCGTCACCTGTTTGGTTTATGCATTCGGCGCTTACTGGCTCAGATGAGTGCCATGCCCAAGCTGCATCGTTGGACGTTCTCCTGCTTGCTTCTCGCGATCGTATACTCGATTCAATGTGCAACTGCCGCCGGCGTTTGCATCGATACGCTGCCAAAATGGTTTGCCACCATTTTGCAACTCTGGTTTATCTGGTCTCTGGGGAGAAACCCTCGAGCAGTGGCGATCCGCACTTACAGCTGTTTGTTGCCCGTCGTACTGTTGCTATCGATTTACGGCGATTACTGCGTGCATCCGCGCGACTATCAGTTCCCCTGGTTGCATTTTTTCCTCACCTGGCTGCTCCTGCAGCTGCCAGTGCACCTGTGGAAACAGCCGCCATCGCTTAAAACAACGTCACTGAGCGGAGCGCCGTTTTTTTATCTGCTGGCGTTGTTTTTCGTTTATAGCTGGCGCATTCCCAGCGAGCGATTGCCGCAATGCTTTCTTCACCAGGACCTGTCACCCGGCTATCTATGGCTTTGTTTGATCCTGCCTCAGTTTATCTGCTGTACCGCAGCTACCAGGCGTGCTTTCCGCATGCTGCTCACCCGGACCAATTGGCTGCGAATCATGGCAGGAATAGCCCTGGGAATGGTGCTCCTGGCGCTATGGTCGTTCGGCGCCGGAGCGCTATTTCACATGGCTGGAATGAACGCGTCGATCTCGGTTTTGGGAAGCACCGTTCAGGCAGATGCGTATAACAACCTTCTCATTGCCTTGTACTACCACGTCATGATAATTACAGGCTCGTATCTTTATGTGGCTCTCGGTGAGGAGTTCTGCTTCCGATTGCTGTTGCCCGCGTATTTGCGCGCCAAGCTGAAAGCGGCAGGACGCGAACACTTTTGGGCGCCGTTCATTTGTTCGGCGTTCGCCTTCGGGATCATGCACTGGGCGCAGGGCGATCCGATGTGGACGAAAATTCTTTTCTCTTTTGTAAGCGGGCTAATATACGCTTCAGTTCAACGATTCAGCCGCAATATGCAAGCGTCGGTGATCGTTCACGCCATATCGAATGACCTGCCTCGTTTGATCTGGTGGTGACTGACTGGTATCGAATGTAGTGCTAATGTCCGATGCTTTGCATCAGTCGGCTCAGACCAGAACTCAATCCTGAGCCCGCAGTATTGCCTGTGCGATTGATTAGACCGCCGAGTCCGGAGCCGACACCGCCTACCGGTGTGGCATAACCCTGACCGGGTGCGGGAAAGCCGCCGTTAAATCCGCCGGCGTTGGCATTATTGCTGGGCATCACCTGCATCAGCATGTTGACCAGTGACCCGGCGCCGTTCGCATTCGGTTGGTTGTTGTTTGCCATGCCGTTGGCCATGCCCATGCCGTTGTTCATGGTGCCCATGCCGTTCATGCCCATGCCGTTGTTCATGGTGCCCATGCCGTTCATGCCCATGCCGTTGTTCATGGTGCCCATGCCGTTCATGCCCATGCCGTTATTCATGGTGCCCATGCCGTTCATGCCCATGCCATTGTTCATGGTGCCCATGCCGTTCATGCCCATGCCGTTCATGCCCATGCCGTTATTCATGGTGCCCATGCCGTTCATGCCCATGCCATTATTCATGGTGTTCATGCCGTTATTCATCGTGCTCATGCCCATGTTGTTATTCATGGGAGATTGCTGTGAAACAGAGCCAGAGAGCGCGGCGCTGCTGCGCTGCGAGTCAGACCAGCCTGATTCGCCGATACCATTGGTCGGCAGCGGCTGCGTGTTAACAACGGCGTTTTTCGGCACTTTGGGCTGTTTTACCTTGTGCTTGCCTTTGGTGCTGCCACCTCCGTCGGTCCATCCTGATTCCTGCAGCCCGCCGCCACTGGACTGACCGACTGCTTGAGGTTTTGCGCCACCTGAATCACTCCAACCGGATTCACTCAAGGCTGCCGGACCGCTGGCTGCGGTCCCGGTGCTGACGCTGTTAAAACTTGGTTGTGATAAGCCGCCCGCAGGCTGCGGGGCCATCGAACTTCCGCCATCGCTCCAACCGGATTGGTTGAGGGTGCCCCCCTGAGCGGCAGGCGCGTTTGAAGTTTGCCAGCCCGACTGCTGTTGGGACACATTCGACGCGGGTGCTGATGTCCAGCCAGAACTTCCCGACGCTGCGGTTGATGCAGCGCCACCACCCATGGTATTGCCAGTAACTTTACCTTTCGGAGTGTTCCAATCCGGCATCGCTGTTTGGCTCGCTGCTTGTGGCTGCCACGGCAGTCCTTTGCTCGACGGGGCGCTCAATGAATCTGATTGATCTGCAGGGCGTACGCCGGCTGTCTTTGCTGTCGTGGTGGTCGACTTTGCCGTTGCTGTCGACTTAGCAGCGGCGGTGGCACTGCTCGCTGCTTTAGGTTTTGTGGCAGCAGTTTTCTTCTGTAAAAATGCTCCAGGCGGCGCGCTCTTCTGCGCTTTTTCCTGTTGTTGCGCCTGATTTAGCAACTGCTCCTGCTGTTGCTGAAGCTGCTGCTGCCTCTCGTTGGCTTGCCTGGTCTGAACCTGTTCCTGCAATTCCTGCTCCACGCGAAGCGCTTCGCTCGATGCAGCGGGCGACATCTGCGGCTGTTGTATCTGCTGCTGCGGACGTGCCGGAGTTTGTGAGGAGTCTTCCTGCCAATCTGACGCCCTCAATTGGGCATTTGCCGGTGAAGCATACGACGCAATCGATATGCATATCGCCATCGTCAACTGCCAGCGTAAGTTTCTTTTGTGACTCATAAGCAGATCCCTGTCGTGAAGTGCTAAAAGCGACGTAATACGTTCATTAAACCGCTACCGGCAGCGCCGCCCAACCCACCAAGCGGCGACGCGCCGTAAGGCGACATCATTCCGTACGGGCTGGACATGCCACCACCCATCAAACCACCGAGTGGACTCATCGATGCGGGAGACATCATTGGATTCATGCCGTATCCCATAGGATTCATACCGTAACCCATAGGATTCATGCCCATCGGGTTCATACCGTATCCCATCGGCATGCGCGGATTCATCATCTTAGACAGGAGCATGCCGCCAGCCACGGCAGCCATGGTGCCGCCCATGCCACCGAGAATGCCTTTGCTTGGAGCTTTCTTCTGTCCGTTGTTGTTGTTGTTGTTGTTGTTGTTGCCAGTCTCATTGGTGCTGACATTTGTTTGTCCGCCCAACATGTCGCTGCCACCCGAGGCGGATCCGAACATTGTATTGGTGCCGCCGTGTGCAGCCGCGCTGTTCGGAAATGCCTGCTGCAACTCTTGCATGCTCGGATAATCAGCAGATGGAGGCGAATTATCGGCGGCAGTCTGTTGCTGCACTGCACCGCGCAATTGACTATTCTGAGACCAGCCCTGGTCGGGCGACTGCTGGCGTTGTGCATACTCCTGTTGCCATGAAGCCGGCTGCTGCTGCCAGCTTTGTTGTTGAGGTTGTTGCGTCCAACCTTGCGGCGGAGTCTGTGGCTGGGAGCCCTGCTGAGAAACCTGCTGCGTCCAACCTTGCGGCGGTGCCTGCGGCTGCAAGCCTTGCTGCGGAGTCTGAGGCTGCCAACTTTGCGGCGGAGCCTGTAGCTGCGAGCTTTGTTGCGCAACCTGCTGCTGCCAACTTTGGGAAGCCTGCTGCTGCCAGCCTGATTGCGGCTGGCTGACGGCTGGCGGCGAGCTTTGCCAGCCTGTACTGTTGGGTGCGCCGGTTGTTGGTAAGTTTGGTTGTGCCTGAAACGTTGGCGGCGGTTGCGCTTGTACGGACGATGACCCGTTTTGGGTTTGCTGGAGATAGCTGCCGGGCGGCGCATCGTCTCCGCGCGCCATCGGCATTGACCCGCTGAAAAGCAGCAAAAGCACCCACACGTGGGCGCCTTTACTGACTTTGGTCGAAGCCTGACTCATTTATCGGTTCCAATCCTTGACAACAGAACTGCGTTTATTATGCCAGGGATATTTAATTTGGCCTAATACTTTTTATGTAAAAGGGAAGCCGGACGAGTCGTTTACCTATTTGTGGGCCAATTTTGCCGTCGATCCGCCGTTGATGAGACTGCTAACGTCAGGCTTCATCACGTTGCGACCGGGTTTGAGACTGGCGATCTTCTCTTTCATGTAAGCGAGAGCGACTTTCATCTGCTCGGTCTTATCTGAGACGCTGATGTCCGGGGCGACGCCGATCTTGTTGATGTCCGAGCCGCCGGGTGTGAGGTAGCGAGACACTGTGATGTGTACTGCAGCTCCGCCGGGGAGTCGGTTGATCTCTTGCACTAAACCTTTGCCGTACGTCTTGGTGCCGACGAGCACACCGCGACCGTTGTCTTGCAAGGCGCTGGCGAGAATTTCACTGGCTGAGGCACTTTCGTCATCGACGAGAACTACGATCGGTTGGTGGGTGAGAGGCTCACCGGAAGCCAGATCGGTGTGGCGGCCATGGCGGCTGATGGTGCTGACGATGGCGCCATTTTCCAGGAGCATGTCAGAGATTTCCAGCGCGTTGGACAGCAATCCGCCCGGATTGTCGCGCAAGTCGATGATGATGCCGTCAGTGTTGGCTAGCTTTTGCAGGGCATTTCTGAACTCTCTGGAGGCATCATTGGAGATGAACGTAGAGAGACTGATGTAGCCTACGTTATTGTCGAGCACTTTGGCAGAAACTGCATGGATAGCGATTTCTTGTCGAGTGATGGTGACGGTCTTCTGTACTGCTGGACGCTTGACCGTGATCGAAACTTGTGTGCCGACTTTTCCGCGAATGTGTTCGGCGGCTTGTTCTGGCGTCATGCCGACGGCTGATGTGGTGTCGATGGCGACGATTTCATCACCCGAGCGGACTCCAGCTGTCTCTGCCGGACCGTCTTCGATGGTGCGGGTCACTATTAGTTTGCTCAGGTCTTTCGACTGCTGCAAATTGATGCCGATGCCGACAATCTTAGCGTCGATCGCATCGTTTTCATCTTGAAACGCTTTCGGATCGAGGAAGCGAGTGTATGGGTCGTTGAGCGATTCAAGCATCACTTTGACGTACTTGAACGCGTCATTATTGGTTTTGATCTGTCCGTCGAACTTGTGTTCGAACTCGTTCCAATCGTGGTGATTGAAGGAGGGATCGAAATAGTTGTCGCGGACTAATTGCCACGCGCGGTGATAAATCTCGACCGGTTGTGAACGGTGAGCTTGGCTGGGCAGCGAGTAAACAAAGGATGCCACGGTAGCTGCAGCCAAAAAGAAAGAACCAATGCGACGCTTCATGTGTTTCATCGGGACCCACACTCTGAGAAATATATGTAGACCAAAGTACCCAGCGTTCTAGCCGGAATGAGGTCCGACCGAATGCAGTTGGGTTACGTACATGTCTTATGCCCGGTCAGGCAGATTTTCAACGAGTCTAGATTAAAAACCGTAACTTGACAACTAGAAGTTATCTTTTGACACGCTGAAGCTCGGCTTTCAGCGTGAGCCCATACTCAGTCCAGCGCGCCGATACGAGGTCTTTTATCTGTTGCGACATTTCTATCGGTTGAGGCCAATTTCGTTCAAAACCTTCTGATTTCCATTTCCGTGTGGCATCAATTCCGACTTTCGAGCCGTAGCCTAAAATCGGACAACTGTGATCGAGAATATCCAACGGTCCCTCGGCGAACATCAAATCGCGCTTGGGATCAGTGTTTCCAAAAACATGCAAGGCAACCTCGGACAGATCTTGAACGTTTACATCTTTGTCGACGACGATGACAAACTTTGAGAACATGAGTTGTCCCAGTCCCCAGACTGCGCTCATCACCTTGCGGGCATGTCCGGGAAAGCGTTTGTCGATTGCGAGCAGGACGCAATTATGGAAGACGCCCTCCCAGGGCAGGTTCATGTCGACAATCTCAGGCACAAGCAGTTGCACCATCGGCAAAAAAATCCGCTCGGTCGCTTTACCGAGATAACAGTCCTCCTGAGGCGGCTTTCCGACGATAGTAGTTTGATAGATCGGATCTTTTCTGTGCGTGACGGCAGTCACATGCAAGGTGGGAAACATGCCGGCCAGGCTGTAGAAGCCGGTGTGATCTCCGAACGGACCTTCTTGACGCAGGTCGGATTGCTCGACGTACCCTTCAATAATGATCTCGGCGTTTGCAGGCACTTCCAAATCGACCGTCTTGCACTTGGTCAACTTCACCGGACTCTGACGTAAAAATCCTGCGAAGAGGAGCTCATCGATGTCCGGCGGCAGCGGCGCGCTGGCGGCGTATGTAACCGCCGGGTCGCAGCCGAGCGCGATCGCTACATCGAGTCGATTGCCCGGTCTCTCGTGGTCCTCTTTATTGAAGATGGTTCCATAATTAGGTGGTTCGTCGATCGCCCCTTCATTGGAGCGCACACCTGCTTCGCGCCGGCTCTCCTCGAAATGACGGGCGCCGTCGTGGTGTTTGTGCCAGTGCATGCCGGTCGTGTTGTTGTCGTACTTTTGCAATCTATAGATGCCTAAGTTGCGGATGCCGCTTCTCGGATCGCGCGTGATGACGACTCCGAGAGTGACGAACGCGCCCGCGTCTTCCGGCCAGCACTTAATAATCGGGATCTTGTCCAACATCGGCTGAGAGGCATCAGTGAGGACGACCTCCTGGCAGGGCGCAGAGCTGTTGCTCAATTTGGGGGGAAACTTAGCGACCTCGGCTAAGGTAGGCAGCATGGCGAGCTTGTCCAGGAATGACTCCGGCACTTTGGGTTTAATCAGCTGCTTGATGCGGGCGGCGATTTCGTCGAGTTGATCGACCTCGAGCGACAGGCACATCCGTCGCATCGAACCGAAGGCATTAATAAGAACCGGCACCGAGTAGCCCTGGACGTTGGTGAACAGCAGAGCTTTGTTGCCGCCGTCTGTGCTTTTGCTGACTCTGTCCGTTATCTCGGCGATCTCGAGGTCGCTGGACACGGGCGCGTCTATGCGCTGCAGCTCCCCTGCCCGGTCCAGGGCTTCGATAAATGCACGTAGGTCCGTATAGGCCATGGTTTTGCCGCTCTGGTTGACTAGAAGTGGAGATTGTAGCGCGAGATCGGCTCCAGATCGGTATTGAGGAGTTGTTTGCTTCATTTATTGAAGGCTTCGCCCCTGCTCCGACTTTCGTTTTGGACGTTTTGGCATTGAGGGCGGATCGTTTTGCCGACTTGTCGGCGGCGCAAATAGCTTCCAACCTGGTGATGTTTCTCACCTGGATGACAAGTTGTGCCACCAAATATGATGCGTATATATGAATGGCGTCTTCCAGTGACCGGCTCAGATATCATCGCGTCGATTGATTCAGCCTCAACCAGATCCGGCGCTTGTTAACTTTCGCCCTGGCTAAGAGGCGGATGAATACTGGGTTCTACTCCCGCGCAATTCTTTTTTGCAAAACCTAATGGGGTACTTCCATCTGCGTTCGAGTGCGATAGACTAAATGAATCAACGGTGAGTGCATCACTCAATGAGATGAGCACTGCGAGCCGAGGGGCCTTGCGGAAACGACAGGTTGGTACCAACCCGAGACGTTAGCAAGCGAGCCCGCTACGCACGGAAACTTGACTGAAGTGCGCAGAGATACTGAGCCCAACTCGCAAGGGGCAGCCAGACAGTAGCATTACACCGTCGCGATGCAAATCGGACGGTGTTTTTGTTTGTCCTCAGCGCTTTCTCTCGAACACAACCGGTGCTGGTTTTGCACTTTTGCTAAACCCGCACTCGAAACTCTTCTCTGGAATGTAGCGAGCCCAGCCTTCGTAATTGATTGCTTCATCCCAGGTGATTCCGCGAAGATCGAAGAATGTTTTGCTGGTCTTGTTGCGTCTGATATTGTCGAACATGCGCAGGAGCAAGCAGACAAGCAACTCTTCGTCGTTGCGGAAACTTCCATCTGCCATGGCGGTCAGCAATTCCTCTTTGCTCAGGCGTTTGTCGCCGTCTCTGTCGACTCTGCAAAAGATGCCGAAGAGAGCGGACTGAAATTTAAACGCGGGCGAGAAAAGAATGGGACGACGACCGTGACTTTCTGTTTCGATGTATTCGATCGGGCGACTGGACTGCGCGCTTGAGGGTATCCATGCATCTGTCTCAGTCGTCATCGACTCCGGCTCTGCCACCACTGGCGGTGCAAGCCTAGACGTTTGCACCGGCTTGGTTGCGGCAGGCTCTTCAGTAAGAACGCCCGTCTGCTCCACTGCGGGAGAATTGGTGGCAGTGGGCGGATTGCTTTGCGTAAATTGATAAGCAAAACCGTTTAATCCGAATGAATAGTCGAGCGGAGCCGCCTGCGACTGAGGTTGTTTCTCTTCCGCTTGCTCTTGGTTTTCGCTGTTTTGATGGGCTGGCATGATGGTTCCTCCGCCGCGATGCTTCGCGCTGCCGAGATGATGTGACTGCCGATAGTTTTTTAAATTGTGTGCTCAACTCAGTCTCGAGCCGTGCATCTATTGCGAGTCTAGTCCTTCGCTTGACAAGATGGCCTCAATTACATATTTGCTTAATAAGCTGCATCGATGGCCATGTCTGCCATTCGATAAGCGAGTGCCAGGCAGCACGCCAGACGATTAGCATGCGTTCGGTTCGATTTAGAGGCGGGAAAACTTCTTCGGTTAATCAGGGACAGGTCAGGTGAGCAATTATTCGCCGTAGGGGGCAAGACGAGGCTCTAAATTTAGCAGCCACATCAATAGGTCCATACGTCGATTGCTGCGAGCAGCCTTTTCTTCATGAGACAGCTCTTCGTCTTCAGGATTCGGGGCGCTGCCCAATAACCATTCCAGGGCGTCACGCAGATTGAGATGGTGTCCACCGGTGGCTCTGGAGAGAAGACCTGAACCTTGCGGTTCGAAGCTGGTCTGCTCCCGGTCGTCGTCGTTATTGTTGTTTGGGCTTCCCGCAAAAAACGCGTTAGTGCTTGCGAAGATCGAATCAGTCACTAATCGGCACTCACAATAGGGTTACTTGAGAATCCTGGGGTACGGTCAACCAGCTTATCTCTTGTAAACCGGATTGTATATGCCGCTCGTCTCATGCTGGGATGAAAGTTTTTTATGCACCTCGATAGTTGGTCTGAAGCCTCATGGCAGGCGAGTTGCCGGGCGGAGCATTCAGATAAAGATGTTTATGGAAAGAGGGCTTTCCGGTCTGTACCGTTAGTCGCCACTATGCAATGGATGCGCACAGGACATAGTTATGGCGGCGCTGCATGATTTTCGAAGAAATGAAACAGCAAAATATCGGCAAGCAATACTGCAGTCGCAATCCTATATATAGGTTGGCGATCTCCGCTTAGACGCGATCGATCTCTTTTATATGCTCGAGCATTTTTTGCCAGGCTTGTGCTCTATGAGAGAGTTTGTTTTTTTCATGGGCAGGCAGTTCTGCGGCTGTTCGTTTTTTCGCCGGCAGATAGAAAATCGGATCGTAGCCGAATCCGTTGGAGCCCCTTTCTTCGTCGCAAATCTCTCCGGCCCAGCGCGCTTCGGCGGTGTGCAGCACGGTTCCATCAGCGTCACAAAATGCCATGGCGCAGACAAACGCCGCTGAGCGATCGGTATTGCCGCCAGAAGCTTTCACTTCTTCGAGCAGTTTGCGCCGCCTGTCCGCGTCGCTGCCAGGAAAGTAGCGCGCCGATCGAATACCTGGACGTCCGCCCAGGGCGCTGACCTCCAAGCCGGAATCATCGGCAAGTGCCGGCAGCCCGGTTGCTTTGGCTGCTTCCTTCGCCTTGATGATGGCATTCTCGACAAACGTAGAGCCGGTTTCTTCCGGATCAAAATTCTCCGGCGCCAAAACCAACTCGACAAACGGAGCCTCACCGGCGAGCTCGTTCAACTCTTTGAGCTTGCCCGGATTCTTCGTCGCGAGAACGATCTTCATTCTCCCGATCGGGCTTGCTTTTTTACTGGGCGCTTTTTTAGAGTGCGCGAACCCGATTTGAGCGGTGTGACGTTGTTGCCGTTATTGTTGTCGGTATCGCCGTCAGGCTTGCCGTTGGTGGCCACTGCGCGTTTGCGATGATCTTTACGCACGACCCGCAAGACGTCGCTTATCTGGCTGATCGATTGCGAAACTCGGGTGAGCTGATCGATGTCCAACACGTCGAGAATCAGGCTGATTGTGGCTGTTCGCTTCTCTTTGTGTGTTTCTACTCGCAAGTTTTGCAAGTTGATTTTGCTCTCTGTCACTTTCTTGAGGATGTCGTTGGCTATGCCGATGCGATCCAGACATTCGACTTGCAGAGCGGCAGGATAAGCACTGGTGCGCTCCTTCGACCAATCGACCGACATGCGCCGTTCGACATCGACTTTGAGAATGTTGGCACAATCGGAGCGGTGTACGGCGATGCCACTACCCCTGGTGACGACTCCGAGAATCTCCTCACCCGGTACAGGCTGGCAGCATTTGGCCAAATGATGCAGGAGACCGCCCAGGCTGCCGATGTGACTCGGCTTCGGCTCTTGTGGCGGCGGTGCTGTGTAGCCTTTCTTGAGAGAGTTCTCTTGTTGCTCGTGCTCGCGCACACGGCTGACCACTTGTGCCACGGAGAGATCACCGTAGCCGACGGCAGCAAGAATGTCGGCGGCGTCACTGATGTTGAGCTTGCGAGCGATGTCGCCTTTGAGCTTGTCCGACTTGAGAAATTCCTCGAGAGCGGCGCGACCGATTTCTGCTTCCAGCATCTGGCGCCCTTGCTGGATATGCTCCTCTCGGTGGTGTTTCTTAAACCACTGCCGAATGCGGCTCTTGGCGCCATGAGTTTTGGCGAAGTTGAGCCAATCCATTGTCGGGTGTGCCGTTTTGCTGGTTATGATTTCGACGATGTCGCCGTTTTTCATCACCGTATTTAGTGGCACGATTCGATCGTTGAGGCGGGCGCCTATACAGCGATGCCCGATGTCCGTATGAACTCGATAGGCGAAGTCGATCGGTGTCGAGCCGGTGGGCAAGTCATAGACGTCGCCGCGAGGGCTGAAAACGAAGACTTCGTCTTCGAACAGGTCCATCTTGACCGTGTCCAGATACTCTTGCGCATCGACCAGGTCTTGCTGCCAGTCGACCAGCTGCCTCAACCACGCCAGCTTGCGGTCGACCGATGTGTCGGCTTTAACCGAACCTTCTTCCTTATATCTCCAGTGCGCCGCGATCCCGTACTCGGCAATGTGGTGCATCTTGCGAGTGCGGATCTGAATTTCCACCGGCTTGCCCTTGGGACCGATGACCGCGGTGTGCAAAGATTGATAGTTATTTTGCTTGGGCATGGCGATGTAGTCCTTGAAACGTCCTGGAATCGGACGGAACAAGGCGTGCACCAGACCCATGACCTCGTAGCATTTTTGCGTGTCGGGGTCGGCGTTCAGTTCGCAGTAGTTCTTTTCGCCGTTGCTGTCGATGATTACGCGTATGGCCAGCACGTCATACAGCTCTTCGAACACCTTCTGCTGGTTTTTCAGCTTCTTCCAAATACCGAACAGGTGCTTCGGACGACCAACGATATCAGCCTTGATTGTGCGGACATCGAGCTCGGCTCGCAGCTTCTCCACCACCTCGCTGATCAAGTATTCGCGGTCCGAGCGGCTGTCGGCCACCATCTGCTGGATGTCGCAGAACTCCGTCGGGTGCAGGTATTTGAGACCGAGGTCCTCGAGCTCCCATTTCATCTGACCGAGACCGAAGCGGTTTGCCAGAGGGGCGTAGATTTCCAGAGTCTCTTTGGCGATGTCCGCCTGCTTGCGCGGAAGCATATGATCCAAGGTGCGCATGTTGTGCAGCCGGTCGGCGAGCTTGACCAGCACTACGCGGACGTCTTCGGCGATAGCGACGATGAGCTTTCTGAAGTTTTCCGCTTGCCGCTCTTCTTTCGAGCTAAAGCTGAATTTTCCCAGCTTCGTGACGCCTTCGACGATAAGCTTCACGTCCTTGCCAAAGCGGTCTTCAATCTCTTTCGGCTTAACGTCGCAGTCTTCCAGGACGTCATGCAGCAATCCGGAGGCGATGGTCTGCCGGTCGCCGTTGAGTTCAGCCAGGATGGCGGAGACTTCCACCGGATGAATGATGTAAGGCTCTTCTGACTTGCGAAACTGCCCGTCGTGAGATTTGTAGGCGAACTCGAATGCTTGCCTGATAAAGGCAACGTCTTCTTCCGACCGGTTTTGTCGGGATAGAACTTCAAACAGCCGCTGTTCTATGGGCTGGGGCATACATTTGCTTATTGGAGGTCGGTGCTGGCGTATACAAATTAATGAAGATTATACAATTCAACTATCTCTTATCCCAGTGATAAAGCCGCTCCGTGACGAACTTTTTACGGGTTTGCTGTCCGGATGGTGTCAAGAAGGGTGCGAAAATCGAAAAAATTTCAAATTTGGCTCGGACATTCCCATCTATATAGCCGGTCACTTTGTGCTGAGTGAGCGCCTGGGCGCCGACCAGGCGAGAGGCGTGCCGACGGCGCGCATAAAAACGGTGTTATGGAGTTGATAAGAGCGGTCAGGCATAATGATGCCACAAGTTCGATTTGCTCCCTCGCACAAATAAAAGTCAGCGGTCGAAGCGCTTGGGTTTAGGGCTGTCGAAAGGGTTGAAACCGAGGCAGAATCTCGATAAAGAGTCGCCGCTCAGTCACGTGTCCATAACGTGGCGCAGTAGATAAATTCTCTTCTGGCACGGTGGAACGCTGATGAATAGAGCGTTTTATCGGGAGCGTTTGCGTGCCAAATCTCGATTTTGATCGAAATGCTCCTGCGAAAATGGCGTAAACGTGGCAGGGATGGGGCGCGTCACATTCGGGTCACACAACCTTCGTAATATTCCCATAGCTCTGAGAGACCCGCCTAATATTTAGGCCATTACCCAAACTAAAATTGCCGATTCGGCATCAAAAGGCATTGGCAGGAGGTTCAACCCCATGCTCACATCCGTGCGCGCTTCTAACTCGATGAACGGGATCCCAACAGACAAGCCCGTCTTACCAGAAATCGAGTTCATGCGCCTTTCCACATCCTGGTTGCACAGCGTCAAAAATCCTACTTTCTACGGGGGCGCGGCGTTCGGTGGCAGAATGTACCAACGTCTCTGCTCCAAAACCGAGAGAGAGACGTTCATCGACTTCTCGTTTCGCGGAGCGTCCGTCTCCGAACAAACTGCGTCTGCCTTTGCCAATTTGATGCGCGAACCGCATGCGGTGGCAGACTTCGAGCTGTGCGGCATCCTCGAAGTCCTCGGCCAAGCACTGGGCGCTCGCGAGGGTGGCAAATTCGTCAACCCGATCGAAAGTGCCGAAGTCGGTCTCATCAACGGACGGCTGGTACTAGCAGTGCATTGGACACACGAACGTTTTGAGCGCAAGGTGATCTCTATCTTCATCGATGCTCGTGGCGACGGACAAGTTGTTCGTGAGATTCACTTCTCCACTCCAGACGATCTCTACGAAATCACTTCGAAAACCTTCTACGACACGATGCGTTCGGCTCAATGGTCGTGCGTTCTGCCTCCTCCCATCAGTTCGGTGGCATAAATCTGGACTGGCAGCTAATTTGCCGCAGTACGCTTTGTCGTGCGTGCTGCGAGCTGGATTCTTTTAAACACGCCCCGCCCAATATGCTAAATGCGAGACTCCTCGTAGGAGCGCGTTGTACGCGCCCGTCTATGCGAGCTCAGCCCTATAACGGGTCGATGGAAGCGACCCTGCCATGATGGCGGCCGACAGGCTGGTAGGGAGGGGAGAGGGACGGCCATCCAACTGTGGCAGAAACGTGGCATGTTTTCACACATGTGTCACAAATCGTGCGTAGGATTCTCCCATCTTCTCAACCAAGCCTTTTAGGCATCACCTCATCCGCACTGGCTGTTCGGCGTTATATTGCATTGGCAGGAGGTTCACCCCTATGCGTACATCTGTGCGCGCGTTTTCCAACGCGTCCATCGGCGGCATTCCCAAAGATAAGCCCGTCTTACCAGAAATCGAATTCATGCGTCTCTCCACCTCGTGGCAAGAAAGCGCCAAGGACGCGACCTTCTGCGGCGCCGCTGCATTTGGCGGCAGAATGTATCAACGCATGCGCTCCAAATGCGATAGAGAGACGTACATCGATTTCTCATTTCGCGGTGCGCTAATCCCGGAATTGGAAGCACAAGCTTTCGCCAACATGATAAAAGAACCGCGGGCGGTGGCGGAGTATGAACTGTGCGAAATTGCCGGAGTGCTCGGGCAGACGCTGGGCGCCCGTGAATGTGGCAGATTCGTCAATACGATTGAGAGCGCCGACGTGGGCAGCATCAACGGACGGCTGGTCCTGGCGATTCACTGGCACCATCATCGCTTCGACCGCAGAGTCATCTCCATCTACTTCGACTCTCGAGGCGACGGTCAAATAGTGCGAGAAATTCATTTTTCCACGCCTGCTGACCTTTACGAGGTGTCCCATAAGACCTTTTACGAAACCATGCGCTCAGCGCAGTGGTCGTGCGTAATGCCGCCCCCCATCACCTCGGTGGCATAACTGCGTCTGCTCTTTCGTCTGCCGGCCGAACTCAAGCTCAAGCGGCAGAATTATGCAGGGCTCGAGCGCGATCCAGCAATCTGTGCACTTCTTCGTCACTGGTTTGCTCGAAGTTGTCGTACCACTCGCCTACTCCCCAAAACTCCTGTGGCTGCGCGGCGCAGATCATTTCATCGACTTCACGCCCTAGCTCCCGGCAGGTGCCGGGGGACGAGACAGGAACTGCCACTATGATGCGGCGCGGTTGCATGGAGCGAACCGCTCGAACAGCGGCCCTCATCGAGGCGCCGGTGGCTAAGCCGTCATCGGTGAGAATCACTGTTTTATCTTTTAATTCCAGCGGCTCGTTGCTGCCTCGATAAGCGAACTCTCGACGCTGCAGTTCGATCAACTCCAGTCTCGTCACTTCTTCCAGTGATGCCTGGTTTACCGCCAGTGCATCGATGATGCCGCGGTTGAGGACGCGAATGCCACCAGATGCGATGGCACCCATGGCCAGCTCCTTCTGCCCGGGCGTTCCTAATTTCCGCACGATGAACACATCGAGCGGAAGCTTGAGCTCTTGTGCAAGCTCGAACCCGACCGGGACCCCGCCCCGGGGGAGCGCCAGTACTATGCAGTCGGCGCTCTCCGAATAGGCTCTGAGCTTGTCCGCTAATAATTTGCCGGCGTGAGATCGATCTTTGTACATTGGGCAACGACCTCATCTATTGTCATTCTTTAAGGGATAATCATACGACAGAATAAATGCTAATTTGTTTCATGGTGGGGGTTATACGGCTTATTACAGCCAATTTTCACATGAGCATTCCCTAACAAGCTGCTATCGTGATGGGTGTCCTTGTATACTCGGTCTTTGAAACCTTTCATCGCTGTCAGTATTCGCCGCTCGCTCTTTGGAAAAAACGTGGGAACCAAACTCAACGCCAGGCGTCTTCAACTCTAATGGAAGAATCTTGGCAACTTGCCAAGAGCCTTGCTAGCTTTGCTTCGCTGCATCAAGCCCCAAATAATTCCCTGGCTGCAATCGGCTTCGTCTCAAGGAATCATCACGCATGAAACTATCTAGTCGAGCGCTCACCACATACGGTGCTGCTCTCGTTATGTTTTTTACTATGCTCTCCGCCTCACAGGAAGCAAATGCAATGGGTAATAAAGAAGAAGTGCCGCACGGCATCACCAGCTGTGAAGAGATGATCGGCGTGCACAAGTATCAGGTCAGCCGTGTCCTGGTCAAAGCGGCACCGTGTCAGGTGCAGAGCGTATTGACGGACTATGAGCATACCACCCAAGTTTTTCCTGAGTTGAAAAAGTGCCAGATAGTCTCGGAAAGTGGTCCGGAGAAGAACATCGCCTTCACTGCCAACGCACCCGGCAGTCTCTTCAGCTTCGATTATGTCTTGCAGGTCAGAGAAATTCCTGGTTACATCGAATGGCATCGCGTCAGTGGTGCCTTCAAGCAGAATGAAGGATTCTGGAAGTTGGAACCTACTGATGATGGGCGCTCCACCCTCGTCACCTATGCCAAATTCATCGACGGCGGACTGTTTGTTCCACAGATGTTCGTCAACAAAGAATTGAAGGCGAGCATGCCTCAAGTATTGGCTAATTTGAAAGTAAGTGCCGAGCAAAATTCGCGCGTTGCCCACGTCGATTCGCCCAACAAACTTCGCTAGAGATCACGAAAGCTGCCTCGCATGAAGCAGCTCTCGTCTGGGCGGTAAAACTCGTTTGCAATCAATGTTGCTCTTCTTTCTCACGCGGTTGGGGCGCCGGAAGTTCGTCCTGGCGCGACTGCCACCAATCAGCGTATTTCTCGAATTTGCTGAAAGTACGGATTCTCTTGATCACGGCTGCAAGCTGGCATTTTTCCTGCGTCTCCATCCTTCTTTCCTCTGGCGCCTTGTCCATGTATGCATGATACTTTCCAGCTCCTGAAAATTACCTGAAGACGAACATTGCCGGCAGATGAAATGCGCTAGGCCGTTTTCTTATTTCGATTAGTGATAATCAAAACCACGACGATAACTGCCATCAAGAGATACGACTGGTGCTGAAAGGCATTGTAGCCGTCGCCCGCAGCAGCCGGCTCGATGTTGAGATACGAGATCATGATATAGGCGGTGGTCCACATCAATTCGTTCAACGGGCGCACAAACCACAACGCCAGGAAAACAATCCAGATGCCGTACCGTCCGAATTTGTTCGCTGCTTCTCGCACAGTTGGGGGCAACCATGGACGGATGACGCCAAAACCATCTAACGGCGGTATGGGCAAAACATTGAGCAGAATGCACACGCTTTCCAATAGCGCCAGAAGCGCAAAACTGGCATAAAGCCAGCCATGAGTATCCGGCCATAGGTTGAACATAAACGGCACCGCGATAATCAGCAGCGCCACCAAACTGAATACCGGACCAGCCAACGATACCAGGCTCATCCACGCTCTGTTGCGCACGTATCTGTAGTCGATGTAGACAGCGGCACCTGGTAATGCGATGCCTCCAATCATCAAAATAAGCAGCGGTATCACCAGGGTCAATCCGGGATCTGTATATTTGAGCGGGTTGAGTGTCAAATATCCCTTGTCTTTTACCGACTTGTCGCCGGCAATGTAGGCAATGAGCGCATGTCCGAATTCATGGAAACACAGCGACATCAGCCAGCCGATGCCGACTATGAGAGCTGTGCCGATGCCGTTATTCATCTTTGACCTATGCTGTTACTGGTGCTGCGTCAGAGGCCGGCAGCAAATATTTCTGGCGCAGCTCTTGCGCCAACAATCGTTCGCGCTCCGTCAACTCACCAACGACCAATCGGCAGCCGAACGCGGTTTCAAATCCGCCCTTGATAGACTCTTGCAACTGCTCTTTGGTAAATCTCTTCGACGCAGCTTCGAAAAGGTTGGCGTGGCGCTCTTGTTCGCTGTGCTCTCCTGTAAGCAGATAGTGCATGAGCTGCTGGTCTTGATTGAGGAGAATAGAGCCGTGCTGCAAAACATAACCGTTTCTTCTTAACTGAGCGCTGCCGATAATCTTGCGACCGTTGACGTGCAGATCGGCAGTCGTAGTGGCGAGAAAACAGTCGTGCAGCTGTCTGTAGGCGGCGTCGCAGGCGCCCAACTCGGCTTGCACGCTCAGTGCGCGCAAAGCGTCTATCAATCCACGACAGATCTCTTTGTATGCACCATTTATCGTTGGACTGAGAAACGGACTCCAGCGAAATTCGCCCAATTCATGCACGGTGGCCTCACCTTCGTTTTTTGCACCGGCAGAATTTCCTACAAACGAGTAAGTCAAATCATCCGCATGCAAAACAGCGCGCCCTCCGGTTGGGCGGCGCACAATGTCAAAGCCCTCACGCCTGATTCTGGCGATCTCTGTTGCTGCCATTTTTTGCCCAAAACCGATCGTCACTGCCGCTGGTGCAAAACAGTAAAGCCGCACCGTAGGCGGTGTCAGTCCGATGGCGTGCGTTTCTAAGACGGCCTCGTCAATTGCCATATTCGTGGCCGCATCATGCTCTGAATAGGTGATCAGCCGCCAGATCTGTTTGTCCGCTCCCCTCAAGACGCCATTCCTTTTATTAGCGCCGGCACCGCCACCGGCTCATTACTGAAAGCAAAAGCCTCGTTCAACTTCGTGCAAGCTTTATCGAACTGTTCTCTCGAGTCCGCATAGACAATGCAAGCCGGTTCTCCCGGCTCGAGCTTACTTCCTGTCTTTGCTTTCAGGATGACGCCGACGGCAAGATTGATCTGCTCACCTTTTTTCATACGTCCGGCACCCATGAGTTTGCAAGCCTCGGCGATCTTGCGTCCGTCGAGATGCTTCACCCAGCGAGTACCGTCACCCGCCGGGACATATGGGAACTGATGTTTGGCGGTCGGCATAATCTCGGGATGATCGATAGCCTCGACGTTTCCACCTTGAGCCTTGACGAGCTTGCGGAAATTGTCCAGCGCTTTTCCGCTTTCGATAATCTCTTTTAGTCGTGACTTCGCTTCGGTTTCATTCTCAGCCTTGCCTGCCTTGACGAGCGCTAGAGAGCCGAGCGAATAACAGAGTTCTTGCAGGTCGGGAGGTCCGTTACCCCGCAAAGTATCGAGGGCCTCCATCACTTCCAGGGTGTGTCCAACGGCAAATCCGAGCGGCTGTTCCATGTCGGTGACGACGCAAGTAATAGGTCTCTTCAAACGCTGACCAACGTCAGCCATGACGCGTGCCAGCTCCTTCGCTTTCTCTTCCGTGTCCATGAAAGCACCGCGCCCGCATTTGACGTCGAGAATGATCAAATTGGCGCCGGCTGCGATCTTCTTGGAGAGCACTGAGGCTGCAATCAGTGGTATCGATTCGACCGTGGCCGTAACATCGCGCATGGCGTAAATCTTGCCGTCGGCAGGCGCCAGATCTTGAGTCTGACCGCCAATCGCCATGCCGATCTCGCTCACCTGGCTGATGAATTTGTCGACGGGAAGATTGACGTTGAATCCAGGAATTGCTTCCAGTTTGTCCAGGGTGCCGCCGGTGTGGCCGAGCCCTCGTCCGGAAAGTTTGGCCATCGGAATGCCTGCCGCGGCCATCATCGGCACGAAAACAAGAGTTGTCTTATCGCCCACCCCGCCCGTGCTGTGTTTGTCTGCCACGAACGGACCGATGGCGGAAAGATCGAGCATCTCACCGGAGCGGCAGATGGCATCGGTCAATTCGGCCGTCTCTTCGATGCTCATTCCCCGCCAGCAGACTGCCATTAGCCAGGCCGCAATCTGGTAGTCGGGAATCGAGCCGTCCATTATGCCGTTGACGACGAAATCGATCTCTAGGCGCCGATGCTCCTGCCCGCAGCGTTTTGCGAGGATAAGATCGACCATGCGGAGATGAGTTTCTCCGGTTTTGTTCTCCACGGCCACGCTGGACACTTCGTACCTCCTGGCCCAGGCTGTTTTGGGCTGCGTGAAAATGTTACCAGGTGAAGCTCTTGACGTCTGTAAAAAGTCCTGGATAATGATCTTAGGGAGTGGACCCTCTTCTTAAACATACTATGAAGTACGAAGGGACCCTCCCATTTATTTTAATTCGCTCCGTCGGCTTCGTCCCTCGCCTCCTCCGCTATGGGAGCGCTGCGCTCAGCACGCCTCACTCGGCGCGCTTCGCTACGCTGACATGATCAGACTGACGTAATCAAAACTTGATCCGCTTGCCGTGCGAGCGCGTAAGACTGCTCTTTGACCGGGTTGTCGAGGTTCTCCGTCTGGCTCATAACAGCCGGGAACTTTTGCATGCTCAGCCTCGACACTGTCCCCAGTTAGCGGGAGGAAAAGCAATGAGGCGTGCAGTAGTTTTAGCAGCAATAACGATGTTCATGTCGGTGCCGGCGTTCGCCGATTCGGAAGCCCAGATGCAAGGCAGCAGCGAAGCCCAGACTCAAAGCTCATCGCAATCGGGTCGCAGCAACGGCAGCGAAGCAGTGACCAACTCGTCCACGCAGTCTGCGCGTCAGAACTCCACAGAAGCCTCTCACCAGGCCGTCGGACCGGCGCATGCACAGACCACTACGAGAACAGTGAAGACCAGACCGGCTCCGCGCGTGCAGACCACCACCACCAATACGATTCATCACCACAGAAGCTACTGATTTTAGCTTTTCAGAATCAAGGCGCTGTACGGCTCTTCAGCCGTACAGCGTTTTCAATATGAAGCTCCTGTAAGCACGAAGGACCCGACGTGATGTATGCTTTCGCCACATTTTGCGGGTATCCGATATGTTGGTCCTCCCCGAGAAAAACCTGAGCCAGGTTGCCGTGCACACCCTGCCACGACTCGGGCAGATTAACTTCGTCAACTGCTTGCCTGTCGTAGTGCCGATGATGGAGACCGACTGGCAGACCAAAGCGGAAGTGACATACGCCACGCCCAATGATCTGAACAAAGCATTCGCCGCCAATGCTCTCGACATCGGCGCCATGAGCTCCTTTTACTATCTGCAAAACGGCACACTCGAATTGATCGATGGATTATCGATTTCCAGCGACGGAGCCGTGGCAAGCGTGATGTGTTACAGCAAGGCGCCTTTGAGTCAGTTGAATGGCGCTCGCATCGCGGTTCCTGAGTCGTCGGCTTCTTCGGTAAGCCTGCTTCTCCTTCTGCTGAAAGAGTTGTTCGGCGCCACCCCTGAGTTGGTGCCAGTCTCCAAACCGGAGATCGCTGATCCGGACATCGATGCGGCGCTCATCTTCGGTGACCAAGCCCTTCTTGTTGAAGGAGTCTGGGACAAAAAACTGGTCAAAGCCGACTTGGGCGAATGGTGGCGCATCAATACCGGATTGCCGATGGTCTTCGGTCTCTGGGCGGCAAACGCGCAGTGGGCAAGCGCCAACAGAGAGCTGTTTCAAGGCATCTCTCAGTCCCTGCGTGAAGCCAGAACTAGAGGGCTGACCACCTTGTTCTCCGCAGTCGTGGAAGAAGGGGTTCGCCGAACTGGTCTGTCCTACGAGCGGATCAGACGCTATTACACAACCGATCTGAATTACGAGATGACGGCTCGTCACAAACTTGCTCTGGAAGAGTACGGAAAGTTGTGCCGAAAACACGGAATTTTGCGACCGGTTGGAAAACCAGTCGTTTAACACTCCCGGTTCGTGAAGAATTGGAATCGTGAAGATTAAACGCTTCGCACCATGACAGTCCGGCGCGCTATCCTATCAGCACGTCTTCCCTGCACAGGCAGCCCTGGCGCGCCTTCAAATTGATAGAACATGAGTGACAATTGCTACAACTTCGACCTTCCTGACGAGTGTCTGAACGCAGAAGAAACGCGCGACGTCATCAACGCGTTGATGTTCGATTTGCGCCGCGTGCCTGCCGGCGGCACGTTCGTCTTTGACATCGCCATCGGACCAGCCAGCGATCCCGATGCTGAGTGGGACAAGTTTCTCAAGACCCGCAAGAAGTTCAACCGAGCTGAGTTTCACAAGGAAAAGAAGGTCGTCGAAGAGTCGGAAGTGATCAACTTCCTGCGCGAGCATTTCGACGACATGCTCACCTTGCCGCGACCGGGCTTGCGCCGCGTCAAATAGGCGATAGCGCCTCTTCTTTGTTGTATTCAGATTAAACGTTGTTATACTGGGTGTTGTTGTCTGGTAGTCACACTGCGTCGCAATACAGCGTCCTTTTACGTCATGTCTGGTGCTTCATCACAATCTGGAGCGTACGAATCTCGTGGCAGCATGGGCAAAGAGCCGCTGTTCGTACTGCAAAACCGCTACGAGGTCATCGATCACCTCGGTCAGGGCGGCATGGGCACGGTATACGTGGCCAGGGACCGCCGCCTGGGCCGCCGCCAATGCGTAGTGAAAAAACTGCGTGATGACTTCTTTCGCGAAGAAGATAAAGAGCGGGCAATGGCGTTTTTCGAGCGCGAAGTCCTCGTTCTGAGCAATTTGCAGCACGCCAACATCGTGCACATTCATGACTCGTTCAAAGAAGATGGCGACTGCTATCTGGTCATGGAGTATGTGGAAGGCGAAAACCTGCATCAGATGCTGAACCGGCGTGGAGAGCCATTTCCCGAGGAGCAGGTGCTGCAGTGGTCATCGCAGATTGCCGAGGTGCTCGACTATCTCCACACCAACGATCCGCAGATCATTTATCGAGATTTGAAACCTTCGAACATAATGATCGACACGAAAGATCGAGTGAAGCTCGTTGACTTCGGTATCGCGCGACCGTACGTCGAAGACACGGACAACACTCACGTCGTCTCTGCCGGTTATTCACCGCCCGAGCAGTACTGGGGCGCTGCCGATGCGCGTTCTGACATTTACGCTCTCGGCTGTACGATGCACTTCTTGCTTACGGGTGAAGAGCCGCTCGCTCTCACGACTTCCTCGCCTCGCAGCTTAGAACCTGAATTGACAGAACACACCGACATGATCGTTCAGCGCGCCACTGCGCAAGATCTTTTGCTGCGCTATCAGTCCGCAGTCGAGATGCGTGAAGATCTCGAGAGGTGGAACGATGCCAAAAAAGCCGGACGCAGCAAGTCTACGCAGGCACTGCTGATCGGATTAGGATGCTTCTTCGCTGTTGTCGTTTTGGCCACTGTTTACTCCGTCACCACCAACTTGATGAAGCAGGCAGCTGAAAAGCAAGTGGCCAGCTATCGCGATCTCTATCAGAAAGAACTGGCGAAGGAGCGCAAGATGAGCCGCTCTATGCAAAACGGCAAACATACCGCCGCCACTGACGTAGTGATTACACCGACTGCGCTATTGCAGAGACAACAAGCTGCGGCCATTTCAGAGCCGGTGGCTTCTGAGCCCAAGCCGGTCGAGACGCCGCAAAAGCCCCGTTTGCGACCTGCCACTGTGGCATTTCGCGAGGTCGATGAAGCGGCGCTGACAGATCCGGAAGGACTGGCGCCCCCCGAAGAGGACGTTCAGCAGCAACAAAAGTCGCCTTCGCTCTTTCCGTTCATGAACGGAAATAGCAATAACAGCAACAATGACAACAGCAGCGGTGATAATCAGTAGCTGTGCCAACGTACATCGCAGGCACAAAAGTGCGGAAGAGTTTAGTCGTTCTACAAAGCTAACGGGCGCCTAGTCTGAACTGCCTGACTGCTCGAGCGCTTTCTTTTCGCCGTCTTCGTTTGGCTCCAGAGGATTGCCCGTTCTGGGGATTTGTTGTTGATGCTGCGGCGGAGTGGCTTCAGGCTCGGCGGCAGGCTCATGCACAAAACCGGTTGAGCTGAGAATCAAGATCGCTATGCCAAAAACGAGTCGATAACAGACGAAAACATAGGTCGAGTGCTTTTGCAGAAATTTCAAAAACCAGGCGATAGCTGCATAGCTCACTATGGTCGAAGCGATCAAGCCTATTACCATGGCGCTCATGGCGGAGCCGCTCATGCCGTGTTTGAAACTTTCGTACGCCTCGACCAAACCGCTGATCACGATCGCCGGTATACCGAGAAGAAAACTGAAGCGAGCCGCATCCTCGCGTTTTAAGTTGAGCAACATCGCCACCGTCAAGGTCGAACCGCTGCGTGAACAGCCTGGGATGACGGCCATGCATTGACCGAGCCCGACGAGCAAACCGTCGCGTCCGCCAATAGTGTCGATACTGCGTTTGTGTGAACCGAGCCTCTCCGCAAGCAGAAGCAACAATCCCATGAATATGGATGAAAAGGCGACGACCGACAGAGAACGCAGTGGGCTGTTGTTTTGCTCTAGTAAATGTTTGACGATAAAGCCGACGACGCAGATCGGGATGGTACCAAGGACGATGGCACCGGCCAGGCGCACTTCCTGCGAATCGTAATCCTTCTCTTGCAGACCCTTGATAGAGCCTGAAGCAATCCTGATCAAATCTTTGGCAAAGTAGGTAATGACGGCGACGACGGAGCCAAGTTGTATGACGGCATCGTAGGCGACACCGGGATCTGTCCAGTGCATGACAGCCGGTACTACGCGCAGATGGGCGCTGCTGCTGATCGGCAAAAACTCCGTCAGTCCTTGAACTATGCCGAGAACGATAGGAACGATGATGGGTGAATCAGCCATCTGAATGCTAGTTCAACTCCTGTTTGTCGTCAGTGTTATCGAGATCTTTACCTGCTTCTGTTGCAGCAGTGTCACTGCCCGTGCCCACGAATTTCCCGCGCGCTTCATTGGCAGACGATATCCATGCCGATAGTCCGGTTTTCGTCGTCGCCGGTCCGCTATCTTCACTCTCAGGATGGCGTGGTTTGCCTCCGAGCAAAACTAACAGCTTGTCCAGCTTCTCGACTGATTCAGCCGGCACCTCCGTAAATTCGAGTCCGACGGTGGTTTTGTTCATCAACCAATTGCGCTCGGCTCGAATGACGCGCGCAGTCACCGCGATCTCCCCCACCGACGCTTGCACCATCATCTTGATGTGATCGCCGGTTTCGACCTCAGCTGGCAAAGGCTGCACACTTTCAATGGCTATGCCCGAGCGCGAGATATCTCTGGTTCTTACCTCCGATGCAAACTCTTTGTCATCGATAGTCACTTTGACCGGCACGTCGAGCGTGACGCGCGGTGTGCGGCGGCGCTGCAGTAAAGGTTCGTGCCGAGGCGTAGCGCACACCATCGCCGTTTTGCCGCTGAAAAGCTGTGAGCCGACAACGCTCGAAGCCCATAATCCATTGAACGTATTGTCGGGAGAATCGTTGACGAACCAGATGCGAGTGCCTTTGGGAAAAACTGCGTTGGCTTCGCGGCTGGTGCGCAACTGGATGCAGAGTTGGTTGCCGCTTCGCTCGACGATCGTTGCTCGTCCAAAACCAACCTCCCCAGGACTGGTTTCGACTTTCACTTTGTAAACTTTTCCGGACTCGAACATCTCTTACGCCTTGGGGTAAAGGTGTTTCCTTAGTCTGCCAGTTGGCGAAGCGAGTTATCTGCCCGGCATCGTCGGTAATTATCGCATCTTCTGGTGTGCGCGATCTAGCGTTTGCTTCGGTACTCTGCTGCTTCAGGATCCCAGAGCCATTCACTGCCCACCGGAGAGGCCAAAACTGTCAATGTGTTGGGGTAGCGGCGCACCACCTCATCCAATCTCGCGCTGAGAAAATTGCTGAAATCATTCGTGTATTCAGGCGGTTCTACGCCGTTGTAAATCACCCAACCGCTATATTCGGGCGACATCGGCGGTATGCGCATCAGCTTACCGGGCCAAGCATTGTTGTTAACAATATATCCGCTCACCATCGCCAGTTTGGATTGATCGACCCAACGGGCATCACCCTCCTCTATATATAGTTCGAGTATGTGCTCGGCAGTAAACTCGATGCGGTTGCCCGCTTTGAGCGACGGCACGGTTTTCGGATTATCCAACAGAACACCGATATAGCGCCCACCCTCGCGTGTGACATCGACGCGCACCCACGTCCACTCCGGCTGCTCAGCCGACTCTGTTACGAGACCGAGACTGACGATCTCGCCTTGCTGCAGATAGAGGCGCTCTTCTTGACGGGGGATCGAGAAAGACTCGGGTTGTTTCATGTGATGAGAAGCCACTTCGTAAAGGCGGTATGACATGTCATCAGCTCTCCCGGTCCGCAATCTATTTGATCATACGTTGATCTGGATAGAACATCGTTAGTATTCCACGATGCCGGCGAGTTTAGCCGTCATCATCGTCAGTTTCGCTTGGTTGCTCCAACGCCAACTTATAGACATCTGATTTTTTTAAACCGAACTTCTGCGCGACGAATGATGCCACTTCCGCCATGCGCTTGCCGCTCTTGATCTGTTCTTGAATCGCTTGCACAATCTCGTCTTCGTCCGTTATAGCGGCACGAACGTCGAGGTTGCCGCCCACAACTAAAACGCATTCGCCGCGCGGTTGCCACTCTTGCAAACGTTCGATCAACTCTGCCAGCGTGCCGCGCAAAAACTCCTCGTACAGCTTAGTCAGCTCTCTTGCAACGCATGCAGGGCGCTCTTTGCCAAAAATCTGTGCCACCATATCTAGTGTCTTCTTGATTTTATGCGGCGCCACGTAAAAAATCATCGTGCGCCGCTCATCCATCAACTCCACGACACGCTTTTTCGCCCAGGCTGGTCGGTCCGGCAAAAAGCCTTCAAAAACAAAACGCTCGCAAGGCAGACCGCTGCCGATCAATGCCAGCAGAAATGCGCTTGGTCCGGGAATGGGAATCACTTCTATGTCAAGCTCAATCGCCTTGCGTACAATGCGAAAGCCAGGATCCGAAACCAATGGTGTGCCGGCGTCAGAGACCAATGCCACTGTCTCATTCATCTGGGCGGACTTCTCGAGCAGCTGCGCCCGTTGCTCTTCGTTAAAATCGTGGCAGCTCACCAGACGCTTGCTCAGACCTAGATGGCTCATCAGTTTGATGGTGACGCGAGTGTCTTCCGCCAGCACATAATCGCAGTCGCACAATGCTTGAGTTATGCGCGGACTGATATCGCGTAGATTGCCGATGGGGGTAGAAACTATATAGAGCTTGCCAGGCATTGCTCATCTATGTACGAAGGGTGAAGTATTAAATGCCGGAGTTATATACAGGCTTTTCTACAGGCATCTTGAAAACGCGTGATTTTGTGAGAACGCCGCTATCGCTCTGTACGCCCTCAATATAGCGGATATGCAATGGCTAGATCGGTGCCAGATTCTGCTTGGCAGGCACCCTTTTCTACAAGTTTTCTACAGCTGTGCACAAATTAATTCGCTAGGTTAGTCTGACGATCTTGAAACCTTGGCGATACCAGGTAAATCCGAAGTGTGCCGCGAATTGACAACCGGTGCCGGAGTCGATTTGCTAAAATTGGCTTGGTGAGCGGATCGTGTTCGATGCAATAGAAGGAAACCGTGCCATGGTATCGCCAGTTGCGGCAAAACGAGGAGCGGAAAGTTTCAAACAGTTGCGACTTCTCGTCGGCAACGAAATACTTCGTAACCGGCTAGATATCTTGCGCTCAAAAGCCGATATGCACTGCGATTACTATGTCGCGGAATTATTGGACGAATATGCGATCAGACTGCTCATCGAATGGTTGGTGTGCAGATCAGGCTCGCCTGTATACGCACCTGATGGGAAAACGGATGAACAGCCTTCTCTGCAAGAGATCGTTTTGCTGTTCGAAAACCTACGCCTTTACCCGTTCTTAAACACGAGCTGGAATGATGTATCGAGCGAGCTCAGAAGTGAGAGCAAACGATGGCTGGATGCCTCTTTCGAGCCCCAGCCGGAGTTGATCGGTGCCCTATACGAACACGTTGTCAATCTCCCTCTGACCGTCTGCGGCGGAAAGACGATTGATCTTCTTCCGGATATCCAGTCAGACGACAAAAGACGTCTAGTCGGACAGTTTTATACGCCACCACATATAGTTCATCGCTGTTATCAAAGTGTGGCGGATGCAGACTTAAATTACTTCATGAGCAGCTTCCAAGCTTGGACGAAAGCGGCAATGGGCGAGCGTATGACGCAACCCGGGCAAGAAAGTTCCCGCTCGATGCGACTGCTCGATCCATCTTGTGGGACTGGCAACTTCCTGATAGGAGCGATTCGATTTCTCGCTCAACATACTGCCGATAAACGCAATTTAAGCGCGTTCGCTCAAGATGCCTTATTTGGAATCGAGCTTGATGGACGTGCCGCTATGATGGCAAGAATCGCAGTTTTGATCGAATTGCTTCAACAGGCACCGCTGACTATTAATCAGTGCGCGTCGATCTCATCCAGCTTATCGGAGCACGTGATACAGGGTGATACCGTGCTTCTCACCATGGCGGCAGAGGCGAAACTTGATGCAACCGCGCCTTGGACTTTGCAGCCGTCCTCGTTCGATCTGGTCATCACTAATCCGCCGTATGTGAGCTTTGGCTCGCGCAATCAACCTGAGCTGTCTAACACGCAGGCGTCTATTCTGCGTCGTGCTTTTCCCGAAGGAGCGGAGTACAAAATTCGCTTGCACTCCATCTTTCAAGACATCGCTCTGCGTTACTGCCGGGCCGGTGGAAGAGCGGTGTTGTTGGTGCCGGATGGCTTTCTCACGGGCAGTTTTTACGGACGACTGAGAAAGCTGATTCTCAGCGAAGCATCGATCGCCGGCTTGAGCGAACTCGCGGATGACACTATACCCGGTGCGGTCGTCGGGCGCTGGTGCGTGGCTGACTACCGCAAGAAAAGTCAGTCCTTGCCAGTCAGCCATATGGTCAGGTTGTACTCCGAGTGTGAGTACGACGAGCCCATCGTCTATCACGCTCACATGCGCTCTGTTGTCTCCCCGCAAAAAAATAGGTTTCGCCTTGTATTCGATGCTCGCGACGAAGGCATCATCAAATCGCTTGACCCTATGAAGCGCTTGAATAGCCGCCTTCGCGGTCACACAGGTATGCGTTCGAAGTCAGGACAGAAAGAGATCGTTTCCGATAAGCGCCAGGGCAGTACATGGCGTCGTGGTATTAAATCTGGTGCGCAAGTCTTGCCCTATCGAACAGTTTTGGATAGAACGTGGCTGAACGTCGATGCAACACTCTTATTCAGCGGTGGATTCGATGAAGACGTGGTCGGCAATCCCAAAGTCTTGATGCGGCAGACCGGCGATCGCCTCATCGCTGCGGTCGACCTTGATGGACTGTTTCATCTCAACAACGTGCACAGCTTCAGCTCTGCTAAATTGCCTGCCGATCCCGAGAGGGTGGAGGTTGACTTGCACTTCATAGTGGGAGTGGTCAACTCGAATCTCTGGCTTTACCTTTACCAGAACTCCACTCGCGAACGCTCGCGGCCGCTTGCGCAGATCGATATCGAGACAGTCGAAGGTATGCCCATCCCGGATCCGGCGCCGGAAGCAGAGCAAAGTATCTCCATTCTGTGTCATGCGATCGCTGAGTTAGACGCCGGTGAGGAGCTGAATTTACTGCGGGTAGTGGACCGACTCGTATATGATCTATACAAGCTGGACGAATCAAGCATCGAGCACGTTGAAGAGTATTGTCGCCGCACTAATGCAAAGAAGAACGCCAATTATTCGGCCCTTCCCTCCAGTGAAGTCGCAGCCCAGGTCGTCGCTCGGACGCGCTCTTGCATTGTTTGCGGCGAGCCTGCTTGCCGTCGGCACTTTGACCTGCTTGCCAGTATTCGCTAGAGAAAAAGAGAAAGAACCGGCTGCTTTGCAACCGCGCGATAAATGGGCGGTCCTCATCGGTGTCGATGCCACGAGCGATCCGGCATTCGGCTCGATGCGCACAGCCAAAAGCAATATCAGTGGGCTGCACACTGTTTTGCACGATCCGGAGATTGGCAGATTCGCTCCTGGGCACATCGTGACTTTGCTCGATGCCAAGGCAACCACCGATGCGATTCGTGCTGCTGTCGTAGAGCAATGGTTGGTGCACAAAGCGTTGCCCAGCGATCTGATCGTTTTGTACTTTTGCGGGCGCGTGCTGCCTTCCGTGGACCATTCGGACGCTGTTTTCTGCAGCTACGACATCTCGGAATCTTCGCCCACCTCGAGCGGGGTTCCGCTCAAACGTCTGATATCAGAACTGAAAATGCGAACGCAATCGAAGAACATCATATGCTTGCTCGACACCTCGCCGGCGAGCGACGCCACTATGCAGCGAGAGGCTGCCTCAAGCGAACTGACGAAGGTGCAGCATTTTGCTCAGGACTGTCAGGTGGCGGTTCTTTCGGCAAATCAGATGTTTCACGATTCAAAACAGAGTGACGCCAGCGGCATGAGTCGATTTTGTTCGACGTTGATAGACGGCATTCAATCCGGTGGCGGACAGATGAGTCTCAATGCCGTCGGTGACTATGTCATGCAAACCGTCAAGGATGCCAATCAAACAGCGATCTATTTGCCTAGCCCGGATAACTCTCAACTCAACTTGACTGCATTCGGTTGTACAACGAAAGTGGCGGCCAGCACGCCGCACGTCAAATTCGGTCATCCGATAGACACCCTTGCCCTTGACCGCCCGGATTTATTGGCGGCCAAGACGCCCATCGTTGACAAATCGCCTCATGCTCAGACGCAGCAACATCAGGATAATGACGAGCAGAAAAAAAATTACAAACCGGACTTCCAGCCTTATATGGCCAAGTTGCGCAAAGATATAGAGGCCAAGTGGGCACCTCCTAAGGGGTTTGAAGATCATCGTGTAGTGGCAGTGTTCTCAATTAGTAGGGAAGGAAAGATCTACGACCCCGAGATCGTGGAAAGTGATGGAATAGACTCCGTCGATGTGGCAGCGATGGAAGCCTTGAAGGGGGTCGTGCTCGACCCGTTGCCACCGGGCGCGCCGGAGTCCGTACGCATCAAGTTCAAGTTCGATTGGCACATGACGCATCAATAGGCAGGAAAGAGGTCCGCTCAATGCAACAGCCACCAGATCCTAGACAGCAGCGCGCGGCCGATCCGCAGCAGCAGGAGACGGAACAGGAGAAGCAGTGGCGCCTGGCGCAGCAGCAGGGCTGGGCGCAGGCCGGTCAGGTGCCGCCTCAACCGGGACAACCGCAAGGTGTTCCGCCGGCGCAAGGACAGCCGCCTCAAGGCACTGGACAACAACAGCAGGGTCCGGGGCAACCACCGCAACAACCGGCGCCGCAACAGCCTCCCCAGGGGTGTCCGCCGCAGGGCGCGCCACAGCAGCCAGCTCCTCAGCCCGCTCCGGCAGGTTGGCAACAACAATCCCCGCAACCGCAGCCGCAACAACCGGCTCCCCAAGGTTGGAATCAACAACAAGCTCCGCAGCCGGCCCCAGGTTGGCAACAGCAAGCGCAGCCGCAGCCACCGCAGCCGCCCCAGCAGCCGCAGGCCCGGCAGCAGCCCCAGGCACCTCAGCAGCAGCCAGCTCCCCCACAGCAGGCCAACTGGGGGCAGCAGCAAGCGCCGCAGCCGCAGCCGGGCCAGCCTCCGAATTGGGGGCAGCAGCAACAGCCACCTGCCCAACCGCCCAACTGGGGTCAGCAGCAGCAAGCCCCACAGCAGGCGCCGCAGCCGCCGCAGCAACAGCTCAATTTTGGACAACCTCAACAGCAGCCACAGCCAGGACAGATGGGCTGGGGACAGCAACAGCCACCGCAACCGCAGCAAGGTTGGGGACAACAGCAGGCACCACAGCAATCGCAACAGCAAGTACCACAGCTGCAGCCAAATCCTGGGCAAGCACAGCAACCCGCTGCGCAACCCAGCTGGGGTGTCCCTCAGCAGGGACTGCCCGGAGGGCAGGCCGGCTTTTCGCAGCAGGGTATGCAACTGCAGAATTCAATGCCAGGGCAAGGCTTACCTCAGCAGCTGCCTCAGCCGATTGCGCCATCCGCCCAGTTTGGCGGCGTGCCGACGACGCAGTACGCGCCCATTCCACCTAAGCCTTCGCCAATTAAACCTAAGGTAGAAGCAGAGCCGGAAGACGAGGGTGAGCCGAGACCGGGCAAAGCCAAAATGAGACGTCCGCAAGAGCAGATGCCCGGCACCCCGCCAAAATTGCCGGACAAACAGAAAGTGAAAGATGTTTTTCAGAGCTATCTGGAGACAGCTAAAACCGTGCTGATTTCGCCCAACTACTTTTTCGAGGGAATGCCTCGAGAAGGGGGGTTGCAAGGGCCGGCCATTTTCCTGGCCATCAACGCCAGCGCTGGTTGTCTGGTGCAAATGGTCTTCACCCGCGACCCTCTCACGTCGCTGGGCACTTTGCTTGTGATGTTGTTCGTCTTCGTCTTTATGGCCAGAGGGCTCGAGTATCTACTGAAGCAGTTCGGTGGCAAAGGCAACTTCGAAGAGACATTCCGAGTGCTCTGCTACAGCTCGCCGCCGATTGTTCTCGTCGGCGTTCAATGGCTGGCGCCCTTTGCCCTGTGCTATCTGTCGGTTCTCTGGTTCGTGGGATTAAGACGGGTGCACGATATTCAATTCTGATGCCAGAGGCGTCCGTTGCTTAACCGCTAGGAGGCTTAATCCAGCCACTCGATGGTCGCGCCGTTGCACGTGTGGGACGCAGTCGCATCAACCAGTTCTATTGAATGCCGAGCCTGAGCCAGGTTTAGCGATCGCTAATAAAACCCGCTTTTCAACAGTGGTTTGGGCTTTCGGCTGTTACAAAATCGAAGAACGACCAGTTCCTGAAACGCTGATGTCAAGCGAATTAGAGGCACCTAACATTCAACTACGTATTATCCACATTGACGATCGAGTAGGTGGCCGGTAAGGTGTTAATTAAGCAGCAGGGAAGGTTTCCCCGACGCCGGTTTTACCAAAAACTAAATGCGCGTATCAGGGACCTCTAACTATCGGAGTAACCACAAAACATCATGGTCAACCCAAAGGGTGGAAATGAAGTACAGCATCCCTCGGACAAGAGCCAAGAGGGCAACGCTGGACAGCCACAGGATCTGTACAATCGCATCGAGCAAACGTCCGTGACGCGACCGGGTGACAAGGTCACGACCGTGGCGTACAACGTGCCGGAGGTCGGTCCCGAACTTGCCGCGGCACACGCTGGAAAAATCGCCACTCTGCCTGACGATCATAGAGCGGCGCTGAAGGAGTGGGCTCTGTGGCACAAAGCTCAAGCCGGTGGCAACACTGCCTGGGATCACTACATCTCCAAGTGCTAAATGCCTGACTCAGATTCCGATCAACCGCTTGATCGTAGTGACGATTCCGGCACCCCAATTCCCGCACCCTCGGACATTCCAGCCCGACCACAGGCGCTCCTCAAAACAGATATCGGCAAAGTCGTTGGCGGCATAGAGTCGCTCAAGAGATTTCAGGATCTCCTGGCAAAGACCTTACGGCTTCAAAAGTAATCTCGACCGCTTCCTGGCTCAGGAGGCGGTTTTTTGTATTTCGGTAAAGTTGTTGAAGCGCCGTTAACCCGCTGGCCGGCGGTCTTTGCCTGCCTAATGTGCTAAAATACCTGACCGTTGTAATCACCCAGGTCCTGGAAGACAAAAGTGCCTAATATAAAATCCGCTATAAAGAGAGTCGAAGTCGCTGAGCGCAACCGTTTGCGCAACAAGACAGTGAAATCTGCCATCAGAACGCGCCGCAATGAAGTCGAAGAAGCGGTCAAATCAGCCGACGCCAAAAATGCGCAAGCTGCTCTGAAGAACGCTTACAGGCTTATTGACAAGGCTGTCTCGAAAGGTATTCTGCACAAGAACACCGCCGCTCGCAGAAAGTCCCGTCTCGCCCAGCAAGTTTTGCACGTCAAAGCTACCAAGAAGGGCAAATAGTCCCAGCAGTCGCGTTATAGTTTATGTTGATAGCTTGGTCCGCCAGGCTTTCGACGTCTTATGACATCCCAAATACGACGCTGATCTAGGGGCAAACGTTGGACAGAGATTCAGGATCTTGCGCTGAGGCGCAACAACACGAACAGTCACTTGGACAGCAGGCAGAATTCGATTTAAACACGATTTCGGGTCCCATCCACTTTATAGGATTGGGCGGCATCGGCATGTCAGCCATCGCTCGGCTATTGCTTGCCGCCGGTAGAGCGGTTTCGGGGTCTGATCAAGCTGACAGCGACATTTTGCGGGAACTCGCCTCCAAGGGGGCGAAGACATACATCGGTCACGCTGCTGCCAACGTCACAGACGCGGGCGCGGTCGTCATCTCCACCGCCATCAATCAGTCCAATCCCGAGCTTGCTCGCGCTTACGAGCTGAATTTGCCGATCATGCATCGGTCTGACGTGCTGCGCCATCTCGGTGAATCTTCCAAAATGATTGCCGTTTCCGGCACGCACGGCAAGACTACGACAACCGGCATGATCAGTCAGGTCTTGCTTGATTGCGGATTTGATCCATCGATCGTTGTCGGTGGCATCTTTGCGCGCATCGGTTCCAACAGCCATCCGGGACACGGCGAGTACTTCGTGGCGGAAGCAGATGAGAGCGACCGCACTCACGGGCAATTAACGTCGTATATCTCCGTCATTACCAACATCGAAGCCGATCACCTGGAGAACTATCCGGGCGGTCTGACGCAGATCAAAGACGTGATGGTGGCATTCGCCAACAAAACATCGCGCGCCGTCGTCATCTGCCAGGACGACCCGGGCTGCCGATCGATTGCGCAGCAGATCGCCGCGCCGAAAATCACCTACGGCAAATTGACGCAAGACGAGCCGGCTACTTATCAGTACGAGTTGCTCGCACCCCTCTCGATGCGCATTTATAAAGGTTCTACGCCGATAGGCGAAGTCAACATGGCGGTGCCTGGTGAGCACAACATGCTCAATGCATTGGCGTCCGTCTCGGTCGCGCTCGAACTAGGCGCCGACTTCAAGAAAGTGGCCGAGTCGCTGTCGCAGTTCGGCGGTGTCGACAGGCGTTTTCAACTGCTGGGCGAAGAGAACGGCATACTGGTGGTCGATGATTACGCGCACCACCCGACAGAGGTGGTGGCGACACTCAAAGCAGCCAAGCAGTTTATTCAGACTTACTCGGACAAAAACGGCAAGAAGCTCACACGCGTTGTGGCGCTCTTTCAGCCGCATCAACCCACCCGTCTGCGCGATCTGTGGAGCGAGTTTTGCACCGCATTCGTGGACGCTGATCTTTTGTTGTTGGCAGACGTGTACGTGGCGCGGGGCTCCTCGATTGAAGGAATCGACTCCGAGCGTCTGTCGCAATCTGTGAAACACAACAACTGTCGTTATCTTCCCGGCAAAGCCGATGAGCTTATCGAGAGCGTGGCGGCGCAATTGAAGCCTGGCGACCTGCTTTTGACCATCGGTGCCGGCGACGTCACACGCGTCGGGCCGCAGCTTTTGCAGCAGTTGAAGCAGGGCAAACCGAATGGATGAGCAGAACAATGCTCCTCTCTGGCGATACACCACCCTGAAGATCGGTGGCGAGGCGAACCGTCTTTGCCAGCCGACATCCGTCGATGAACTCGTCAACTTGATGGCGGAGCTGAAGAAGCGCGACGAGCCCTGGTACGTTCTGGGCGGCGGTTCTAACTTGTTGATCTCCTCGTCCGGTGTACAAGGAACCGTAATCCGCACCGCCCAGATGATCAACATGACCAACCCAGAACCGGAAGTAATCGAAGCGGACGCCGGCGCTCGCATGCCGCATGTGGCTAAGTTTGCCGCCACACAAGGGCTGTCAGGGCTGGAATTCTCCGTCGGTATTCCCGGCACCGTAGGTGGTGGCGTCATAATGAATGCCGGCGCGCATGGAAGTTGTATAGCGAACGTCTTCGAGAGCGCCAAGATCTATGATTCTCAAACCGGCGAAGTCTCGACCTTGAACAAAGACGAGCTCGGCTTTGTTTATCGAAGATGCAGCCTCGATCCTTCCAGACACGTCGTTCTCTCTGCGCGTTTTAAGCTGCAGCCGGCTGAGAAAGAAACCATCGAAGCGCAAATCAAACACAACGAAGAGTATCGTTGGAAGACCCAACCACTTGGTTGGCCCAATGCCGGCAGCACCTTCAAGAATCCTGAGCCGACGCGCAGCGCCGGAATGCTGCTCGATCAAGCCGGTGCCAAGAACATGCGTGAAGGCGCAGCGGCAGTCTCAGCAATGCATGCCAACTTCGTCATCAACATGGGCGGTGCTACTTCCGAAGAGGCAGTCGCTCTCTTGCGCAAGATGCAAGAATTGGTTTTCGATTCGTTTAAAGTGGAATTGCATCCGGAATGGAAAACGATGGGCAAATTTACGGACAAAGAACTGGCGGTGTGGAGGTCTAAATGAGCTCGATTGGAAGCGTTGAAATGAACACAACTTCTGCACTGGAAATCGATAAGAAGACAAAGATCGGAGTGCTCTACGGTGGACTCTCCAGCGAGCGTGAAGTCTCTCTGCGCTCCGGCGCCAACTGTCACGCCGCGCTGCAGCGACTGGGATATGAGAATGCAGAACTGATCGACGTCGACACGAACGTCTCGCAAGTTTTGTTGGAGAAACAGATCAAAGTCGTGATGCTGTGCCTGCATGGATGCCCCGGAGAAGATGGCACGCTGCAAGGATTGTTGGAACTCCTGCGCATTCCTTACACTGGCTCTGGCGTGCTCGCCAGCGCCCTGGCGATCAGCAAGCCGATGACTAAACAGATTCTCAAATCGTTCGATCTGCCGTATCCGCATACCGTCAACGTCTATCCTGAAAACATTGCCGGCGGTCGAGTTGTCGGCAAGACACTTCCTTCCGTGCCTGCCATGGTAAAGCCGCTGGCAGAGGGCTCTTCCGTTGGGGTTAGCAAAATCACAAATGAGGCTGATCTCGTTTCGTGTGTTGTTGAGACAGTGAAAAAATATAAGGGTGCTCTGGTTGAAACCTATATAGATGGGCCGGAGATCACCATTGGAGTGTTGGAAGAAGTCGAGGGCGACCGCCGCAGCACGATCGCACTGCCGATCCTAGAGCTGAGACCGAAGTCCAAAGCTGGATTTTACGACTACGAAGCGAAATACACTAAAGGCATGACAGAGTTTATTCTGCCCGCTGAGCTAAACCCAGCCACCACCAAGCTGGCACAAGAGCTGGCGGTGAGGACCTTCAAAGCCCTCGGTTGCAGCGGCTACGCGCGTGTCGACATGATGGTCAGCCGCGACGGACAACCGTACGTCCTCGAAGTGAACACACTGCCCGGCATGACTGACACCTCCGATCTCCCGGCCATGGCCGAAGAAGCCGGCATCTCCTACGACCTGCTCGTCGAAAAAATCCTCTTCAGCGCCGGACTCGACAAGTAGCGGTCGCTCGCAGCGACCCGCTGCAGCGACTGGTTGTTGTTGATAAAACCCGCACTACGACCGCGTTTTACCGAATGTTCAATAACTCTTTGATCTTATCCCAAATGCCGCGCTTCTTCGTACTCGTCAACCTGCGCTGCATAGTTGAGTTTTTGTCGCGAGTCAGCCGCATCAAATCACGGGTGTCGTAATCTTTGTTCGGATCGACTTCCGGCATCTTTTGCTGGCTGGACTTTTGCTGCTGCGCCTCAGCCTTCTCTTTGAAGGTGGGAGAGCTCAAATATTTGTTCGCGATACTGAGCTTCTCCAGAGCCAACAGGGCTTCTTGCGGCACCTCAAAATCAGGGTGTATCTCCTGATAGATGTGATACAACTCGTAGCGCACCTGCCGCGCTGTTACCGGTCTGTCTTCCGGATTGTGCGATGTCATTCTTCGAATCAAATCATCCAGCGTAAACAGCACATCATGTTTCAACATCCTCGGTGCGCTGCTCGAGAGCGGTTTTGGGCGCTGCCCTGTGAGCAAATGTCCAAGCGTTGCACCTAATGCATACAGATCGCTGCGAGTTTCTGGTCTGCCGAAATACTGCTCGGGGGGAGAATAACCGGCGGTTACAACTCTAGTGGCAGACTGCTTCGGCATGAATGTACGAGCAATACCGAAGTCAATAAATACTATCTCGCCTTCAGGCGTAAGCATCAAATTACTGGGTTTCAAATCTCGATAAATGATCGCTGGATTTTGCTCGTGCAGATATTCAAGCACTTCGCAGCACTGGATGCCGATTTCCACCGTCGCTTCCGACGTGAATGGACCGTACTGCGCGACGATCGCTTCTAAGTTCTTGCCAGGAATGAAATCCATGACAAGGAAATATTTACCGTCCTTCGTGACGTGATGGTCGAAAAACCGTACGATTCCTCGATGTTCGAGGTGACTGAGCATGTGCACTTCGCGCATAAACAGTCTGATAGCTTCGTCACGCTCTTCTGAATCAGTGTTTGTGCTGATTAGCTGTTTCACCACGCATGGTGCCTGCCCGTTCTGCTTGTCTTCCGCGAGATAGATAATGCCCATCCCGCCCTGTCCCAATGGCTGGCAGAACTTGTAGCGGTCGAACCAATCGTCAGGGATTTTACTCACCTGTGATTCTCCGCTACCGTGCGATTCAGTTTTCGGAAATTGATTGCCAACAAAACCCCTGAATTGCGATCAATTCAAGCCTTCACGGCTGAAATCCCCCCGTTAATTTCTTACCCGACCTCATATACCTTAAACCATTCTAATAATCTGTTGCGGCGCCGTCTTTCGCCCGATCTCAACAGCTAGAATTACATTGACATACATTCGTATGGCATGATAGATTTTGATTATTCTCCCCCGAGAACACAAACGAGCGAGAGGTAATGAATATGAGCATCGCTAATGTATCAATTGTGGGGAATCTGGTTCGCGCTCCGGAAAAAACGGTTTTTCAGAGTGGCAAAGTGAAGACTACTTTGACCGTGGCCGTCGATAAGCCAAGAAGGAAAGATGGCGCTCAAGGCGCTGATTTCTACAAAATCGTCGTATGGGACAAGTTCGCGCAGATTGTTGCCGATCGATTGGATAAAGGCAATCAAGTAACAGCGCACGGACGCTTGCTTATGGACGAATGGGAAGACAGAGAAGGTAGGAAGCGCATGACGCCAACCATTGCTGCTTATAACATCGCCTTTCCGCAGAGGCCAAAATCCAGCCGGTCTGATAACTCGGCGTATGAGATGGCGGCAGAGCGTTACAGCGCTCCTCGTGAGATTCGAGAGATGACGCCCAGTCGTGCGACGACTGAGCCGGAATTTACGACAACTTCTTTCGATCAAAACGAAATAGCCTTTGACGATCCACAAGCTGCCAATAAACGTCCGAAGAAGTCCGGCGACGATGAAGACTCCGAATACACAGAAGACGAGGACGAATCGTCGGACGGTTTTGGAGAGCCCAATCGAGTCCCACGCCCGGCACCAGAACGTGAACGGTCGCCCGTTCCCGCCTGATCTCTGATCAGGTATCAATCCCAACCTGAACTGGTTCTTCATCCAGCCCTACGCACTTTGATGTGTGCCGGACTGCGATGGAGTCCAGCACAGGTGTGAGTTGACGACGTAGTTGAAGGACAAAAGTTTTATCCTCCCGACACACACAGGAAGAGTAGGCAAAGAGGGAAAGGCATGGGGATACCTTTCCTTCCTGCTGAACTTCCATGCGGGTTTCGGGACGATGGCAGCTCGGCGTTGTCAGAATTTTTCTCGAACGCTTGCAGTATTTTTCTTACGAAAAACCGCACAACGATTAAGTTGGGCAAACGCGAAGTTTGCGGTTGTTGGTATGATCCAACGATGCTTAGCAAGTCCGCTAGAAGCCATAGCTTGTTCTGCGTCGCAATCGCGCTGATTGCGTTGTTGCTGACTGTCTTGCGTGCGCCCAACGTCGAAGCTGTAAGCAACGGCGTTGAGAGACGAATTTTCGAAGTGCGAACAGATGGAAAACCGTCTGGGCATTACGAGTTTCAGTTGAACGAAAAAGGTAGCGCCACCGACGTGGTGGAAGACTGTGATGTCAATGCTAAGTTGTTGGTGCTTCACTTCCAGTACAAGTATCACGCACACGAAGCATGGAAGAGCAATCGATTGGTATCGTTCGACAGCAAGCGCGACGACAATTTCAAACACTGCGTTTTGTCGGTGCAATCGACCGGCGACAAACTGTCGATGACCGTCAACGGAAAAACACCGCACACCGTAGACGGTGACATCATCACAAGCAGCTATTGGTTTTTGCCTAATCCAGGCTCTGAAAAATTCTCGCGTAGATATCTCGAGATTGATACCGGGCGCATCTATGACGCAGAGTCGGTCCTAGTCGGCAGCGAATCAATTCAAGTCGGCGATCAAAAACTGAATTGCAAACACTACAAAATGACCGGCGGCGATTCAGAAGATCTCTGGTACGACGAGCAAAATCGACTGGTCAGACAATCCGAAATCGACGCCGGCCACCGCACGATCATCACGCTGCAATCAATCGCTCACGCGTAAGCGCCAGGATTTCAGTATGTCGAACAACTTGCTAATGGCCTGGATCTGACAGTAAGAGAGTGGCGCTCCACCGCGAGCGGTTTGGAACTTCTCGGATCCCTTGGTCGGCACGTCAACGTTTTTAGTCTGAATAGCGAGGCAGGTTGAGTTTGTCTTCCAAGGCGCGGGAGATAATTTTTCGTCCCACAATTGGAAGTCCAAACAACTGCGTCATCTTGTCGCGAAATTTGATAGCCAGCCAGCTGCTCGGCGCAAACCAACCGCCGAAGTTTTCGGCCGCCAGCTGTTTTTTTTGGACAAATCCCTGCAAGACACTTTGATACTGATCAAACGCTGCGGAAAAATCGCCGCCTGCATTCTTTAGCTCTTCTGCCAGGACATAAGCGCCAGCCAGGGCAAAAGCAGAACCCTGGCCAGCAAGAAGCGATGGGCAGTAAGCAGCATCGCCCACGAGCGCGATCGGGCCCTTGTGCCATTGCTCCAATCTGATCTGGCTTACTGCGTCGAAATACAGATCATCTGATGTTCTCATTGCCCTGAGAATTGCTGGCACTTCAATCCAAGGCGATTGAGAATATTTTTCTGTGAGAATTCGTTGCGCGCCCTGTCGGTCTCTATGGTCGTATTGCATTTCGTGCTTGGAAGCAAAAGTGAAGAAGAATACGGTTTTGTTGTTTCGCAGGGCATACCGTGCAATCATCTGACCCGGCGCGCTGTAACTCACATAGGACCCTTCATCACGAGGCTCATAGCCCTCTGTGCTAAAGGCTGCGCAATAATAGCCGAGATATTTGTAGGGAACAGCGTTAGACGGCATCATCAGTTTGCGCACGCGCGAGTGCAGTCCGTCTGCGCCAATCACCAGATCAAATTGTCTCGGTCTCCCCCTCTCGAACCGAACATATGCTCCATCAGCATTAGCTTCGATTGAGTCAATACTGTCGCCGAAGATTACTTCGACACTGTTCTTGATCTTCGCATAGATCACCGCAGCCATATCGCCTCTCAAAATACTGAAAAAACGATCGCCTAGCTGCTTTTTAAATATCTCGGTGCAGAACCCGCCGGTGCGTCTGCTTTGGTTATCCAGCAGTTTGACTTCAGTGGGATGATAACTGCGGTCTCTCAAGTCCGAAATGAGGTTCATCCTTTCAGCAGCGTCAAAGCCGACTCCCCAGAAATCCATGATGTACCCGCCCTCTCTGAACGAGTCCGCGCGTTCGACGATGACAGGAGTGAAGCCGCATTGCAAAAGCCAGTGCGCAAGCGCCGAACCCGCAATTCCTGCTCCCGAGATTAGAACTGTTCTTGCTGACATCTGCGCCTTGCCGATTACCGCCTAAAATTATCACGCGTAAACGCGACCGGCTAAGTAGTGACGCAAAGTTGCCCTAGATCCGCAGGACAAGACTTAACGAATCTGCGGAGATAACAGCGAAGTAACGACCTTTCCGTCCAGTATCGGCCCGCGCTCGCAAGCTGAGACTGCGTTGAGTTCGGCAACGAAACGCCTGCTTAGATCGATTGCCAGCTTGCTGTGCGCAATCTCTCGCCCACGAAGAGTTACAAGCAACTGAACCGTGCAGCCGCATTTCAGAAACTGAGAAGCGTGGCGGAGCTTGGTCTGATAGTCGTTGGCGCTTATCGAGTATCGCATCTTGAGCACTTTGGTTTCGATCCTGTGCTGCTTCAGTTTTGCTTTGCGCTGACTTTTGTTAGCTAAGTATTTCCGTCGCCCGGCATCTTCCAATTGAGCGACAGGCGGCTCTGACAACGGATTCACGATTAATACATCAAGCTCTTTGCTCGCTGCAAGCTCACGTGCTTCTCGCAATGTCACGACACCGATCTGGTTTCCTTGTTCATCTATAAGCCGCACCAAATGCGGGACTTGTTTATCGTCCATTCTTTATTCTCCAAATGAAAGTCTGATTCGGCAAGACCGAATCTGTAAATCGTTTGTGCTGGGTTTAGCATGAGAGGCGCCTGCCTGCGCGAAGCCGAGCCATCCTCGGCATCACAGAGAGGGGCGCTATGCTTCCTGGCGGTTAGAAGGCGATTGCAAGCTCTGAAGCTAGAGAACGTGACAGCACGGTGCGCCAGCATTGAGTCTGCTGCCGATTCTGGTCGAAATTGGTTCGTGCTTTGATCATGCGAGTTCTCAAGACAATATCTTCAAATTAACTCAAAGTTCTTAAAGAGTCAATCGGTGTAATTCAGAGAGCTCTGTTTCTCAAGAACTGATGAGGCTTTCCGAAACACGGAAAGCCTCATGTAAATGGCACCCTCGGAGGGATTCGAACCCCCGACACCCTCCTTAGGACGGAGGTGTTCTATCCAGCTGAACTACGAGGGCCTATTGCAAGCAAATGGCACTAAGACGATAGTCTAGCATCTCTCTCTAACTGCTCGCACAAGTCTGGAACAAGTGCCATATGGATTACTTTGAGATTACTTTGAGTCTTCACTGGGACCGAACTGGAGGACTGTCGCGGATCGGCCGGATGCTTTCCACGCCAGCATCTTCTCTACACATGTCTCGCAAATTGCGATGCCTTTTAGCTTCAATACTCTGAACGGCGGCGTTCCCGGTATTGGAAGAAGCGGTGAACAGAAGTCGCAAGTTGGGTTTAGTAGAATCGATTTGCTCTCAAATCGAAAGTGCCCGGAGAACGCCTCCAGGCAAATTTGGCATGCACGAGCTTTCTGCGCTTCACCACAGAACGAGCACTCGTCATCTTCGTCAGTCATAGCGTTACTCACTACTCGGCATATCGATGATCTCGCTCAAGGCGTGCTTTTCGGAGCTCTCTCCCAAATCAGTGTCTTTGATGATCCCAAACATTTACTATCGATCAAGTAAACGCGGCTGATATCCGGAGTGATGTTTACTTTGTACGGGAACGAACCGGGTTTCACCTGACCAAGAGACGAGCTGACGACCCTTTGAGGTACGCGCAAATACAATACGTCTCGCTTTTTCTTTGTTCGAACTTGCCCGCAGATGACTGAACTATTGATATATCCATCCAGCCATAATCCGTCTTTGTCCGCTCTGACGCTCAAATTGTCGACGGTGCCGAGCCTGATGTATGGCTCAGCCTGCCTCTTTTGTGTGTTTGCTCCTTGTCCTTTCGCCGCCTGAAAAGACAAAACCAAAAGCGTCGCGATGAATATTGCTCTGACTAATTTTTCGGAAATATTGAACATCTTTAAGCCAACCGATCTTCAGTAGGGAAAATATGAAACGTGGCACCGGGCGCCTGCAAGGCGCCCTTACGGTATCGTGGGCGGTGCTTGTGCAACGTGCCCGGTCAGCACGATCGTGATTAGAATTGCGAGACCGATGATCAAGCCTAGAGTCACGCCTGGAAATTGGAAGATGTGCGAAACGGTTCTTCCGCGCCAGCTCTTATCTTGAGGATCAAGCAGTTTCATCTTTCGAGTCTAGCATTTCGGCGTGCTCAACTCTGGCCGGCCAGTCGTTTGAGCGACCGGACTGTCCACGGCGTCAGGGCGGACCCCAGTAGGAAGAGGAGGAAGAGACCGCCGATGGAGGCGAGGAGCAAGCCGGTTTTGAGTGAGTCGGGTTCGTAGTTGAATTCGATCAGGTGCGAGCCGGGGCCTACATAAACGGCGCGTGACTCGAGGTTGCATTTGTAGGTGAGCTTGGGCACTCCGTCGACGAGAGCTTGCCAGCCGGGGTAGAAGTGATCGGTGAGCACGACAAATCCTGGAGACTTCGCAATGACCGAAATTGAGACATGCTCGGGTTGATCGACCATGACTGTTGCTGGTACGTAATTGAGAAAACGAGCGCCGTCCGCGTCAGGTGATTGTGGGTCGTTAACTGCCTTATCGGGCGCGTTGGGAAGTCCGGGCGCATATGGGTCTGCAGCTATGTGCTGAGTAACCACACCTGATGTCGACTTGCGATTAATCCACGTATCGCATGCAGGATCGAAGTTTGAGTCGTATGCGTCAGCCACCGCATCCGATACCGCAGATTGATCGTAGATCCACTTCCAGTAGGGAGTGAAATATGCTCTGGGCATGGTGTCTTTCACTTCGTACAGGCGAATATTTTTCTTTTTGTCCTCGAAGACTTTTTTGAAACAGTCCGCCTCAAGCAACGGAATCGCCTCGTCATCTTTGTGCTCCTGTGTTGATAGCCAATGCGTTGCCGTAGCTTCGCACAGGCGATAAAGCGGAAGATCTCCTGTCACTTCTTTTTTATCGCCATCTTTGCGGGCGAACAGTGAGATAGCGGACGCGTGCAGGGCATCGAAAACGGCGGCGCGATAAAACCCTGTCTCTGCAGCCTCATATCCGAATGTTTGTGGAACATCACTGGCGACGCTGGTATTAGGAAGCAAGACCTCACGCGTGTATTGATAAAAAGACGGCGTCCACGGTGCGCCAGGCGACATCTCGTAATCAGATGGCGTGTGCAAAGGATCGAAGAGGAAAGACAACAACCTGTCCGGACCAGGATGCTCTTTGCGCATCTGGTTCCAGACGCCGAGCAAAAACGGCTTGTGGTCAAAGAAATTTTCCGGTGTGGTCATCTGTGCTGTGCGTGCTGCACAGAACAGCATAGTAGCGGCAGCAAATACAATATATAGACGTGTCGTATACTTGGCGCTGAGATAACCCCTGACCGGAAGCTGCTGCATCACGCAAGCGATAATCCCAAGCGCGCATCCTGTCAACAAGGCGAGCGCCAGCGCCATCTCGGCTGGCGGTGGCAAGGTCACACCCACTCCTGGAAAAGACTTGTTCAATTTTGCTGCTTGCAGAAAAGCCATGCCCGCCAGGTTGGCCACCAACCACAACGACGCGGTCAGTAAGACCGCCCATTTGTTTACCGCTGTGCGCTCGATGCAGTACAAGCCGCGAGCGGCGCATATCGCCAGGCAAAGAAGAGGAAAGATAATCCATTTGATCGGATAGCGAAAAACAGACAACACCGTAATATGAGTCACCAGGAATGGTGCTATCGGCCAGTACTCGCCCACGGTCATAACGACGCTGATCGCGAGCAGCGCTGCCACAAGCCAGCGTTTGCGCCAGGTCGTGTCCATCAGACCCCAGATTGCTAGAGTGGCGACAAACGGACCGACGTAGGCCGAGGTGACATAAGGAAGAAAGACAGGACGCGTTGTCACAAGTGGAAGAAAAGCGTTGCCGAGCTCTTGCAGGTCTCCGAACGGCTGAACGAACACCATGCAGAGCCAGTCATACCAGCAGGCGCTCCACATCATGACCTGGCTCAAGTTCAGTCCGTGTGCGCGCGGAGAGAGACGCATCCACTCTACGACAGGAAGCACGACGGGCGCGTTGAGCAAGCCTGCGATGACGATCACTGCAATCTGCCACTTGAGCGCACCGTTTTTTATTGCTTGCTTCCATCCGATCAACATCACCGACCCTGCCAAAATCGAGCCTGGAATCGAGATCTCAGGCCGACCGCAAGCGATCATCATCGCCCACGAAATTGCGGCAATAAGGGTGTATTGGTGCACTCTGTGCGGTCGCTTCGCCTCTTCCGCCGTCGCAATCGAGCGCAGAGACCAGAGCAGCAGCGGCAGCCAGGCCGCGGATGCAGGCAGCGTGAAATTGATCACGAGCGAAAACATGTAGCCGCAAAACGCGAATGCGATGGCGCCCAGGACCGCCGGCGCCAGGCCCCAACGGAAGCTGCTGATGAGCAAAAACGCCCCCAGACCGGCGATTACCTGATGGCAGAGCATGAATAGCGCCAGCGCCTGAGAGTAATCGAGCGCGAACAGCCACGTGAACGGATAGAACACTCCCGGCGAGGGCACCGCTATCTGCGACATGCCGCAATACAGGTAAGGGTTCCACAAAGGCAACTCGCCCTGGCGCAGGCGCTCGCCCATGTAGTGCAAAAACGGCTGGAAGTAGAAGCAGTGGTCGGACATAAAATAGTGCGCTCTGCCGGAGAGCTCCGGGAAATACAAGGCGCCCAATGCCAGCACGAGAAATGCCGTCAGCGCAAAAGCGCTTTTAGCACTCGCGACCTTCTCTGCCGCATCACTATTAACTGCTGCCTCTGTCGCTGAATTGGCGTGCACGATTACTGGATAGCCGAGCGCTTGTCGGGCACGTATCCCATGTGGAGAGGCGTGGATTCTTGTCCGTTGTTCTGTTGAGCTTGCAACGCCAACGGTGCCACAGCCATGTGAGAGAGAGTCATCAGTTGATCAGCACCCCATGTGCCTGCATAGCTAATGAAGGCAACGCAGATCGAGAGAGCCAAAATCGGCATCGATTGAGGACTGTCGAAAAATGGACGCTCGGCCGGCATTGCTTGCACGGCATCAGACGGCTCGCGCACGATCATTTTCACGCAGACGCGTGTGTAGTAGTAGATTGCCGGAATCGAGGTCAACAAGGCAACTGCGACCAGTATCCAACCAAGGTTGATATTGGCGACGGGTGCGATCTGCAAGCCTGCCTGGAAGATGAATATTTTGGCGAAGAAACCTGCGGGAGGCAACGGTAAGCCAGCCAGATTGAGCAGGCACAGGGTCATTCCCAGAGCGAGAATGGGACGTTTGCGGATCAGTCCGGACAGGTCGTCGATGCGATCGGAGCCGATCTCGTTAGTGACCAGAATGGCGCCGGCGAAAGCTCCCAGGTTCATCAAACCGTAGACGATTATGTAGAAGACTACGCTGGAATACCCGAATTGCGGTCCGGCAATCAAGCCAATCACCATATATCCGATGTGCGCGATTGATGAATAGGCGAGCATTCGTTTGAATGATGATTGTGCCAGAGCCGTCAGGTTGCCGAGAATCATCGACAGCACCGCCAGTACGCTGAGCAAAACGATCCAATCGGTGGCGGACTTGGCGAACACAACTGTTAGCAGTCGCAAGGCGATGACAAAACCGCCCGCTTTCGAGCCGATGGAAAGGAAGGCTGTGACAGGTGTTGGCGCTCCCTCGTAAACATCGGGCGTCCACATGTGAAACGGCACCGTTGAAAGCTTGAAGCCGACAGCGCTCAAAATGAGGACGGCAATGAACAGTCTAATTAAGGATGGTGAGCCGACTGACAGCATCGCCATCTTGTCGGCGATGGTGGCGTATGAGGTGCTTTCGCTCAACCCATATACGAAGGAAAGACCGTACATCAATGTGGCGGTGACTGCGGCTGTCGACAACAGATATTTGAGCGACGCTTCGCCGCTTTTGATGTCGCGCTTGCTGAATCCAGCCAGCAGCACGCAGCAAATACTCAGCGTTTCCAATGACACGAACAACATAATCAGATCGGTTGTGCCAGCCAGAAGCATGACGGATAAAACAGCGGTCATCAGGATGGCATAGAACTCGCCGCGATTGCGTCCGAGTTGATGCTCGTATCCGATCGTCATCAACACTACGAGCAGACCGACGAGCAGTGAGATGACTCCGAACGCGATGGTAAGGGCGTCGTATGAAAACAGTCCGTTGAAGAGAATGGCAGTCTTGCTATCAGTAGCCGGCAACGGGCGGAAGAGAAACATCGGTGCAATCAATCCGCCTACCGCCCAAAACCAGGTTGCTTCCTTGAGTTTGGGAAACAGCAAGTTCCACAATGCAGCGAACACGATGGCGATGGTGAGGACAATCTCCGGCATCAAATAGCCACATGCCTGTAGATACGGTTCGAGCAGATTAGTGGGGCTCATTGAATTACTGTCAACCTCTAGTCGATCCGGCTCCTCGCCAGATCAGACTAATTCTACCGGGCGACTTTTGCTTTCCTGGTGGATAAAGCCTTTCACAAATAAATAAAGTAAACAGTTGGCAGGTAGTTGTTGCCGGCCGATCGTCGAAAACCGCCTGGGCCGCGTCACGAACATCTTGGCGGCGCAATTTTTAAACCTCATTAAAGTGTTGGCGGGCTGGGAAACACTGGGCTGGGCTTAGAGCGCTCAGACAGACGAAATCGGCGCCGTACAGTAAGATAGTTTTAGAAGAGGAGTAAGTCTTGAGCAACGAACACGGCTCGTCATCCCACGACCCATTAGGACTGTTGAAACCAGGACCGCGTTGCCTTTTAGCTCTCGAAGACGGCAGACACTTCAGCGGATACGGATTTGGGGCCACCGGCACAGCCGTAGGCGAGTTGGTTTTCAATACGAGTTTGATCGGATATCAGGAGATCCTGACCGATCCCAGCTATGCCGGACAGATCGTCACTTTGACTTATCCCGAGATCGGCAATTACGGAACCACCGATGAAGATCTGGAGTCGACTTCCGGCAAGATTCATGCACGGGCGCTCGTAGTCAGACACCTGAACCAGCGCTACAGCAACTGGCGAGCCTCGGACACGCTGCATGCGTTTCTCGCTAATCAGGGAAAGATCGGCATCTCCGGCGTCGATACGCGCGCAATTACTCGCCACATTCGCGAGAAGGGCGCCATGCGATGCGCGGTTTCCACTGAGATACTCGACCCTGCCAAGCTGACGAAGGAGGCGCTCGAATCGCCTCTCATGACCGGTGCCGACTTTACTGAAGAGGTTACGACCGAGCGTCCGTACACTATGGGCGACGGACGGTATAAGGTAGCCGTGCTCGATTTCGGCATCAAGAAAAATATACTGACTCAGTTGGCAGCGCGCAATTTGCAGTTGACGGTGTACCCGGCCAATACGAATAGCGCCGAGATTCTCGCCGACAAACCTGATGCTCTCTTCCTTTCCAACGGTCCCGGCGATCCGGCTGCCTGCAAACCGATCCTCGACCAGATGCAGGCGTTGATCGCAGCCAAACTGCCGACGTTCGGAATCTGCCTGGGACACCAGCTTCTGGCGATTGCGCTCGGAGCGAAAACATACAAGCTCAAGTTCGGTCACCGGGGCGGCAATCAACCGGTCAAAGATCTGCTCACCGGCAAAGTAGAGATCACCTGCCAGAATCACGGTTTTGCCGTCGATGCGCAGACTCTGCCCGAGACACTGGAGCTCACACATCTGAATCTCAACGATCAGAGCGTGGAAGGGTTTCGCCACAAAACATTGCCGATTTTCTGCGTGCAATATCATCCCGAGGCCAACCCGGGACCTCACGACTCAAACTATTTGTTTGAGCGGTTTTTCCAGTTAATTGAATCAGGCGGGAAGGTGAGAGTCTAAATTGTATAAACTCGCGATTTTCGACTTCGATGGCACTCTGGTCGATTCCGCTCCCGGCATCGTGGATGTGATGCGCATAGTGGTGGAGGAGTACAAACTTCCGCACACGATATTAGATGAATGGAAAAACCTCGTCGGCGTGCCTTTGATGCGCCAATGCGAAATCATCTTTCCCGACAAAAACGAAGAGTATTGGTTGGAGATTGCCACCAGATACCGTGCCATTTATGACACTCAAGCGATAGAGATCTGCCCTCTGTTTCCATCTCTGATCGATATGCTCGAGCGATTAAAACTGGAAAAGATCAAGATCACGATCGCTTCGTCCAAACGGCGTTATCTCATCTCCGCTGTACTCGATCACCACAATTTGTCACATTACTTTGACCTAATCGTCGGGGCACAGGACGTTGCTAACCACAAACCGCACCCTGAGTCCGTTTTTAAGACATTGGAAAAGCTGAACGTAGCAGCCGAAGATGCTGTCGTCGTGGGTGACGCCACATATGACCTGGATATGGCGCGCGGCGCTGGCGTAGATGCAATCGGAGTGACTACGGGCATACACACGGCAGAAGTGCTGGCTAAATCAGAGCCCAAACATATTGTTTCCGGGTTGCATGAAGTCCTGCCAATAATCCTCAATGGGCGAATGAACCCCGCCAACGGACAGGCTCGCAAAGGATAAAAATTACCTGCCGAAAAGCAGAAAATTTTTATGCTGACATCGTTCCAATTGGCAACTCGACTGCGTCTGTTATGATCATGCAGTTCTTGCAGCACATGCTCGAAATCCAGAGCGAACGCGCATGACGGCTAAAACAAGAACTGCCTGACAACGCAGTGTTCGAAATTTTACCTGCGTCAAACGGTCCTCAGCAGAGTGGAAGTGAAAATGCGAATGAAAACTCGTAATGGCGGCGGCAGATTGATCAGACTCGCCGCCGGTGTCGCTGCCTGTTCCCTATTACTATCAGCCGGTGTCTTGCCGAGCTTCTGCGATGAGCTGCAAGCGCAAACACCGCAAGCTGACTCGGGGCAGCCGCCCGCTGCCGATGCCAAAGTCGGCACCGCAGACGGTGCGTCACCCAGCGTCGGTGAGACCACGTCTCAAGTGACGATTACTCCCGGCAAGCCGATCGCAGTCAGTTTTGCTGCTGAAGATTTGCAGCCGACCGACGATATCAATGTGGCGATGCAACAAGCGGCCGCCTATCCGGACAGCCCGGAGGCAGCATTCCTTTATGCAGTGGCGCTCACTCGCACCAGTCAGGTGGAAGCTGCGCTCAAGCAGGTCAAGCATGCCAAGGACCTGGCAGCGAAGCAGGGCGGGCCAGCATACTTCGACAGGATGATCGATTCGTACGAAAAAATGATTGTCTACTGCCCGGATGACAATCGTGTGCGTTATACGCTGGCATGGGCTTATTACATGAAGGCTTACGTGCTCTCGAAAACGGCAGGCAGAGGCGCCGGTGCTCAACCAGCGGCAGTCGCCGTGCCTGCCAGGAAGAAGGAGCCCAAACTCGATCCGCAGGCAGCCGGCATACTGGCAATAGTTGCTCCCAATCTCTCCAAGAGCGCTGCTCCCGACGGCAAGGTGACCGCTTCCTCATTGCCTCAGCTCCCTAACGCTCTGGCCGAAGCACCGCCCTCGGTGCAGGGACAGGTGCGGGGCTACTACGACCAGGCCCTGAAAAATCTCGACGATATGCTGATGCGCAAGCCTGACGATGTCTGGGCGCGCGTCTATCGTGCTCATCTGGAGCTGCAAGAAACAGGCGATGTCGCCGCTGCCATGAAGGTTTGGAAGCAAGTCTCGCAGCAGGCTCCCAGCAATCCGGCGCCTTATTTCTTCATGGCTGCCGGCTATCTGCAGATGGGAGATTTGAAGCAGTCGATCGGCAACATTTCGCGCGCTATCGCCTTGCGTGCCATCGGAAATTAGAACGGGGCAACTCGGAGCAAAATGAACCGCAACAGTATCATCAAACTGGTAGTCGCTCTCTCAATCCCATCAGGGCTGGCTGCGCTGTTCGTCTATTCGCAGCACCAGGCGAACGTCGAGGTGGAGGAGTACAACAAATTTCAGAAGGCGCACCCTGCCGCGACAAACATCACGGTGGACAACTACGAGCTGAAGGAAGTCGACGACTCCAATCAGACGCGCTGGCAACTGGTGGCGCAGCGGGGTGTGATGCTCAGGGACAGCCGCGACGTACAGCTCGAAAAAGTGACCATGACCTATTTCGACGAAGGCAAAGTGAAAATGAGCTTAACTGCTCCGACCGGGTTGGCTAACGAGACCACCAAACAGGTTAAGTTGAAGGCCGACGCCAAGCAACGCGTGAAGTGTACTGGAGAAGACGGAAAAGCTCAGCTCGACGCGGACAAGGTCGAATTAAAGGAAAAAAATAAGTTCGAGGCCACCGGCGGTGTTACCATCCTCTATCCCGGGGTAGCCAAGGTGAGCGGCGCTACCGTCATTGGCTCGCTCGAGAAATCCGCCGACCTGAAAAACTTCACCATCACAGGCGGCACTCACGCAGTTATAGGAAAGATCGATTAGTAGACATCGTCGGCGGTATCAACAAGAAGGACGGTAATGGGCAAATTAGCGCAAACATACTTAGCAGCACTGTTGCTTTGTGTTTGGCAATCCAGTGTTCCATCTGTAGCTGCGCAGCAGCAGCAGCAGCAAGCGCCGGGCGCGGCGGCGCCGGGGACCGATGCACCTGTCGATATTCAAGCGGACGAACAGGAGTTTGCCGGTGATACCGTTATCGCCAAAGGCAATGTGCGAGTCAAATACAAAGATACCAACGTTTATTCGCCGGCGGCCACTCTCTACCGCACACCGGAGGGACAGGCGCAAAAGGCCGTGTTTACTGGGCACCCCCACCTGGTGCAGGGCGAGAGCAAGATGGATGCCGACACGCTTGTTTTCGAGATTGTCGAAGGCAACGTCATCGCTGATGGGCATGCGCACTCGGAAGTAGTCACATCCGGTGATGACGACGACAATAAAGACGGTGCCACCGCCGATGCTACCGCTGCCGGCGGAGCTGCGGCTGACAAAGATAAAGAGAAAGCTTCAGGCAAGCAGATCGCGAGCGCAGCCAAAGCAGACAAGGGCGATGCTGATAAAACCGATGCCGGCGCAGGCGAGAACAAAAAGAAGAAGAAGCCTGATCCCAAACCGACTCACGCTACCTCGCCCGAAATGATCATCACCGACTCCGATCACCAGGAGTACGCTAAAGAAGCCGGCAAGTTTATCGCCAACGGGCATGTGCACGTGAAGACCGCCGACATTGTCGTGCAGTCCCAAAAACTTCAACTCGTGTACGGCACGGACGGCAAGCCGGAGAGTGCGGTGTTTACCGGCACCGTCAACGCGACGCAGTTCGACAATAATACGCACGCGGACAACATGATTTACTTCCTATCGACGCAGAGGTTGCAGGCGACGGGAAATGTGAAATCGAAAGTCATCCAAAAAAAGGATGAAAAAAAGGGGGGCCCGGCCAACGGACCGAGAACCGCTGACGGAGAGCTAGACCCCTCAAAACTCGGCGATCTGCCGGATGACGACATCATATATATGAATTCTGACGCACAAGACTATACGAAGGACACAGGGCGCATTGCTGCTCAAGGCAATGTGCGCGTCAAGATGGGCGACATCGATGGCTTCGGTCCCAACTGTGTGGTGGTGCGCAACGACGAAGGACAGGCTGAGAAGGTCGTGTTCAGCGGACGCTCGCAGATCAACCAGCCCGGACGACGCTGGATCGGCGACCGCATCACCATGACGGTTGTCGATCACAAAGTTCTTGCCGAGGGCAATACGCGCGCCATCATCGTGCAGCAACAACCGACGAAAAAACCGGAGCAGTCGCCGTACGCACGTCCTGCGACCACGCCACGTCCGCAAAACAACAACGATGGCAGCAAGCTCGCTGATGTTATCAATCAAAGCGCCAGCAGTCACGACGACGGTACGCAGGTGGCAGCCAAGGAACCCCAACAAAAACAAGCCGAGGCCACGCAATGAAAGAACACGTCAAAACACTCTATGTGGAGAATCTGCAGAAGAGCTACGGCGGACGCCGTGTAGTTGATGGCGTCAGCTTCTACGTTCAACGCGGAGAAGTGGTCGGTCTCTTGGGTCGCAACGGAGCCGGCAAAACGACTTCGTTCGACATGGTGCTAGGACTGGTGAAGCCCGAGAAAGGACGCATCCGTCTCGAGCAAGCCGATTTGACCAAAGAAGCGATTCACATGCGCAGCCGTATGGGCATCGGCTATCTGCCTCAAGAAAACTCGGTGTTCAGAAAGCTCTCTGTCGCCGATAACATGAACTTGATTATGGAGATGCGAGGCGTGCCTCGCAAGGAGCAGACCAAGCGGCGTCAGATGCTGCTGGAGCAGTTCGGACTGGGACACCTCGAGCACGTAATGGCGGTGCAGCTCTCCGGGGGTGAACGACGCCGTCTGGAGTTGGCTCGTTGTTTGGCGACAGAGCCTGAGTTCATTCTTCTGGACGAACCGTTCACAGGGGTCGATCCGATTTCGATCTCCGACATTCAAGGTTTGATTCGCCGTCTCAGAGACGAGTGGAACCTCGGAGTTCTGCTAACTGACCACAATCCGCGTGCCACGCTGAGAATTACAGACCGCGCTTACCTGATCGACTACGGCAAAATTCTTGTTGCCGGATCGTCGCGTGAAGTGGCAGACAGCCCCATCGCGCGCAAACAATACCTGGGCGAGGACTTTGAACTATGACCACCGATACTGCGATTCCTCGCTACAAACCGCTCAGCGGCGGCGAATTGGAGGCCCAAGAGGCGCCGGCAAAACAGAAGCGCAATCGGCAATCCGGAGATCCGGCGGCGCCGCCGCCAGGTCGCTCGACAAAATTGAAGGCGAATGCCGGTTTTACTTTTGGTCTGACACTATTAGACCGCTACATCGCAAACGAATTCTGGCAACCGTTGTTGTTCGGTATCGGTATCGTCACCGGCGTGTGGTTTGGTGCCGATCAGTTGAAGACCATCTTCAACTTGATCATGAGATCAGGTGTGCCGTGGAATATGGCGTTCATGATTCTCGGCTTGCATTTGCCGGAGATCATCGTCATCACGATTCCTATCGGTGTGCTGCTCGGAACCCTCATCGTCTTCAATCGATTGTCCAGCGATTCCGAAATCATCGCCCTGCGCACCAGTGGTATCAGCTTCTACCGTATCATGGTGGCGCCGCTTCTCTTCGGTATCTTCACCAGTATCGTCAGTTTTGGTATCAACGAAACGATCGTGCCCGTGGCCAACAGAACTTCGAAAAAATTGGAGTTTCTTGCGTTGTATAAGGCTGAATTGCCTTCCGGTCAGGCTAACTTCACTTACATGGAGCGTGATGTTAACGGGGCCCTGAGCCGCATTTTCTACATCGGCTACTACGATAAGAACGACTTGCAAAACGTCATTCTGCTCGACTTCACGCGCGACAAACTGATTCAGATCATCTGCGCCACCAAAGGACTTTTCAATCATGGAGAGTGGGAATTGGAGCAGGGCAGAACCTATGTCATTGCACCCGATAACGCCATCACTCGTATCATGCAGTTCAAAAAGCTCGTCATTCCCAACGTGAAGAACGCGCAGGAAGCGCTCGAGTCCGGGAAGGTCGTACCGAAAGATATGAACATGACCGAGTTGTACACCTATATCAATGTCCTCAAGAAAGCGAACGCGCTCGACAAGTCCCTTCTCGTCAGGTTCTATCAGAAATTCTCACAGCCGCTCGCTTGCTTGATTGTGGCTCTGGCCGGCGCCCCTCTCGGTCTCTTGGGACGACGTTCACGAAGCAACCTCGGTTTGATCTATTCAGCCGTCGTCGTCTTCCTGTATTACGTCTTGCAGTCAAGTTCGGGAGCGTTGGGTGAAGCCGGTCGTATCGACCCTGTACTGGCAGCCTGGTTGCCGAACATAGTAATCGGCATATTAGGGGTGATAATCCTCTACTTCAAAGCCAAATAAGGCTTGGGGCGCCGCCAGGCGCCCTTTTCCTAATCTGAGCGCCGGCATCCTGCCCGCTCTGGACTGCAACGCATCTAAAATGCGTGTGAAGCGCCAGCCTCCGGGTGGCTTCTCTCGTGTCTCAGCCCGCGGCAAACCGCATCACCCGGAATAGTGAGCGATATTACCGTGCAGCTGGCGGGCTCGGCCGTGACCGCATTTCAAAATCACTCCTGCGTGTAATTTCGCGGTTGGGCGTGAGCTTATAGGCTGGTATGTGAGAGGTCGACCGGTGCACTCCGGCCCTCATCTGGTTGGCATGGGCATCACCTGAATCCGCTTGCAGGCAAAACCATCTATGGGTTGGAGAATGTTTCTTTATAGCGCGCAGGATGCGCTCAAGATCGGTGACTTGCGAGCCGCCGAGCAGCAGTACATTCATGCGCTGCAATGCGTCGAACACGCGGCCGACAAAGAGGTCGGCATGTCCGTTGTTCTCATGGAGCTGGCGCAGTTTTACGCCGACAACGGGCAGCAAGAGCGCGCCCAGGTTCTCTGGACCCGTGTGCGCGATCATCTCGCTGACTCTTTAGAACACATCGCTCGCCCCGGCACTGCCACCATTAGTAGTGTCTAGGTGTGCCTGCGAAAACTGCCGCTGACTGGCTTTTCTCTTGGCCGGCGGTTTTTTTTGCGTCGGATAAACGCTGATAAATTGCGCCCCGCTTGTGGTTGCCGTCTTAATTCGTAAGATTGCGTATTGACTCATCGGCATTCCACCGTTAACCTTGCCCTACGACTTATCCCAAATTCAATATCAGACTCAAACGTTGGCCAGCAATATTCCCAGCGCCGCTGTACCTTCGGGCCGGAAAAAAAATAACCGGCTCGGTTTTGTGCTTCTCGGTGCCACACTACTTGTTACTCTTCCAGTCCTGCCCTTGCACATCATGGGCAACTCGTCCGAATTCGACTGGAAGCACATTTCGCAACTGGGGCACGACCTGCTCATCAAGCTAAAACTCGAACCTGTCAATCAGGTGGCGCAGACAGCGCCGATGAAAGATAAGACCGCTGCCGTCGATGATGTGGGACTGGTGCAGCACGCCGAAGCCGAGTTGCTGGCCAAGATCCAGAAGCAGCCTGACGAACCTTCTTCGTACAATCAGCTCGGGCTGATTTACGCCAGCGCCGGCGATTATGACAAAGCGGCGGTGTGTCTTCAGAAAGCAGTGGAAGTCTCTCGCCTGCGCGCCTCTCAGTTAGCGCAGTCGGAAGCAGAGTACCGAGCTCACGGTTATATGGCGCGCGCGACGCAAGCGATGCTCGATCGCTCTCGCGTCAATATAGAATTGTCTGCTGCGCGCAGCTCACTCGCTCGCGTATACGATCTACTGGGACAGCACGAGAAAGTTGCGGCCCAACTCGAGCAGCTCAATCGTGATATCGCATTTGGTTCGGCATTGACAGTCAAGATCAACCAGACTTCAGTCGGTATCGGCGCTGCCTCGGCCGCCAATCATAAGATGTCGCAAACAACCTTGAGCATGCTGGCCAAAGCGGAAGGCTACATGCAAGAGCACCGCGTGCCGGAAGCAGTGGCGCAATACAAAAGGGTCGTTGCTTATGATCCGCTCTGCTACCTTGCTCACGAGCGCCTCGGTGCAATCGCCATGTCCGGCAACAACTGCTATCTAGCTTTGCAGGAGCTGCAGATCGCGTCGCGTCTGGAGCCCGATGATGCAAACATGCACAATAGCCTGGGCTCGGCATATCAGCAAGCGGGAGAGAACGATCGCGCCATCGAAGAGTACGAAAAAGCAATGTCGCTCAAAGCCAATATGGCCGATGCCGCCTTCAATTTAGGCAACATTCTCTGTGCCGCCGGTCGCTATAAGCAGGCGGAAGAAGCTTTTGCCAAGCTGGCGAAAATAAATCCGGACTCGGCAGACGTGCACAGCAATCTGGCTACAGTGATGTCGATGAATGGCAACGACAAAGGCGCCATTGACGAATACCAACACGCTCTCAGCTTGCAACCCGACCTGGCTTCAGCCCATTACGGATTGGGACTGGCCCTCTATCACTCTAAGAGTTATCCTGCTTCCATTCGCGAATTGAAGAAAGCGCTGGCGATTAATCCTGGTCTGGTCGACGCTCAAGAGAAGCTGCGTATCGCCTACAAGAAGGTTGGCACCATTGGCGGCGATGCTATCAATTGATCGTGACCGCTAAAAGCAAAACCGCGATCATACTGGTCGGTCCCCCCGGATCAGGCAAAACCTCCGCCGGGCGCATTCTTGCTCAACGCCTCTGTTGGTCGTTCAATGACACGGACGAATTGATCGAGAGTAAAGCGGGGATGAAAGTGAGTACTCTGTTTGCCAAGCAGGGTGAAGAGCAGTTTCGCAAAATGGAGACAGGCGTACTGGAGACTCTCGCGCGCGAACGACCATTCGACGCCGTCATTGCCACTGGCGGCGGCATCATCGTCACCAAAGGCAACTATGAGCTGATGTCTCAAATCGGCTCGGTAGTCTGCCTGATGGGCGCAGTTGATACGCTGGTCGCCCGGCTGTCAGGAGACAGCAGTCGCCCGTTGCTTGTTACCAACTCAACAGAAGAAGATCAGCAGACAGTATTGACCGGCAAGCTCACCAACCTCTTGCTTACCCGTGCCTGTTCTTATGCGCAGGTGCCGTGCACAGTGGACACTGACGGACTGAGCCCTGAAGAGGTAGCAGACGTAGTCATGAAGCAGCTGGATTTGTGTTAACAAGGTCGAAGAGGAAAACTGTCCTCTGCAAAGACAGACTGGCAAGACCAACTGTCAGCAAGATAAAATGTCAGCCAGAGCGCATGTGCCTTGTCAGTTGCTTCGCATGGCAGGCGTGGAAAATTGCACCTGGCGAGGCAAAATACAGTAGAGCCTGATCTGATCGAGAAGGAGAACCAGGTTGTCCGTTTCCCAAGACGAACTTATGTATCTGCAAGCGCAGCTGGAAGGATTGGAATCCATCTTCCTCGAGCTCATGCCGTTCAACGTCGAGTTGAAGCGCCAGCAAGTACAGGACTATTACGACAAGCGTTTTGACGCTGCCACCAAACCGAAGGCTTCGGTGGCGGAAAATGAGTTGCGGCGCCAGTTCAACACAAAAGCCAATCAGGTGCGAAATCTCGTCGACAGTGCCGAATCGCTCGGCGATGCCAGCAACAAGTTGAATCTCATTCGCGCGGCCGCATCTTTACCGGCTGAGCGCACTCGACCGCTCAAAGGCAACGTCTTGCAGTTCTGCAAGGCGCTGATCTTCGAAAACAAAGTCGATCCCTCCGGACTGTCCGAGATCATTCATTCGACTGAGCTAGGATCGGTAGAGGCTCGCGTTCTTCTGGCCTCGACGATGTCGATTGTGCCGGAAGAAGTCGACCACGGTGGCGAACCGATGTTGACAAAAGATCTTTTGGCTCAGTTCATCGGTCTTGTTCGGGCGGAGCGGCTGCTCGTGCGCAACGATCCATTCCTGGGTGAAGCGCAGTGCGTACTCGAGTCGATGAAGGAAGAAGAGGATTAGCTTGCGCGTTCTCGTACTGACGGGGCCGAATCTCAACTTGCTTGGCATGCGAGAGCCTCAAATCTACGGCACGACTACTCTGGCAGATATTCATTCGCTCTTGCATCAGCTGGCGAAAAATCTTGCCGTCGAGATAGAAACGTTCCAATCGAACAGCGAAGGCAGTTTGATCGATATCATTCAAACGGCTCGCGAGCAGGAGTTCGACGGTATAGTCATCAATGCCGGTGCCTATACGCATACGTCCATCGCTATTCGCGACGCACTATCTACGGTGTCACTGCCGTTTGTCGAAGTGCATATCTCCAACACCTTCGCCCGCGAAGAGTTTCGCCAGAAGAGCTACCTGTCGGACATCGCCGCCGGTGTCGTGGTCGGCTTCGGTGCGCGCAGCTACCTGCTCGGTCTGCGCGGGCTGGTAGAGAATTTGAAAGAGCGTTCAGAGTGCAAAGCTGGTTCGTAGCAGACTGCAATCAACCTTGCTCAAGCGCTTTGGCTGCCGTCGGCGCCGCCGAGCATGCTGCCTTGCTGGAAGCTCAGATTCGCTTCTTTGATCTCCTGCACGACCTTCGGGTTTCTGTCGGCGCGCCAGTGGCTGTCTCTGCGTGAGGAAGCGTCCAGTGTTTGAAACTTCTGCTCTTCCGAACCGCCGTGATTCTCGGCAGCAAGCAGATACTTCATGGCGCCGCGTTTTTCATCGCCCATGCCGAACTGGTTGACGAGATCGACAAACATGGCTGTTCCGGCTTCGGATGTCACTCCGTGTTTGGCTGCTACACCGGCGCAGTTTTGCACCTTCTCGCCGGCTAGTTGAACTTCTGTCTGCTGCAAAACGGGATCGTTGAGTGCGGTTTGCATCTCGGCACCAAGCCTGCTGTTGGGCGAGATATTGGCAGTACGGATAAAAGACTCCTTCTGCATGTTTTCGGCGTCGGCTCCGAAGGCTTTTTTAAACTCTTCCGGGTGATCTTTCGCCATGCGTTGCAACAGCATCGGCAGCTCGCCAGACTTCTGGTTCCACTGGAAGATGCCAACGGAGATACCGTGACCGTTATCGTTCCAGTTGATTGAGGTCGGATGTCCTTCGTTTTTGCCGACGACATCCTGGACAATCTTGCGCACGGAAGAGTCTTTGATGCTCGACCCGTCGAATTTTGAGTCGGCAGCTTTAACTGCCGCATGCACTTCTCCGGAGGGCGCTCGCGACGGAATTGGCGGTTTAGCAAAGCCGCCGCCCTCAGGCGCGGAAGGACCCATGTAGTTGCCGCCATTGGAGAAGCCCGGTACTGTCCGTGCTCCCGCCGGTCCCATTCGGGGCACTGCCCGTGGTGAGGGAGCCGTCCTGGCGTGCAGCATACTCATGATGTCGTCGGGAATGTCCGGTGCCAGACCGGCATAGGCCGCTTGCGCCTGAATCTCGGCGATCAATTCGTTGGCTCTGGCTGCCATGACCGGGCTTGGTGCGCCGCTCGAGTCGCCGTCGCTGTCGTCGCCGTACTGAATGGTTATCTGATCGTCGCCTTCACCCATCGCCTTTTTGTCGGGCGGGATTTTCTCTTCGACGGTACCATCTTTATGTATAACGTAGTTGGCAGGCGGATCTCCGTCTTTGCGTCCTTGACGTACTTCGATTGTTTGCACTTCGTTGACGCTGCGATTCCACAACTCGTGTCCTTGGCCGTCAGTCTTGTCGGACTGGGAACGATCGATTCTTGGATCGTTGAGAATCGAGTCCCAACGTTTGTCGTACGGTTCTGAACCGCCACCATCGCCTGGTGCAAACTGTGTGTTTAACAACTGCCTGTCGACAGGACCCAGCTGTTCGCCCGGCTGCTCAGTGCCATTACCCGCCGTCTCGTCGCTTGTCGTCGTGGCGTCCGTGCCGGGACCGCCGCTCTTTGCGGGGGCATCTGCCACCGTTGCCGCACCCGGCCCGCCGCCTGCGGCGGTGGCCTCGGACACACTCATATTATTGAACGGAAACGCAGACGGATAGACGTAACTGAGCTTCATCTCCGACGGCTGCACTTGGTTCCAATCGAAATTCGGTCCCGGTGCCGATTGCTCGGCTGGCGGGAATAATTCCGGCTGCAAGTTGGGACGAAAGGCTTCGTTTTCAGTCATAAATTTGGGAAAGAAGTTACCAGGCCTTCTCTAGCATAGTGCGGCGGAATACCGCCAGCCAATGTGGAAAATACGCAATCACTCGTTAATTGATTGCACCATTAATAAAGTTTCGCACTGGCAGTTAATGTTTGCTCGCCGAAAACGCTGAGTAGCGCCCACTCCAGCGTCGCACATTAAGCGAGAGGGGCGCCAGCGCCTGGATCAGCTCCAGTCACCGGCTATAATTAACGGCCGAAGCCCTCCGTAACACCTTCTACTAGGATAGTGGCAAACTGGATAATCGTGAAGAGTCAACAAATATCAGTCATAGCGCTCGCCCTTCTCAGCCTGCCGTATGCGGCACCGGCGCAAGCTGCGGCCCCTTTTAAATGGCCGACCGCTGAAACAGACGGTCAAAAACCGGCTCAACCAGCCAGTCAGCCTGCTGCCGCGCCCACGAATTTGACGCCGGCGCCATTGACGCCGGATCAGGTTCCGACCCAGGCAGCGCCTCAGCCGCCCGCTCCGGTCGACAAAGCCACCCATGTGGAGGCGATCAAACATTACAACCGTGGGGTGGAGCTGCATCAGTCGGGCTTCTACAACCAGGCCATCGAAGAGTACTCGCAAGCAATAGCCGCCGATCCCACCCTTGAGCAGGCGTACAGCAACCTGGGCGCCATATATACGGCGCAAAAAAGTTTCAACAAAGCAGTTGAAGCATTCAACAAGGCCCTTCAACTCAAGCCCGACCGTCCCGCTACCCTGAACGGATTGGCGACGGTGCTCTATGCTCGGGGCAAGGTCGATGAAGCGATGGAGAAATGGCAGCAAGCGTTGAAGATCGATCCGAAGTTCGCCTCCGCCTACTTTAATATCGGTTTTGCTCTGGAAAATGAGAAAAAACCGTATGAGGCAGTTGGTCAGTACGTTCGCGCCATCAGCATCAACCCGCGCATGGCCGATCCCTACTACCGTATAGGTGCCATATATCTCAAGGAAAAGCATCCGGCCCAGG
>DATNPN010000026.1:0-6050 GCA_036703195.1 Planktothrix sp. | reverse complement strand
TCGTGCCCTGCTTACGCGTGTTTCATTACTTACCGCACGCGCGGGCCGAGTCTATGACTCGTGTTACGTGGAGACAGGGAATGGAGCGTCCCTGGGAAGATTATTTCTTCCATTCATGCGACCCCCTTTGCACGTCGCGCGGGTTGATTATGGTTTATCGCGAGTTTGCTGAAACTGCTGTTTTATGGGCGTTTCGGACTGCGGGATCGGTTTGAACGAATTGTGGGGGAGGCGCGACCCCCTCGATCCCGACTTCTGGGTTTGTAGAGTTCCAAGTGTGCGGGAGCAGCAAATCGGGGTCTGCGTTTGGATTTTCGTTCAATATTTGAAGTACTTGTTTCAGGTAGCTCCAGGGTTCTACGTTGTGGCGTCTGCAGGTAGAGATGAGCGACACATCCAGACCTCGGCATCTTCGCCACCCCTGTCGCTCCCGAAGAAGAGCGAGTTCTTGCGATTGATGGCGACCCTTTTCATTTCTTGTTCTGCAAGATTGTTATCAATGCGCAAGTCGCCGTCGAGCAAGTAGTTGGTTAGTTCTGTCCAGTTGTTGAGGCAGTAATTAATGGCTTTCCCAAATGAGCTTTTTGGCAAAGCGATTATCGAATTGAGATCGAGCCATGCTTTCATTTTGTGCAGCAGAGGTTTTGCTTCTTGGTCGCGCATCAATTTACGTTCATCACCTTTGACACCCAGATCGCTCGCCACTCTTTCGATTTCGAACAAATCGGAATACATCGCCAAGATTTCTGCGCACGCCACTTTGTTGTTCAATTCAGCCTGAATGAAATATCGGCGTGCATGGGCGTGGCAGGCGACGTGAATGCAGCCAGTCTCGGCACACAATGCCTGATTGCCGGAGAAGCAATCACCAAGCAGGTAACCTTTGAAGCCGCTCAAAAATGCGATTGGTCCGGCACGACCGCGCCCAGAAGTGAAATCAAAAAGGTTGACCGGATGTTCTTCGTCACCGCGATAAATCCACACGCGTCCGATTTTAATATGTCGAGCTTTGGTCCGGTCCAAGACCTTCATCGGTGAGTCATCGGAAGCAATCACTTTAGACATGAGTAGAAGCCTTTTCATACTGTCGTAAATGCAACGGAGGCGCTTAGAGCTTTTGCTAAGCCAGCCGCACATCGTTGATTTGGCAATTGGGGCGCCAAGACGATTGAAACGTCGTTCTTGTCTGGTTAGTGGAAGAGAATCTTCGAAGCGGTCAACGGCGATATTACAAATCAGCCCCTCATCGGCGCCGATAGTGGTAGCACCAGCAGGTATTTTAGGCTCGACAACAAACACATCACCACAGCCAGCGCAGGCGTAAACAGAGGCTGTGAAATCTTCCATGACGACAGAGGCTGGTCGATATGCATAGCGACTGGCTCTCGTGACCTCGTTTACGAGAGAGCGCGAACGACTGCAGCACTGACAGGTCAACTCTTCATTCGTTGCAGTTCCTTTAACAGGGATGCGCTCGATGGTTGACGGCTTAGGATTTTGGTCTCGACGCCGATTTGGCGAAGCTTGTTTAGCAGATTTACCGTCCGATTTTTGATCATCAGAGGAGTCGGCAGATGACTCCTCTCTATTGCTTGCGCCCTCGCGCTTCTCGCCGAATAAAGTGAGCTGGTCAGGATCGTGGAAGCGCTCTGTTTTAGGGCCGTATTTTTCGCGCATGAGGGTTTGCACGGCTTCAGTTAGCTGAAGAAGCTGCTCTTGAGTCTTGAGTACAAGATCAACTAAAGTCTTCTTGTCCAAAGATTCGAGCGATTCCGCATCGAGAGAACGCTTCTTAAACGGCTGCTTTCTGCTTTTGACCATACTGCTAATTATACCAAATGTGGTGCCTCGCAAATCTCATCTGACGTTCGCAGGCACACGCTCATACCGCTTCTGCTTAGCACCCGTCGACGGATTGATGCCAGCTAGTAATAGCTCAAAATCAGATGCAAAAATTTCTGCTTCAGCACCTTTGACGAATTCTGACCAAGTAAATGTGCCACCTTCTAGGCGCTTGTAGTAAAGCACGAAACCGTCGAGCTGCCAGAACAATATCTTCATCCGGTCGTTGTTCTTGCTGAAGAATACAAACAAATGACCTGACAATGGATTTTCTCCGAAGTACGAATGGATTAGTCCTGCCAGTGCGTCAAATGATTTGCGCATGTCCACCGGATCTTTGCAGACAAAGATTTTCGTTGAGGGCAAAAGGTTCAACATTTACGTTTCCTCCAGTATTTTGATGGTCAAACGAAGAAGTTCCAGGTCTGACTGCGTAGCAATGGACAGTCGATATCCACGCGGGGTTGTGATGATCAGCCCGGCTGGACGTTGCTCACTTTCCAAATCACCAACCTTTGAAGTGTCTGGCAGCACGCTTAGCGGGACGAACGGGTTGCCCTGTTCCAAGACGGCTCGCATCGGTGCATCGTCAGTTTGACGGAACCGAACAGGAATGGTGCGACCGCGTTGATCTTTCAGGGTGTTCGGGCTGGCGGCGACAGAAGGGCTTACATCGCCTTCTTCGCGCGCTCGAATGATGAGCTCTCTGCGCCAAGCGTAAAAGGAAGTCTCAACTATGCCTCGCTCGGCGCAGAAGGCTCTGACGCTCAGCCCACTCTTTTGCCAAAGTTCGAGTTGCTCTTTCCAAAAGGACTCTTTGCTAGAGTCACGCTTCCATCGATGGTCTACTCGTCCTTCTGCTTTTTTCTTCATGCTGGTTACTCGTCGGTTGACGAGCACCATCATGCAATCGCGTCAGCTTTCACGCAATGCGTCGAACGGACACTATTAATCCGTCTTACCCTACGGACACTAGACGTAAACGTCTTGGACGTATATGTCATGCTTGCTTAAGGTTCTGGCTGTGGACAAAGCAACAGCCAAATTGACGTTATCGGCTTGTCCAGCCAGTTTACAAAGGCATTGTTGCATTGCCGGGTGTAGACAGAGACAGTATTTGGCTTCAGCTCTTTGGTTGCAAGGTACACTTGCAGCAACTCTCGAAGAGTTATCGCCGCAACCTCCTCCAATCTCTTCTCGTAATTTGGGTCAATGCCTTGCGTCATCCTGCTCAACAGTTCTCGGGCTCTATCTCTTGCTTCTTCCAAAGACATCAGCGAAGTCTTGCCTATCGTGATTCGAGTGTTCTTGCCATTCACTCTTGCCTCAACGACATACGAAGACGACTCGGGAGAAACCCGTACACCAAAGCCCTTTAACTCACTGTCTCGGAGAATCGTTTGCCCCTTCGAGGGCACTGTTGTAATATCAATCATTCGTTGGGTCAGCTTAGACATCGCTCCAGCCCTCCATCACAGTCGGAATACAGTAGGCGCGTAGTCGGAAATCTGCAAGCCGCTTGCGTAATATCACCAACCCGTGCAAACGCAGTCCCAGTGCCGATTCTAATCGATCCTAGCACATGCGTATTTGACAGCAACTTAATTACAGAGCTGGTGTGCTAAAAACGGCGGTGAAAGATCCGGCGATGCTCGACCGGCAAGCAAATTCAGAAACTAGTATTTCGGAACAGTCGACAACGAAAGAATCAGGGTTTCAGAGCAAGTGCAAATGTGCATGCAAGCAAAAGCTTCGCATGGTAGTCAGAAAACCACAACGATAGTTCCCGAAGTGCTTACGGAGCGGGGGAGAAGAGAAAGTAGCAACGAAGAGCGGGCGACGGACGATAGAATGCGGGTCTCGGTGCGGGAATTGTTCGAAATCATGCCATGAACATCGGCTTTAGCTTATGGTCGCGGTTCTGCAACTCATCCCTGTGCAATCTTGCGTTTGGTCGGTTATGTTTTTACGATCTTGTTAAATGCCCGCTATGCAGAGCCGCATTGGATACGTGGCACTGATCCACTGCGGCGTAGCTTAAGGAGTACCGGTCTCAGGTCGGCAAACGAGCTCTCTGAGCTTAAGCGTGTGGAGAAAGTCATTGTCTTCTTTAGTCACGGGATCCTTGATAAATAAGACCTTAAGGTGTGTGAAACGTGCAACCTCACTGACGGCTTCGTGGGAAATTGCACCGGCCACATTTAACTCTTGAAGTTTTGGAGCTTCGAAATTGACAAGAAAATCCCGGTTCATATTACACTGAAATCGAAGAAGCTGTAATTTGGGCAGAGGAGGAAACCGCCAAGACGACGCTTTGTCGTTGTTTATGAACAGACTTTCCAGCGAATCAGGTACTGATGACTGGAGCATCGCCGAATCCGCTAATTCGCAAGTCAACCCAAGCAGTTCTAGACGTTTGAAGGATTTTAGAGCGCTCAAGGAGTCAAAACCCAGTGGTTCAGCTTGGGCAATCCAGATGGCCTTCAGATTCGCATTGTGCTTTGACAGCGCGTGCAACAGCTGGTTATTTGCTGAATCGCCTGCCGTTAGACTAACTTCGCTGATATTTGGGAAAAGAGAAGAATCATCAAAAACGCGCCCGCCAGCACCCTTCTTGACGTACACCTTCCTGACCGCGCGACGAAGTGGCCAGATCTGGGCCTTTAAGCTCGTCGATATTGGCTCGTTGAGTCGGAGCTCCCGCCCATCAATCTGAACATAGCTGTCCGCAGGGAAGCTTAGCTCAAAACAAAATCCTATGAGGACTAATAGTGTGGCAGTAGCATTGTTTAGAAGATAGCGCATGCTTCGATTCCTTGCTGCCGGCGCTCTGGACATTTTTCCACAGTATATTTCTTTTGATAACTTGGTTTTCTCAATCAACAGAGTTTAAAGTGAACGATGACCATGTTGATTTTACAAGTATGTGTATCGTCTATTCAGCTCCCGTCGTAGGGATTCCGTGTCCGCATCCGCCGTCCGGATCGTTGGGGCTTGGGTCAAATGGGTCGATTAATCCTTGCGGAGGATAGGGACCCGCTGGTGGTGTCCATGGCATGCCTGGATCAAATATACCGTCGCTAGGGATAGTCGATACGAGCTTTGTCCCAAATAGGGCATGCGGCGTAATGACGCCGCCAGTGAACCCTCCAAATACTCCGCCCAGAAGCCGTCCTTTTAGACCTCCGCCAGCATTGTTTGCGCAATCTCCTAATCTCTTGTCACAGTCATGACCGCAGTGGTTTCTATTCCTCTTGTCTGATACGCCGTGTGCCCAATGCATGCATAGGTCATGCATCCAGCAGCACCAGTCCAGCGGATCAATCGGCGGTTGGAACGCAGCTCCACATCTTGAGTCTCTTGGAAGATCCGGATCTCCTTCTCCCCCGTTACCTCCACCGTTCGCATAGCCGCCACCGCACCAGTTTCCATGTATTTTGGATAATCCGTGAGGGTCATAATAATTGATAGGGTCATTGTCCACATAGGCGAACAAGTTTTGACCTCGCCCTTCAGTCTCCCGAGACAGCCATCGTCCAAAGCTATCCTTGTATGCACGACACAAAGTCAAACTAAGACCGCTTCTAGCGTGCTTATAATAGGAGGCATACTGTAGATCCGAATCAAGAGCGCCCTGCAGCTTCGTTACTTGACCATACGGGTCGTATGAATACTGGGTTTGTATACTGCCGCCTGAAGTAGTCATCTCGCGCACAGAACCTTTGCCGTCGCAATCATAAAAATAGTCTGTTCCGCTAGTGATCTGTCCGTATGCAAAGTACTGACTGATCAAGGTCCCAGTGCCGCTCCGTGTCTCGCAAACGTGACTCTTTGCCCACAGAAGTTGAGCAGCGCTACTTAACGATCCACCGGTTGTTTCGGAAATGGCTGTTAAATGGCCAAAGCCATCGTAGCCAAACTGGCTGTTATTGCCACTTCCGGGATAGACGATTTTGATTAATCTGTTTTCTGCGTCCCAAGAATAGCTGTTCGTGCCGTCTGAGGTCATGTTGCCATTGGCATCATACGAGAGCGACGAGCTTGCTCCAGTCGGCATATTGAGCTGATACGCATTGGATTCATAACGTCGTGCACCAGTGCTTGATTGATCGTGAGAAAAGTCGGTGTAGACCCTGTTTGCCTACACCGAATGCGGTGGCATCAGGCAATGTGGCTCCCTGCTTGAGGGTTGCTCAATTTTGTAGGCC
>DATNPN010000019.1:0-52829 GCA_036703195.1 Planktothrix sp. | reverse complement strand
GACGCCAAGAACGGCCTCGGCAAGCTCGCTCAGTATCGCGAGGAAGTGGCCAACCGTTTGGGCGAAGCCCGCAACCTGAACGACCTCTCCAAGGGTTCAACCAGCGAACGCGCCCGCGCCGAAGCTCTCAAGCGCGTTGCCGCCGCCGACTCCAGGGACGCCATCCAGGCTGCTCTCGCCGCCAAGCGTGGTCTGCCCGCCGTGGAAGTGAAGGCTCTGCCCGCTCCTGCCATCACGATCCCATCGACCAACACCTCGCAAGAGAAGGTAACCCGCAACTAGCCCACACCGCAGGCGGTGGCACCACGTCGTGTCGTCGTCTTTGAAAAGAGAGGTCGGAGCTTCGCCTCCGACCTCTTTTCGCTCTTTGCTTTTACTAAACATTATAGTATCTACGAAATTTGGAAGAAGAGTGGTACCGGTGATGCCAGAGGCATCACCGGTAACCCTGCAAACCTCTGGTGCCTAAGCACCTTTGGTCAGTTGTTTAGTGACGGCGAGAGCCGCTCGAGCTTGGACGCGAGCTGTTGCCGCCGGTGTTGAAGCGCTGCGGGGCAGGAGCCGACTGGCGAACCGCCGGAGGAGGAGCGGCCTGGCGGGAGCCGTTGCCCTGGGTGTTAAACCGCTGTACCGAAGGAGCAGCCGGGGTCGCTTGACGAACCTGAGTGGCCGGTGCGCCGGGACGAACCAGAGTGGGCTGATTCTGAGTGGTAGCAGGCGCGTTCACTACTCCAGAACCGGGACGAACCAGGGTGGGAGAGCCAGCGCGACCAGCAGGCGGCACGTACTGCTTGGTTACGGTATGGGTGGCATATACAGTCGTGGAGTGATAGTTCGGCACCACAACGACGTGAGCAACGGACGGGCGCACACCAACATAGACGTGAACGCCAGGGGCGAAATAGCCCGGGCGGTAAGCGAAATAGCCGTAGCTACGACCGTAGAAGCGGTTGTAGAAGCCGACGTAATACGCGGACGGCGAGCCATGGAAAATCATGCTTACCGGTGCGCCGGTCAGGCAGTATCCGTACGGATCGACAGGGAAGCCGGCCGCGTTCAGCGGACGATTGAAGATGTCGATGCCGTAGTAACCAGAGAGCACATCACGCAGTGCATAGGGAGCGACGGGGCAAGTGCCGGCGCTGAGTGTGACCTGGTAGGCGGCGGGGTTGACCGGCTGAGCGGCGACCATCGGCTGCGCATTGTCGGCGAGCGACGGGTCCGGGGTCTCGGGCTGATACGCAGCGGGAGCAGGAGCTTGCTGCTGCTGCTGGTACTGCGCGGCGGACTGCTGCTGCTGGGCGTAGTTCGGGTTGTTGCCGGAGCACGCGGTCAGAAACGAGGCGATGCCAATCGCTGAAAGAATCGCTGCAGACTTGACGAATTTCATTTTCACATTCTCCAATTTTCTCAAGTTTGTTCTTGCTTGGTTGGACTACTACTCAGGCGGGCAGCCATCTGCGACCCGCCTGCAAACTCAATGCGCCAGGAGCGGCTCAGTAGTAGCCGTACCAGCCCCAGTCCCAACCCCAGTCGTACATGTCGTAGCACGCGACTGTGAAGTCGGTGAAGCCGATGTACGTACCCTGGTCAGCCAGGTAAACCTGCTGAGTGGAGACTTCTTCCCAGGTGAAGCTGTAGGGATCGCCCGGCGTGGTGTTGAAAGTGGTCTCGTTATTGCCGTACGGAATGAAGACCAGCTGACCGGCGTCAACCAGGCTCTCGGAGTCGACACGCGCCATGACGCCCGTGGACTGAGTCTGAACGACGTTGAAACCCGTCGCTTTGTGGAGCGGCGTGGCCAGATACTTCTTGAGGTACGGGTTGTCGGTCTCCCAAATGGTGAAGACGGTGCCGGCCGGAAAGTTCAAAGCCGGGTCGAGGGGCGCAGCTTGCACGGGCTGAGGAATGGGCTCGCCCTGGTATTGCTGGACCGGTTGAGGCGTGGTGGGAGCGTTCGGCATGAAGTTGGCATAAACCTGCGCGCTTCCGTCCCAGCTCATCACGACCGGCGAATTTGCCAGCGGCACATTGAACTGGTAGTCGCCGGGAGGGTCAAATGCGATCATGACGCGGTCGCCATCGAGCGCCACGAGCTTGTCGCTAAGCACGCGTTCCGATCCGTCATATGGAAGGAATGCGATGGCATTGTCCGTGGTGGTGGCGGGATAGATAACGACGCCGAGACCGTCGAAGTTGCCATTGTTGTTCGCATCCCAGCAGGAGAGTCCAACCCTGTAGATGCCCTTCTTCAGTCCGGGTGAGTCGGTCGCCTTGATCACGTTGAGCGTGCGCCCGGTGACAAAACCTTCAGATGGATGATTCATCGATTTTCCTTTGCTGTTGGATTTCGTGAGCTATTTGAGCAGCACAGCCGAGAGAGTCTGTCGGTGAGTGCAATCAGTTGCTTTTCATGCAGGTGCGCAACGTTTACCCCAACCATCATGGGATAAACACAGAATTGAATTCGCTTGGTTGGCTTGTGGGTGCGGGTGGAACCAATCTACATAAGCGCGCCTGAAAGATATCTTCGTCCTAACATAATCAGGCGCACGGACCAAATCAGCTTCGGTCAATTGGCGGTATCTATACGTGGAATCACGCAGCCGCGCTGCTTGCAGCGCTCAAGCTGGTACGCCTCAGGAAAGCGCCAGTGGATCGTATTCTCAGCTCTTCGCGCATCCCGTCCGCAGCAATCGCCCGCAAACCTGATGCCAACCATGTTCTAACCAGAAAACACGGAAGAGCGAAGCAAGAGCGGCACCACATTTGGTGCGGGCGTGAATCCCCACTGGCGAGAGAGCTACGGCTAGCGAGGCTCTTGATCATGAATTTCGAAGCGGACACAGGCAATCATCTCCAAAAGCGTCTGCCTGACTGCAATCCGTCCTTAGCACAGGCACTGCTAGAGATTACCAAGTTGTTAAAAGTCGGCGCCCGCTCTTTCGTCGCTTCCCCGGCTACATGGTTCTCACATTGGCCGGCCCTCCACTAGGATACGTTTGCGGCACACCCCACTCATGTCCAGCCCCAAGTCGCAAAGGATTTGTCATGACGCTTGAACAAGATTCTCGCAAGACGGGACAACAACCTGCACCCTTACTTTTGATGCGGTGATGAGGCAGACAACGACAAGGGCTCAGCAAGGCGACCTATACTATTGTCCCGAGAGCGGTTTCATGCATTCAAGGATGGGCCGGCACTGGACTGGCAACTGCACGGCGCCCAAAATCGGCAGCGACACTCTTGCACCGGTGCGAACGAACCGGCGTCTCCCTGCACCATATTTAGTGGCAGCGTCGAGAGAAGAAGTTCTGCAAAATTAGCCCGCCGAGCAGAATGGATATACACGTGCACCCCCGCGACACCTCCAGCCGCACACTCATCCATATCCCCAAACACCCAAAGGAACATCCTTTCGGGACATTGCAACTGTCACACGCGTGATATACTGGGCCCGTTAGCTCGCATGGTATCGGTGTTCCAGGACATAAAGGCAAAGGCAGCCAAGAGCTGAGACCCTTAGTTGACCCAGTTCCTAACGCTCACACCCAAGAAAAAAGAGTCTGCAAAGGCGCCGACTGGCGCAGTCACATACACTGAAACACCCGACGCTAACCGGCTTTGCGGTCTGACGTCCTCAGCGCAGCGCCACGCTGCTTTCGAAGTAGCCTCTTTCCACACGCCCGGACATAAAGGACGCGCTCTTTCTCCAGGGCTGGCGCGTCTGTCCGAGCAGGTGCTTAGCCACGATCTTACCGAGTTGCCCGGGCTGGATGATCTGAGCGCTCCTGCCGGCGTCATCGCTCAGGTAGAGGCGAGGGCCGCCAACCTCTGGGGTTCTGCTCATACGCTCATCTCGCTTGGCGGAGCGTCGCAGGGATTAACAGCCAGCCTCATGGCAATCGCCGCCAACGACCGGCGCGACAAAGTTTTGCTCCCCCGCAATGCCCACCGCTCCATCGTGCATGGACTGATCCTGAGTGGATTGGAGCCGATCTGGTTCGAACCTGCCTGGGATGCAAACTGGGGCATCTGGGGTGCCGTTTCGGAAACGGCAGTGGAAAAACTTTTGTCTCAGCCGATAGCAGCCGAGTGCGCCGCCTTGTACCTTGTCTCGCCCACATACGCCGGCGCCTTCAGTGACATCAAAGCGATCGCCCGCAAATGCCGGCAGGCAAAAATCACGCTCGTCGTTGATGCAGCTCACGGCGCGCATCTATTACCAGAGTTCGGCGTGCCATCGCCGGCAGTGCAGCACGCTGATCTCACCGTGCACTCGCTGCACAAGACGCTGTGCGGGTTGACGCAGACCGGGGCGGTTCACATTCACCGCGACAGTGCCATCGGCGTCAACGAGATGCGCGTCGGGCTCAACTTGCTCAGCAGCTCCAGCCCAAGCTATCCGCTGATGATGTCGATCGAGCAAACGGTCAGTTTTTTAGAAACCGATGAGGGGCGGACGAAGCTGTCCGAGATGGGTGAGCTCTGCTCCAATCTGGCAGAGCGACTGCGCCACACGCACGGCATCACGCTTTATCGCAGTCACGGCGGCAACGATCCCGCTCATTTGTTGGTGCGCTCTCACTGCATGAATTCAGAACAGCTGCAGCAGGAGCTGCAAAACGAACGAGTCTTCAGCGAAGCCCTTCTGGGCAACGGTGTTTTGCTTCTCGCTGGCATCGGCTCGGACAAAGAAGATACACACGCTTTGATGAAAGCACTGGCAAATATCAACTGTACGCACAACCACGAGGCGACCAGCGAGGTTGCCGCTCAACCAGCTCCATTTGGCAGAATGCAGCAGGTGTTGTCGCCGCGCCAAGCCTCTCTGATGCCATCAGAGGTGGTGCCGATCGAGCAAGCTGTCGGGCGCATCGCACACGAATGCCTGGCGCCCTGCCCGCCCGGAATCCCAGTGACCATTCCCGGTCAGCGAGTTCATCCAGAGGTAATGAACATCGCGTCTCTGCGCAGTTTAAGAGTCGTGAAGGAAACCCAGTAAACGGAGTAAACGTATGGAATTTATCCCGCCCGCCGATGACCTCTCCGCCTTACTCACGATATTGCCGCCGGATCTGGCGCAAACGGTCGAGAAAGACACCAACGGGCTCTACGAAATAGTCCTCGACCTGGGGCGCAGACCGGAAGCGCGTTATCTTGATAAACACACAATCTATCTCTCCGATCAGTTCGTCACCGAGAAGGATCTCGTCCACGCGACCGAGCGCGTCGGGCAGTTCTCCGGCGACAACAGAGCCGGCATTGAGAGAACACTGCACCGAATCTCCGCCATACGAAATCGGGCCGGCAAGATAATCGGTCTCACCGTCCGCGTCGGACGCGCCATTTCGGGCACCATCAACGTGATCCGTGATCTGGTGGAATCGGGCAAATCAATTCTTTTCCTCGGACCTCCCGGCGTCGGTAAGACGACAAAACTGCGCGAGATGGCTCGTGTTCTGGCAGACGAGATGGGCAAGCGCGTGATCGTCATAGATACATCCAACGAAATCGCTGGCGATGGCGACATTCCTCACCCCGCCATCGGCAGAGCGCGCCGCATGCAAGTTTCTCACCCGGACGCTCAGCACGCCGTCATGATCGAAGCGGTGGAAAACCATACGCCGGAAGTGATTGTCATTGATGAAATTGGCACCGAGCAGGAAGCAGCGGCAGCAAGAACGATCGCTGAACGCGGCGTCATGCTCATCGGCACGGCGCATGGCAACGCGCTCGAGAATTTGCTGAAAAACCCCACTCTCGTCGACCTCGTCGGCGGTATTCAAACGGTCACTCTCGGCGATGAAGAGGCACGCCGACGGCAATCACAGAAGACTGTCTTGGAGCGGTCCGCTCAGCCGACCTTCGAAATCTGCGTCGAGATAATCGATCGCCAGACCCTGGCTGTTCATCGAGAAGTCGGCGAAGCTGTCGATCAGCTCTTGCGCGGCTGGAAGATTCACCCGGAAATTCGCCGTCGCGACGATGCCACCGGTCAGTTTCAAGTCGTGCAAAAGCCGGAGTCGGCCGCAGAAGGCATGGAGGGACTGGCCCCTTTTGCCACGGACTGGGGCAATCCTCAGGAAACCCAGCTGAAAATCTACCCTTACGCCGTTAGCAAAGGGTTGTTAGAACGAGTGGTAAAGACACTCGCCTTGCCGATTGAGGTAGTGAAATCGATCGACGAGGCAGATGCGATTCTGGCACTGCGGAGCTACGCGCGGGCCGGAGCCAAGATCTACTCGCTGGCAGAAGCCCGACAAGTTCCGGTCTATGTGGTGAAAAGCAATAACTTGCCGCAGATCCAAAAGGCCTTAAGAGAAGCGTTGCATCTCGATACGGCCGAGACTATCGGAGTCGACATCGAGGGTGATGTCGACGAAACCGAGGTGGCTTTAGAAGAAGCGCGCCAGGCAATAAGCAGGGTGATGGACAGATTGGAGCCGATGGAGCTCACTCCTCGCCGTGCTTATATCCGCCGCCTGCAACATCAACTGGTTGAACGCTTCAATCTCAGCAGCCGCTCGATAGGCGATGAGCCGCAGAGACGTTTGCGCATTCTGCCACCAGCAGGAGCACAGAAAAATCTCGGTTATATCTAAGTTCGCGCTCAAGAAGAGCCTGCGGGGGCGGCTTTGTCCGCCCCCATTTATTTGCTCAGGTTGCTGGCGAAAAACCGATAAAAACAAAACTGGTGAAATCAGCGATTTCACCAGGGGAAGAGAGAGATACTCTTGCACGAGTTTTAGCTAGTGAAACCCTTCATACTGCGAGAGGCTGGTGAGGCTGTTTTGAGCGCACTTCGCTACCGTGTTGCAGATCAGCGTATGCTTTTGAAAGGCATCAACAGCTTCCTGCTCGTTGTTGTTTTTCAAGGCATCCATCACCGTCGAAGCATATTCATTGGCTTTATTGTTGATGGCTTCCTGCGTTTGGCTGGGAAAACGCCTGTAGTTGTCTTCCAGAGTCTGGAAGGCTTGGTCGGCAGCGTTGGTGTCCTTGCTACCGAGGTTCGTGAGAGCATCGGTCACTTGCTGCTCGTTGAACTTGGCAGTAGTGTCGGCACCTACAGTCATTTGATGAACCACCTCTTTGCCGCCGTCGGCGCTTTTAGCTTGGATACGGGCATCTGGCGAACTCAGAATTGCTCCACCGTCGACAGGTGGTGGTGCGACTGGCGCGGTGAACGCATTTTTTTCAGGGGTATCAACCATGATGGTTTCCTCAAATTCAACACTATCTATGTACCCAATCGTCTCTACTTAGTTGCCGCTCAAACGCGTTTTTAATGCGGTTTTTTGGCAATTTGCATCGCTCGCCATGGTGGAATTCCCACTGAAGACGGTTCCATCATATGGTGGAAAAGCTTGAGTGCTGCCGATTGCGCGAAACAGGTCGAGAACACCTGGATGTTATGCGAGAAGCACAGTCAAGTCAATTCAACGCATTTCATCTAAGCGATTTGCGTGGGGGAGGACCACCACTGATCGGGGGCGGTTGAGGCGGGGGCGGGGTTTGCCCCGGGTCACTTTCTTCGTCGTCAGTATCATTTATATGCGCAGTTGCTTCATCGCTTTCATCGTCATCAGTGCAATCGTTCTCCTCGTCCGCTATTTGAGCGGAGTCCGACGCGGCACCATAGGCAGTGCCACTCAGTTCATCGGCGGCAGCTCGAGCAACAGTCGCGTCTTCCTCATCTGCAGCGGCATTCGCTAAAATCTCTTCCTGCAGTTCTGCGTCAATCTCTTCCGAGGACTCATCCACTTCTTCGCTTTCCAACTGGTCATCAACTTCTTCATCGCCTTGCTCGTGCTCTTCCGCCTTGCGCACCAATTTCTCTTCCAGCAGATCTTGAAGCGGATCGTACTTTGCAGGAGCAACCGGAGCGGATTCTATGGCGCCAAGTCGAGGGGAAATGGCAAAGGCACGATCGGCCAACTGCTCCATCTCATCGGAGGAAACATCAAGCGGAGGCACTTTCGTCGGTGTGGCCGCTGCACCGGTGTTAGTGGGCTGCTGCAGATTGAGAGCTTGGCGCTGTTCAACGTAGCGCTGGTGAGCAGGATTGTACTCGACGAGAATCGGTCCGCCTTTACTGACAAAATTCTCTTCCGGAACGATAAACTTGGGCGGCTCGGCTTCATCGGCGAGCTGGTTGTTAGCCATCGACTCGGCGATAAATACTTGCAGCTCGCGATGCAGGCGTCGCAACTGCCCGGCGATATGCTGCCAGTCCGGCGCTGACGTGGTATCGGTCACGGCTTCCTGTCCATCCAGTCCCAATGACGAAAGGAGCCGTTGCCGTACGAAAACGCTAACAGACTTCGATCCGTCCGCGCGCGCCAGGCGCTGGACTTGCTGAAAATGCTCCGGTTTTAGACTGATGACGATTTGATGCTCGCGCATGGCTGCTTCCTACGACGTGCTGTTGCCATTTTAGCCAATCCGGCGCCCGAGCAATAGCCCTCGCTGGACCTGAACGAGTCGAGGGTAAACCATTGCTGCAAACACGCTTGGATTCGACAGAATTCGCTGGAGACGCCCGTTAACTGCGAGCCTCGCTAGGTTGAATCCTTAGACCTGACCCACAATCGGTTGGGAAAGGCAACATTGGTTGATCGTGCCCGAAGTGCGAGCCTAGGCTGACTGTTAACAACCACTCGTTTTTAAAACTCAGGATTCGACAAGCGACCTATCTACCTACGGCAATCTAACCATTTCCGATATTTTTTGGCAGCCCAAGCCAAACCGAATGCAGCCTGCTTCCATCGCTCCCACCAAACGTATCGGCACCCAGCCTGCAAAGCGTGGTGCTGAGCGACACAACAACCTTGTCCTCACTTTGTTGTCAGCGGAGACCTGTCATGCCCACCGAGGCGAATACAAGAGTAATCGACCAATCACAACGGCGCTGGGCAAACGGCAAGCTCAGTCAATTTTGCGGACGATTCGAAAGAGACTCGCGTTCAGACTTATGGTTTGCCAAGTCGACGCCGGAGGAAGAGCGTAAGCGCATCTCAGCCGCCTTGCTTTTGATGCCTGCTCAACTGCGCCATCTCGCCGTAGAACTTCAACTGACCGTGAGCACCAATTGGGGAAAGACTGTGCGCGGTGACGATGCAACTTTGTACGGAGAGTTCACTCACAACCGCAAAGCGGAATTCTCACCTCACCTCGAATTCGGTCGCAACACGCTGCGCTGCTCGCTGCTGGTACCACATATGGTGCATGAATTGGCGCACCTCTTTTGGAACGCTCTCGGGGCTAAGGAGCAGGCAGAATACGCTCATGAACTCGTAACTTCGTCTACTGCCACTAGCATTGAGGTGACGTCCTACGCCCACGACAAACTCAACAACTGGCGCCATGCGTGCACCATCAAAGAACCGTACGGCCCCGTCCACCGCAAGGCATTTCTGAAAACCTGGGCGGAAGAAAGCTACGCTGAATCGGCTGCCGGCATCTGCGTCAACGGTTATACCTGGAAGATTACGACAGTCGACTTGCGCGCGCGGCGGGCCACCATTCGCAACTGTACCGGATTGAGATTGCCGGCTCGCATAAGCGCGGACGAGATAGCTCTGCTTCCGGCACTGGCAAAAACGAAGTAAAAATGCCACCACACCGGTGGACAGAGCAGGCAGCAGCGGTCGGAAATGGCGCTACTTTTGCTTAGAAGTCTCAACCACTCAACTCCTCCACCCTGTTCATTTCTCGCAGCCGGTAGTCCACTGCCGGAGCCCTTTCTCACTCGGTTAAGCGGCACGCAAGGCTGCGCTACATTGCTGAATCGGCCACGCCAAAGCCGCTCCATCAATTGCGCTAGCCATGTATGCCGCAAAACCTTGTCAATTAACCCGTTGGCAGACTTATAGTTCGACCTTCTTGGCTACCCCAAAAACTAGCCGGGATTTGACTCGAGAGAAAATTCGCCACGCCTCTTGGCATGAGGATTTCAGCCTTTATGAGATGGTTCTCAGAAGTAAATTTGACTCATGACCGAGCCCGTTTATTTACGTCACTTGCTTCTGCACGGTATCTCGGTCTAGTTTTGAGGTCCGATTCATTATCTCTCTCGATTTATTCAAGCAGGTCTTAACTCCGAACTCTGCACTCTCTCAAGAAAGCCAACACACACACCGACGTGGTGCGTTGTGATCTTTCTTCGAGATTTCCCCTGAGAATTCCCGGTTTGCGGTTTGCCGCGGCTCGTGGATGCCTTTTCTATGGCATCCACGCTCGCAGCACTCAGGCACTTTCGAAGGCACGAATCTGTGAAGCACCCTAATATTCCCGCTCTACCTGAAAGCTGGTCTTTCTGGTGGACTCGCAACGTATTGTGGCGCTTGCGCAAACCGACGTTCATCGTACTTCTCGGTGGACCCGGCGCAGGCAAAGGAACTCTCGCGAAGCAACTATCGAAGAAGCTCGGATTAGCCCATCTGAGTACCGGAGATATGTTGCGCCGAGAAGTGGCAAACAAAACCGAACTCGGGTTATCGATACAGGAAAAGCTCGCCTCCGGTGCGCTTCTCGATGACTCGATCGTGCTCGCACTTCTGCACCGCGAGCTACAGCAGCCAGCGCGTAAACGCGGCGCTATCCTGGACGGAATTCCTCGCACGCTCCCGCAAGCACAGCTACTCGATCAGCTGCTCGCTGCCTGGCGTGTGAAAGTGGATTTTGCTGTGTCACTCGAACCAGGCGTGGATACACTCATCTACCGCTTGAGCAATCGATTGACCTGCAAGAAATGCGGGCGGACCTACCACTTGGTGTCCAAGCCGCCCCATGTCGCTGGTATCTGTGATGACGAGGCTTGCCTCGGAGCACTTTATCAGCGACCAGACGACACTCCGGATGCAATTACGGAGCGGTTGTCAGCTTACGAGCGGGAATCAACCCCCATTCGCGAGCACTACGGTAGGGGACTTATTGTCGTCAAACCGACCAAAGAGACAACTGAAGACCAGGTGTTCTCGGAGGTCACAACAGCCCTTTGGGCTAAAAGGAGCACATGATGAACACTCAAGTCACCCACAGCGAGCAGACGTTTGCCTTCGTTCCGCGCCAGTTCTCACTGGACGACGCGATGGACATCGTCGACGAGGCACTGGAAAAGGCGAACATCCGCAGCACCAGCGGCGAACGCCTCTACGAGCGCCACGTGAATGTGCAGGCACTGGCCCAGCGGATCGTCAGCAATGACGAGTTCGACATGGACGAGTTCGTCGCCCTGCTGGACACGCGCTACGGCGTGGAGAAGCTGAATCAGGCCCTGGTCGGCGATTGCTCGACCGAGAACCTGATCACCGGCTTCCACCACTTGTTCGACCAGCGCGTCAACGGCGTCGCCGACGAGCGCGTTTCGTCCCGCCTGCAGTAAGGCGGTGCGGGTCGCTCGGCTCTGTTGCGAAGGCTGAACACTGAGCGGTGATGCCGCTTTGGTGTTTCAGCTGGTGACTGGTTCGGCTTGATGAGCCGATAGCCAGCCACTCTGCTGACTGGTACGGCATGATGTGCCGTTGCCATGCCAGCAGTCGCTTCAGAGCCGGGTGAGCCCGTCCTCTCGTTAGTCTCTACCTGCCAGTTCGGGCTGGCGGCATCAGGTTGCTGACCACCAGAGCGTGATGCGCTCATGGTGTGCCAGCCGCTTGCGCCGCCCGCCCGGACTGGTTTTCTTTAACGCCTTGGATTGGAAAGAGCAACCCGCTTTTCGTCATTTCAAGGCCCTGTAAAGAGGACAAGACAGCCACTTTTCGACATTTTCAGCACCTTGCAAAGCAGAAGGTTGGATCCTTGCAGTCAGAGCGAATGAACGATTCAAGACGCATGGTGAGCGTATTTCCGGAGCCTGGCTCCCGAAAGGACGGTCGCTGTTCGTCATTTCGGATGTCTCCTTGCAACCAAGTCCTGCTTTCCAGAAGTCCCGTGCATCTGAGAAAGCATGCGCTTTTTGTCATTTCACTGGTTGTCATGCGCGCGGCGCCAGACAATCGCGTTAGCAATGGGAAGTGGGAATTCTCGTTGAATTCCTTCCGGCCCTCGAGAGGAAACTGCCATGGCTCAAGACGAATTTGACGTCGTCCCAACCTTCGGCGTGCCTCCCATTGCTGCTGGCAGTGGGAGAACAGTCGCGCAGGACGGGATGAACATGATTGCCTTCAACGGCGCGGAAGTCGTCGCGCTCGCCAACAGCTTCGTCAGCGCTGCGGCGGGTTCTGTCGTTTTCGCCTGCGCCGATTCGAAGGTGACCGCCGACGATGGTTCGTTGGTACGCGGCCTTGCCGGTGCCAGCATCGTTGCCAAAGAAGGCGCGCGGGTGGTCGCCGAAGCAGGTTGCTTCGTCACTGCACTGCACGGCTCCACCATTTGGGCGTACGAAGGGGCTATCGTGACTGTAGTCTCGGAAGCCACTGTTTACAGACTTTGAAGCCATGTCTGGCTGGCTGGATGCAGTTGCATCCAGCCACCAGATGTGGTTCCTTTTTTTGTTTTCGCACTCTTACTACGCAGTTTAGTATTAGAAAACAAAGAGGAGAAAGCTAGAAGGCAAGCCGAACATGGCTAACCCAAAGCTTTGCTCCTCCTGGATTTAACGTCGCCGCTCGGGGTTGTTACTGCGCAGCTGCCTTTTGAGCGCTCGCAAAACAGCGAGCTGATCGCGTTCAGGCTTGGCCAGAAGAGCATCTCCAGCAAGCACGTCGGCCTCCACCAAGCGGAAGCTGGCGGCTTCGTCAGCGGCGGCAAGCCAGATGTTGGGTTTGCTGCGCACAGCCGAGCCGTACCGTCTTCCTGCCAACCCCACCGCGATTACGTGAGGAAAGATGGCCGGTTCAGTGATGAGATTTTCGTCCACGTGGTTGTGAAAACGAGCGTGACCGGAGTTGACCCAACAGTCGAAACGCGCTTCTGGCGCTCCGTCGTCTTGAGGCAAGCGCCGGACATGCAGATAGGTCATCCCTCCCGGACCAGCGGAGAAGTTGACCTGCTGTTTGTCGTTCCACACGTTCTTAGCAAGAGCGACGCCGGCGAACGCCTGTCTCGGACGTCCGTTGTGAAAGACTTCCAGCTCCCACTGCTGAGTGTCGAACGACCAGAAATTGAAGTCTGCATCCTGCGATTGCCAGACTTCGATTGTGCGCTCTTGCCCGGGCGCCAGCAAACATGACGCATGCACCGCTTTGCCTTCGCCGTCTCCAGCGGGAGCAAGAACAACGTGTCCGGGTTTGCCGGGACCCGTTGCTTGGCTCAGCTGAAAAGCTTCCCAGCCGCCGCCGTCCCCGGCATGAGGGTAGCCACCGAAGGAGAGGTTGGTGACGCTGAGGTAGTGACGCTCTTGGCAGAGCTTGACGGCCTCCAGCCAGTATTCCGTCCAGCCGAGAGAAACAATCTTGCCATCGACCCAGCCGGTACGGATGACCTTGTTGTCTTTGAAAGCGCGGATGAGGATGAACGCCGCATCAGGACGAAGGTGACGCAATCGGCTCAAAATAATGGAGCCGTGCAGATGATCAGCACCGCCCTCGAGATGTGGCAGTTGCTCGGGGTCCACAAAGGGATCGCCTGAGAGGGAAGTCTGCGTGACGGCATCGAAAACTGCGAGGATACGCGCATCTTTGACGGCAGCAGCAGAAAATTCCGTGTTCACGATGATAAAACAGAGTTGCTTCATCTGCCTCCTTTTTCGCCGAATCGGCGAGAGGCAGACGGGGCGGTTGCCACCGTCTGCGGTGCAAGTAATTTCTAGATCGCTGCCGTAACGCCAGTTTCGATCGTCACGGGTTTGTCGCCTGCGGCACAGTCGCGTCGCAACCGCCGCCACATTCGCTCTCCACAACTGCGCCTTGTTCTAGCGCGCAGAGTGTTCGAACACCTGACGTCGGCTCAACGTTATATTCTCTCCGCAGACGCCGAGCAGTTTGACCTCGATCCGATCTCCCACCGCCACCAGTTGTCGCGGTGATTGAGGGAGCGAGGAAAGCTCGGCGGTACTGACCTTGCCCACGATATGGTTGCCGATATCGGCAAGCACGCCGTTGGCTACAATCGCTACGACAACTGCTTCGATTACCGCTCCGATCTGCGCTTGCAAATCAGCCATCCGCCTCTTCACCGCTTCGATGCGGCTGAAGGTGAATCGCTTTCCCCGCGGCCCGTGCAGCTGCAAGTCGCCGATGGCGACGAAGATGCCTTGCCCCATTAGCTTTTCAGGCTTTCGTTTGAGTCCCAGCTCTCTGAATGCAACGAAGCAACCGTCGTCGTCGATGAGGGTGTCATCTTGGTCGAATACAGAGATTTGCACTCCGCTGAACTGCTTGTCCGACCTGCGATAACAGAGCGACGTGATAGTTGCTCTCAGGACTGCTCCTGCTTCTTTGAGGGAGCGAAGCCGTCCCAGGCTGTTATTTCGCATGTTTCACCTACAGAAATAAGTGTCCTGGTTCTGATCGAGCCGGTACGAATACGCTCCAGGCAGCGCAGTCGCAAGATTCCGGCCGATGCATGAATGAAGCCGGTCATGACTCAAGCTGTTTGGCGAGGTCATGACCGGTTTTAGCGGCAGTTAGTCGGCTATCGTGCGCAGGTAAGCAAACGTCTCTTTCTGCGCACTGCGCAGCGCGCGTGCTCCATAGGCAATCGGACGCCGTCTGGCAGCCAAGCTGCGCTCTGCGCGAGAAAGCGTCACCGTCGAGCGCCGCTTGCGTGGCTCGTCAATGAACTTACGCAGGTAGGCGCCGCAATCGCGTTGAGCAGCCGCTATCTGCTTTTCGGTCATCTCACGCGGTGCCTTGTTGGAGCAGCGGCGGCTGCGGCGAAGCATGCGATTGACGCGGGTTTCTTCCGCAATATCAATCTCATGCTGCAGCGCTTCCCCGTTCTGCTCCTCGCGGGCAGCAACGTAGTCGGCGAGACGCCACATCGACTCTTCCACATGCGGCGTAAGTTGCTCACCGGAAATGCGGATGTCGAACGCACGACCTTCCGAATCACGCACGATTACCGCCGGAACAACCATGACTGTGTTTTTCATAAATCAATCTCCTTATCGTTGTTATCTGAAGTTGAAATACGGTCACCACCGCAGACAGTGGCAACAAGAAAGAGCGCTGCCAACTGCAGCAACGCCCTACCACTCACCGACCAGCTGAACCCGCGACTGCCCATCAGGCATGACGAGTCCAGGTATTGCTCGACCAGGTGTGCACACGCGCATCACGCGTCACCCATCTGGTCGTTGCCCTAACGCTAAACCCGATACGCCCATCAGGCGCTTGGGTCCAGCACTTGCGCGGAGACGTAGTTGACCTGCTGTTCGTACAGAAACAGTTGGAGTCGTCTACATCATGCGCAGGCGTTGCTTTGCTTGAATGAACCTAGTTTTGTGGGACGGGTGATCTATGTATCGAACATAGAGTTATTTGCTCTGATTCTCAAAGAAAAAGTTCGCATTAATCCCACTGCCGGCGAGAAAAGAGAGATGAGCTAGTTGTCGCAGGTCTATGATTTCAGTATGAAGAGATAAACCAGCAGAAGGATCAAAGAGCTGTTATCTTCCCCGTCGAGAATGGCGAGACGAACGATAGTTAGTACTTTTTGTAGCTTCGTCAGGTTTTTACTGGCCAGTTATTACGGCCAAGATAAGATACTGGCGGAGATAAGCGAGGTTTAATAATTTCATTCATCCGCCCGCTTTCAAGTTTTTGTCTGCTACCGCAAAGGCTCCGCTAGCGGAAGGCACTCTGTTGGCAAGGTGACATCACCGAAAAGGGCACTGCGCTGGCGCCCTTTTTCGCTAATTGTCATCGCAGAGACAAACCGGTCGCGACGGGCGCGAGCAGCCGCTTCAACTCAGCCGTGTTGCCTATGCTGCGTGCTACCACCGGGTGCCTTGCCTCTCATCAAGCTCATCGACAACTAGAGTGCAGCCCAGCCGCACCACTGCGATGCCAACGGTTTGCAAGTACTCAATTTGCACGACAGCGGCCGCATGGCAAACGGCGCCTTTTGAGCGCAAAGATTATTTGACGAAAAATTGTGCACCACAGGCTGACAATATATTGCAAAACTGTAGGCTCTCGTGGTTCAGTTGTCCTTATCAAAATCAGCTCAAAACAAGGCATCATGGATTACGCGGAGGCAGTGAAATTTCTTCAGTCGTTCCCCGACATGGAACGAGGAACGCACGGCGCACGCGGAGCCACGATGTCGCTCGAGTCGATGCGTTCGCTTTTAGGGCGCATGGGAGACCCGCAAAACGGGCGTAAAACGGTGCACGTCACCGGCTCGAAGGGCAAGGGATCGACCAGCACCGTAATCGCTTCGATTTTGCACGCCGCCGGATTTAGCACCGTGTTGTACACCAGCCCGCATCTGCATGCATATACCGAGCGAATCGCCTTCGACCTGCAGCCTGTGAGCGACGAAGTTTTCGCCAAAGGATTATCTGAAATCGCGCCTTTCGTCAAAGCTGAACAGGAGTCAGGCAGTACCGTCTCGACATTCGGCGTGCTTACCGCTCTCTTTTTTCATCTCGCCAGGGAAGCAAACGCCCAATGGCAGATCGTAGAAGTCGGCATGGGCGGCAGATTCGACGCAACCAATGTCTTCGACACTAAAGAGGCGTCGGTGATTACGGCGATCAGTTTGGAACATATCGAGGTGCTCGGTACCAACCAAAGTGAGATAGCATCGAACAAAGCGGGCATAATCACGCCTGGATGCGTCGTCATCCTGGGGGCACAAAACGACCCGTCAGTGCGCAGCGTCATTGGTCGGCGCGCGTCAGAGATGGCTGCAGACTTGATTTACGTTGCCAAAGTGTACAAAACGAAGCACGTCAGCCACGAGATCACGGGTCAGGTCTTCGATCTCGAAGGTCCTGACGGCGTTCTTCATTTGCGCACACCGTTGTTGGGAGCGCACCAGGCAAGCAACGTGGCAACAGCAGTCGCTACAGCGAAAGCTTTGGTAAAACGCGGTGTGGTCATTTCCAACGAAAACATCGCACAGGGTGTGGAGAAAGCACACATTCCCGGGCGTTTCGAATTAATCGAACCGGAAGCAGTGAACGGCAAAAACGTGTCGGTCGTGCTCGACGGAGCGCACAATCACGAGTCTGCAGCCGCTCTGGCAGCCGGTCTCAAAGCACTATTCGCCGGCAAACAATGCATTTTCATCGTCGGCGTCAACAAGGACAAAAATGTCAACTCCATCTGGCGCGAGCTGCTGCCCTTAAGCAAGATGGTTATCGCCACTCAATCGACAAATCCACGTGCCATGGATGCTGACTCGCTGGCCGAGCAACTGAGCTTTCAAACATCCTTGAGCCACCTGCAAGCACATACGACTAAAACCGTGGCGGAAGCAGTAGACACCGCCATTTCCGCCGCTTCTCCGGGCGATATTGTCTGCGTTACCGGCTCACTGTATGTAGTGGCAGAGGCGAGACATCATCTTGACCGGCGCAGCCGCTAAGGCTGGGCTTTATCCTTCTGGTAGTCGGCTGACTCTCTTGAGCGCAGGGAAGCGAACTTGTCCACTGGCGCTGGTCGAAGCGCCGGAGCGCCTTTGTTAGCAGGTTTTGCTTCAACAGCGACAACCGCATGCTTTTTACGATGCAGCTTCTCAGCTGGCCCGACGTGAGGAGTTATATGGGCGGCATGCTTGGCAGGCTCGAGAGCGGGATGCGCAGTGACCGGCGCCGCAAGCGAGCCGGGGTTGGACTTGCCTTTACTGTGAATTAATGATACCGGGGGTGCTACCAATTTCAGAGCGTGCGGCGCCACTGGATGCGGTGCCTCAAGGGCGGTCGAGGCGGGCCAGAGAATACCCCTGAATGCCACCACCGAAGCCGCGATTATCACCACGGCCAAGAGCGGACCATAAAGCATCTTAGCGGACAGACCTTTGGCTGCGTAATTGTAGCCGTTCACAGCCGGTCGCAACTTCGGCGTCACTGGCAGTTTGTTGATGCCGCTATTGTGTTTTGGCTGCAGCGGCAGCTTAATGGCACTGCTATTCGACCTTTGCTGTACGGGAAGCTTAACGGCGCTACTGTTCGACGCGCCGGCGATGGCTCCGTCGTACGGATGTCCTGGAATGACGCTCTTGAGGGCTTCCTTCAACTCAGCCATAGTCTGATATCGCCCTTCCGGATCTTTGACCAGGCATTTGCGCACCACTTGCTCGAACGCTTGTGGCACTACGGCAGCAGGAGCTGCTTCTTTGAACATGGGTGGCGGCAGATTGACCTGCATCGTCATAGTGTCGAGAAAGGTCTTACCGCGAAAGGGCGGGGAGCCGGTCAGCGCCTCGAACATTACCGTGCCGAGCGAATATATATCCGAACGGGCATCGAGATCTTGCGCAGTGGACTGCTCCGGACTCATGTAGAGAGGGCTTCCCCAGATTTCGCCTGATTGCGTCAAGCGCTGCGCATCTTCAGCCAGCCGCGCCAATCCGAAATCAACCACTTTGACAAAGTCACGACCAGTGCCGTCCAGAATCATGATATTGCCGGGCTTCAAATCGCGGTGAATAATGCCATGCCTGTGAGCATGCTCGACGGCGCTGCAACATTGAATAAAAATATGCTGCGCGCGCACAGGATCGAGCAAAACTGCCGAGGCCAAAAGCTCCTGCAAGCTTTTCCCGGCGAGACAGTCCATGACAAAGTACGGCTGGCCACGGTCATCGAGCACACAATCGAAGACGGTGACGATGTTAGGATGATTCAGTTTGCTGAGAGTTTTCACCTCGCGTTCGAAACGTTTGACCAGCGTGGGGTCGCCCATCATCTGGAATTTCAATGTCTTTAAGGCGACAGTTCGGTCGACTGGGGCCTGCGAGCCCTCATAAACGATGCTCATTCCGCCTTTGCCGAGAATGCCCTTGATCAGGTAGCGTCCGCCAATTAACGTGCCGATCAACGGATCGACGCCCGCCCTTTCAGCCACCGCCTGCCAACTTTCAGCCAGTGATGGCAGCGCCGAAGGCGATGAGTCAGCGCCTCGTTCAGACTGGTTTTCCCCTTTGTCTTCCGCGCTCACGCTGGTCGGCTCCGATTGATTCGATTCTGCGGCAATAGATTACCGGTTATTGAAACATATTCCCGAAACCTCTGCGCACGCCGACTACGGAGTTCTCGGTCCAGCCCGCGCGCCCATCTCCCCGGCACTGATCGGCGCAGAACAGCACTTCGACGGGGACGAGAACGAATTTAATCGGTAACACCCGCCTTTAACCGGCGCGATGCTGCGCCTTTTGCAATACATACGCGCATCTTGCCAGTGACAAGACTGCACCAATCTTGCCGGGAAGATGCAAAGGACAAGCGAGCCTGTGGACGGTATAAAATCACTTATTGGTGTGATCTGCTCATCAGTTGCTTGCATCGCGCGCCACCGCTGCCTTTACGGCAATAGAAATGTGAAATAGCGCAGCCAGCGTCGCGTTGACAATAAATGAGACAGCTATTAGGATGGAGATTAGACGCAGTTAACCTGTGCGCAGATCGAGCCTCTCCCCATAACCCCACTCGCGCTCATAGGGCAGTTTTATGACATATCCGCTTTTCAGACGGCAGCGTCCTCGGTCGCGCCGCGGCAACATGCTCGCATTGGTTGTCGCGGTCCTGATTGGACTGGTCATGTTGCTGCTTGCTTTCGGGCTCAACTATGTCCGCTTCCTGGGCAGTCACCAACAGCAGAACACGGCCATTGAAGCTGCAGCCCTGGCAGCATCGAGCGACGTCAGTCGCATCGTATATGATACCAACGAGTTCGGTTATGTCTCACTGTCCGACGACGCACCAATCGGCAACTACACTGCCATCAATCCTGGCGATAACTGGGATTTGCCTGTTCATAGCGTCAACTCGCTCATCGGTACGACGCGGCTGGAGTTGATTTGCTCGGACATCATCGGAACGGCTGAAGGGACCACCTCGGACAAGACCTTCATCGCGCTGGCCAAACAAGATCTCACCAACTGCCAGAGCGTCGTCACTCAACTCGACACACAGATAAATTCAGCCGTCTCCGGTACCGGCCAATTCGGCTATGACATCAACGGCAATCAAGTCTTCCCGTACGATGATGCACAGTCTGCTTACACCACCAACCTGGTGAAAATGACCGGCAATTCAACGTACGTCAGCGGCTCGCTCAAGCTGACGCTCGGCTGCATGACGCAGGGTATCGCCACCAACACTATCGTGCCATCGCCGCAGCAGGGCACATGGGTGGTGCCAGCCAGTCAACAACAGAACGGTTATTATCTCTCCGATATCGATGTTCCCTACACCACCAGTAGTGGCACTACGATGGACTTCATGTTCGGAGCGATCAGCGCCACACCACGCTTGGTCGACTACAAGCTCTGGAGCAACACCTATCCATTGCCCAACCAGGGCAAGGCCACATTTCCAGTACCGGCGGTAGTGAAAGTAGAGGCCAATCAGACTATCTACAACTCGCAAAATCCGAACGGTTTGACAGTGCATGACGTTGCGGCAGCAGCAGCAGCCAGCGTCTACGATCCGCATCCGGCGCCGGGAGCGATGACAATCAGCTTTCCCGACGGAGCTCTTCCTGAAATTCAGAAGCCCGCGGACCTGCTCACCACCGCCAGTCTGAACGGCACTCAGATGCCGGTTTACTACGCCGACGGCGGCGACTATCCGGCGCCCAACCCACCGGCGACCAATCAAAGCAAACTATCGAAGTTGACAATCATGGGGCTCTCTCCCATAGTTGCACCGAACTCGTACTTCGTCGCCGATGTCTGGCGGGCTGCGATGTACGACTGGATTCGCAGAGCCGGCACAAAGGCGAACCTCAACTCGGTTCAGGCTGTGCAAACCACGAATTTCGGCACCGCAAACTACGGCTACATGGACTGGAAAACCAACGCCGATCAAAGTGGTGTCTTATACGATATCACCAAGGGAACGCCCGCAAATTCGAGCATTTTCGGCACTAACTACAAAGGCTCCCAGGTGCCTAAAGGGATCATGCAAGTGTATCGCTGGAATCAGAACGGCACCGTCAATTATCGCGCCAATCAGATCGAACCGTATCCGTACGAGTGCGTTAGCGAAAACCAGCTCTATGCCGAAGCCGCAGGCAACGCCTCCAAGATGGTGGCAACACAGTTTTTCGGCGGCACCCAGCCGGCCGGATGCCCGATGGTGAGCGGTACTCCGCTTCTCACATGGGGACCGATTACAGTCCCTTCGATCGGTGGAGTGAAAGCACCGCCCAATGCGACGGTCACAGCTGAACCGTATTTCGACGTCTATATCCGCGATCAAGTTCGGCATCCTGGTGACAACTGGGGCGGACAACATGGCGGCGAGCCGATGGACGATACGTTCGTCGCTCGCGCTCAGCCCAAAGTGAAAAATCAGATCTGCCTAAAATCGCACGGCATGACCTCTTTCGGAGATTTGACCTTCTCCGGCTTAGGCGCGGGCGGCTTTGGCGGGGGTCCACCGCCTGGCGGATTGTTAGGCGGCGGCGGAGGTGGGGGCGGCGGCGGAGGCGGCTCCGTGCCTCTGATTGCCACACAAGACGACTTTGCCCTGACGATGTCTCCGGCGCCTACTTATCTGGACTACACGACCGGTCCCAGCTCAGGCGCTCTGCGTCCGACCTACCAGACCAACGGCAGTGCGGTCGATTTTCGCTTCCGCCGCGAATTGTTCGTCACTGACACTTTGTCTAACACTCTGACGGTGCCAAACCCGAACCCACCTCCAGCCACGGTGACGCAGACCACGTCTACCCAGATCGCCGACTGCGGCTACTTCGCGGAGATCGTGCCCTAACATCGCTGTGCCAAGCTGGTAAACTTGCCTTTAGGCGTTTTTGGCTTCAGTTGTGAGGAGGCTACGACATTGAGAATGAACAGGCACGCTCCATTGAGTGCTGTCGCTGCTGCATTGCTCCTGCAAATGGCAGCGTTGGCGGCGACCACACCGGCAGAGATTCAGGCGGCAGTCGATAAATCCGCCATTCTGCCGCCGGGCACGAGCATGAACGTGCGAGTAGCGGGTGGACAAGCGGTGATCGCCACTTACCAAAACGCGAAAGCGAACGACAAAGATTGCAAAATCGATGCCGTCATGATCGCTAAAACCGCCATGGATCTAGATTCACAAATTGGACGCGTGACTGTCTACTTCTACAACCGCGCAGACATGACGCGCTACAAAGAGGTGACACTGAGCGCCGGTGACATCAAGGCATTCGGCTCCGGACAGATGGATAAGGACGCCTTCCTCAATTCGGTTGCTCTCAATGAAAAAGCAGTAGAGGACGTGGCCAAGATCTCTAATTACATCGAAGCGGCGGAAGCCAGACGAGAACGCCCAGTGCAGGTCGATTTCCAGAACGGCAAAGTAGAAGTGAACACGCAAATAGAATCGTGGGTGTCGGATCGTGATGTCCGCTTCGAAGCTCTGCGCCTGGCGGAGAAGGCGTTGGACGCCTCGCCACAGGGAATGGTCAAATCGATTCACATCGCTTTCGCCGATCCAGGCAGTCAGGCTCCTACTCGGGAAATCACCTTTGCTCCCGACACAGTCAGGTCTCTGGGTGAGAAGTTGAATGACGCGCTCACACCAATCACGGTGACGCAAGTTGCCAGGCAATCGACCGTCAACATTGTCGCCGGTGTGGGAGCGCTGCAAGAACGGCGCCAGAAAACATTAGATCGCATCAAGGCCCTGCAAAAAGACGGAGTGAACGTAAAAGCGTTCATGGATATTTACGTGCCCATCGAGCAGCAGGCGCCGCTCAACGATGCAGCGCGCATCGAGCCGGATTTGAAGCGCCTCGAATCAGCTCTCGACGATATGGAAGCAACGCGGAAGGCTTTGAAAGACAAGGCGAAGCCGGCAGCTACGGCGAGCAATGGCCCCAAAGCACCAATCGTCGGAGAAGCGGGATTAGACCGTCGCAGCTTCGGATTTGTATTGCTTGAGGACAGTAAGATACTGTCCGAGCCTGATCAGTATGCCTTGGAGCTGAAACGGTTTGTGCCCGGCGGACAAGCAGAGGCTTCTCACGACTATTGGAAAGCTATGCGCTACTTTGCTCAACTATTGAGGGAGCAGGGCAAAATTCCGGAAGCAGAAAGGTACGACCGCATTGTCTATGACATGGCGAGGAAAAATCCTGCCGTGACCGGCAGCGGCTCCCGTAAAGGTAAGCCGCCCGGAGCGCAGTAGTCTGAGATCGTTTTGACGACAGCAGTTTAAGAGTTTGGCACGACGGCGAATTGCGCATTCCGCTCCGGTCGCTCTGAAACTTAAAGCTGATAGCGGCGCTTTGAAATCGGGCCGCAATTGCCATCGCCAAATCGATCCTCTGTCAATCGCGTGCTATGCCAACTTCGTGCCATTCCCACTGATAGGACGACCAACCGGATACGGTCAAGCAAGTTCGGACATATACTGAGCACGTATTTCATTCGTTCCACTCAAACACTAAAAAGCCCCCCAGAAACCCTGAGAACAGTTAGATTGACGTCTGCGACCAATGTGGTTGTACAACGCTCGACTCCGACAACAGCCGGTTAGAGCATGTGAAGAAGGAATGCTCACGCTTTTACGCGGCATTCTGTCAGTTCATTACCGCAGCTACTCAGAATACCGGTTGCAACAGCGACGTGCATTCGACGTGCGCTAGGCGATCGAAAGCGGAAAGCCGCGATCATAAATGACGCGCTGTTAAAAGCGCAGCGCGCAGCAAAGCTCGTACGAATGAGGCGCTGACGGCGAAAGATGCAGAACAAGCGCTGCAAAGTTTGAGCGAATTTTACTTAACAGGAGAACATTTTGTCACAGAATACCGTAGAGCTGATTACTAAACACATTGCCAAGCTAGCGCCACAACTCAATCTTGAATTGGGCAATAGGACAATGATAGAAACATTGACCTCTGCGCAGGTGCAGTTTCACGAGTTGAGTCGACAGCTCCGATCCTTCGGCGCTTCGGAGAATCTGGCGCTTACCGACAGGCCATTCGTGGTTCAGGCAGTAGTTCGGGTGGGCGTAGACAGTGTCTTGCATGACGCAGACATGGTTACGCTCACCTTCAACACCATCGAAGAGGCGGCCGTGATATTTAGCGCTGTCCTGGAATTTGTTGGGAAAAGCTGCCCTGGGTCAACAAATAACGGAGAGGCTACTATAGACTTCTGCGTGCATCTGTACACGAGATAAATTCGTTCGCCCGGCAAACGCGCCGCCCGCTAAACATCAACGCAAACTTTGATCCGGAGGAGGAGAACATCATAGTTCTCCTCCTCTTAAAAAACGTAAATATTCACTGTACGGCATAGTTGCTGAGGGGCGACATTCGAATGTTGCCTGGCTAGCCGATATATACCGGTTGGATAGTCGATGCAGATCCATCCGGAGGTCTATTTTCTGGAGAATTTTTGTGCTTTAATGCGCCCGTGCCTAGAACTTTGGACGGTAACAGGCATGAGCGCATCAAGAAAAATACTAACAGCAAAACAGCAATTTCAGATTGGTCCCATTAGGCTTCGATTCAAGCCGCTGCTCGAAGTTAGGCGCCTGCGAGCGAAACAATATGAGTTAGAAAAAGAGAATAATGCCCTGAAGGCGGAACGCGAAAGACTCAGCGCTCAGTTGAATTTGTGGCGTTCAGAAGAGCTAGACGCGAATGCGGCGGAGGAGAATCATTGGCGGCGGCGGTATGCGTTGCGGAATCTGGAAGCGGAGAAGCTTGAGGGAACGCTGCGCCTGCGCGAGACAGAAATCGTAGCGCTAAAGCAGGAACTGCAACACAAGGAAGCTCTGATCAAAAAGCTGCAAAAACAGCTATTTGAGCGAAGTTCCGAGCAGTCCCCAATTGAGGGAGGCGCGAAGTCGGAAGACCCGGGCGCGCAGTCACAAGACGCGAAGCCTCCATCCGGACACGGACCGAGCGACGCGAAGCCTCGCGGCGGACAACCAGGAACATCGCGAAGCGGTCCGGCACATCACGATGGTTTGCCAATCGATGAGTGTCCGACGTATGACTTAGATGAAGCTTGTTGTGCAGAGTGCGGTGCGCAGTGGTCACAAGTTAACACGCTAGAATCAGATGAAGTCTGCGTACAGGTGCGCGCCTATCGCAGACGGCATCGCCGCAAAAAGTACGGACATTTCTGCAAAAAGAAAGGCCACTGGGTTACCAAAACCGCTAAAGGAGCCAATCGGCTGTTTCCGCACTCCACCTACGGGATCAGCTTCTGGGTCTTCTTGCTTGTTGGTCGATATGGTCTACACATTGCTGTGAACAGGCTCCGGTTGATGCTTAGAGAGCACAACCTTCGTGTATCTCAAGGAACGATCACCGCCGGCTTCCAACGCATCGCGAACTTAATCAAACCGTTGATTGCTGAATTACGACGGTACAGCCGTGAAGACAAACACCACTGGCATATCGACGACACCGGCTGGAAGGTTTTTGTGACTATAGATGGCAAGGAAGGATTTTCTTGGTATCTATGGGTGTTTCTTTCAGACAACGTTTGTGTCTACATCTTGAGCCCTTCACGAGCTCGTGCTATTCCTAAAAGCCACCTGGAAAACAGCAGTGGGGTGGTCACGTCAGACCGGTTAAGTGCGAACAAAAAACTTGGGGAGTTCCTTGTCCACTCATTTTGCTGGGTGCACGAGCGGCGCGAATTTCGCATCATTGCAGCCGCATATCCTGAACTATTCAGTATTTGCAATCACTTTCTTAAGCTGATTGGCTCCGTGTTTCACTACAACAAGCACCGCCTTCTCAATCAGCCCAACAGCCAACAATCAGTCGCGTACGAAGCTAAGCTGAAAACTGCTCTAGAGCAGATTCGCTCCGAATGCACGCGAGAGTTGGCAAAGGAAAGCCTTCATCCAGAGCTGCGTCGGGTATTTAAGGGAATTCTCAAAGATTGGGACGGTCTGTATTTATTTTTTGATCTACCTGCGGTGCCCCCGGACAACAATCCCGCTGAGAGAGCCCTTAGAGGTCCTGTGACGAGCAGAAAATGCTCGTACGGTTCGGGCTCCGAATGGAGCGCCGATTTCCTTGCTGATATGTATTCACTGTGTGAAACCCTCCGTCTAAACGGACTTAGTGCCGAAAAATTTCTCACCGAGTATTTGACCGCTTGCGCAAACAATGGCGGAAAACCGCCTCGCGATGCGGCAAAAATGCTCCCTGGCACATCCCTCCGCCCAACAGCTAAAAAAAACGATTCAAATCGGCCATGATTTCCAAAAGACGCAGCGCAACATCCGCACCACGTCTGGAACCTGAATGCTTACGCGTTTTTCCAGTTGTTACTATTTTGAATAGTATTAGCACCGCATTTAATACCAGATTAAAAAATTTAGATTCTAGAAAATGCAACCTCCGGGACGAGAGAAGATAGATCGTTGCGGCGACCCATCTTCTCTTCGTCGTTCATGGAGTTTTCTGATTCTTCTTCGCGATCTCTTGGTCGAAGAGATCCTTGGCGGCAAAAGCACATTTACCGCACTGATTGGCGACGTCGAGCTTGTGCGTAAGCTCTTTCCACGTGGTTGCTGTACCGTTTGCCACCGCCTCTTTGATGCGGCGTTCGTTGACGGCAGCACAGATGCAAATATACATGTCATTTCTCCTTTGGCATAAGCCTCTGTCGGTGCCGTCTCGGGTGACCAGAGCCTGTTAATTTCGGACCTCCGTTGAAAACTGCGCCATGATGAGCGACCGGGCGATGCCATCCTTGGCGTCCGGTTGCTATCTCGAGTTAAGGGCAAAGCTCAGCAGGTCAGCGCCTACTGCCACAGCCAAAACTTCCAGCGACACGCCGATCGAGAGCGTCGTTTCGCCGAGCGAGGTTGAGCGAGTGACGTACGCGTCTGACAAAACTGGAAGTTGACCGGTCCAGGCTCTCCTCACTGCAACTGCGTGCGTGTTGGAGTTTGCATACGGTCGTAACTCCATTCTCATGGGCAGAATCAGAGACGCGCAGAAGAATTCCGCCAGAGACGCCACGAGCGCGTCCAAGGTAGACTCCATAATGCCAGATTGCCGAATCCACACCCTGTGCAACGACGTAACTGCCTCGATTCATCAGCACATCCTCCGTGTAAAGCAAAACGCGCTGCTGCCACCAACGAAGTTGGAAGAAGTTTCGGTACGAACACTTATGCAGCTATGCTTTAACCAGTTAAATAAGAAAAGAGAGATGCTCTTTCTTCGCATGTAGAGCTATTTAAAAACAATAGCCTCGCGCGCACATGCGGAATCTTTAAGCGTAACCTCCCCCCTCGCCGCCGGGGCTGGCACAATTAACAACAGCGCACGACTAGCGACTCTGTCACGGAAGAGTCACTCGAGGTCGAAGCTGGCGGATCGATGACGCCTGCCAGAGGGAGCCGCTGATTACTCTTTGCACCTGGCTTGGGCTGCTGCTTCCGCCTGCTCTATATTTTTCTGAGATTTATCGTGCTTGCGTCCGTGCTGTTCAAGTTGATCATAAACGTTGGAAGCAAGAGTGACACAGCCGTTCGTCTTGTCTTGATACATGCTCGCTAGAGTGCGCGCCGCTTCGGTTGTGGCCGCGATGCAGGCGGCATCAACAGAATCTCCATCGCCATGGTACGTGCGCCCCACGATCAACGCCGCACAATTTCTGGCAACCTTTTCGCACTGAGCGTATTTATGGCGCGCGATGGCAGCGTGCCCGTACTCATGCTCGAGCACCTGCTCGTCGACACTTTCTCCAAGGTAAAAGGTGAGATCAAGCCCGAGAGTCATTTTCACGCCGGTAATCTTGATGTCGACGTGATTTCGTTGACCGTTCTTACTACGTGAAAGTATGTCGTAAGCCAGCTCGGGCGCGATATGAAATACCCAGACAGTATCCGCACTACTCTTCTTTTGCACCGCCGGTGGTTGCTTATCGAGAGCGATACGAGAGACTCTCTCTGCCAGTTGGGTCACTACGATTGCCGAATCTCTGCTTTCTGAGATGGTTTCATTGCTTTGCTTCTGAGGCGATTGTACCGTTGCCGTATTGCTCTCCGGAGAATCCTGATTTAGTATTTGCAGCGGCGTCTGGCTCGGTTGTGAAACGCAGCCGGCAAGCGCTTGTGCCATCACCACAAGCAGTATCCAGTTTGAAACGTTTGTTCGCATTTATCACCGCAGTTCGCATCGGTCCGCCTCTAGTGTGTCACACTTTTCGCGCTGCCGCCTGAGGGTTAAAATCGGCGTAGTCGCCGCTCCAATCACAACTACGAGAACTAGTACCCGCGGTTATCGGGATGGCAACGATGTGAACTAGAGCGCCTGCCGTGACACCATATGCAGTGGCGCAAGGCGTGCCAACTTTTAGTTATTGCCGCTTACCAGAGACGACCGCTTGAAATCCAGTCTTGGCCGCGCATCCCACATGACAACCACGCCGTCGCAACTGCGCTAATGTTGAAATTCACTTGAAAACCCTGATTTCAAGTGGGCTTTCAATCATGGCGTCAGGAAGGTGGTTTGCTAGAACCGCTCGGAATCGTACTCTTTGAGCCTCGCCCGAGAAATTGAGCAGTGGCGCTTCTTGACAATGCGGCTGACAATCGAGAGCCGGATCTCTAGTTAACTTGAAAACGTTCCTCTCCGATTCCTAGAGTACATAAGCACTAACACTCGTTTCTTTATTTTCGGACCTCTTCTCAAGACAGATCATTTTCCCACCGCACCCATCTCGAAGTCATACGTGACTCGGGCGGTTTTATCGAAAAACAGGTGCACGTCTTGCCACTGCTGGCAGTACTGCATTGACAGTCCTGTCACCTTGTCAGTTAAGAGCAAGCGAACAAATGACGCGGCTGTATCAGCACAGTCGCTAATGGTTTTAACCGTTGTCCGGGCTCTTGCGAGACTGGCAACGACAAATCGAGGAATCATCATGAACGTTTCCCAAACGCTACAGGAAAGCCTGGACGTCAGTTTTGTACGCGCTGCCAGAGGCATCGAAGAGTACAAGCTGAACGCCAATGGGCTTAAAATTCTTCTCGTCGAGAATCACATGAGCCCCGTGGTCACCACAATGATTGTCTACCGCGTCGGCTCGCGCAACGAGGCTGTCGGCTGGACCGGTAGCACACACTTTCTCGAGCACATGATGTTCAAGTCCACGGACAAGTACGATCACGCCAAAGGACAAGGCATCGACGACGTGCTCAAACCCGCCGGCGCCAGCTACAACGCCAGCACCAGCGAAGACCGCACGAACTACTACGGCACCATGCCGAAAGAGCACCTGCGTCTGTCGCTTTCCATCGAAGCAGACCGCATGCGCAACCTGCGTCTTCTCAAAGAGGACGCCGCTTCCGAGATGACGGTCGTGCGCAGCGAATTCGAGATTGGCGAAAACGACCCCGACCAGCTTCTCTTCAAGGAGCTGAGCGCCCTGGCGTTTCGCGAGCATCCGTACCATCACCCCACGATTGGCTGGCGGTCGGATGTGGAAGGCGTGCCTCTGGCGCGTCTACAGAGCTTCTACGACACGTATTACTGGCCCAATAACGCCACTGTCATGGTAGCGGGCGACTTCGCGTCGGAAGAGGCGCTGAGGATGATTGTCGAGGAGTTCGGCAACATCTCGTCTTCGCCGCATCCGATTCCGCAGGTCTACACGACCGAGCCGCCGCAGGAAGGTCCACGCCGCTTTGTTCTGCGCAAAGTGGGCGAGGATCTGCCCAAGGTGATCATCGGCTTCCACATTCCCCAATCCAGTGACAAGGACTTCCACGCTTTCATGGTCATGAAAGACCTGCTCTCGAGCGGAAACTCGTCACGTCTCAATCAGGCGCTGATCGAGAAAGGTATTTCCACTGGAATCGGTGCACACTGCCAGGAGATGCGCGATCCCGGACTGTTTATTCTCTGGGGAACCGTCGCGCCTGGCGCCGAAGCGGAGACGATGGAGGCTGGCATACTGGCCGAGCTGCGTCGCCTGGCGGAAGAACCGGTCTCTCAGTCCGAGCTCAATCGCATGAAGGCAGCCAACCGCGCCGGCACCCAGGTGTTGATGGACGACCAGTCTAATCTGGTGCAGCAGCTTTGCGAAGGCGAAGCCGCTGTCGACTGGAAGTGGATTGTCGATTTCGACGACGCCTACGACGCGGTCACGAGAGAAGACATCATGCGCGTGGCAGCTCAATACTTCCACGAAGACAACATGACCGTCGGACAGTATCAGCCGCAGGCACCAGCGCTTGAAGAAGCGGAAGATGCACCGCCTGCCACCAAGGGCGGTGAGACATCCGCAACCAGCCAGAGCTTCGCCGAGCGCGTCAGCCGCACGACCTTGAGCAATGGCATCACTTTGCTCGTCATGCCGGCTGCCGGGTCGGGTGTTGTCGCCATCGCCGGCAAGATTCGCTCAGGGCAGTTGTTCTCGCCGGGACGTCAGCAGTTGGCTAAGGTGACAGCGCGCATGCTCACCAACGGCAGCTCCGCTTTTAGCAAGACGCAGCTCTCCGAGCGCCTCTTGGAGATGGGAACGCACCTGTCGTTCACGGCCGGCAACTTCGCTACTGACTTTGCCTCCATCATGGGCAAAGGGCAGTTCGACAGCTTTGTCGAACTGCTCGCCGATGTTCTGGTCAAACCGACTTTCCCGCAGAATGAACTCGATCGGCTGGTCAAACAGAAGAGCGGCTCCTTGCAGTCTAAGGCCGGCGACCCCGCCACCGTGGGCAGCATCGTCCTGGCACAGAGTCTGTATAAGCCGGAAGACGTCTTCTACGAGAAATCTCTCGCGGATCAAGTGGCCGAGTTGAAGAGCCTTTCGCGAGAAGAGGTGGTGGCCTACCACAAGCGCTTCATCACGCCGGCCAATACGCTCATCACGGTCGTGGGTGATCTCGATGCGGAGCAAGTGAAGGCTCTGTTCGAGAAGCACTTGGCCGGCTGGCAGGGTGGTCCGACTGACCCGATCGAGGTGAAGCCGGTCGCTTTGCCGGAGAAGGCACGACGCATCGATGTGCCGATGGCGGATAAGACTTCGGTCGATGTCTACATCGGCGTGCCGGCACCGCTCAAACGCGCTGATGGCGATTTCCAGGCCGCTCGGTTAGCCTCGGCTGCCCTCGGTCTCGATACGATCTCGTCTCGTCTCGGTGCGGTCTTGCGCGAGAAGCACGGGCTCACTTACGGCATCAACTGCATGTTCAGCGACCCGTCCTTCGGACAGGCGCCGTGGCTCATCCACATGTCCGTCAATCCGGTCAATGCCGAAAAGGCACTGGCTCTGGTGGCTGAGGTGATGGACGAGTTGCAAAAGAACGGCATCACCGAGAAGGAGTTGGCTGACGAAGCAGGGCGCGCTTATGGGCTGGCTGTGGTCGGCATGGCAAATTCACTGGGTGTGGCCACCACGCTTACATCGATGGAATTTCTTGGAGTGGGGGCGCAGGCACTCGACAGCCTGTCGAACTCGCTGCGCTCAGTCACTGTTGCCGAAGCGAACGAGGCGATGCGGAAATACTTCCGCACCGACCTCGCCGTCACGGTTTTGTCCGGCGTGCAAAAGTAATCGGGCGGGCATTTTAGCGGGCGGCGCATCGGCAACGGTGCGCGCCCGCATTTTGCAGATGCCAAGCCGGTTACAATCACGATGTGCGGACGTGCGCGTAGCACGTCCTGCTTTTAAATACGGTCCCTTTGCAGGGGACATAGACTAAACGGAGTTCTAACGCATGAACGTCCCTCAACCCCACCTGGAAAAGCTGGGTGTTTCATTTATCAAAGAGTCCAAAGGTGTCGCGGAGTACCGCCTCGACAAAAACGGGCTCAAGATCATTCTGGCTGAAAATCATGCCAGCCCGGTCGTTACGGTGATGCCGCTCTACCGTGTCGGCTCCCGCAACGAAGCGGTCGGCTACACGGGCGCCACTCACATCCTCGAGCACATGATGTTCAAGGGCGTCAAAGACGGGCGCACCGGCCAGATCTATAACTTCCCCGAACTGCTCAAGCCGTTCGGTGGACAGTGGAACGCCACCACCTGGTTCGACCGCACCAATTACTACGAAGTCGTGCCTAAAGACAAGTTCGAACTTTGCCTCGCTGCTGAGTCGGACCGCATGCGCAACCTCGTTCTCAATGACGAGGAGCGCGCTTCCGAGATGACCGTAGTGCGCAACGAACTCGAGCGCGGTCAGAACGATCCCACCAGCGTCATGCTTTTGCAGGCATACGCCGTCGCCTTCCGTGAGCATCCGTACCACCATCCGACAATCGGCTGGGTGTCGGATGTGGAAGGCATCACGATCGATCGGCTCAAGCAGTTCTACGATGAGTTTTACTGGCCGGACAACACTTCGCTCCTGGTGATGGGCGATTTCGAGTCGGCTCACGCGCTCGAGTTGATCGCCAAATACTACGGAGTGCATCCGCGGGCGCCCAAAGAGCTGCCCAGTGTGTACACCGTAGAGCCGAAGCAGGAGGGCGAACGTCGCTTCACCATCAACCGCGCCGGTGATGCACCGCGCGTGGTGGCAGCCTTCCACGTACCTGAAGCTGTGCATGCGGACACTTATCCGTTAGCTGTCATGGCTGACGTGCTCGGTGGTTCGCGCAAGACCAGCCGGCTTTACAAGGCTCTGGTCGAGACGCAGCTGTGCGCTTCCGCCAGCGTGTGGAACTTCCAGCAGCGCGACCCCGGTCTCTTCCTCGTCATGGCGACGGTGGCTCCCGGAGTCGACTGCAAAGACGTCGAAACAGCAATTCATGCCGAGTTGGCTAAGCTCGCTTCCGAGCCGCCCAGCGCAGACGAGTTGCGGCGCGCCAAGTCAGCCAACCGCAAGAGCACTGCTCTTGCTGCCGCCGACCCGATGAGCATGGCCAACCAACTGGCCGAGGCGGAGTCGGTGTCTGACTGGAGCTTCTATGTCGACTACGACGACAACTTCGAGGCAGTCTCCGCTGAAGGAGTTCAGCGAGTTGCCGCTACCTACTTCGACGAAAACAACCGCACCGTCGGGTATTTCCTTCCCAAGAAGAACAAGTCCAAGACTGACACTAAGCGCGCCGCTACCGCTTCCGCTCAGAAGTCCGAGCAGAGCAATAACGGCACCTTCGCGAGCAAGACGAAGAAAGTGACGCTGGATAACGGCTTGACTCTTCTCGTCATGCCCACTCCCGGTACTGGCGTCGTCGGCATCGCGGGTAAACTGCGCGCCGGCGGTGCTCATGCTCTCGAGAAGCCGATCGTCTCCTCTCTTACCGCCAACCAGCTCACATCAGGCTCCGCCACTCGGTCGGCCGAGGATGTGTCCAGCTTGACGGAAGAGATGGGCACGCGGTTGGCGTTCGCAGCGAGCAACTTCGGCACCAAGTTCTCCACGCAGGTGGTGCCGTCGGACTTGAACGAGATGCTCGGCTTAATAGCCGACCTTCTCGCCCACCCTGCGTTTCCCGAGAAGGAGCTGGCCACCGCGAAGATGATGTACGCATCATACTTCGAGCGTCAGCAAGCCGACACTGAAGGTCGCGCCAAGGAAGCGCTGGTGCAGACGCTCTACCCGAAAGAGTCGGTCTACTACGATCGCTCATTCGCAGAGTGCATAACCGAAACGAAGTCGATTGAGGCGGCGGAACTGCAAGCGTTCCACTCGGCGTTCTACTCGCCCAAGGGAGCTATCCTCTCCATCGTTGGTGACATCGATCTGGAGAAGACGGTGGCCGCGGTGAAGAGCGCGTTCTGCCATTGGCAGGGTGCGGAAGTGCCCGCCTTTGAGGAGGACAACACGCCTCTGCCTTCCGAGCGCAAGCGGGTTGACGTCCAGATTCCCGATAAGGCGAACGCATCGATCGTCATCGGACATCCGGTTAAAGTTCAGCGCACGTCGGCGGATTTCTTCGCCGCCAAGCTGGCTAACGCCGCGCTCGGTGGTGACACGATCGCCGCGCGCCTGGGCAAGAAGATTCGCCGCGAAGCCGGTCTGACATACGGCATCTACTCGGCTTTCACCGACGTCTCTCGCGCCGGCGCACCGTTCAAGATCGAACTGTCGGTCAACCCGAAAAACGTCGATAAGGCGTTGGCGTTGATTGACGAGGTCGTGGCGCAATACCTGAAGGACGGTATCTCGCCGGAAGAGCTCGCTCGCGAGTCGTCATCGGCTGCCGGTACCTACCTGGTGCAGCTGCGTCGCTGCGACTCGATCGCTTCCGCGCTTACCGACGCCGAGTCTCTCGGTTTGGGAGTGCAAGCGATGGACGAGTTTGCCACTTTGATCCAGTCCGTCAGCAAGAACGAGGTGGATGCGGCTCTGCGCAAGTACATCCGCCCGGAATCGTTTGTCACTGTCGTGGCCGGCACGCTCAGCTGAACTGACGTGAGAGATCGCGTCAACTGCTAGCGCGTTGATGCGCCCTAATAATTGCACCGAGGGTGGTAGCACAGTTGCTGCCACCCTCGGTTTTCTCATGCAAGAAATCGATCGAAACTAAATCGAGGTGAAAGAAAATGAGTAACCACAAAAGCGCTCGCGCCTCGCGGCGTCCGAGCATCACGGCGCGTTCTTACCAGACGCGCATGAGCAAATTTCTTGGCGCGCTCAAGCCCAATTCGGTTGCGATTATCGTCAGCAACCCTGAGCGCACGCGCTCGAACGACACGGAGTATCCCTACCGTCAGTCGTCCGACATTCTCTACCTGAACGGATTTCCGGAGCCCGAGTCGGCGCTGGTGTTTCACAAGGTGAGCCGCAAGGAGACAAAGCTGGTCATGTTCGTGCGGGCGAAAGACGCCGCGCGTGAGCAGTGGACCGGTATCCGCGCCGGCACCGAAGGCGCAGCCGCGCACTTCTTCGCCGCCGAAGCCCACACCGTGGACAAGTTCGAAGAGGTCGTCGGCAAGCTGATTGCGTCGAGCGACAACGTTTACTACAAGTTCGGCCGCAACCCCGAGTTCGACAAACGCTTCGAGAAAATCTGGGCGGAAGGGCAGCGCAACCTGCTCAACCCGGAGAATATCCTGCACGGCATGCGTATGTTCAAGAACGCCGCTGAAGTGCGCATGATTGAAGAGGCAGCACGCATCTCCGCCGAGGCGCACATTGCCGCGGCCAAACGTTGCCGCCCCGGGCTGAAGGAGTATCAGCTGCAGGCCACCATGGAGTTTATCTTCACCGACAACGGTGCCATGGCTCCCGCCTACACGTCCATCGTCGCCAACGGTCCCTCCGGCTGGGTGCTGCACTACATCAGCAACCAGGGCGGGCTCAAGAGAGGCGACATGGTTCTCATCGACGCCGCCTGCGAATACCAGGGCTACGCTGCCGATATCACCCGCACGTTTCCCGTGAACGGTAAGTTCACTGCGGAGCAGGCGCAAGTGTATCAGCTCGTGCTGGACGCGCAGGAAGCCGCCATCAACGCCGCCAAGCCTGGCGCCACGTTGAGGGACGTGCATGAGACGGCACAGAAAGTCTTGTCTGATGGTCTGGCGAAACTGGGGATCAGTGAGGAGCACATCCGCGCCTTCTTCCCGCACGGCACCAGCCACTGGCTCGGTCTGGACGTGCACGACGTCGGTACCAACGGCACGCGCTCCGACAAAGGCAAGGCACGCAAACTGGCACCCGGCATGGTCTTCACGGTCGAACCGGGTCTGTATTTCGCGGCAGACGACACGCGTGTCCCTGAGAAGTATCGCGGTATCGCGGTGCGGATCGAGGACGACGTACTTGTCACCGAGGCAGGCAACCGCGTGCTGACGTCGCTCGTGCCCAAAGCAATCGCCGACATCGAAGCGATGATGCGGCGCTAGGACTGGCTCGATTTGCTCACTCGCTGAAGAAAGAGGCGCGCTCGGTCTGCATTGCGGGCCGAGCGGCACCTCTAAGAGGCACGACTAGGGACATCGATGAAACTACTCGAAATGTCGAGCGGCTTGAAAGACGGCGTCTTGCTGTCTTGCCGAACGGCATCGCTACAACGGTGCGTTGACGCGGACGTCTCACCGCGCTCAACCATATGTGGTGCGCAGTATTCCGATCGATTCGGAATGCTCTGCGCCGGCACCCTTCTTCTCAGGCTCTCATACCGGGTGACGCCGATATGATCCACATGAAAAGGAACCTGCTTATGGCGAAAGGTTTTGGTAGAAAGCTGATCAATTGGGTGTTGGGCGCCGAAGGCACAGTTAACACTGTGCTCGGCATCTTCTCAATGATCGCTGTTGCACTGGTGGTGACGGCCGATCTCGTCAACCCCCACTGGAAGCTGCCCTTCCTCAACTATGACTGGCACCAACTTCTCATCGGCGTGCGCACCATCATCTGGGGCGCCTTCGTTGTCAGCTATGGTGTGTACTGTCTGTTGAGCGGTCGGCCCCTCTCATACATCAAGTCTCACATTCTCGAACTGCTCGTCTGCGCGTGCTGGATTCCTCACTACACCGAGGGCTCCTTTCACATCTTCAGCCAGATGCTCGTGCTCAGTCGCTTCGTCCCGATGGACGTGCTTCAACTGACCGGCACACTGGCGCACGCGTGGCGAGTGGTTCGCTTCACCGGACAGCGCTTCCAGGCGCATCCGGTCTTCGTCACCGGTGCTGCTGCGGCCGTTCTCGTCAGCACATCGGCGGTTTTGCTAGGACACTTCGAGCCGCAGACGTACCACAGTTTTTGGGAAGGCATCTGGTTTTCTCTCACGACCGTGACGACAATCGGCTTCGGGCCGGCTCCCGTCACAGGCGCGGGTAAGGTCATCACCTCGGTGTTGATTGTGATCGGCATGAGCCTTGCCGGTGTGTTCATCGGTCTGATCTCGGAGATTGTTCGCAACAAGCTCTTCAACCGCAGCGCTCGGCTGGACTTCACCACTCTCGGCGAAGTACAGGGCGAGCTTTTGAGAACAAAGGCGCTGGTGGAGAAGCTGCAAGCCGACAACCGCGAGACCAACGCACTTTTGCGGGAGCTCGTGGCGCAGCGTGAAAGCGCTCCGTCAACGGCAGCGTCCAGCGACAAAGTGCTGGATTTGGCGGAGGCAGCTGCGCCAGCAGTGGTGTCCCCTGCTAAGAAACAAGATTGATCCAACTGTAAATCGAACCTGCACTTATCTCGCGGCGCTCAATCCTCGGATTGAGCGCCCACTTTCAATCAGGACGAGAAAACATGAATCGAAGAGTAGCAATTACACTCGCCCTCTCAGCGTTAGCGTCGGCGACATTACTCTTGGTTTTTCACGGCTCTTCGCACTCGGCGCCGGCACAAGCTGTCAGTGCACCGGCTGCAACCAACACGGCTTCCTGCAACCCGGTAGTCTTTCCCAGCCCGGGCGCACAGGACGCGGCCGCTGCCACTGCTCTGTCAACCATGAAGAGTTTGGCTGTTCAATCTAACGGCTACCTCGGCTTTCAATCGGCTCAGGAAGTCAGTCAGGCTAAACTGGAAGCTCCGGCTTCAGTCTACTTTGTCGGACTGAACGCAATCGAGCAGTTTCACCCGCTCGATGACCCGCGCGGACTGCTGCGCGGCGGAGCGGAGGTTATGTATCCGGTCTCTGCCAACGGCATGGTTCGCTCACAGTTCAGAATGCGCCCGGACTCCTGCGGCAAGTTCGCTCCGACCAGCTTTGGGGCTTATCCTGCCGTGGCTTTTACTGCCACCAGAAACGGTGTCATGAAAGCGAAAGGGCTCAGCGCCGACGAGATGTTTATGCTGGAAATCCCCGCTCTGCATCAGACTTTCGTCGCTTACAGCTGGCAGTCCGACCTGGTGCTCGTGCCGATCGAAAACGACAGCACTGCCGGCTTGACCGCAGGTGCACAGATTGCCGCCCGCGATGTCTTCGTCAAGTTGCGCCCGGAAGCATTGCAGGCGCTGCAAAACAACGGCGCTCCCGGCGGCGGCGGTTCAACACCCGCTCCCGGCTCGAAAAACTGACGTCGGCATCGGCGTCGGTAAGTAAAGGGCGTTGTACGACAGCCCTCCGAGGCGCCCGCTGCAAAAATACAGCAGCGGGCGCCATCGTCAACTGGAGAAAAGATGAAACTAGTCACTAAAGTGGCTTCAATCGCTCTCGCCCTTGCAGCGGCTGTGCCTGCCATGGCACAAGCAGCGCAGAGCGCAGGGCAAGCAGCTTCTCAATCCGCATTTCTGCCCAGCTCGGTTATCTGGGTGGGCGGAATCGCGGCATTTCTCGGCTTCATCATTGGCAGCGTTCCGTTTCACGAGGACGACTACGGATGGAAGTTCGACATGCAGGGCGCGCTCATGTGGGCATTGGCCGCGGCTGGTATCGCCGGCGGTCTCACGTTGAAGGGTGCTACCGGCTCGTGGACCCCTGCCATTTTCGCTATCGGACTCGGTGCCCTTTTGGCACTCGGTCGCATCAGCCTGACTCGCGGACCGCGAGTTCCTCGCTCGGGCGACCTGGCTGACGGCGTCAATCGCGGGGAAGGCGACAGCCAGTCGGCAAAATGGAAGTCTGCGCAAAAAATGTACAAGCACGCCAGCTTCCATCGTGACAGTTATTACGCTGCGCGCGCTCCCATCGAGTGGCGTTTTGGCGACGAAGGTATGACGGGCGAAATCATCAATGCGCTCTCCTACTCGACGCAAAATCCCAGCTCGGAAACGTTCGACATTCTGCTTCTATTGGTACGCCAGCTTCCTGATGAAGTCGATCAGCCGGCGGTCGTTGTCGTGCGCGGTGGCGCCAACCTGCGGCAAGTGCGAATCACCGGCACTGGCATCACTGTTCCTGGTTATGAAAGCGAAATTCCCAGAAGGAATATTGCCGCCACCGTGGGCTATGCCTGGCGGTAAACCGAACACGGGCAACTGACCGCTTCAGCCTCACTGTAGGTGGAATCGTCAATTACGACGGTTCCACCTATTTTTTTGCCCGGTTGGCACCACCTGTAGTGCCAACCGGAGATGATGTTCATCCATTCCCACCGTCCGCTTTTGCGTCTGCGCAGCGATCCACTGCCTGCCGGGCTACACAGAGATCTCATAAGAGATCATGGTTTGAACGTAACGAAGGTTTTTTTCGCCCACGCCTCTTGATAACCTCAGTTATCTCTCTGTATTCCCTGCGACCCAACTCCGAATTACACAAAACAGCTCATCTTGAACTACATCATGCGATTGATCTGACGCTAAACCCGTCAGAGTTCGAACCACGATGCGGAACGGTGGCAGAGAAAAGGAAGCAACTATATGCAGTTTATCCAGCAAAACAACATCAAACCAGTCATGGCGCGAGTCGCTCTGGCGATCGCCGCTGTTTCGGATCACGCACTCCCTGGTGAAAGCCAGTCATTATTTGCCCAAGCGCAGGAGTCGATGTCCGCCGCGATAACACATCTCTCTCGTACCAGAAGCGAATATGATTACCTTGCCCTCGAGCTTCTCGTATTGCACGCCGAATTTTTGCTAAAGGAGTTATCTCGAAAAACCGAGATCCCCCTTCCCATGCTCGATCCGGAGAACTCTTCCGGCATCAAAAGAATCTAGCAGTTGCTTGTCCGGGCTCATCGTCTTGACTGCGCCCAGCAACAGCCGCATTGCGGCAACGATTGAAGGTGAACATGAAGAAAACACTTTTATTACCGACCTCTACACAGTACGGACTTCTCGACGAGCTTGGCGCGCGAGCTGCCCGTTATGCGAACGCTCATCCCGAGAGAGTCGATCACCGAATTTGCCACTACGACTTAGCCAGACATGGTCGTTACTATTTCAGCTCTATCGATGTCACCCCGAACTTGCGTCTCAGCTATGGGCGCAAGCAAGGTGTATTCGCTTTCGGACGACAGCGGGTGGCGGATATGGCGGCTCTGAGGAGCGTCCATTTTCTGTCTGATACGGCGTTTAGTGATCGGCGTGTTGAACTAAACCTTGCTCCCGACTTCGAGAATGTCTACTTGCAAATCGGTTGGCAGAGATTTCGTCTGCGCAGCCGAGATCATAGCCCGCTGCCGCAGCTACGCGCGCTTCCGAAAATCCTCACGTTCGCCGGGCCAGAGAAAGAAGAATTTGGAAGCCCACGGCTGCCATTCGTTGTCACCGAGGAAGCGACTTACGCAATCTCGCTGACCTTAAGTCGCGTCGTCGAACAGCTCGAGAAGGGCGAGTGGCCAAAGCAAGAACCACTGGCCAAATTCGAAATTCACAAAGAACCCGTCGATATACATCCCGGATTGATCGGTGCGAACTCGGAGGTAACTTATGCCAACATGGGCAATTGAGCTGCCGCCAAAAGGTGGTAAACCGACTCAAACTCGGCGCAGGCAGAAGCTCTACGAGCGTTGTATCCATCAACTCAAGCAACAATTCTACGGATACAATGTCGTCGCCGTCAGCTGCAGAGGCTTCAGTCAAAAGACTGCAGAGGCAGTGTCCCAGTTGTTCTGGAAGCACAACTGGCGTGTCAGTTTCCACGATTTTCGCGCCGCTGATCTATTTGGGCGCTGCCGCTACTTGCTGCCTGAGGTCAACGACCACGACCCAGAGCTCTGGTTTTCCGGTGCTGACGCGACGGCACCGGGCTTCAATCACTTCAGCAGCGGGCTCTCGTTCAAGGGATTGAGCGTCAGGTGCCCGAGAACTGCTCTGGAGGATCTCCAGTTGAAGTTCCAGAAATTGGCAGGCGAATTCCCCGCCCTCTTGATCCCGACGCGGCTAACACAGGCGCAGGCACTGCTCTATCGGCAGTGCATTCAGCAGCTGGAGACGCAGTATCACGGATTCAATCGGGTCAAAGTCGATCTCGAAGGAGCTCCGGAAGATATCAAAGTGGTGCACAAAGCGCTGCTTGAGCTGGGTTGGATACACGATGACGGCATCGGCTTCCGCACCTACAACGATGTGTTTTCGCCTCCGTGCCACTCGCCCTGGGCAGTAGGTGCACCGTATCTGGGACGACCAGAGCAGGTCTTGTTCCACAAGTGCGCCCGGGTAGAACGTGCGAGACAGCAATCCGAGCTGGCAACCAAGCGCCTCATCAAGCGCCTCTAAAACAGGCAGTAGATAGCCCTATGACGGGCGCGCATTCTGCTCAAGCAGCGCTCTCATCGTGCTCAACCGCACTTAGTTGCAAAAAATGGGACCGCCGTTTTTTCCACGTCGGTCCCATCTTCTTTAAAATCTAGCACCTACTCCCTTAAATAGTATTGAAACATAGAACCCGCTGGCAGTCATTCTCCGCTTCCCACCCTCACAAAAGCCGCTTCGGCTCCCGACTGTTCCAAGCGCAACCCAAAGAGGAACCGCCAAGATCTAGGCAGAATGCCAGGTGTGTGCCATAGTGGTAGAACAAACTTTTGACTTTCACTCTACTGCCTGAGATCGTTCCGGCATTTTTCGGCCTCGCGGCGAAGCTTTGGCGTGGAACAAAAGAAGTCGGGTTTGCTTCACGACATCTCTGAGCCTCGATCTGGAATCGAACGCCTGCCCGGCTTTTAGAGGCGTGAATAACCGCCTGGAGGATACAGGCAAATGCGATATACCGCCCGGCATCCCTATCTGCTTATCGCAATCACACTGGCAGTCGCCGGTACATGTCTGCTTCCAGGCGATCCTCTTCGCTCCGTGACCAAGCCGCACACGGAACCTCTGGTTTGCGGCAACTCGACGCCCGCGCAAGAAGCCCTCGCCTCTCCTTCTTCGGCGAGGGCTCCGCGGACCGTCTACGAAGTTGAGTACGAGCAAGCCTGGGAGTTGGTGGGCCGCTATTTTCTTTATCGAGAGCGGCTAGGCGCTTGGGATTTATGGAAGCACCATTACGACGGACGGCTCACCAGCGAAGAGGCGACACAAGCAGCCATCCATGACATGGTCTCATCACTGAGAGACGATTACACCTATTACCGGGACACTGATGCCACCACAGAACGCAGGCAGGAAGAGGACGCGCACGACGTGGTGGCGAGCAAAATGCTTCCCGGCAACATCGGCTACCTGCATCTCTCGATGTTCAACTCGAAGGACTGCGTTGATGAAGCCACAGAAGCGCTCCAGCAGCTCTCCACCGCCCGCTCTTACATCATCGACCTGCGTGGTAATAAGGGTGGTGCCATCAATAACGCTTACCACTTTTTCGCTTTGCTGATGCCCAAAGGTCAGTTCGTACATATGGACGGATTACCGGACGGCAAGCGAGAAATCGAAGATCTTTCGCTCAATGCCAATTGCGCCGTCACCAAGAAATGCGGCACCATCGCGTCGAGTTATAGAGAGCCGAACCTGACGGGAAGCAAGCCCATGATCGTGCTTGTCGACGGCACCACCAAGTCAGCGGCGGAGATGGTGGCGGGGTCACTGAGAGATAACGATCGAGCTCTTCTGGTTGGTACGAGAACGTTCGGGAAGGGCGTCATTCAGAGAGTTTGGGAGTTTGATGACGGCACCTCGATCAAGATAACCGCGGCGCGCTACTTTCTGCCCAGTGGTGAAAATCCGCACGGAGTTGGACTTAAGCCAAACATTCTCGTGGCAAATAAGCGGGCGCATGACGATAGTCAACTACAAGCCGCAATTTTATTGCTGAGCAATCCTGCTCGGATGGCGGCGACCGCGAAGAAGCACGGCGGAATTCGATCCCGTTTTTCATAGAGTCGAAGTAACTCGCACTAACTGCGTGAGCCTAGAGCCGCCAGATAAGCGGAACTTCATCAGGGCAACCTATCCGCTCATTCCGCAGGTTTTCTGATACCGGCAAGATAAAAGGTCGTAAACAGCAGCAGCGCCTGATTCTCCAGCATTAGAGGCGTGTAATCAAAGTGGCGCCCGCGCATCAATCCTAAAGAAATTGTTGAGAAGTCAAGAAGCAGATAGTAGGGTGAATGTGTTCAATCCGCCCATTCCAAAAGAAACACTTTCCGCCCAAAACATCGTTTGTCGATGCTTTTAGCCGATTCAGTCAGCTCTATGGAGCTGGGCACTTCTGGCGCTTCAGTTTTCGTGCTGAACGCAGAAACATCCCTGATCAACAAAATTATCTTTCTGTAGAAGACTGGCGAGCCATGGCTGCCAGTCTTCTCGGCACTTGAGGTGTAGCCATGCAAAAACTACAACGAGTATGGATCTGGATAACCAACAGAGCCCTAAAACTCTTCCACTCTGACTTCAAAAACCCACTCACTCTGTTCAAACTTTGGGCAGCGCTGGCAGCTCTCGTCATCATCATGTTCTTCACAGGTATAGGCAGTCATGCGCCCATTGCGCAAATACCGGAAGACGTGAAGTCTTCGGCAAGATCGATGCCGAACCACTGGCTTGAGACTCTCATAAAGCAAGATCCCAAGCAAATTCGAGAAGTGGTCATCTACCGCGATGTGCCTGAAGTGATTGTGTACGTGAACGGAGCACCGGCACCGCAGCCGGCGCCGAGCACGACACAACCCACTGGCGCCACTACACAACCTGCAGCCGCCACTCAACCGACTGGCACTCAACCAGCTCAGCCTGTTTCGGTCGACAGCTCGAAGCAGGGAAGCGGCGCACAGCAAAACGCAAAACCAGTCGCTCAACCGGATGTGAAGCCAGGTCCGAACAACCAGAACGGCAGCTCGACTGCGTCGAACAACCCGAAGGGCAAAGCGTATGAACTGCCCAACGGCGTAGTGGTGTTCATTCGCGATGCGATCAATTCGGCACCCGTTGCAGGCTTTCCGAACTTAGCACCGGTCATAGTACCGAGTGCGACGCCTAAGTCTGTCGCTGATGCTAGTACATCGAAGGGCGCGCCTGCGGATCAATCACAGCCGCAGCCCAAAACTAATCAAACCCCAGCCAACGCGTCTGCTGATGTCACGGCAATCGATCCGTCGTACATCGTCAACTACCCGGACAAGGCTGAGCTCCTGCGGGATCTGGACGCAGCACATGTCCGCCATGAAAACGGCAAGCCGTATCTGGATAAAGGTCTGTTCGCCAATGTCTCCGCTTGGTTCTGGATCTTGGTGGCGTCCGTCGGCTTGTTCGCCGTCGTCATCTTCTTTATGAACGTGCATAAGGAGAATAGCAACGGTAGCGCTCTCGGCGGTTTGAGCATCGGTCCTGGTGCGGCAACGGGAGGCAGCACGCCCAACGACAGCGGTCCGGAAGGTGACGAAGTAAAAGTCACGTTCGATATGGTCGGTGGCTGCGAGGAAGCAGTAGAGAAGATACGCCTGATTTCTGAATGGTTGAAGTATCGCTATTACTACGACCATTTTCACGCCGAAATACCGAAAGGAGCATTGCTCACCGGCCCTCCCGGCACTGGCAAAACCTGGCTGGTAAAGGCGTTGAAGACCGAAGCGGGCCACGCAGACTTGTGGATTCGCTCTGCCTCCGAGTTCATCGAGATGTATGTCGGTGTCGGCGCTTCGCGTATTCGCAAGACCTTCGAAGACGCGGAAGCACGGTACAAAAAGACCGGCAGACTGCAAATCATCTTCATCGACGAACTGGATGCAGTCGGTAGCCACCGCACCAGTGGTGGCTCAGGTGGTGACAAAGAGCACAACCAGACTATTAATCAGTTGCTCACCTGCCTCGATGGTTTCAACAGTTGCAAGGGTATCTTCGTCGTTGGTGCATCCAACATGAAGGAAAACCTCGACCCGGCGCTTCTTCGCCCAGGTCGTCTCAGCTACCACATTCAGGTGAATCCTCCGGACCAAGCAGGGCGCGAGAAAATCTTCCGCATTCACACTCGTGAAATGCGTCTGGCCGCTGATGTTAACCTGAGAGAGATGGCTCGCAGAACGCCCGGAATGACAGGAGCCCTGATCAAGCACATCTGCAACGACGCTGCCATTCGAGCCGCCAAACGGGCTCGGGAAAAAGCGGAGGCTGAGGGACTGACGGAAGAGCAGGTGAAGGAGCTGATCAAAGAAGACAAGCTCGACCGCACGGTTTATCGAATCGAATTCGACGGCGCCATCGACGAAGCACAGTTCGGTGATCACCTCGAATCGAAGCAGAAAAACCAACCGGTGGACGATCAGATTCTCACTTCCTATCACGAGGCAGCTCACGGCGTCGCCTTGGCTCGAAAGAGCAAAGGCAAGGAGCTTCCCACCAAAGTCTCGCGGCAGATGCGCAGCGAGTCTCTGGGCATGATGCAGAGCCACAGTGAGACGGACCGCTATACGTACCGCAAGGACTGGCTGGAAACCAAGATCGTCTGCGCTCTGGCGGGACGGCTGGGACAGACGGTTCTGGTGGGCGCTGAGCATGTCGACACCGGCGCCAGCAACGACTTCGAGCAGGCCAGCAGGATGTGCCGGCTCATGTGCGGCAGCTGGGGTATGTCGGAAGAGCTTGGCGAGATCAGTATCCCCCTGGACGAGAAGACAGGCTATCCCCGTATTGCTTTGGGAACACAACTTCAGAACGACTTCGACAATGCCTGGCGCAAGATGGTTAAACGCCTCAACGACGAAGCCCGCGCTCTCGTCACAGAGGAGATTGACTCCATCGAGCGTATCGCTAGCGTTGTTTTCGAAGACGAGACCGTGTTCACCGATCGCTTCAAACTCTTGCTTGAGGGCGATGAGAAACCAGAACTGGCAGCGGAGATTGCCACGGTGAAAGCCGACCGAGAGGCGTCCGCCAAGCAAAGCGAGGGCAAGGTGCTCGTATAGAGAGTATCCGCCCGTAGTTTGCAGCGAACACCTCAATGCATTGGCCGCGGTGCGCCCTATCAGGGGAAGCGCACCGCGGCATTTTTTTTTGCTTTTTTCGTCCTTTTTTTGGATTTCCCGGCACCATATATGGTGCCAAGGTTTGCAGCTTTTCCGTTCCGAGATTGGCCATTGTTGCAACCGGTCAGAAACCGCTTAGAAACTGGAGTTCGCAATGCGGTTTGCTTTTGGGTTCGAATCGAACATGACGACGGACCTCTTGACTGCGTAAGCTGCGCCAGTTGATCGTTGCCTTTCGAGAAGAGAACGACTTGAATTCTCATACAGGTACTAAGTACAGTCAGCATCGCTTCTTATGCCATTACTTTTTCAAGCCAATCATCTCCAGAGACAAGCGAGTGCACCTCTTCCAACATTGAACACACAGCTCTGGTCTGTGCGTTTCGTTTTACCCATCGCTCGCTCACTCAAACAGCAGAGAAGGAAACTGCTATGAACCCATTTGTCATAATTGCTATTGCTCTGGCGATCGCGTGGCTGGCTCGCCGGATATTTTTCCCGCCGCACCCCCAGGTCAAGCTGGTGGAAACGCCCAAGATAATCGATCATCCATCGCCTAACTTCGGTGACAGAAAGACCCCCGGTCCGAGCATGATCGTGCTGCACTACACGGCGATGGAGACGACTCAAGCAGCTCTCGACCGTCTGTGTGACCCGAAGTCCGAGGTCAGCTCGCACTACCTGGTCGGTGAAGACGGCACCATCTATCGCCTCGTACAAGAAGACAAACGCGCCTGGCATGCCGGTGTCTCTTATTGGCAGGGCGGCACTGACATCAACTCGCTCTCCATCGGCATCGAAATCGCCAATCAAGGCGACCGTCCTTACACCGAGGCGCAGAACGCTGCCGTTCAAGATTTGTGCGCGTGGATTCTCAGTCGCTACGACATCTCGCCTGTGCGCGTGGTCGGACACTGCGATGTAGCACCAGGACGCAAACAAGATCCAGGCTTCTTCTTTCCGTGGCAGAACTTGGCAGCAGCCGGGATCGGTTATTGGAAAGAGCCCACGTCCGATGATTACAAATTCACGGCCAAGTGGGGCGAAGCAGAGATTCGCAGCGCTCTCAACCGCTACGGCTATGACCCGAATGCGGACTTGAAGAGCGTTCTCGATGCCTTTCAGCGCCACTTCCAGCAGGGTTTGGCTCAGAGTCCAGGCAAGGTTGGCACAGCCGACAAAGAAACGGCTGCCCGCCTTTGCGCATTGACGCGAGAACTGTTGTAAAAACTGTCGAGCAAGGAGTTCAGCATACCAACTGAACTCCTTGCTTATTTTTAAAATTTTTTTGCCCGGGCATTCACCACCTGTAGTGCGCATGAAACTGCACAATTAAAACTATTTGTTTTGGTTTTTAATACTATGTTATACAGTATCACCTGCGTTTTAGATAAAAAAAGAGGTGAAACCGTTATGATTGGCGGTTTCACCCTCAGGTTTGGTCGGTAAGGGGACTCGAATACTCTCGTACTGCGAATCCCCATCGCTTTTTCAAATAAGCACGTCTGCCTTTGTCTCGTCGTTTAGGCATCGATAGTCGCTCCCAGTTGGTGCTCCCCGGCAAAGACAGGCTCGATGCCAATGATTGCGTCAATCTGCGGAACGAGTTCTCTCTCCCACTCGCAGATGAGGCGCTCGATGTTGTGAATGCAGCTCTCTCCGGCCATCAGTGCACCACGCTCGCGGTCTTTTGCAAAGAGCTTTACAGACAAACTCTGCATTGGGGCAACAACGACCGAGCGCCAAGTTGAATGCGTTTCGCCCGTCTCACTGGTGAGCCCGAACGAGATCAGTTCAATTAGACGGCGACGTTCGTAAGAGAGGGAGAACATTTCTCGCTGTAATGGAGCGATGAGCTCTTCGGCCTGGATATACTGCCCGTGAAGAGTGCATTGCAACTGAATCAGAGAGACGCCCCCACGAGCCGTGCACTCTTGGTCGTTGATGGCTTTTTTGATTGTTGCAACTATCACCCTCATCCGCTGCAAAAGCGGCTCACACTGCACCGGTTCAAAGCGCGCGATCACTTTCGGCTGCACGACCTGCTTGTCTGCCGAACGCTCACTGCCGCAGTGCGGACAGATGTGCTCGCTCTTGCGGCTGCTCTTCGTGTTCGACGTCTCGGGAATGGAAGAATCGAGTCCATCAACGTGAGTGTCGAGAGTCGTCATCGCCGCTCCTCGCGTTTCCATATTTTGCCGGATGAACTCTCTCAAACGCTCGTTTCGAGACAGTTCCACCAGTTTGACAATCGCATCTAGAACTTTCATTCGAGACCTCCTTCATCTCAAAGTTTCGGATTGGACTTGTTGCGCCCGGACGAGATCGGTCAATCAAAAGATTGATTGTACGAACTTCGAATTAGGCGGGAATGTTTGTTTTTGAAATCAAAAACCGCTTATGGCGAAAAAAATATGACACCTAAACTTAGCTTCTCTCTGCGCGCAAGAGAAGAATTTGAAAGTAAAGATCACTGATGGAAATACGAAGAGTAGCGAGTTTAGCGGATGGCGCAGGGTCGCGCACAGTCCGTGAATCTTGGCAGATGCGATCAGTAGCTAGCTCTCTCAACCATGTGCTTGCGCAAGTTATGCGAGATCAGTAACTAGGCGCTCATTCGTGTTTACCCCCTCATGATCGAAGAACTAGATCACCGCTTTGAGCTACGGTCAGGCGTTTCGATTTCACTCTTATTTAAGTACATAACCAACCCAAGCCGCTCAGTTTCTCTAGCTTGCAAATAATCTGACGCCACTACCTGTGGTGCCAGAGAACTGCTTGCTTGAGAGGCGGCCGCGTGCGTGTTTGCGCAAGTGCGCGCACGCGTCTGAGAGCGGCGATATTGCCGCATCAAACCAAAAGCAAAGGAGAAGCTTATGAACAAGAATCGTCGGTTTCTCAAACGGGATGTCGATGCGGCAAATCAGGCCAACCAGCTCTTGCTGCCCCTCGACGCCAAACGCGTAAACGTTGAGACCCTGTCGAAAGCTCGCATCGTCATCATCGCCGATCCAATCGAGCAGCTGCACGGAAAGGTCGAGGTTCGCAAGGAGCGTGCATCGCACGAGCGCGCCAAGACCTTTTACCGCGTGTACTTCAACGGCGAGCCCGTCGGCAGATACGACAGCCAGGGACCAGTAGCTTACCGCGAACTGCGGCCGCTCTACCTGCACGGCGTTCGCTTCAAGCTTTCGGACGGTCAAACCGTAACTGTCTGGAGCCGCACGGTCACCGTCATCGAGCGCTGGGAATCCAAACAGCGTGAGGACAACAGCAAGTACTGGTTTCCGCATACCAAAGCTTTCGTATCGGATACCGCTACCATGCGGCTCGACCGCAAGATCGACTGGGCGACGGCAAACAAGCTGCGCAGAGGCGATCAGGTGACCATCGAGTATCCGTTTCAATGGGTCAAGGGCAGACTCACCAACGGAGTCCTTTCCTTCGGTCCTGAACGTCCAAACGGCAACGAATGGCGTCAGTATCCGATCGACCCGGTGCCGGCAGCTTGCTGGGACGACTTCCTCGACGGTCTCGAGGGAAAGTTCTTGCATGAGCTCTTGCCACACCGCACTCACGTCATCGCGCGCAAGCAGGAAGAGCAGAGCGAAAAGACGCAAAAACTCTCTGCCCGGCAGGAGGGCGTCAAGCGGGTTATTCGCAGCGCCATGTTCAAGGGTGCGGGTTGCGAGCAAGTTGTGCTCGGTCGCAACGTGCTGTTTATCGTCAAGCGTGAAAAGCGTACGCCTCTCTATGTTGTCGACAATGCCGGCGTCGGCCGTGTCTATGTCTTCAAGACTGAGAAGTACGCTCGTGACTTCGCCAGTGGTGCCATCAGCCGTACGCAAGCCATCAAAGATGGCGCATTCAGGTTGGTTCACGCCGGCAAGTGGGAGTCTCGGCTAGCTCGCGTCCTGCAGGCGGGCTGACCGGATTGGAGCAGGCGTTTGCCCAAACGTCTGCTCCTTTTCACAGCCCAAGCAGGAAGGAGGCGCAATGAAAAACAACGTCATCAACGTGCTGGACCGAGAGCTCTCCTGCTATCCCGACGGTATCTTTCCGGAGGGCGAGCGCCGAGAGACGATTCAGTACGGCCTTTGCGAAGTCAATCGCACCACACTGGAGATCATGCGCACAGTCAGCATTCCGGTCAAACCGGTGCTGTCGCGGATCTCTCCGCTTTGCACCGAGCTCACCGGTTGGACGTACGCCAAGCTGATGAAACAAGGTGTGTACGACAAAGAGGCGATTCGCCGGCTGACGGACAGACACGGCAGCCGCAACCGCCTCGTGGTCACGGATTCTTGCAAAGAGCTGAGCTCGATGCAAAAGCAATGTCTGGCAACCGGCGTCGAGTATCCGTTCGGCGACGAGACGCTCAACATCTCACATTGGTTCACTCTGGTGACCGGTGTAACGAGAAATCTCTCGCTCGAGAAGAAACTGGCATATCTGGGACTGTCGTTCGAAGGCACGCCGCATCGCGCCGACGTCGACGCCTACAACATCGCCCGGCTCTTGATCGCGCTCATCAAACAAGGGCGTCAGGGGCTGCCGGCGGACCGCCTGATTATTTCCTAAAACGTTGCCCGCCCACTAACTTGAGCGCAAAGAAAGGCATTGGGAGCCAGCTTCCCTTTGCCTTTCTTCTCTTTTTCAGAAGTTACTATACTGCATAGCATTCAACTAATCAACGCGGCATTGGCATTGGCTATACTGGTGCGCACCAACGCGGAGCAGTATATGACCGACCACTTCGATGCCATCGTCATTGGTGCCGGATTCGCCGGGCTAACCGCGGCAAAACGCCTGGTAGAAGCCGGACTAAACGTTTGCGTACTGGAATCTCGCAGTCGCATCGGCGGTCGCGTCTACACGCTCACAGACGTGGCGCCATTTCCGGTTGAACTGGGCGCCGAGTTCGTGCACGGAAGAGCCAACGATGTAATCGCAGCTGCAGAAGCTCTCTCCACACCGTTGTGTAAAACGGGCGGCAAGCGGCTAAACATGCGCGGCGGTAAGATTGAAGCGAACGACCGCCTCTGGGAACAATGCGATCAAATCATGTCTCGGATGCTTCTGGAAGAGGGGCGCCCAGACAGATCTTTTGCGGAATATCTGCGCGAAACAGAGGGCAGCGACGACGTCAAAGAGCTCGTTCTTCGTTTTGTCGAAGGTTTCAATGCCGCTGACGCCGAACGGCTTGGGCTGCAAGGATTGATTCAATCAGTCAAAGCCTCGCAAGCGATTGGCGCCGATGAATTGCAGTTTCGCCCTCTGTCCGGATATGCCGATCTGCTGCGCCACTTTTCCCGAGATCTGCCTGCGTCAACAGTACGTCTGGAGCACCACGTAAGCGAGATCACCTGGTTCCCCGGGCGCGTTGAAGTCGGGGTGGCAGTGAAAATCAACGGCGAAGCAACCGTTCTGCCACCATTCCTCGGCAAGGCAGTTGTGGTGACAATTCCCATCAGCCTTCTTCAAATACCATTCGGGCTTAATTTCACCCCCACAGTTCCAGAAAAACAGGCAGCTCTGCGGAATTTGCGCATGGGAAAAGCGATCAGGGTTTCGATTTTGTTTCGCTCCTGCATATGGGAAGATGTGAAACTGCCAGGAGAGGCAGAGGAGACTTTTGCATCGGTGGGCTTCCTAACCACGGACGATGATTTTTTCCCTACTTGGTGGACACAAGCTCCGATGCGGGTACCGATGTTGGTTGCATGGGCATCCGGTGCTTACGCTGACCGTAGCATCACAGAGGATGACCAAGTCATTTTCGAGCGCGCGCTGCAATCGTTGTGCAACTGGCTGCCTATGGACCGCTCAACAATCCGCGACTCTATCGTCAGCTGGCACATGCACAACTGGCAGAACGATATTCACGCTCTGGGCGCCTACTCTTATCCGGCAGTAGGCGGCAAGGAGTCCCAGGAAGAGCTGGCGCGCCCGGTAGCGGACACACTTTTTTTTGCCGGCGAAGCGACGGACACTAACGGACACTGGGGCACAGTGCAGGGCGCAATATCATCGGGCGAAAGAGCGGCACGTCAAATAATCGACGCGCGAAAACGTTGATGTGCCGTACCAGAACGTACAGTTCGCGACTGGCCAGTGGAATCTACAACGGAGCCAATACCGTCACTGTTTCAACCGAGACAATCCGGGGCTCTCAGCAGGGTTCAACCGACAGGTGGCGCATTTGTAAAGGGCGCCAGCATGGGAATCTCACCATGATCATCTATTCAGCTCATTAGTCTTAAAGCTCTATTGTGAGGATATAGATCTCCCCACAATTCAATAGCAGGAAGTATCCGCAAACCCTCACTGGCAATGACCAGAGAGATTTCCGTCTCAGCTCACCTCGTGAGCGGGACCGATCCGGCTTACAGATTTAACGAAAATTCAATCACTAGCGCGGCTCGAATACCGCGAGAAAAGGAGCGTTATGTACACATTGGCGGTAATCGACCCTCAACTTTACTGTTTGCCCTCGAAGGAAGATTTGCCTGGCTATGGTCCGCTCCTCGAGGTGGAGCGCGAAATTGCCACAGCCAAACAGCTGGGGTGCGACATTGTGATCGTGATCTATCCGGAAATGGGACCGATAAATCCGCGCATCAACCAGCTGCTGCGCGGCTACAATCGCGTAATCAGAGTGGAAAAGCAGCAGTGGATCGGTGCGCGCCAGTTGCTTGCCGGCTGTCGGGAGTTTGGTTTTAACACCAACTTCTTCCGCGTCTGCGGCTGGTACACCCATCGCTGCCTGCAAACCACAGTCCAAGGACTGAGTCGCGCCCTGCCCAACTGTCGGATTCAGGTGGTCAAAAAAGCCTGCGACGACATTGAGCAAAACAGGTGGAATACCTTCCCCAAACTGAACAATGTCGAACTCGTTTAAACATGTTTGGGGAGACGGCATTCGTCGTCTCCCCAAACCAAATTTTTTTCTCTTTCTCGGCACCATATTCGGTGGTAAGTATTCGGCCAAGACAGGTAGGGCAAATCGGCTGTAAATCCAGCTTGCTCTGGCGCTTTTTGCGATTTTCTGACCTTTTTGCGCTTTAAATATCGTTACCCTGGGCGCTTGTATGAGGCTGGGAGCTTGAACTGTT
>DATNPN010000018.1:0-116630 GCA_036703195.1 Planktothrix sp. | reverse complement strand
AACAGTTCAAGCTCCCAGCCTCATACAAGCGCCCAGGGTAACGATATTTAAAGCGCAAAAAGGTCAGAAAATCGCAAAAAGCGCCAGAGCAAGCTGGATTTACAGCCGATTTGCCCTACCTGTCTTGGCCGAATACTTACCTTTTTTGATGAGCATGAACAAAAGCTGCAGACGGCGATCGCCGGGGCAGCTTCTGCTCATGGTCACTGCCTTCTGGCAAGCCTTGGCTATTCTGGAGTTAGCTCCAAGAGACAACCAGAGCCCAGTACTCGTCGTACCACCAGCTGTGGATGCTCTTCTCCTGGCGCAGTCGCTTTTCAACTGTCACTTTCAAACCTTTGCCCTGGAGATATTGCCAGAGCCAAACTGGGCTATCGGCAGTCAGTCTGGCACCAGCAGTCCAGTCTTCCCGCACGGAGCTGATGATGACAGGCTGAGTGCCTCGGTTGATGGTCAGGTCATGCTTGCCGAGTTGAAGCACGGCCCAATCACCCGCGCCCTTGTGTGCAGCCGCTTGGGTGAGAGCGTACTCGACTTCGCCCAGAGCACTCTGATATCGCTCCAACTCTTTGAGCTGCATTTTGCGATCGCCGGTCGCGCTTTTCACCTGAGCGTCAAACTCGTGTTTCACAGACTTCGAAGGGGAATCGCTTTTGCCCGAGCAAGCCGGCAATTGAGCGGTCGACGGCAACGATGTACAAAGGTCCTTGACCGAGATCGCAGATGTTTGGGCAACAGCACTGCCGGCAACTAACACCGAGCCAGCAAAGACGAGAATTAAACGCGCCTTTCTCATACTTCCTCATTTCTTCACAGCGCGAAGGCGGACAGCATGGAAGCCGTCCGCCTTCTAGCAGCTATGTGAATTAGGACTTGCTTTTAGCAGCCTTGCTGCCGTAGGACAGCTTCAGCGTGACGATGAGCATGCCGAGCGCCGTCAGCCCCCAGACAATGCTCCACAAGCCGGCCGGCAAGTGCGTCGCCGCGGCCATGTTGGTGGCGTCGGTGAATTCACCGCCGTAGGGCACCAGATGCAGATGGATCATGATCAACCCGAGCGTGTCCATAAGCGCATTCAGTGCCGTTTGGCCGGCGATGACGAGCAAAAGGACGTGCGCTACAGCCTGGTTGAGTTTGGTACCGAGGAAGATCAGTGCGGCCGACATGCTCAGGCAAACGCCGAGGCTTTTCAGGATCTGCACTGTGTTCGCGTCGGGTGGCGGCTGAATCAGCCCACGACCGACGAGAAACACCGCTGCCAGTCCAATCAGCACACCCAGACCGACGAGCACCTTCTTCGCATTTTCCTGGTGGCGACCGAGGAAAATGAAGAGACAACCGAAGAACGCGGCGCCCAGATAGCCGGCGGAATCGACAATGGGAGCGATGCCGCCGCGGGTCCAGGTGAGCCCGCCGTGACCCTGACCATCAGAGACGATGGTCATGGCACTGACACTACCGCCGGTGGCGAGGCAGGCGAGAGCGTGACCGAGCTCATGCAGGGTCGTAACCAGCGTGTTGAGCGGAATCAGGATGAGCGCTGCCAACGGAACCAACACTGTCAGAGCGAACAGCCCGATGTTCAAACCGAGAAGCAAAGCCAACGAGCCTCCCTGCGAAAACCGCTTTGGGGAGGCATTTTTCGATGCCATATGAAACCTCCATATCGGGCGAGTAGCCCGAAGGTTTGCTAGATCTGCGTACCGTTTATTTGTCGTACGGAGTTAGCCGCAGGAAGTAGTTGAGGCTTTCCTCGTGTCCAGCCGCCATGAACGCACGGTTGACCCTGATGCGTCCGAGCCTGCCGTCGGCATGGGGTGGGTCTTGGACGATGGCGCCGGCACGCACGAGAAGAACGAGCTCTCGCCCTGTAAACGGCTTGCCGCCGAACTCCTTCGTCTTCGCTGCCAGGATTTGACCGGCGGGCGAGTCTCTCAACTCCTGCACAAACGCCTCGACAGACTCCCGTCGAAGCGGCAAAGGCTCGGACTGACGGCTGGCAGCTGCCACTACCACCCGGTGAAACCAGGTTTCGTTCGGCAAAGTGAAGAGAATGCCCTTGGCGGCCTTTTCGAAGAGCACGTCGAAAGCGGCCATCGCCTCTGTCACTGCATACTCACCGTTGCCCGAGAGCACGCTGGCGAGCCTGATATAAGGGAGGGCGCCGACAGAGTTGATGAACCCTTTAATGTTCTCGCTGGCATCACCACTGGTGACGGACAGGGCGCGGCTGGCAGCCACGCGCAGAGAGTTAGCGCCACCACGTTCTGCCTCTTGCTTCAGGCGCAGATTTTCCTGGCGGCTACGGTAGGCATCTTCGAAAGTAAAGAAGTCTTCGCCCCGCACAAAACGGTAGCGCAGCACTTCTTCCTTCTGCTCGCTGTTGCCTTCCGGCGGGCTGACGACGAACTCGACCCCGATACCGGCGCCCTCTGGCGCGTTGAACGGTGTGATGTCGTCGAGCAGAATGTCCACTCGCGCTGCCGGCACCACTTGCGACTTGACTACGGCGCCAGCGATCAGCACCTTGAAGGTTCCCGGACCGGTGACGACAGCTTTGTAATTTTTGCCGTCGCTGGCGACGGTTTCATCGGTGCCCGATTTGGTCGTAGGAAAACCAGGGAAGTTGTCCACGACGGTTGTATCCAGATAGATTTGAGACATGCGAAATTCCTTTCTATTCGGTGAAAAACAGCATGCGCTGCGCGCACACGGACTGGTTTAACGCACGCGTCGTTAGCTTCTCTTAGCCAGATTGACGCCGTTAAAACGTGACATCGCAGATTGCACACCGGATTCGACCCAATGTTTGACGGCATCTGCAGCAGTCGCTACGGATTGGTTGTACAACTCGGTCACATCGTCGGCGATTGGTCCTAGCAAAAACTGCGCGCGCAAATCACCGCGGACATCCGGACCAACACCCAGCTTTAGTCTATCGAAACCACTCTCACCATTGAGTTCTTGAATGGTCGACTCGATTCCGTGATGACCGCCGGCACCGCCACCGTGTTGAAAGCGCATCCTACCCATGGGCAGCGATACGTCATCTTGCACGATAAGCAAGTCGCTCGGCGAAAACGACCATGATTGCAGCAAAGCTTTGACAGCCTTACCGGTGGAGTTCATTCCAGTCACCGGACGCGCCAAAACCACCTCCGCCGAAGCAATGGTGATGACAGCACAATCGGCGGTTTCTATCGACGCGAAGACATCGATCGCCGCCAGACTGGAGAGAACGTGAAACCCTGCGTTGTGGCGGGTCCAGGCAAACTGCGGTTCTGGGTTGCCCAGACCGACAATTAGTTTTGCGGCCATAAGGCACCTCCTTGAAAAAGTTAGCATCTCAGTCGAATGAAGTCTCGCTTGGCGAGCCAATCAATCAACTGTTGCAGTTCACACACACGAAGCGGTTTTCCGCTCCGTTCTATCGCTAAGGCTTATAAATTCAGCGGCTAGTTAATTTCTCGAATTCAGAAATTTGTGAGAACGAAAGTGCAAAGCCTCACCCTAGATAAACTCGGGCCCGACGATCAATCAGGGAGCGAAGAATATGAAGCACGTGTGCGTGAAGCGATGGGTCGAGCAGCAACCGATCTCGGCGCTGCAATGACGTGGCATCTCGTCGCTCTAAAGTGAAAACATTTGTTGCAACGTTCGCACCAGTTCGCGAGGGATCGGGTCCCATTCGCCCGCCCGCTGCAGGTACCATGCAGCATGCGGCAAGAGCTGTGCGCGGGAAACGTTCTATACTGAGGGGGAAGATAAAAGCTAAAGCAGAGAGTGAAGATGAACGAACAGAAAGACATGCAGCTACTTTTTCGCGCCCTCAAGTTTGCCTCGATTAAGCACACAAAGCAAAGACGCAAGGGCAGCAGCGACATCCCGTACATCAATCATCCTATCGAAGTAGCCACGATTTTGAGTACGGTAGGATCGGTGCAAGATGCCAGCACATTGGCAGCTGCCATACTGCATGACACCGTCGAAGACACTGACACGACACCGGAAGAGATAGAGAACGAATTCGGCAGCGACATCCGCAAGATCGTGATGGAGTGCACGGATGATAAAACACTGGGCAAGCAAGATCGCAAGCGAGCGCAAATTGAGACAGCGCCACACAAATCCGGTCAAGCCAAACTCGTGAAGATGGCAGACAAAATCAGCAACGTGTCAGCGATGGCTTCACTGCCTCCATCTGACTGGTCGCTCGACCGCCGGGGCGAATATCTGGATTGGACAGAGAAAGTAGTGCACGGTTTGCGCGGACACTGCAATGCACTGGACGAGCTGTATGACGAGTCCTTGAACAAGGCCAGAGAACGGCTGAAAGCAGATCGCGGACAATGACCACTGGCTTTCCCGAATGACTGGCGCGGCACGATTTGTATCACTTAGCGAGTCTGAACCGTAATTTTGACGGCATGGTTATTGCCGTTTTTGTTCCAGTACACAACAGTGGCGACGACGCCATTTCTCAACGTGCCGTTTATGACGGTGCCTCCATCAGCACTGAGCGAAACCCACCCGGTCTTCGATTCCACAGTGAGAGTGCGCTTCTTGCCTCTGACCATAAGCTTCTCGATCTTGCCGGTGACTTTAGCGCTCTCACTCTTTGAGTTGGTGTGTTCAGGCATGAGCAGCTGCTTGCCGCCGAAAAGGAAAAACCAGCACCCGACCGCTATCAGTATGATCGCGCCGGCGAGTGGCGCCAGGAAGTTCGGCAACGGTTTCTTTTTGACATCGTCGATATCCTTCAAGATCTCGAGATTAACGGCGCTGCCTTCTTCAGCTCTCTCTTTCTCTACGCCGAGAAACGCTTCCGCCTTCGCCCGCGCCTTGATTTTGTCGACCGACATCGTCTTTTTTTCGGACTCTAATTCGAGCTGCTGATCGATGTTCGAGAAATCAGTCTTGCCGATTTCCGGCAGACCAGTAGAGGTGTTGAGCGCCACCACCGTGTCGCCGCGCATGGCCGCCTCGATGGCAGAGCGCAGTTCGTCCATGCTTTGAAAACGATGCTTGGGCTCGATTGCAAGAGCTTTGAGCACGACTCCTTCCAGAGGCTCCGGCACATTTACTTGCGGTCGGGCAATCTTGAACGGTTTTGCATTCTCCGACAGTTTTCGGCGAATGGTGTCGACCGAAGTTTTGCCCATGAGCGGCGGAACACCGGTCAGAACCTCGTACATGACTGCACCGAGCGAGTAGACGTCGGTGCGCTTATCGATTTTTTCACCCATGCATTGCTCAGGACTCATGTAGAGCGGACTGCCGAAGATCTCGCCCGTCTGCGTCAAACGCAAACCATCATCAGCCAACAGACCCAACTGCGCGATGCCGAAGTCGACGATGAGCACGTGATCTCGCTGTCCTTCCAGGTCGACGAGAATAATGTTGCTCGGTTTTACGTCGCGGTGAATGATCTCGTTGCGATGCGCATGTTCTAACGCGCTGCAGGTCTGCATAAAGATGGGAACCGCTCGTTTGTAATCCATCAGAGTTTCTGGCGTGATGAACTGTGTCAGACTCTCGCCTTCGATCAGGTCCATCACCAGAAAAGGTTGTCCCGAAGGTGAAACCCCATAGTCATAAACGGAGATGACGTTTGGATGTTTAAGCCGGCTGGCGGCCAGTGCTTCGACTTGGAATCGCAGCGAACTCTTTTCGTCGTAAATCAGGTCCGCCTTCAGCACTTTGACGGCGACGACGCGATCGAGCCCTGTGTGTCGAGCTCGGTAGACAACACCCATGCCGCCCTTTCCGGCGACGTCCATTATTTCGTACCTGTCCATCAAAGTGGTGCCAAGCATCGGGTCGGCGAGCTTGGAGTTGGTCAACAGCACGCCGCCGTCATCCGGGCAAAGAACGAGTTCAGCATCAAATGCCTTGCCGCATTTCATGCACACTTTGCTCTGCTCTATTATCTCAGGCATCAGTTTTTGGGACGGCCGAACTCAACTAGTACAAATGTACCCAGCTCGAGGGCAAACGCTCTATCGTCAAACCAGGTTTGGTTTCCGGGAATCAGCCCTGCCCCGATCGGGGGTTTATCAGGCGGACGAATGCTCCTTTCGCATCTTCCCCGCCGAAAAACCACACCTAATTCCGCCAAGCCTGCTCCAAGCCACGCATCTTCACGGTTCGCCCGAGATGCGCAGAGCAAAAGTGGTGAGATGACATTTCGTTCAAACTTACTATTTATTATAATATATGCACCGAATATAGTATCGGAATGAAAAAGACGGGGCCGGCCAAATTCCAAGTTTAGAACTTGCCGGCCCCGAGAAAATTCAGTAGTTACCTTGGTTTTGCCTTGCCGTCATGCAGGTCCGGACCGATCACTTGAGGAGGCAGCGGTTTAGCAGGCGACTTGTCCGTGCCGGCCGTAAGCGGAGCTTGACCGGTTGGAGCTGGCACTGCGCGCTGCCACTGCATCAACCACTGCACGAGGGCAGTACCATTCGGCACGCCCCATCCCGTCGGATTGTCGTAGCCAAGGCCTGCGTTGAAGCCAGGATCTTTGGCACTACGTCCGTTGTCACCGCGCGTAATGTCGATGAACACCTTGGCATAATCGGCGGAGTTGGCGATGCGATAAATTGACGGATTGGCAGGACCCATCCGGCTTCCCGTAGCATCCACTGCGAGAATCCACAGTGACGCCCAGTCAGGAGTGGAGACGCTGGTGCCACCTAACTGCACCCACTTACCGTTGCTGAAAAATGCGTAGCCCGTCTCCGGGTCGGCATCCATCGAGACATCGGCAGTGTTGCGCATGGCGCCGGCAGTAACTCCCGCACCACTCTGCCAGGCCGGCCGGGCGAAGGTGGTCGAGGTACCGCCACCCGAGTCGCTCCAAGCACTTTCGAACAAGCGAAAGGTTCCCAGCAGCCACAGCTGCGTGCCACCAACTGCGGTGACATTCACATCTGATGACGGATAATCAACCGCATAGCGGGGATTCTTCTTCTCAGCGCAATCGTAGGCGCCGTCGTCCCCGGAAGAGGAGAAAACCGCGATGCCTTGCGCTGCCGCCTGTTTGAAGATGGACGACTCGGTCTGAATCTGCGCCGTGCCGGTATGGCTCTCGCACGATCCCCAGCTAACCGACACGACATCGGCTTTGTCATCCACCACGATCTGGTTGAAGATGAGAGTAAAGGTTTTAAACGCCGGGTTGGAGCCGATGTACATGCGAATGTCCGCACCCGGCGCCTGGGCACCGACGGTCTCCAGATCAAGCGTACTCTCACCGTCGATTTTCTTGGTCTTGCCGTTTATCGGGACGTTCGTAATCGTCCCAGTTCGCGCCACGCCAAACTGTTTCCAATAACCGTCTACATCAGACTGCAGATAGCCGTAAACCGTGGCGATTGCGACGGTGTGCCCTTTTCCGGAGTACTTCACCGAGGACTGCCAGTTGTTGGCGTTGGGGAAGTTGTAGGCGCCGGCGATGTCTTGCGGCGTATAGCCTTCAGGGACATTCGGTTTGGCCGGTTGCTTACCGCTTTTCAGCATGCGGCTGTGCAACTGGCTAAAGTCATTCAACCCGCTCACAGATTGCACGATATCGGCCAGCGACGAAGGCACAGACGGGTCCTGGTTGTTGCTCATGTACATGCCGTTGGGCAAGCTGGCGACACCCTGCAGGCTATAACGATTCAGGTGCACGTTGAACGCTTTTTCCACCTGAGCGGTAGTGCCTTCCAGTTCGATGACCACGTTATTCGGCGCCACCTGCACCACTTTCAGTCCCTGCGAAGTGAAGTATTGCACGGCAGTATCGACGTCCACCTGGGTCGGCCCGAACTGCTGCATGAACTGTTGCGGAGTGAGATAGTGCCTGAACTGCGGCGAGTTCGGGTCAGACTGTTGTGCGATCAATGCATCCAATGCGGCGCCATTTCGCAGCTTCAATCCGACCACTACTTGCAGTGTCTGCTGTGGCTGCGATCGACCCACGTATTGAGCTTGATACAAAACAGAAGGTGTATTGCCGTCGAGAACGGTAGTGCGCGGTATCGCTCCGACGCTCAGATCGTACAGCCATGAGCAGAGCGCCGCCATGAGCAGAGCCGCCGTCAGTCCGACAATAGACTTTTTAAGAACAGTTGTCAGCTTCATTTTCAGTTTCCCTGTCGATGTGATGCTTAGCAGCTGTCGCGTTCAGCGCACCATTGCGTGAACGCGCAGCGGCTCAGCCTCGGCATCGGAAGTTGAGACAAGAGTTTGTCGAGAGGTTAGTCGAAGTCGGCGCAAAAAATTCGCCGACTGTACGTCACCGCCCCGTGCTCGCGCAACGAAGCGGCGACGACAGCCAGGCGGCTACCGACTTGATCTGGGCGGCGCTTAGCTCGAAATCTTCGGGCAAGCTCCGCCGTTCATGCGTTCTAGCTGGTGCACGCGATCGGGTACCGTCGGATGCGTGAGCATGAGCCACTGATAGAAAGCCCGGATTTTCTGCCAGAGCGTCTGCGGCTTGGGCGCCTCAGCCACTGCATCGTACAACGGGTCGATGGTCATCATCGGACGAAGAGCGCGCCAGAATTCACGCTGCTGTCCCTGCGGACGATGGTTTTCCACATACGCCACCAGCTTCTCCAGAGCCGTCGCCAGAGCGCACGGATTTTTCGTTATGTACGCACCGTAAGCGTCGGCAGCGGATTCGCGCGAGCGCACCACGAACATCTGAATCAGCTTGGTGAGCTGACCGGTGAGCTGAAACACGATGTAGAAAGCGACGTAATTGATGATGTTGCCGATAAAGCCGTACTGCTCACGCCGGTCGGCGCGCAGAGGCTTCAACTTGAACGGCCGGCGGAAGATGTTGATCGACCCCAGAAGAGCGTTCACGCCGGCGTTGACGATGAGAAAGAAGAACGATGAGAGCATTCCCAGGAAGGAGTTGATGCCCACGTCGTAGTGGTAGACGTGTCCGAACTCGTGCGAGAAGACAGCTTCGATCTCTTGGTCGGTGAGCCCGATTAAGAACAGACCCTTCGTGGCCGCCACCACAGCCTTGCTGTGAATCGGTCCGGTAGCGAAGGCGTTCGGCAGCGGATTATCCGAGATGTAGACGGGCGGCTCGTACTTCAACCCGGTCTTCGTCCACGTCTTGTGCACGATGTCGATGAGCCGCTTGTGCTCCGGAATGTTCGGATCGGCAGGAACGGATTTGGTCATCATCAGCGAGATCTTGGCGCTAAACCACCAGCTGACGAAGGGGAAGATGATGTAGAACAGCCCCCAACCGAGCTGGAAGTGATACGATGCGCCGACGATTTTTAACGCTGCGAAGATGAGACCACCCATGGCGAGATAGCCGGCGATGGTCTTGAGCCACGTTTCGAGAAGGCGGCGCTTGGTGTTCTTGAGCGACGGATCATCGAACGGGACAACGCGATGTCTTGACATAAGACAGCTCCTTATCTCATTTGCGCTTAGTTGCGCTTAAAACAATTCGAGATAGCGAACGGTCACCCGCACCAAATACAGTGTCACCCTCCGCACGTTCTTAGAACGAATAACGCGCTGACGGATTGGAGTGGAGAGGGAAAAGAGAGTGGTCGCGGGATAAAAGCTTTGAGGAGGAAATTAAGAAACTAAAGAGCAGTGAGAAACTAAACGCGACGTGTAGCTAAAAGCAATGATCAGATCTTGAAATCTCGCCAATGACGCAGACGATGCTGTGCCGCGCTCTCGTCGGGGGAGAGAGAAAAGAGAACACCGGCGCGCACTTCTCAGTTAGCGAAACACCGTCAGCCCAGCCTGCCAAGAGGCTTTCGGAATAAGAGATCCGCAATTAGCGCAACCTCGATAGCAACACGAGATCGGTGCATGACATCCAAGAGCCTCATGACAAGCGGGCTCGCGTGCGGCCCACCTCCTCAACACTTCTTGTCCATTCTTTTCACGCCGTCGTTGCCACCAGCCGCGGTGCGCAAATCGCTGTCTGATAACTCGATTTTGCAGCCTCGCCAAAAAAATTCCTTCTGCTCGCCCCCTTTAACTGGTTTAACTAGTACTTATCCGTTGGTATAAGACTGCTGGGACCGGAGTGTGCGGAACTATGGCAGCAAACGACGACGCTGCACAAAATCGGAGGCGAAGGCGCTCCGACGGCAAAAACAATCTCGGCGATAGCGACGAGCCGCTTTCTGCTGAAGAAGCCGGCATGCCCTACTCAGACGACAGCAACACACCGGACGACGAACCTATTACCGGACCGCCACCGATGGAAAATCGGGAAGAGCTGCCGCCACCGACAATCATTCCGATGCGTCGAGACGGCGGCCCGATGCTTGGCAGCTTCAGCAATCCGACCGACGCTCTGCCTCGACCCGCCTCATTTTCCGGCACGCCGGACCTGAAGGGGGCAGTCAACCGTGTACAACAGTCGCTCACAAACGCCCAGCAATCGTCGCAGCAGCAGCAGCAGCCCGCACCGATACCGCAGCAACATCAACCCGCACTACCGCAACAACAGCAAGCGCTGCAGCAACAGCAACCGCTGCAACAACAGCAAGCGCTGCAACAACAGCAACCGCTGCAACAACAGCAACCGCTGCAGCAACAGCAACCGCCGCAACAACAGCAACCGCTGCAACAACAGCAACCGCTGCAACAACAGCAACCGCTGCAGCAACAGCAACCGCTGCAACAACAGCAACCGCTGCAACAACAGCAAGCGCTGCAGCAACAGCAACCGCTGCAGCCGCCACAACAATCAATCCAGCCCCCTCAGCCGCCAGCACGTCCCGCTCCTCCAACACAATCGGCCATTCCCGCGCAGCAATTGGCATGGATGCCCAACACTCCGCCGCAAATTCCACAGGGCGGCCCTTCTCGTCCGCTGCCTCCCCAGCAGCCCGCGTCGCCACCGCAGCCACAACAAAACGCTGGTTGGCCCTCTTCACCCAGCCCACAAGCCGATCCGCGACAGACTCAGTCCGGGGCTCAGCCACAACAACCTCCTCCGAATCCCTATCTTCAACCGCCCCTTCCTGCTCCCGGGGCCCAAGCAGCTGCGCCTCAAGCGCCACTCTGGCAGCAGCCTAATGCCATGCCACCGCCCGGGCAGCCCCCAGCCGGCATGCCATCCCAGCAGCCGCTTAGTAATCAGCAAATCGTTCAGCCCGGGCAGCCGCAGCCTGCAACTGCCCAAGCGCCGCTGATGCCACCGCAGTTGCAGTCCGTTCAACCGCCGGCGCCGCCGCAGCTGCAAACTCCCCCGCAGTTGCAAACTCCGCCGCTGATGCCGCAGAGGGTGCAATCAGTGCAACCGCCGGCGCCACCACAGGCACAAACGGCGCCGGGCATGCCCGTGCCCAATGCTAATGCGCCAATGCCTCAAGGGGCTTGGGAGTACGCTCCGCCCTCGCCGCCGACCGCACCGCCTCAACCAGAAATCATACCTGGTGGCAACAAACCGCAAGACCCGGTCGGGACGAAAACGTTGGAATTGCCTGCTTTCGCACCTGTTGACGGTTGGGGCGAACCGGGCGTGCAAGAGCGGCTCGAACCGACAGCCAGTCAGACGAGCATGCCGATCGAAAAGCGCTTCGAAGGTGATTCGCTTTCCTGGGATGAGCCTGGTCGGCACCGCAAAGTCACGGACGCTCTCGGCACAGGCACAGGTTTTGCTCCGGTCATGCCTGGTGACCCGGGCAAACCCGTCGGAGAGCCCACGCAGATAGGTGCGCAAGGTGAGCCGGCCAATCTCGGCTCGCAGCTCGAGCAGGCCGCATCAATGCTGGACAGATCGCGCAACAAAGAGATACCTGGCGACTGGTCGTATCGCATCGAAGATGAGCAGGACGACAAAACACAGGTCAATCAACCAGCGCAAAACGCATTGCAACAGTTGGAGCAGAAGACCGGCGAACGCGAACGACAGGAATCTCACACCGAACTTCCCAACGCACATCACCCGGGAGGGTCGTTCAACTCCGAGAGCAGCGGGGGTCAACCCAAGATAACAATCGTTCAATCCAACCGTTCGGTGAATGACAGAGAGCCGCTCAATCCGGATTTCAATCCGGACCTGACGCCAAAAATGCCACTACGTGCGATACCACCATCAGAGAAGCTCATGACCGATACCGGTCCTCGTCCTCGCCTGCCGGAAAACGCGCAGTGGGGCGTTGCGGCAAGCGATCAAGAGACGCACATCAAGATGCCGACGGAAGGGATCGGCTTTAATGAAAAGCTCGCTCGCCTGGAAGAGGATGCAAAAAGCGAGAAATACAACGAGACCACCCGCTCAGGATTGCCCAGTTTGCGCTCGATTCTGCCGCCATCTCGCAAAGAACCGGTGAGCCAAGAGTCAAGCGGCGAAGCGACCATGAATCTTCCGACGACGCCACCGCAGGAGGTGGCAGAAGCAAAACCGGATCAAGAGAAGCCGACCCGCGATTTCACAAAGTCCGTCAATCTAAATAGCCCTTTGCCTGTGTTGCCGCCGGAGACGAAATTTATCGATCCGAGCCACAACACGACCTCCGACGTTCACAAGCTGGCTGAAGAGACAGGCTTTTTCGGCATCACGGGAGCATCGCCCAGCACTCGCTTCGGACCTCGCCCGTCGACATCGCAGTCGCTGCCGGCACAGCAGCCTGCCACGCCCAGGCAATCGATGACCAATCAGCCGGCGGCCCAACCGATGCAGCCTCTCGCCGGTGGTCAGTCGCCGTTTCCGGCGCCTCCATTTCCGCCGCAAATGAGTGCGCCGCCCCCAACCACTCCATCTTTTCCGCCGCCACAACCAGAGCCGCTCGCGGCCAACCTCTCCCCGTTCGGACTTCCAGGCGAACCCCCTGCTCCAGTGAAGCCGGCTAATCTGTCGCCTTTCGGAACAGGTGCACCCACTTATGACGAGGATGGCAACGCCTCGTTCGCCGGACAGCCTCAACTGTCTCAAATGCCGGATTCTCGAGCACAGAACTTCGTGCCGCCGGCGGAGCCGGCGTCTGCGTCCGTACCCTCGCCCGTGCAGATGAACACTCCTTCCGACACGGTCATAACCGACGACTCGGACACCTCATCGCAACAGAAAGCACGGGTGACCATACCGGCAGCGCCAGAAAAGCCGCTGATGCGCACGGGTCAAAGTATGCCATCGGCAGATCCGAGCCCGCCCGCTCGCACTCCTGGCGGTGGCAGTGAGACGTCCCCGTCTCGCAGACCGCAGGAGGAGTCACGTGCTCCGCGCGATCCTAATCTTGCCAATCGCTATGCGCATCTGCTGGAAGGATCGGCTGCCGATTTACCGCAGCAAAAGCGCGCTTCCAAAGGACCGGCCAAACTTATCATTGGCGCCTGCGTCGCTGTGGCACTGTGCATCGGCACCGGTGCCGTCGTATACAACATGCTGGGACACGGCAAGGGTGGTCTCGACATCACCAAGATTGGCGGAGCCGGCGGCAACGCGGCCGAGCAAGCCGACACCGCTCGTTCGCAAGGGCGCTGGACGGAAGCGATGGAGCATTATGATGAAGCCATCGCCGCCGACCCGAGCGACCCGGAGCTTTATCACAGTCGGGGAAATTGCGCTTACGCGTTGCAACAGTACAGGCAAGCAGCCGATGATTACGACAACGCCTTGCGTCTCGACCCGGACAACGCAAAAGTACTGTTGGACCGCGCCGCGGCGCTGGTATGGCTGAAGGAGTACAACAAAGCGATTGCGGACTACAGCAAAATCATCAAAGGCGACTCGAACAACAAACAGGCATACTTCGGGAGAGCACTGGCATACTCGCGCATGAAGCAGTACAAGAATTCGCTCCCCGATCTGCGCAAGGCCACCCAACTGGATCCTTCGTACGCCGACGCGTTTAGAGACCTCTCTGCAATCTACTTCTCACTGGGAGATTACACAGCGTCAGTGAATGCCGCCGACCAAGCCTTGCGGCTGCAGCCTAATTCAGCTGTTACATACTTCGATAAGGCGACGGCGCTGCGAAAGCTTGGCCGGAAAGCGGAAGCAGAAAGGGCCTACTCAGCTTCGTTGCGCATAATGCCGGGTCGTCCAGACTGTTTTAACGACAGAGGATTCACCGTTTCTGAATTAGGCAATAAAGCTCAAGCTCTGAGAGATTTCATGGCAGCGTTGGAGATCGATCCTCAGTTTGCATTGGCGGCCAATAATTTGAAATCGGTTGCTGCCGCCACAGTGAAAAAATTTGGCAAGAGCAGCGATGCACATGAACTAGCGACCGCGGCTCTGGCAGCGATGGCACTTGGTCAGACCGCCCAAGCAACGGATCTGGCAGATAAGGCCGTTCAGCTGAAGCCACGAGACGTCTACTGTTTGCAGGTGCAAGGCGAAACGCAAATGGCTGCAAAACAGTATGCTCAAGCCGTGCAGAGCGAAACCGCTGCCATAGCGGCCAGTCCAGGCGCTCTCGATCCATACTATTTCAGGGCTCGGGCTAATCTGCACGACGGCAAGTTTCAACAGGCTGCCGACGACTATTCGGCCTACATCGATCGCGCCCAGAAGAGCTTTGACCCAGAAGTGTCAGACCACATCGCCATGGCACACCTGGAGAGATCCGTCGCCTATAATGCGCTGGGGCAGGGAGAGAAGGCTGCCAGTGACGGGCAAAGATATCTTGCTCTCAGCGGCTGGAAGTTTCAAAACTCGGGCACCGCAGCGCTCCTCGAGTGGCTGGGATATGGCCTGGACAGTCAGCGCTCCGCCGCGACCAAACAGTTGGACAGCGCGGCCGCGCATCTGCCGACCGAAGTGTGGCCGGCGCCTGTGCTTTCTTTCTTGCGCCGGGTCGGATCAGAATCCGATGTTATGACGGCGGCAGCCGACAACAATCCGTTTCTCACCGACGCCCACACATGGCTTGGTTTCAATGCACAGTTGGAAGGGTCGCCAAATCAGGCTGCCGACCATTTTAATTGGGTGAAGGATCACGGAACCCCTGACTCACTCAGCTATATTCTGGCGTCGAGCAAATTCAGGAAGTAGGCGTACCACTTGATGAATTGCCGCATCTGCTTCGGTAGGTAGCGGAGTTTCGATATCGGCAGTGGGCGCCCGCAAAACACCATATTAATGGACGCTTATTTAGCTGCGCTAGCGCTTGAACCCTCGCAGACTCTGCGGTTTTCACGTATTACTGCCGGGCACGCAATGCAGCCAATGATGCTATAACAGGCGCCCGCCCGGCTTCGCTAACTTTACTTATGCCGCAACCTTTTCTTGGCATTCACTCTGTCGGTTTGCGATGTTGATTGAGCAATCTACTTTCCCCTCACCGCAGCCAACGTCTAAACCAACCATTCCTTCCGACGAAACTTCCTTCCAACTTTCGCAATCGTGCGGGGGTGGAAATTCGTCTTGGCTGGGTGGGTGAAAGAAGGGCAACTGGAGCCTTGTCACGCTTCAGCATCGTTAGCGCAAACGCACTGGGCATGTGTTGGCGTGATTTCTGATTTGCCCTGCTATCTGGGCGTGTCTGCTGAACGCCCGTAACTGTCTAACAAAGGAGCTTTAAATGAGTTTTCTGCTGAATCACCTCGGTCTGGTGGGCGGAACGATAGGATTTCTCATCCTCGTCGGTCTGTTCTTCAAGCTGTACCTCGTGAAGGTCTCCGACGGCAAAATCGCCATCCTGGAGAACGTCCTCAAAGGCAAGCCCATCGAAACCGGTCGCATTCTTGCTCGCGACAATGAAATGGGTACGCTCCGTCATTACCTGAAGCAAGGCTGGCACGGCGTTCCGTTCCCCATGCGCAGGGTGAAGAAGTTGGTACCGGTCTTCGTCGTCCAAGAACTCGGCTTCGTCGTCGCGCATGACGGCGCCCAGCTCTCTCCCGACCGCAAGTTCGCTGATGACCCGGCCGGCAACATCAAGGATCCCAACCAGGACTTCCACAACAAGTTCCAGGATCCGGACGGCTTCTACGACCACGGTGGTATCCGCGGCCCGCAGCTGCGTCTTCTCACGGCTGGTCCGCACTTCATCCACCCCGATCTGTTCACGGTCACCGAGATGCAACGCACGCGCATCGCTACCGGCCGAGTCGGTATCGTCTCCGCGCGTGACGGCAAGCCGCTCAACGGCCAGATTCTGGGCAGCAAGGTCGACGGTCACGACAGCTACCAGGACGCGGCGAACTTCATCGTCAAGGGCGGTCAAATCGGTCCGCAGATCGAAGTCCTCTCACCTGGCGTCTACAACATCAACCGCGAGATGTTCGACGTTCAGGAAGTCGATGCCCTCGTAGTTCCGCAGGGCAAGATCGCCATCCTCGTCGCCAAGATCGGTCAGCCTCTGCCGAAGCAGGAAGTATGCGCCGTCACCCCTGACGCCGCCGACTTCAGCGACGCGCAGAAGTTCATCACCGCGGGCGGTTTTCAGGGTCCCCAGCACCGCACTCTCGGCGCCGGCGTGTATTACATCAACCCGCTGGCATTCGACCACGTCCTCGAGGACCTCTACGAAGTCCAGCCCGGCTTCGTCGCAGCCCGCATCAGCTACATCGGCGCCGAGCCCCGTTACACGGCAACGCCCGAAGTTGATGGCTCTCTCAGCCCTTCCGCCACCGATCCGGCGGAGACGCACCTCAACAGCGGTGTGACCTCGGTCACCATCGTCAACGAAGGCGAGCGTGGTCTGCAGAAGAAGGTTCTGGCTCCCGGCCGGTATGCCTTCAATAGGTATGCAGAACGGCTGATTCCGTGGCCCATCACGGTTCGCACCATCGAATGGGCGAACCCCCAGGCGAAGGACGAAAACACCAACTACTTCAACCGCTTCGAGATCGACTCGAATGACGGTCAGAAGATGAAGGTCGACGTCCGGCTCAACTACCGCGTCCTGGCGGAAGACGTTCCGTTCGTCATCCGCAACCTCGGTTCGCTCGATTCGCTCGAAGCTGGTGTCATCCACCCGCACGTCGAGAACATCTTCCGCAACCAGGTCACCAAGTCGCCGGCCATCAACTACGTCCAGAACCGGGCCAAGGAAGTGGAAGAGGCTTTGGAGGCGGCGAAGAAGGAACTGGCGCCGTATCGCGTCGAAGTCACCGGCCTGCTGATCACCGATCTGATTCCGCCGGAGCAGCTCACCAAGCTGCTGTCGGAGAAGTCTCTCGCATCTCAGGAAACTGATATGTGGAAGGCGAAGGAAGGTGCCCAGAACGCTCGTATCGCCTACGAGAACAAGAGCGCAGAAGCCGACCAGCAGAAGTCGCTCCGTCAGGCAGAGACCGAGATCAAGATCGCGGAAAACCAGGCTGAAGCCCAGAAGAAGCGCGCGGCTGGTGAAGCTGCTCAAATCGTCGCGGTCGGTGAAGCGACGGCAACCGCAACCCGGGCAACCGGTACTGCGCAAGCCGACGTCATCCTGAAGACGGGTGAAGCGGAAGGTCAGGCCTACGAGCGTAAGGCTCAGGCGATCGGCAAGGACAACCTGGCGCGTCTCGAGGTCACTCGTGCGCTCAAGGACGTCCACGTCCCGCTGGTCCCGGCCATCAACCTCGGCAATGGCGGCGGCGAAGAGGGCGGCGCAAGCATGTCCAACCTCGTCGCGGCTCTGATGCTGCCCCGGCTCGTTGCGGAAAGCGGCATCACCACAACGCCCGCGGCTGCGGCTCCTGCTCCCGAAGCGGCACCGGCAACCGGTGACGACAAGGGTCAGACCAAGGCTTAAGGCAACAACGTCTGGAAAACAGTCTTGTCTAAGGCATAACCGCCCTATATGAGCCTGTGGCGCGGGACAGAACAAACCTGTTCTGTCTCGCGCTTCCAGCGTTTTTTCTCATTTCAGCCGATTCCGGCTGCGTTAGGAGGTCTTATGGTTGAAGAGTTGGCCAGGGGCCACCGGCGTTTCCGGGAAAAGCTGTCCCGAGACGCCCATGAACAAAAGGTCTATAGCGACCTCGCCCGCGGGCAGAAGCCGGAAATACTCGTCCTTCACTGCAGCGATTCGCGGCTGGATATGCGGATTTTCTCATCGCAACCCGGTGAGATTTTCGCTGTTCAGAACGCCGGCAATCTTCTGCCACCGCTGAAGAAGCGCGGCGCGCAAGGTGAATGGTCGACGATTGAGTTCGCGCTCAATCACCTGCCGATACGATGCATCGTCGTTTTGGGTCACACGGACTGCGGCTACTGCGGCGCCGTGATGAACCGAAAGGCAAACTTCGACAAGACGCCTTCGCTCAAGCGCTGGGTCAAGTTGGGTGAGCCGGTGCGTCGCATCACCATGTGCAAGCATGGGCATCTGACGGGCACCCACCTCGTCAATGCGGCGGTGAAGGAGAACGCGCTCTATCAGCTCGAGCAGCTGCGCTCGCATCCAACCATTGCCGAGAAGGTGAAGGAAGGAACGCTCAGCTTGGCGGCGATGTACTTCGACGTCGGGCTGGCGACCGTGTTTCATTACAACGAGAACAAGGGCGAATTCGTCGCGTTGGGCTGACGACAATTTACCGAGATGGAGCGAAAGGCAACCTTACCCGGTCATCCTTTCGCTCCATTTTTTTCTCATCACCGACTTGCTATATGTTATCGTAATATACCCCAAAATTGTAAGGTTTCTGGCCGGCGAAAGCGAAGAAAAATTGGAGGGAGATCCGATGTAGCGAATCTCCCCCCAATTGGAGGCACGATCAATCGTGATTGACCAGATCGTTCACCACGAGAGCCATGCCGTTAGTGACTCGGGCAAGACCTTCGAAGTTAATGATTGCCGGTACGTCTTTCTTGGTGTGATACAGCGTGTTGCGGAAGTTCGATGTATCAGTGAGCATGAGCGCCGGATAGCCGAACTGCCAGAATGACCAGTGATCAGAGCGATTGACGTCGCGGAAGAAGGGAGGCGCAGCCACACCCTCTGACGGAAACTGGCAGAAGTGGCGGAAAAGACCGATGCAGCGAGTGACAAAGTCGCGCGAAGGAATATCGCCTACGAAGGCGATGAAATTGCCTACTTCGGGATAGAACCAATTGAACGGAGTGGGGTACTTCTGACTGCCGTGCTCATCAAAATAAACACCCAGCATCTCGAGTGAAATCATGCCCACGACGTTTTCATTGCGCTCTTTGCACCGTTTGGCATAAGCATAACTGCCCATGGTCTCCCAGGCAGCTCCGCCAGGGTTTTCCTCATTGGCGAACGCCACCAGTCGCAACGTCCGACCTTGCACGGAATCAGCCATTAGTCTGGCGATTTCGAGCAGAGCAGCCACCCCGGTCGCGTTGTCGTCCGCACCCGGTGAACCGTATACGGTGTCATAGTGCGCACCAATTACGATAATCTCGTCGGCACGATCTTTGCCGCGAATCTCAGCTTCGACGTTGTGCATCTCCACACCGTCGAACTGAAACGCCTGCTTGCCGACTGTGTAATTGAGAGCTTTGAAGGACTGCTCGATGTAGGCAGCTGCGGCTTGCAAGCCTGCATAGTTCTTCGCGTTACGCTCACCGAAAACATCGGCGAGCATTTTCACACTCTTTTCGACGTTGGCTTGCACCTCACGCTCGCTCGTCCCCATCGCGGGCAGCGGTCCTTTGTGACTCTTGCCCGGCATGTGGATGCAGCGCCAGAGCAAGGGAAAGGTGAAGAAGCGAACCAGTTTTTGTTTAAATGCCATAGGTTTGCACCCTCCAACTTAGAGCAAGCCTTGCTTCTGCAAGACGCTCTCGACTGCCGCGACATACTGCTTGCCTTTGAGACCGCTCATCTCCACTTCGTTTAGAAGCACGACAAGGTTGCGCAATTTGAGTGCATCTGATGGAGCCACCAGAGCGTGTTTGTCGATCGATTTTGCAGTGGCGAGAAATCCGGACACGACAGCAGCCCACTTAGTCTCACGCTTCAACTCAAACTCTAACGCATGAAAGCCCTTCAGTTCAGGTTTGATGATGATAAGTCCATCGCGCTCTTCCGGGTGCACGCCGTCGAACGACGTATCGCATTTGCCACCGCAGAAAACGTTCCAGAGAAAACGAAGCCAGCGCGCCTGTTTGAGGGGTTCCTCACCGACGTCGACCGCAACAATCGTGGCTGTGTAGGCCTGGAAGTGACGGGCAACGACGCCGACAGGGACCTCTCCATCACCGCTGAGAGCGCCGTCGAAGAGAATCTCGTCTGCATACGGGACGCCGTCGAGAATGCCGGGAATGGCGCAGGAAGCGCACACTGCCCGACCGACCGAGGGGGGTTCCGGCGCCATCAATCTGCCCACTGTCTCGCCTGCAGCGTATTTAAATACGCCGCGTTTGGTGAAAAGTACCTGTCCGTGATCGCAAGTCGCCACAGTCCAGAAGTTGTTCGGCCAGCAAGGCACGATGCCGTTGACAAAACGCCGCAATAAGCGGGTGCCGTAGGCTCCTTTGCGCGGGCGAGTGGACTCGTAGTGGTACTTGCGCAAAAGTGCCAGCAGTCGTCCGACAAAGCCTGTCTGGGGCAGAAGCAGGCGTTGGAAATCGGAGTCGACGACGTGCCGGAGAAACTCTCTGGGCGCAGCGCCATGCGCCAGAACGCCCGCGGGGATAGAACCGCCAGAAGCGCCGCCGATCGAGTCCCAGGGCAACTTAGCAACAGAAAATGCGAGGACTGCGCCCGTACCAGCTAAAACCGCCTTGGTTCCACCGCTGCCGAAAACAGCATGCAACCTGCGATTGGGCCAGTCAGCAAGAGATTGTTTTGTTTCTTTCTCCATATAATGACCTGCTCAAGTTGAGAGAGTCCGTGCGGATGCTATAAGCGCTCCGTGTGGCTCTCTTAAGTGCAAAAAACGTGTGAAGACCTGTTTGGTTTGTTTTTGTTATGAGATGAGGAAGAAGATAAAGTGCCGGAATTCTAGCAATGTCACTTGTCAGAATTGAGCGCGAATCGAGTGCCTGAGCGCATTCACCCCGCGTCACACCTGACGCATCCAAGTCAACCTGACATCTCAACTCTTCACAACCGCGTTTTTATCTTGACAATGTCCTCGCGCAAGCCGCACCAGTTGCGGATTTCCGGCTGGGCGATGAGATGTGGTTTAAAACCGTGCCACTCTGCCGCAAACGCCCTGCCGGGCAGCCAGAGCGCCCATGTCGCCGGCGTTACGCAACATTTGCTCTCAAGAGCACCGGGCTACTATTGTCAACTGTCAGTTTTCAAGTTTCTTTTTCCGGTTCTCACTCACCAGAGTTCATTTCCCGCGACCTTTCCAGCAGTTTCTCCCCTCCGCCCAGCGGAGCGATTGGAGTACTCGTTCGTGTCACCGGATTCAACTCTGCCGAAAAACGAAACTGACTTCTGAACTTCAATCGTTAACCACCGCATCATGCGGTACCAAGGAGCATCCAAATGGAAGGTTTATTGAGCTTCATCGTCCCGGGTATTATCGTCATCGCAGTGATAATCACCCTCAAACTCGGTCTGTTCAGCGTCCGCAACCAGTCTGCCAAGATCATCGAGCGCTTCGGCAAGTACAACAAGACTGCGCATGCCGGCTTGAACTTCAAGATCCCCTACGTCGACAGCGTGCGTGACACCATCAACCTGCAGGTGCAGCAGCACCCGGTTGCCGTCGACACTATCACCAAGGACAAGGTTTCGGTGCGCATCTCCGTCGCCGTCAACTACCAGGTGAAGGGCGGCAAGGAAGCAGACGCTTACTACAAGCTGGGCAAGCCGGAAACTCAGATCGAGACGTTCGTGTTTGACGTCGTCCGTTCTCAGGTTCCGAAACAGACGCTGGACGAGGTGTTCGATTCCAAAGACGCCGTCGCCCTGGCCGTGACGAAAGAGCTGGAAGCGGATATGTCCGAATTCGGCTATCAGATCGTCAAAGTCAGCGTCACCGAAGTCGAGCCCGACGCCAAGGTCAAGGCTGCCATGAACGACATCAACGCCGCTCAACGCGAGCAGGAAGCTGCCAACTCCCGCGGTGAAGCCGCCAAGACGTTGCAGGTCAAGGCCGCGGAAGCGAAGCGCGACAGCGACAAGCTGTACGGTGAAGGTATCGCCCAGCAGCGCCTTGCCATTATCGACGGCATGAAGAAGTCGGTGGAAGACCTCAAGTCTGCCTATCCGACGGTCGACGAAGCCACCATCATCAACATGCTGATGATGACTCAGTACTTCGAGACGCTGCAGGTTCTCTCCAAGAGCGGCGGCACCAACACCATCTTCGTCCCTGGCACTCCGGCCGGCATCGGCTCGTTCCGCCAGGAGATCATGGAAGGTCTCGCAGTGCGCACGGTTGGCGCTCGCGCTACCGCCTCCGAACCGGCTGCACTGCCCGCCGCAGCGCTGACTGCCGCGCCGGCTGCCGCTGCTGCGCCGCAGGGTTCGCTCACTGACTTGATCACCAGGAAGTAACCTTCCTGAGTGCCGGATCGATCCACGTCAGCGTGTATGGGTCCGACATGATTATCGGAATGCCGGTCGGGAGTCGTTTTGCGATTCCCTTCCGGCGGTTCCCTTCGATTTTGCAAAATATTTTTTCCCGACGAGGCACCACATACGGTGCCGAGCCATCCAGGAGAGCGCCGGATGCGCTCGACGACCGGCTCCTAGTCATTGAGCCATTTCTAACTATATCGCCTAATAGCAACCGAAATCAAAAAAGATCATCAAAGATTTTTCCGGCCAGCCCAGCGGAGATACCCAATTGCATGGGCATCTCCGCTGAAAGCGGGGCAATTACTAGCTCTGTGCCGGTTCTGTATCAGTGACAGGCAGGCGGGGCGCTTGCTGCCACTGCAACGTCACACCAATCCAGAGAGACCGCTTAGGATTGTTGAGGTCATCCTGCTCGCGCGCAGTTTTGTACCAGGACATATCGTCCGGACTGAGCGCCTCAGTTGTTTCCAGAATCAAGTTGGACTGCCACCGTTGATCCGTCCGCTGCATGAGGTTGCCCAGCACAAACCCTCTGTCGCTCAGGACATAGTGGGTCTGCCCAACTTCGTCGGGCGGAAGCTGATCTTGGCGCCCCAACGTCGGAGCGCCCACAGCAAGCGGATAATAACGCCAGCGCACCCTGCTTTTGAAGTTCGCAGCGGAGTGATTGTGTTGCAGCCAAACTGAAGGCTCGCCGCTTTCGAGTTCAATCGAACGCAAACAAAACTGGCAGTGCCTGATGAGCATCAGAACAACCGCTCCAACTTCATCGGGCAGCTCGAATGATTGCGACTCGATCGGCGCACCGCACTTGGTACAGAAGTTTTTTCCCCGCACACTGAGATTGAGCTCGCCCACTTCTCTGTTCGCGTTAGCGCTTCCGAACAGCTTCCTGTCGACCACAGGAAGCCTGCCCGAATTTGCACAATTTCGGCAAGCGACGGCCGTGGTTAATGAAGATGCCATTCCATTTCCTCAGTCGCAAATCGCGACCATCAGTAGAGAGTTGCAACAACATCATGAAGGAGAGGCGTGATGGCCTCTCCTTCAGATGACCAGCAGCCGGGATTATCGTCCGCGGCGCAGGACCGCCCGGTCGGCCGCGTCAGCGAACTGCATGCAGTTCTTCATGGCGCGCCGGCGCTGCTGACCCGTCGTGAGAAAGACGACCGTGCCAGTGCCGACACCCAACCAGAGCGCGCCTTCCAGATTGCCGGAAGACAACCCGCAGGCTGCACTGACAATCGCGCAGATGATCATCACCCAGCCGACGATGACGTGGTGGATGCCGAACGGCTCGGCGAGTTTGGCAAAGAAACGACCGATGATGAACGAAAGAACGAATGCGAGAAACATAGTATTCTCCTCGAACAATGATTGATTTAGATGACGGAAAACCTGCGCAAGCGCGCGGCTCGCAAAGCAGTTGCGATCAGCACAAAGCTTTGCGCCCAATCCAGAAGAACATCGCGCCTGCGCAGCCGCCCACTATGCTGTGTATCTGCAGGTCGTGGAAGTTGTGTCCGACCAAAGCGCTCGCGCCCGCCGCCAAGACAGCAGCAGTTATGCCGAAAGCGCCCTGACCGGCGTTCATGCCCTTCGTGAAGTAGGCAATGAGTACACCGATAAACACTGAGATAGCGATAGTTTGAATCATGTTTTGCCTTTTACCATAGGAATCGATGCGATCGAATCAATGTGTCGAACGCGAGGCCAGATGGGAGTAGACGAGGGCGTCGTTGATGGGAAGGTAACCGCGCACCGAGCGCTTTGCCGCGTGGTAATTGCGGAAATCGCTCTTGCGCATCTGCGTGCGCCTGCGCGCCGATACGCGTCGATCGCGGCGATCGCAATCAGCCGCGCAAGACAAAGCGAACGGAACAGCGAGAGCCACGGCAATAGCTGCAAGTAGATAACGCATTTGAGTCTCCTTTTAAAACCGACGTGAGAAATGACACAGCCGCAATTTCAAACGGCTCTTTTAAAGGCCGCTTGAGATTGCGGCCGCTATGTGACAAACAAAATCAATCCCCGGTGAGCGAATCTTACATCCTGATCAGGTACGCCAGCCGATTGCCGCTGCAGTAGCAGCAAATCGAGGCGGCAGCAGAGACCAGCACCACTTTCAGAGTCACCAGAACGTCACTGCCGGCGCTGAGAAAACCTGTCGTTAGCGACTGCCAACACAGCCAGCCGAGCGCGCCAAACCCGCAGAACAGAAGGAGCTGCTTGAGAAAGACATCTCCCAAGCTGATGGGCGAATCTTTGGCCCAATCTTTCGCACAGCGCCGCAGCCCAAAAACGAGTCCCAGAGCTGCGGCTAAGACAGACGCAACAAGTTCGAATGGAATAACCATGTCGATCTCCTAAGTCGAAGTTGATAAATCAGTTCTCCGGACGCATCGCTTGCCGGTGCCCAGGACGGCACCGGCTGCGATTGCACCTTTACTGCCAGAACAGCGGTTTGTCGGTCTTCAAACCGAAGAACCACATATCCGAGTCAGAGTTGTTGCCAGTGACCGGGCGATGCCAGATTGCCTGAGCGCTCAGGTGGTCAAACAGCCTGTACGAAACGGTCGCCGAGACAATGCCGGAGACGAAGGCACCGTTGACCGGGCTCTCGTTCGGAACGTCCAGACGCTCGTGACCGGCATAAACACCCGTGCCCACACCCATCGACAGACGTCCGTTGTAGAACTCCCGCTTCAGCCACAGCTCGGGAGCCAGTCCGATGCGCTGTGCCGCATCGCTCTTGCCCTCGTTGATGGCGCCAACAGTGACATCGACCCAGCTCGACAGCTCATGGCGCCACTCGAACTCCTCGCCAATCGCCCGTCCGTTAGTACGGATGTTGACGACCGTGCGACCGCCGAGCACTGACCATGAATCTCGCGGCTCGCCGGTGGGGCCATTGAAGGGCGAGCGCCAGTCACGGTCGAGCGAAGATTGGGTTTCGTTCAGCTTGTACGTGAATCCGAGCTCCAGCTGGCGCGTGGTCAGGCTGTGCCCAAAGGCTTCCTTGTCATCAAATCGCAGCTGCACTGCCAGATTCCACGGCGTCTGATAGATGAGCGCAGCATCGAGGTCTGCGGCCACACCGTGCACGTCGTGATCGATCGATTCAACCGTGTCGGCATAGAAGTAGGGACCGGCGCCGACCTGGAAGAACAGGTTGGGCGTCAGCACATTCTGCCGCCACCACCCATCCAGGGCCAGTCCGTCCCGGTGGTGATTGTTGAAGTGGCCATCGTTGTCGTAGCGGAAGCTGTAATCCCAGTGATCCGTGAGCTGCTCCAGATACTCGACGCCAAACGCATAGGTGGAAGGCTGCCCGGTCGTGAGCGTTTTTCCCGCGAGCACAGTCACTTCCTGCGAGTGCGCGGTAGCCGCCACCACCAGCAGTGCCATCAGCATGAACAGCTGCATCATGAGCGAGCGCTGACGATGCGGCGAAAGAACGAGATTTCGTGCGTTCATAAACATTCCTGAGGTCCGTTGGACCAACTAGTTTTTGAAACAGCTAGCGCCAGCCGGCGTAGTCAGCGAAGCGCAGCGCGCCGATTGAGGCGTGCGGAGCGCAGCGCTTTTGCGCGCGGAGGAGCGAGGGTACCGAAGCGACGGAGCGCTTAAGAAAAGGCGCGCGCGGTCTTGCGACCGCGCCTCTGCGTATCTTCGTCAAGGCATGGTCATCGAGAAGCAGAGACCGACTTTCGGACCCTTGCTGCTGCAACGACGTGGATTGAAGAAGTCGAGTCGATAGTCAATGTCGTTATTATGGCGTTCCCACCGTCCCAATCCAGGATGAATCAAGTCAGCAAAGTAGTCCGTACCGCTGACAGTGGCATACCTGAATTGGCGCTGCCACTCGTACTGATCGTACTGGTTCATCGATGGCACTCGGTCGCTCATGCAGCCAAGCCCGATGCAATCGCTCGCCAACTTATGATCGAAGATTCGAGCGAAGCCGGCGTCGTCGGCATAGGAGTTCAACCATCTGCGGTTGGTCGACACTCCGTGGGCGTCAAAGTCATCGGACTTACAACCGGAGACACCTTTGTCACAAGGCGCCGCCAACCTCCAACTCTCAGTCAATCGATACGTCCCGAAGGTGGCATCGATCGCACTCTGCAACCGCTCGCAGCGAGCGGTCGATTGAGCCGCAGATTCACCGGGCGCTTCCGTCACAGCCCGCTCGACGCAGCGGTGCACGAAATAATCGTGATCCGCGTGCGTCGTGGACTGTTGGGCGAACGCCGGTTTGAACAGCAACAAACATGCTGCAATCAAGAAAATCTTCGCCATGTTCACGCGGTTGGCAACGGTGTTGCGCCGCGTATTGATATACATTTGCTTCTCCTTGCGACGCGCTAGCGGCGCCGCTTGCAATGCGAAATTGCATGAACAAATCAGGCATTACTGCCCGTCTGCGTTCTCGAAAACCATGCCGAGAACGCTCAGCAGGGACAGAACCAGGACGGCGATCCACTCAGCCTTGAGTGTGTCCGTCCGCACATGTTGGGCAACCCAGCCAGCGAAGAACATCAGTGCCACCAGGCTCAAGGCGATGAATCTCCGTTTCCATGTCGGTGGGCGAACCATATTAACCTCCTCAGCAGCAGGAGCAGGAGCTTCCCGCGCATTTGACGGGGTCACGCACGAAAACGATGCGACCGTTTTCGACCTTCGCCTGCCAAAGCCAGTTGTTCTCCACTTCCTGCTCTTCGTTGAATGAATCGATGGCGGACTGCAGAATCTGCGGCTGCCGCTTGGCGATCAGCGAGATGAGCTTGCCGCCTTCGGCGTGCGAATCCGAGTCGATAATGGACTCGAACCTGTCGCGAAACGGACAGCTGAGATAGTTTTGCAAGAACGCCTGTTTGACGAATGCGAGCGCCGTCTGTCGAGCGAAATCACTGTTTGCTACGTTCATGAACATCCTTTACTGAATCGAGTTGTTGATTGCACTGGGCTTCATCGGCACGCACCATGAATGCTGCACGCCAATGCACACCCAACCGTAGAGGCGAGCGACCATGAGCCGAATGTCCTGCGCCGTGCAGTTGGCCGGCACGGGCAGACGCGGCTTGTTCGCCACCGTCAGAATAATCACTTCACGCATGTAATCACTCCTTCAATCAAGCCTTTGTCACCGCAACAATGCTTTCGCCCTCCCACAGCCGGTCGAAATCCGGTCCGAGGATGGTTTCTTCCCGTATCAGCACTTTGACGACACGGGCGATGCGCTGTTTGTTCTCCTTGAGAATCTCGATGGTGTCCTGAGCGCACTCTTGCAAGATCCGAGAGACTTCGTCGTCGATATCGCCGGCCAGTTTATCGCTGATGCGCCTGCCGTTTCGAGCTGCATTGTGAGCCGCCAGACCGATGACGCCTATCTTCCGGGACATACCGTAGCGCGTCACCATGGAGCGAGCCAGATCTTCGGCCCGCTCGAAGTCGTTGGACGCTCCGGTATCCGTGGTCTTGAGAAACAGCTGCTGACCGATGCGACCAGCGAGCAACACACTTATTTCAGCCAGAATCTGAGTGTCCTTCTTCAGGTAGCTCTCAGTATCAGGAGCCCACTGCACGAATCCGAGCGCCTGTCCCCTGGGCAGATTGGTGATCTTGCCGATGGGAGACATTTTCTTCGCTTTGATGACTGCAGCATGGCAGGCCTCGTGCACCGAAATCTGCACCTGGTCATGTTTTGTCATCGAGCGTTTGCGATTTTCTCGGGCATCGCCCATCTCGACCTGTGAGATGCCTTCGTCGACATCCTTGAGCGTGATCGTCGTCAGCAGCGGAATCTCCGGCTCGTGAACCACTGCTACCGGCACCCTCTTACTGCCGAAGAGGCGTTTCTTGCCGGCGCCTACTACAGAAATCATATGAACCGTCGACCCACCGACCTGACTACCACCAGCTCGAGCGAGCTGACGGGCAATCTCTTTGTGACGCCGTCTTGCTATCTCTGCCGCCTTTTCACAGGAGGCTTCGATATCGGCTCCCGAAAATCCAGGGCATCGACGGGCCAGAAAATCGTAGTCGATGTCATTGGAGATGGGCTTGTTGCGCAGATAAATCTGGAAAATCCTCGTGCGCAGCTCACGGTCCGGCAGGTCAATCACCAGTCTGGTGTCAAAACGCTTAGACCGTTTGAAGGCAGCGTCCAACATCTCGGGGCGGTTGGTGGCAACGATGACGATGATGCCAGTGTTGTCGCGCCCACCGTCCATCTCGACCAGCAACTGATTGAGAGCTTGCTCTTGCTCAGTGTTGCTGGCACGCCCACGCTCACCAGCCACGGCATCGACCTCATCGATGAAGATGATCACCGGCCTCATGGTGAGCAGATACTCTGCACGCGCCTGAGCAAATGTATCGCGGACTCGCGCGGCACCGACACCGACATAGCTCTCGGTGAATTCGGAGCCAGCCGTAAAGAAAGCAACTAGTCCGGACTCCGTCGCCAGAGCCCGTACTATTGCAGTCTTGCCGGTTCCTGGACCGCCAATGAGCATTAAGTTCTGCAGCGGTTTGGAGCCGTAGAGCTTGCATAGCGCCGCGTCAAGGATGTTGTCTTTCAGCTCCAGCAGGGTCACCATTACATGCTGCTCGACGGCAAGGTCTCTGAAAAGCTTGCGGTTCGGTCCGTTAGGATCGAAGCGCGTCGCTTTCGACTTGTTGTGTGCCAGAAGAGGGTTGTTTCTGCTGCCGCCGATTCCCTCGTCCTTATTCGTTTCGGGCAGATTCTCCATCTTCGGCTCTATGCGCTGCTTCCCGCTCTGCCGTTGTTCCCTCTGGCTTTTACGGAGCATGATGATGGTGAACGCGATGCCAAAGCCGAAGAGAATCACAACTGCACCGTACGACTTGACCAGCTCCCAGAGAACCTGGCTCATCGTTAAAGGCCGCTCGTCCCATGACGGTGTGGCAGGCGCCACAGCGGCTGGTGGTGCTGCGGCAGAGCCCGGAGTGGATACCGGTGCGGTCGGCGTGCCAGTAGGGGGCAACTTGCCCGCCGGGTGCGTGACGACTGCAGTGTCACGCGGTGGCTCCATCTTGTTCAGATGCTGGAGCAGTATGGCAGTGCCAATGTTCGCAGCCACCATAGCCAGGATAATCGGCAACCAAGTGCTTATCCATTTAGTCTTAGGTCCCATGATAGTTATTTCCCATGGTAGACCGCTCCTCGCCTTCCTCAGGCGAACGTGCGCAACCGCTCAAACCGATTCGCATCGCGAACGGCTGCGCGGCTAACGCTACGGAGCGATGTTGAAGGTCTGCTGGATCGTCTGCTCCAGCCCCTGTTCGTCCATCAGTCCCCACACCTTGATGGCGGTGTAGTGCTGGCTGTCCGTGTAGTCGGCGATGAAGATATGCGACGGCAGGGCCTGCACATCCGGTCCGTTCATCACCTGCGGATGCAGTTGAACGTTGAATACGACGACATCGACAGTGCCAGCGTAATGGTTGGCGATATCGACATCCGCAGTCGATTGCGCCGGGCAGTCATCGACGTGATTGACGTTCCACCTGATGCAGTCGCTGGACACGGAGTTGAACGAGATGATGAGCGGACGGTGACTATTCTTGACGTTATCCACAGCCCAAGCCAATCCCGGATAGGAAACCACGGAGATGGTTCCGCCGGCAGAGGCGAGTGGAGGCGGCTGTTGCGACGGCAGAGCCTTCTCGAGTTCTTCGAAGAAGATATTCTGCACCGCCGGATTCCAGCGCGCCAGACAGACGGCGGGAATGACGAAAGCCAAGCCCAAGAAGAAACCACAAAGTTTTGATTTCATAACTATTCCTATTGTGAGAATGGTGAAATGGGCCTCGTTCGCACCAGTCGTACCGGCGGAATTGGCTAACTCAGAGCGACTTTCAGCGGCAATACGGCTTCACTGCGCCTGTGACGGCACATGAGAGCTTTGATTACTGCGCCTGAGGTGAGATCTGAGTGCGAATACCGTGGAGAAAAGAGCGAATAAGAGTGACTTGTTCTCTCATAGAGAAAGAGCAAGAGGCAAGCAAATAGAGGGTTTCAAATCTTTGACCGAGCGTATAAACACTAGTGACAACTCAAATCAAAGAGCAATTTAGTCTGACGTGAACTGTGAGTTTAGTCACGTTGCTGTCACGTTAAACAGATAACGTTTGCTGCGTCAGAGCAAAAGTGTCACGTAGCTGGCAGGCTCGGCAAGCGCCGTCACGGTCTCCTCACACAAGTTTTTAGCGGAGAAACCGAATGATGCGGCGCCAAGTATAGGTAAGCGCATGAAGTGCAAAACCAGTGCGCGAAGTTTCTAGCGGAGCTGAAACGACATGGCGAAACTCTTGATAGTCGATGACGAAATGGATTTAGTTCAAGTCATGCTTGAGTGGATGCATCACGATCATCACAATGTCGACGTAGCGCATGACGGCAGCGATGCCGTTAAACTGCTGCTCGCCAACGAATACGATCTGGTGATCTTAGATCTGGGACTGCCGAAAATTGACGGCGTCAATGTTTTGGAAAACGTTCGGCATCGTGGCAGAAAGACGCCCATCATTGTAGTTTCGGGACGGCACACAATCGAATCGAAAGTGGAGTGTCTGGAGTCGGGCGCTGATGATTACATGACCAAGCCGTTTCATATGAAAGAGCTGTCTTGCCGCGTCAAAGCGCTAATCCGCCGAGAGGCAGGATATGCAGCCAACATTCTCCAACTGGCAGACGTCGCGGTCGATCTCACGCACAGGACTGTCACCAAATATGGTGCCGAAGTCAAACTAACCGCGCAAGAGTTCTCCCTGACGGACTTTCTCATCCGCCATCCCAACTGCTCCTACTCGTCTGCCGAGCTGTTGCAACGCGTTTGGCAATCGAGCGAAAACCTCGGAGGAGACACGGTCAGGCAGTGCGTTAAACGATTGCGTCAGAAATTAGGCGATCGCAATGGCTTGCCGCTGATCGAGACCACGTCGGTTGGTTATCGGTTCTACGTTCCTGAGCTGATGGCCGGACTGGAAGCGCACTAAAGCAACTACACCGAATAGCAGCGCAGCAAAACTGTCAGCTCCGGCGCCTTTCGCCACATCCACGATATAGCATAGTATCGAGCAACAAAGAAAATGACAGCAGCCCTATCCGGCACTGCTGCCACTTTCGCATTATTTGGCGCTGAAGTCGAAGACTTGTCCCTGCGTCACCCAGCCGGCGAAGCCGTCTGCGGTGCAGTCCGGCTTCTCTCCATCCTGGTAGTGATAGAGCCACATCTTGCGTTTCATCTCCGCCGGAAGGGTCTTCAGCTCGCTGTAGTGAGCATGAATACCGGAAGGAAAGCGCGCCACCTCGCAGTCGTGAAAGACCACGTCCGCTTTGTTGATGAACGTTTTGATACTGGCGGGCGCAAACTGCGTGTCGGTCGTCAGGAAAACGACCTGTCCGTTGGGCGCCGTCCAGAACAACCCGTAAGAAGGCACGATCTCGCGGTCATCGACGTAGTGCACCGTCTGCACGAGGCGGAAAGACGTACCGGCAAATTCGAACTTGCCGTTGCGCCCAACACCCTTCACGTCGAAGTAAGTCTCGAGCGTGTTGCGCACACCTTGCAGCGTGGCACATCCGGCGCGCATCGAGTGCTCCCAGATGTCGCGCTTCAGTTTGTTGGAGAGAAACAGCTGCAACTTTTTCTTGTTGCCGTCGCCATGTTTGAACTCGGGATCGAAATATGTCGCCAGCGCCAGCCATTCCATGCCATGCACGTGGTCGCCATGCAGGTGGCTGACGTACACGGCATCCAGGCTGCGATGGCTCAAATTCTGCGCCCGCAAGGCATGCCGCGCGTCACCGCCGGCATCGATCAAGAGGCGCTTGCCGTCGACTTCGAGCACCATATTGCTTTGAAAATTGTCAAAGGCAAACGCTGCACCGACACCGATAAATTGCAATCTCATGAGATTCATCTTTCTTCCGAGTAAAAACTCGAGTATTTGTGACGTGGACTACAACGTCGGAAGAGAAAAACGGCGGCTCGTAGAGATGCGCTTAGCACCCGCAGCCAGTTGCCGTTATTCACCTGGGAAAATTCTCGCGGCTGCAGACGAATGGCTTCGTCCCTACGTTGCGAGTTGTTGACCGCTTACTTCTCCCAGAGCGGACCGCGCGAAATCTTAGTGCCGTAGATGGTTTCATAACCATCGATGCACTGCTCGGCGCGATTCAGCAAGGTATTGGCCAGGTCGAGAAAACAGTCTGCCGAGGCGAAGGACGCCGAGCTGAGCGCCTCCACGGAGGAGTTCTTCGCAGCGGAGAGCGCTTCGAAGCGCTTGCTGATGAACGCCGTCCTCTCTGCGCTGAGCGGCCCGTCGCAGTCGTGCACGGTGACGCCGACAGAGTGAGCGGCGCGCGAAAGCATCGAGTTGGCGGTCTCTGCCATCTCGTGAGCGAAGAGACGAACTTCGGCGGTCAGTGCGGAATACGGCCACTCGGAGCTGTTTGCGTGCTGCAACACTGTCGTGACGCGGGCGGAGAGTGCGGAAATGCGAGTTTGAACTGCAGTTACTTTGTCGAGGTTTGTCGTCATAGAGACTCCAGTGGTTGTGGAAAACGGTGAGCGGCGAAAGGATTGCGCGCCCGAGAAGTGCCAGTTCGCTGCGAGCTTGTCGCGATAAAAACTCATGAATAGCTGAGAGAACTGGGCTTTTAAATCACTGTGCAGAAAGAAGCTTGAGAAACACCAGAATCTACCCTCAAGAGGTGAGCCGAGAGGAGCTGCTAAGCTGAGAAGTTGCCAAGCTAATAGGGTTGAAGGGCGCAGATGCTCGCTGCGCCCACAACCGGGCGTCTAGCGCGGCTAGCGGATCGAGGCAATATGCCGTAATCTTAAGGGGTTGAATCGAGAGGAGTTTGGTGTGGGAACCGTTTTGAGGCGAGACGAATTGGCGAAAGAGATGGAGCGACTGCGCGGGCAGAAAAAGCGCGTCGTCACTACCAACGGCTGTTTCGACTTGCTCCACGTCGGTCACGTTCGCTCTCTCAAATCAGCACGCGAGTTGGGAGATGTCCTTGTCGTCGGGCTCAACTCCGATGATTCGGTGCGCCGCCTCAAAGGTTCATCCCGGCCGTTGAACTGCCAGGATGACCGGGCAGAGATCCTTGCCAGCCTGGCTTGCGTCGACTACGTGCATATTTTCGACGAAGACACGCCCGTCGAATTCATCAAGGCGGTCAAGCCGAACGTGCACGCCAAAGGCGGCGATTACTCTCCTTCTCAACTGGCAGAGACACCGGTTGTCGAGTCTTTCGGCGGCAGAGTCCACATAATCGAACTGGTGCCCGGGCGCAGCACGACTGGGCTCGTCCAGAAAATGGCGAAACAGATCGAACATTAAGCTGGTACCCTATTTACTCTGATTCCCACAGCTCATGAGGAGTTGCCATGCGTCTGGTCGAGTGTGTTCCCAATTTCAGCGACGGTCGCAACGAACGTGTAATCAATGCCATCACTGACGCAATCAAGGGCGTAGAGGGCGTTAGCTTGTTGGATGTCGATCCGGGCTGGAGCACCAATCGCACAGTCGTCACCTTCGTCGGTGAGCCAGATGCCGCTGTAGAAGCCGCGTTTCAAGCGATCGCTATGGCGTCGCAGCTGATCGACATGCGCAAACACAAAGGCGAACACCCGAGAATGGGCGCCACAGACGTTTGCCCCTTCATTCCGGTATCTGGCATGACGATGGAGGAGTGCGCACAGTTGGCTGAGCGTCTGGGCAAACGAGTAGGAGAGGAGCTGAAAATTCCCGTCTACCTGTACGCCAACGCGGCTAAACGTCCGGACCGTGAAAGCCTGGCCGATATTCGCAAAGGCGAATACGAAGCGCTGCCCGAGAAGATCAAAGAAGATTGGTTTAAACCGGATTTCGGACCGGCAGTGTTCAACGAACGCTGCGGTGCCACCGTAATTGGTGCGCGGCCCTTTCTCATCGCCTACAACGTCAACCTGAATACGCGCTCGAAGAAGCTTGCCCACCAGATTGCCCTCGACATTCGTGAAGCGGGGAAAGCGAAAAAAGATGCGGAAGGAAAATCAGTAAAAGATGCGCAAGGCAAACCGATCAAAGAGCCCGGGCTGCTGAAAGCCTGTCGGGCCGTCGGCTGGTACGTGGCTGAATATGAACGGGCACAGATCTCGATCAACTTGATTGACTATAAAATCACTTCGCTGGAACACGCCTTCGACGAAAGTTGCAAGCTTGCACAGCAGCTTGGACTGCGCGTTACCGGAAGCGAGATTGTAGGCATGGTGCCGTTGGAGCCGATGATTCTGGCAGGACGCCACTATCTGAAAAAGCAGGGACGTTCAACAGCAGTGTCGGACAAAGAGCTCATCACCGTTGCAGTGCAGTCTCTGGGATTGACGGATCTGACACCGTTCGACCCAGAACAAAAGATCATCGAGTACAAGGTGAAAGCGAAGGAGCCACTGCTCAAGGACAAAACAGTCTCCGACTTTCTCGACGAATTGGCGAGCGAGTCACCCGCCCCCGGCGGCGGCAGCGTGGCGGCACTCTGTGGCGCCCTGTCCGCCAGTCTTTCGGCTATGGTTGCCAATCTCACCTTTGAGAAAAAGGGTTTCGAAAAACAGAAAAAGTTGCTGGAAGAAACAGGCGTGAAAGGGCAGGCGCTGAAAGCCAGATTCATTACCGCCATCGATGCGGACACGCAAGCATTCAACCGCATCATCGAAGCGCGGCGTATGGCTAAGTCCACTGCCGATGAAATCGCTGATCGCGACCAGGCGATCTTCGCCGCCAACAAAGAAGCGATTGACGTGCCGATGTCGGTCTTAAAAGCTTGCACTGAAGCTTTAGACATCGCTTCCACAGTCATAGAGCATGGCAATCCCAACTCGCTGAGCGACTCCGGCTGCGCCGTTCTCAACGCTGTCGCAGCGGCGGAGGGAGCTTACTTCAACGTGCTGATCAATGCGGGCGGGCTGGGGCAAGAAGGGCAGGAGGGCACATTGCGCCGAGACTCTCTCAAGCAAGCCACCGCCACGATTCAATCAATCCGCAAAACGGCCCAAGCCTTGCAAAAATCAGTGCTGGAAAAACTGGAGCAAGACACCACGGCGCAAGTCTAATTCTGGTGTAAGGCGCATTGTGTGCCTTCCTGCGCCGCTTCCAACAAATTGTTTCAGCCAACCATTGGTCGCGAATTTGTACCGTGAACTGAGGAGCTGGCTGTCAACAGCCAAGGGTTGTTGTACACACAGCGGACTTTTTCTCGGACTTGCCCGTACCACCGCCAGCGATCCGCAATTCGCGTGATCACCCGATCGGGTCCCTCTGTTCTAGTCTGAGACTCAGTAATAGAGATACATGAGTCCGCATTCGCTTAAGTATTTCCCCCGATGCAGATTCAGGAGTGGTGTCCATCGTCGATCGCATTTTGAACACCAATACTCCGTAACTTCACATTTATCATTCCACCGGGTGATGGAGCCTCCATGATGAAAACAATGCCAGCAAATTGGTTCTGCTGCCAACCAAATTGCGCCGTACAATACGGTTAAAACCACTGGTACAAGGATCAGTAATTTCCGCCAGCTGAGAATTTTCGGAATTCGGTTTGGAGCTGGAGCTTCTATCGCAAACATAAACACAATTGCCTGAACGCTGAGTTGCTGTCCTTTCTCTATCGTCATCTATGCATTACTAACGGGCAATACGGTTTATACGAGATTTCGCAGCCAACCAGACTGAGAAAACTTAAAAAATATGCCTGTAGAAAGTCCACCAACAATAGGGCATTGCGGAATCGCGGGCGGATCGCCGTAGTGAAAAAGCCAATTAACGTCACACACAGCGGCTGCCAGCGTGCTTTTCAGGCTTGCGCAGCTGTTACTTCTCCGTACGGGGTGCTATATGCGCCCAGCAAACAGCTTGCAAACTTATCACGCTGCGTTTGTGCCACCGTATATGGTGGCATAGGGGACGGCAAAAAAGAGGAGAGGGCGTTCGTGTTGTTAACGAACGCCCCCTTCCTGTCAGGCAGCGGCAGCATGCACTTCTTGTTCGCGCAGGTCGGACCAGCCCGTGAGCTGATGCACGAACCAGGCGCCGATCTCCTCGTAGCCGGGCGTTTGCGCCAGCTTCTCGGCGAGCGGAATGATGTGCTTGCGGGTCTCGATGACCTGCTTCTTCTTTTTGGCGAGGTACTTGGCGCGAGATTGTTCGTCGCCGTCGACGAGCGTCGACATGTTGTGCGTACGGTCGGCACATTTGACCAGCCATGAAGGCGCCGAATCTCCCGAAAGACGGCTGAAGTACAGCCTCTTGGAGATGCCCTTCCGCTTAGTCACCATGTTCACCGGATGGCAAACATCTTTGCCGAACCACTCTTCGATGTCCTCGAAAAAGAGAATGAAGGTGTCTTCGATCACATCGTGCAGCAAAGCCGCACAGATGACATTGGCATCTCGGACACCGATGATGACGAGCATCGCGGCAACAGCCTTGACGTGCTCGAAATACCGTTGTCCGCCTTCTCGTCTCTGGCTTTGATGTCCGTACTTTGCCAATCGATAGGCGCGCATGATTTGGCGCTGTTCGCTGGGCAAAAAGTGAGGGGCGATGAGGTGCTCGAAAGCCCTGCGCCCCATATCGCGCGCGTGGTAAAGCTTCTTCGTCAGTGTCATGGCTTTGGCTCCGTTCTGTAACAGGAAGTACGACTTACACAATTGGAAGGCGGCATGGAGCGAAGCATCGCGTCATGCTTGTTTAATCTTTCCTCTGGCGTTTTAGTCGGCGATAGTTTGGAGTTCTTGTTGAAAGAGAGAAGAGATGTTGAACATCTCAGTAAAGCCGATCTGATCGGAGCAGCTCAACCGAGGGTTCCTCCTCAGGGAGGTAAACACGGTATCGACACCTAGCGTGAAGGATCAGGACGTCCAACGCCCGTTAGCCGGAGACTCAGGCTAATAGCCGCGATAATGCCGATTCACTTTCAGTGAGACGATGCCTGGTACACGGTCCAGCGAACCGTATCTAGCGATTGCGTATCTGATGCCGGCGACCACGTTAGAAAGCGGATTGTCTATGTCGGCGCTCAGGTTTGCCAGACGATATTTTTGGAAAGTTTCCGGAATACACTGCATCAGTCCACTCGATGGATGTCCGGCGCGAGCGTTCGAGTCCCAGTTGTTCGTTATGGCCGCGTGCCAGTCGCTCTCCCACTCTACAATCGTATTGACCAGTGAGACGTAGTGGTCTTTCGTGGGCACATGTGCATACTGCAACGCTTCTTTGATTAGTTTTGCGTGCTCACCGTTAGCCTCGATTTTGTCCACGAGTGATGAGGCAATCATATCCTGCAGATCGGAAGGAAGAAACTTTTCCACATCACCGGCGGTGGCGCGACCGTGATGGAGATCTTTCAAAAACTGCTGGAATTGTTGCCTGTAATCAGGGTTAAGATACGCTTCGCCAAATTTTTCCGGCAATTTTCCTGCCTGAACGAGTTTATCGACATCGTCTTTTTCAGGCGGCAATCCCATATCCAGCAGAAATCCACCGATGTCGTGAGCGCTGAGCAGATATTTACCGGCACGCTGTTGTCCGTCAGGCCATTTGTGCACAGTGGCGTATGAGGCGGAAGCATCGCTTCCAGTGGCAAGAGCAACAGCTTCCTTGGCGGCGGAATCGATGGACACCTGGTCTCGCTTGGCTCTACCTGTGGTGGCAGGGTTTCCCAGGTGGGAAGAGGGGGCGTCTGCGACAAGATGCTCATCTTTACGTACACTGGCGGAGATCACTCCTGATGAATCCGTCAATTCGATTGTCGCGTTGTCACTCTTCGGATGGGAGCGTCGCGCCTCTTCAGCAAGTTCTGAGACCAATCGGTTGGCCGCCGCTAACTCGATCTGCGTCGGAGCCACTTGCCCGGGCTGGCGCTCGAGCAAGACTTTGGGCTGAGCGGATGCGCCGCTGCCCGGCGTGAAAATCTGGCCGGAGGCGCTGATTACGAAATCGCCCTTGTCCTCTTTCTCTTCCAGATTTTGAAACTCTACACTGATCATCGAGTGCCAGACGCTCGACGACAGCTCCTGCGCCCCTTTATTGGAGGCGCCATCGCTCGACTGTGGCTGCTTCGCAACAGCGCTCTCGGCGTTCTGTTCTTTCATGCAAACGGTATATTGGGACGAACAAAAGCACTGTATGCACGAGCCGGTCTGAGCGCAACACGGGAAATACTAGTGAATCGAGAAATAGTTTGGTGGCTCCGGCACGGTTTAGCACAAGCCGCGCTAAGCGGTGGGCGCCTCCAAATGCGTGAAATCGTTCCAATGAAGTTGGCAAACCCGGAGCTGCTCGATCTGCCTTTGCCCCAGGAGCTTAGTTTTGCCGGGCTTACTTCATGACTGCATTAGAGGCTGACTATTTCCTGTTCACAACAATCGTTTGCATAGAGAGCCAGTTTACGAATAGCCTCAAGACGTTTTTCTATCTTAGAGATTTAAGCGTCCCGTTCAATCGCCCAATGCAATAGAAACATGTGCAGCTTCGAACACTTCTCCCGAGAGGATGATCGAGCACGGTTGATAGAAAGCGCTCAGCCTTCGAAAGGTCTACCCCAATGAAAAAGCTAGACAGAGACCGGAAAATCGGTCTTTTCTGTATAGTGCTTATGTTCGAATTTTTCATCGCCGGCTATCACTGCAAAAACCAGACACTCGCTGGTGTCTTCGTGATGATCGGCATTCTCTGCTTTCTCACCGTGCTCGGACTGATGGGCAAAATCATCGATAAGGGCGGCTGGGAATAGCCCCGGTGCTCTAGCTGCTTGCCACGCGCATTTGCGAATCGCGGCAAGCCGCGGGAGTTCAACATGATTCACATACTCGTTCTCATCACCCTCCTTGTCTGGGGCATAGCGGGTGTTTTCGACAAGAAGGCAGTGGCAGCGAGCACCAACCAAACGGTGTTCTTGCTGTTTCACCTGTTCAACTTCGTCTTGCTGTCAGGGCTGCTGGTTATCTCGTTTTTCACCGCGATGCACTGGTCATTCTCGACACAGATGTGGCTTTGGTCGTCGCTGGGAGCGGGTGGTGGTGTGCTGGCAATGCTGCTGTACTACAGCGCTCTGTCACGCACGGATGCATCCTACGTTCTCGGCATAACGGCAGCATATCCCGTCATCAGCAGCCTTTTAGCCGCGCCCATACTGGGAGAAGCGCTCTCGCTGCCCAAACTCGCATCTGCCACGCTGGTCAGTTTGGGAGTCGGTCTAATCGGCACTACTGCTTCGGCGTCACAGCAGAAGCTGAGCGCTCGTGACTTGCGCATTGTGCTCTTCTGCGTGCTTGGCGCAGCGTTGTCGTGGGGCGGTGTCGGAGTATTCGAGAAGAAAGCCGTCAGCTACGGCAACGCGCTCGAAGGTTATTTCGCAGAGACCGCCTGGGAGCTGGTGTTCGCCGGTATCGCCTGGCTCATCTTCAAGAAGCAGGGTCTCAAATTCGACTTCAGCAATGCGCGCATCTGGCGCTTCGCCTGGCTGTCGGCGCTGTGCGTCGCAGTCGGCAACTACTGCATCTTGCAGCTAATGAAAACGCAGTCCGCCAGTTACGCCATCGTCATCACCGCGTGTTATCCGCTCGTGCTGTACATCTGCGCGCTCGTCTTCCTGAAAGAGAAGCTGAGCAAAATGCGGCTGGTCGGCATCGTCCTGGTAATACTGGGCGGCATTCTCACCGAGCTTATCCACTAGCTCGCCGAATCTGGTTCTGTTTAGCCGCTCGAAAGTTCGACACATTAGTGCGAACACCAGGCGGCACCTCACTGATTTAAACCCGACGGCTGCCGCCAGCGCGAAGCCGTCGACTCTCCAGGAGCTTGAAATGAAGACAAAGAATGCGGTGCAGAATCTGCGCCAATTCGTCGGCGCGCTCGTTGAAGCCGGCGTCAATGACTGGACGACGTGGAAGGCCTGGCGCGACAACGCAGAAAATGCGGAGCGCATGCGCAAATGGTTCGGCTATGAACAAGGTCTGGGCATGCCGTCCATCACCAACCTGGTGAAGCCGTTTTTCCACCCGACTTTACCGCTGATTGGTCTCAACTACTCGGAGATTGCGCAGTTTACCCTGCACGCCTTCGAGAACGGCTGGACGCCCACGTTGTGCTTGTGTCGCGGCATCATCTTCGACCGCGATGTTAACCTGGTGGCGTTTCCCTTCCCGAAGTTCTTCAACTTCGGCGAAGAGAAGCAGATCACCAAGCCGCTCCCTGGCGGCAAGTTCGTCGTGCGCCGCAAGTACGACGGACACCTGCTCATCACCTTCAAGTATCAAGGTGAGATTGTCGGCACCACGCGCGGCAGTTTCATCAGCCACACGTCCAAGGTGGCCGATAAGATGCTTGATGTATTCCGCCAGAAGTGGGCAACCTCAATGCCGGACGACGTCACAGTTTTGCTCGAGGTGATTCACCCGACGACGCATGTCATCGTCGATTACGACAAAGAAGGCTTTATCCTTCTGGGCGCCTTCGACCGCAACACGTTCCACGACTTCTCCGATAAGGAGCTCGTCGCGCTCAGCAAGAAGCTGGGCGTCAAGCTGGCGGAGGAGTTCAAGGTCGAGTCGCTGGAGGTGCTCGATAGCTACGTGCGCAAGAGCCGCTATCTCAATCAGGAGGGCTTCGTTGTTCGCTTCGACGATGGCGAGCGCGTCAAGTACAAGTTCAAGTCGTACATCAGTCGCTGGATCGGCGCCAAGCTCTCCGTCGGCTACGTGATGAACAGCTTGATCAACGGCACGTACGAGAGCAAATTCGCAGACCTCTCCGCTGATGTGCGCGGCAAAGCCGAGCGCATCAGAAAACAGATCGTCAAGGCTGCGACGTGCTCCGCCAACATCAAGGAGCAACGCGCCCGGTTGTACGGACTGGTGCCCGGAGACGAGTGCAACTCCACGCACAAGCAAAAGTGCGGCAAGATCTTGAAGCTGGTGCGCGAAAAACAGCTGAAGGCAGCCTGAATTTAGCCGTAAAGGCATGCAGACCGGTGGTTATCTCACCGGTCTGCTGCCTCTGGCATCGCTCATTCATTGACAGCCGCCATCCGGCGGAAAACCGATAACGTCGCAGTCGAGCATCAACGACCGCGCCCACAAATGTTGCAGAGGAGTATGTCATGAGAGGAATTGTCACCACCGTTGTCGGAACGGTAATCAGCTTAGCGGCTCTGGCCGCCTGGTTCTACATTGCCCCAGCTGAAGGCTCGGGCTGGATTCTGTTCGTTGCTTTCGTCGGCTCGCTCAGCTTGCTTGACTCCATCCGCAAGCGCGGTTTGGTCGCGGCAGCTGGCGTCATCATCGCGGCGGCATCCGGAGCAGCCTGGTATTTTCATCGCGGGTTGGAAGACGCGGGATGGGTATTGGCTTTAGCCATACTGTCCGCGCTCATCAGCTTCGATGCGCTCGGGCGTGCAGCTAACATCACGACAAAGAAAAGATAACATCACCAAGCAGCGGAGTCGCTGTAACAAAGCTGCTCCGCTGCTTCTAGACAAAAAAATTTGCCTGAAGTGGCACCATATATGGTATCACACCGAGCAGAGTTCACGCAGGCGTTAAAGAGAGCGGAAGAGAGCCTGGGCTCTCTTCCGCTTTAGTACCTTTAAGACCGTCTTTTACGGTTTTGCTGTGCCAGTGGCCGGCTCGATTTACTGCGCAGCCGCTGCCGTCAGGGCCGCATGGAAGTTGGGCACAACTACCGTCCAGGACGGCGAGATAGCCGGACTGGGCGCACCAGCAGTGGTGCCGGTCGAGACGAGCAGGCTGTAGCACTGTGCGCAAGTCAAGTTCGAGTTAACCGTACGCATCATTGCGATGGCAGAGCAGATAAAGGGCGACGAGAACGACGTTCCGTAAATCGAACCGGGAATCAATGTTCCGTTCGGAGCCATGCACGGTTGAAGCGTGCCTGGAGCGGCGATCGGGTCATTGTAAACGGTCGTCAATCCAGCTCCCGAACCGTAAGTACTTGATGGCAGTGTGTTTACCAGTGCATTATTTTTGTCGCTCCCCTGGGCCACTATACAACCGGTCGGAATAGTGGCATTGCTGCCGGTCCAAGTGCCGGGTGCATCGCCGCTCGACACGACAAGGACGTCGCCTTGATTGGCAAAGCTCTGGCACAATGAAACGATATCGGAGCCGGACCAAAGCGGCGTCGCCCCCTTCTCTTGCACGTCGGTTCCATAACTGAGGTTGATCGGACCTTCTCCTCCACGAGTTGTCTGGTTATTGAGCGCCCACATCAAGGCGGTGTCGATTGCGGATTCCGATGCCGAATCCGGATTTTGCGCGCTAGCGATTCGCAGCATAATCAGATCGGCGGGGTACGGTCCGAAACTGGCGGCCCCTGATAGTGCTGTTTTGTTGTCAGTCAACGAACCACTCATCTGGCAGTCAATTGAGCCCTCGCCCGGGGTATTTCGCCCCAGAGTGTTATCGTCGACGTCGCTTAAAGACTCCTTGACGACAGTTTTGCCGGTGGCATTGTACTGAGTGATGTACGCTCCTAACTCGTTGTCTGTCGTGTTCGGCTCGACTCCGGTGGCGAGAATAGTTATGTGCGCAGCAGCTTTCTGCAGACTCATATCGTTAGCCTGGGCTACCGTCCAATTCATACACGGCAGTGTCCATTGCTGCGAGTAATCGGTGTCATTGGGAGGACTGGGATACGTCGTTGTGCCGCCCCCGCCGCTGCCACCGCCGCTGCCGCCGCCACCGCTACCACCACCGCCGCTATGAGGAGGAGGCGCAGGAGGCCATTGTTTGCTCTTGAACGGTCCTACCGCTGCCCAGCGATTGTTAGCGTAGTTGCGCTCAAAACCTTTGATCTCGGGATGGGAGCCCGACATGGCAGCCAATTTGGCCAGCGTCGCTTCGCGTTGTCCATTGGGCGGAGTAACTAAAAAGATCGACCAATTATCGCGATTGGCATGCAATTCGGTAACCCACTGCGCTTTGGCCACGCTATAGAGATCTGCTTTGAGCTGTGTCGTATCCTGACCAGGTTTAGTCACCACAATGAGCGTATCGTCCGCTAAATGCGAAGATCTCGCAGATGCGGCGCTGACAGAACTGGCGAGCAAAAGCGAGGCCAGCAGATACTTGTATGCAGCTCTATGGTTTCCTGATCTCATTATGACCTCACAGGTAACTTGTTCGCGTAGTATAAACGGATTCCGGTCGTAACTGGTGACGCCTGGAATTCCTGGTAAGCAAGAAAGAATGCGGAATGTCGCCTTCTACTTTTTACTTTTTTCCCTGATCTGCCGATAAATAACCGCAGTTTGTTAGCGTTTAGATTAGGTATCGCCAATGTTTTGCAATGACGGAATTCATCTGTTTTCGGTTCGCACTAATGGTCACTCCCAATTCATTGAATACCAGAGAAATGTAAAAATTGTATTTACCTGGCGCAAGCGAGCGGCGTCTTAGGATTGCTCCGTAAACCGCTCAAAACCTTTGTTACAGCGGTGATTCGACTTAGGTGATAGACTGCGAAGGTCGTCTCCGATCCGATTTGATTTAATGAGCCTCCTTAAGATCGCGACGCCAGTGATACATTGCGCGCTGCTTGCACTTTCACTGACGGTAATTTGCTGTCGCCGAGCTGCTGCTCAAAGCACCGATCTGATGGAAGATTGGCAAGTCAACATCGCTCTGCAAACATACTCGCCGTATCTCGATCATCAAGGTTCTCCCGTCTCCAAGTTAATCAAAGCGACTGTGTCGTACGCTCAACCGGCGAAGGCGCAGGCGGCAAGCTACGAGGATCTTTATTACACGACCAGTCATGTTCTGGGTGTCCGCCGCGTCTCCACGCTCGATGTCACACCGGGAGTCGGGGGCGTCATCCGAGTGATGAATTCAGACAGCGATCAAAATTACGCGGCCGCTAATGCGATCGGTCGTGTCTTCCTGGATCTTTTTCTGCAGAAATGCACGACAAAAGAAGTAGTGGTCCCACGCAACTCATTCAGCGGCATCGTGAATGCCATGTGCAATCAAGGTTTTCGCATGGCCCCGCCGGTCCCTGAACGCAAAGCACAGGGTACGGAAGCGGCATTTATATTGACGGTGGTATCAGATCCACCAGGTGATCTGCAAGAAGTCTTGAGATAGCACCGCACCGGAGAAAATCACTCCGCCAGATAGAATTTTCCGCTTGCCGGATCGCGTCCCAAACTTTCCCAGTGAGCCATTTCCTCGATTGTCATCGTAATGGGCGCATTTAGACCTGCGGCGCTCTGTCCTGCGACCTTAGCGGTGATCAGCGGATCGATGTCCGTCTGCACCTTAAGATGCAGAAAGTAATCGCAAGGCGCATTCGCTCCGTCAGGAAGCCATGCCGCTGCCAGCTCGCCGGGGCGAGTGACTGAGGCCGACAGGTTGTTTGCTTTTTGACTCGTCACTTGCATTGACAAGACAGTGGAGCGAATGCGCACTCCGCCGATCGATGCCAACGCGCTCGGCAGTTCTTGCTCTTTCTGCAGTTCAACGACAGCGTCACTGAATTTGTCGTTAACGGCCAGTTTGTGCACAACCGCGTTCACCCCCCGCCGAGCAAGCTCAAACCGCAGAGGTACTACACCGATACTGATCACAGGAACGAGAATGAGTACTAGAATTAAAAGGACAGCAGCGATTTCTACGATCTGCTGACCTTGTTGAGATTGTGAACGCTTCTTGTGCATCTGCTTACACATTATTTCACACTGCGTTATTGTCGCTCATGTAAGAGCGATAGAGAGAACATGAGAGCTTCCCAAAAGCAGGTTCTGTTTGAGGTTCGCAAAAGGTCGGGCAACACCCTCCTCACGGTCGGGGTGGTGGCGCTTGTTCTCTTTCTCATCACACTCGGATTGGTCGTCTTTTCCGGCATATTCACCCAACAGCGCATGAGCGAACGAGCGGACAAGGCTGCCATGGTGGCTGCTCGCATCATGAACACCGGCGATCGAGCCGGAGAAATCAACAATATGCTGATCGCTTCTCGAGAGTTGGTTTTTGCAGACAGAGTGACATATAACTATGTTCTCGAAAACAATCCTTCGCTCCAGCCTTTCGCCAAAAGTCTGCTCGATCAATCGAGAGAGGGGGCACAAATGATGATAGATGAGCGCGACACGATCGCGAAGTTGACTTCTTCTGATCTGGCGCAGTTTGTTGCGCAGTGCAATCATGACACTTCAGAGCGCGGATTTAGTCTGCCCGGGATTTATTGGATCGGCACCGATTTGCCCGCTCTCACCGATCTACAGGTGGGATATTTGCAAGGCACCGATTCAAATGTTCAGTCATCAGAAAATTTTCCCGACCTGTATGACTACGACATTTCACAAAAATGTCTCAACGAAAACACGCACCTGTACGACGGCAATGTCACCTTGACCTTGCCTGAACCTGACAGCGATTTGCACTTCAAAATCTGCTCTCTGCCGGCGCCTGTAAAAGGCACAATCGCCCCGGCCCGATTGGCCGCTGAGCGCAAATTTCAAGACTTTTTTACTATGGTAAAAAACGGCAAACAGCAGCCTGGCGCCAGCCCTCAACTGCCTACTGCAGCAAAGCTGCAAGTGGTCATCAATTTACAGGGTCTCGACAAGAAGGTCTCGCAGCCCATGGCGATCGGTGCCACCGCGGCAACCAACGGCGGTAGTCCTCGCCCTTGACACGCTGTTCTTCCATGCTCTGCGGCATAATAGCGGTACCAATCGTTTGCTCTCCCCAATGAAAATCAGCATCGCGAACAGAAAAATCGGTAGCTCGATGGTCGAGTTCTTGTGCGGACTTGTCGTACTGGTACCGATTGTTTTGTTAGCAATTGATCTGGTTTCGATCTACAGCGGCTACTCGCTAAATAACAGGATGTGTGCGGATGCCGCGCGGGCTGCGGCAAGCGGACCACCAGACGCTTTAATGTCGCGCTCGCCGCGCAGTCGAGCTGAAGGAGTGATCCACAATGTTTATGATGAAGCGACTGTGAAAAAATACAATGTTCTGGGACGCGTTGTCATTCATCCCGATTGCGTTGTCACAGAACGACTCACCAGCCCCATTCCATCAGCAGCATTAGGCGGTCCTATTGATGGTGATGTGACAGTTCAAACTACCGTCGATGTAATTCCGCCGTTTCTCATCAAGCAATTCATGCCGGGTGGTGTCACTTTGTCCACCCAACAAACTTTTCCCTACACGTACATCGTTCCGAGTAAATCATCGAATTAATCCAGTGTTGATGCGGCTTGGACGTTGCTTGGAATTATCTCCGAGCAGAAGAAATCACAGGTACGATCAGCCTGGAATTGGCGAGGCTGCTACGTTGCAAATGAAAGGGCTGGCACATCAATTGCCAGCCCTTGTAGATTTTGCCTGGTTGGAACGATTACTTCTTAGGCGCAGGCGTGACATTCAGCGACGCCAGCTTCTTGCGAGCGTCTTCGGAGTATTCGGCGTTGTTTTGCGCTTTGAGAGCCTTTTGGAACTGCTCGGCAGCGTCTTCCTTCTTGCCTTTACCCTGCAGAATCAAGCCCATGCGGTAATAGGCTTCGCCAAGTCGATAGTCGTTTTTGACGGCTTCCTGGTAGCTAACCAGGGCGCGATCCGGGTCTTTCTGCAATTCATAGGCGGTGCCCAGATTGTAGTGAGCAGTAGCCAGGTGTGGATCGAGCGACACTGCTGTCTGCCAGTTCTTAATCGCACCGGACAGATCGTGCTCGGCACGCAGGGCTGCACCGATACCGTTGTAGGTGATGGCGTCTCTGGGGTTGATCGCCAGCGCCTTGCGAAACTCGGAGAGAGCATTGGCATAATCATGCTGTTGGTTGTAGATCAAACCGAGGTTGCTGTGCGCTTCGGCCAGTCCGCCGTCAGCAGCGATGGCACCTTTGTAGTCAGCGATCGCTTGCGTCAGATTTCCGCTCAAGTGATTTTTGACGGCGCTGTTGTACAGCTTCACGGCGGCGGCATGTCCAACTTCAGAGGCTTCGGGAGCGGCAGCTTTCGCAGGTGCGGCTTGTGGCACTGGAGGAGGAGAGGAAGAGAGCGGTGTGTCGCTTACCGGTGCGGAAGCGGCGGCATCGCTGGTTGACGATGCAGCAGACGAGTCTCCAGCCGGAATAGCCGGCTTCAGCTCGGCGGCGGCATCAGGTTGGGCTGCGATTTGAGTCGCTTGGGTCGCCGCTGCCACGCCGTCAAGATTGTTGGCGGCAACAGGGGCAGTTTGCTTCGCTTCTTGCGGCGTCAGCCCCTCGTTGGGGGTGACAGTCGGGTTGGCAGCCGAACCGGACCAATCCCATTTGCCGCCAGTGGAGGCATTCTGAGCAACAGTAGCGACAGTTGCTGGAGCGCTGGTTTCAGCAAATGCTGGTGCGCTTGTCGAAGCGGGTGCCGGTGCACTGGCTGCCTCCGGCGCCGGGGCACTTGTCTCTTGCACAACAGGCGCGGAGGCGACTGCGGCAACAGGCGCTGAGGCGACGGGCGCCGCATCCTGACTGTCGACCGGACCGCCGTTGCTGGCGGCAGCGGGAGCCGGAGCGGGAGCTACAGCAACCGCCTCACCGAGACTGATGATGATGGAGTTTTCGTCTAGTTTGACTACGCGCGGATCGGCAGCAACTGTTTCCGGCAGATCAACAACGACGCGAGCAGTCGGTTTTTGAGCGCTGGTGAGATTGGAGTAGCGCACGTCCTTGATGCAGGGAATCGACTGAGCGATCTCCTTGCTCAAGTCTTCCTGATTGGCTATGGCACCTTTTTCGATGGAGGCATTCGAGAAGTCGAGAACGACTCTGTGATTCGGACCGGGCAGATCGAGCAAGTGAGGCACTGTGGGAAAGATGCCTGCGTGTGTTGTGAACTTGACGACAAGATCTTTCTGCGGGTCAACGCTGATGCTTCTAATCGGCAGCGGCGCAGGCGTGCCGTCTGCGGCAGCAGCACTCAATACTGTCTGCGCACCAAATGCGATACCGGCAAATGCGGTGACGGCAACAATCAACCGCCTGCCGTGCAATCTCGTCGTATGTTTTTCAGACATCTTTCTATTCTTCTCCGTTAGTAACTCGCGCTCGCTGCAAGAGTTCCCTTAGACCGCCCTCAGAATGGATTTGGTCTAAATCTAGCCCTGGGGCGACTTGGACGGCTTAGTTTACTTCACGGCGCACATTGTCAAACAGCGCGATCGCTTTAAGTTGCAATCTGGAAGCGCCGCTTAATTTAAGCCTGATCCATCATATGAGGCTGAAACCAGCGACCATCTGGCTATAATTAACTGAGCGAGGGAGCCTATTTGGCAGCCAACCCATATACTGAGTTAGCTAATATTTATTGGAAACCTCTCAGTCCCGAAACATAAACGCAGCGCCTCTTGGGAACCGCAATCATGAGCAAACGTATTGGCATATTGACATCGTGCGTGGTGGCGCTCGGCTGTGTCGTGCTGTCTAACGCCGTTACCGCTAAAGATACGATTCCGGACCATCTTCTTATTGGACGCAAGGTGCCCATCACCTACCCGCCGGCTCCCGAGCCGCAGCACGATCAATTGATCACACCACCAGGCGAAGAGAGCTTCTATCCGATTCGCGCAGATGGTCAACCGTATGTACTGAATGTGGATCGCACCGTCAATCTGACAGCGGCTCTCAACGCCTTTTACTACAATCCTAAATGGCGCGGCGAGCAGTGGACGCCGTTCGACCAGTGCGCCAACATCGAGCGCGCCTGCCGCATGATGGCGACATGGCGTGAGTATGACGAGTTCAGCCAGTTGAGGGTGCTGAACGGCTGGCATAAGTTCTGGGAAAAGTGGTCGGGATACGGACCATGAGCTCTTCCGGCAGCAAAGGAATCCGCCTGGATCATATTGCCGTCGCCGTCGACGACCTGGACGCGGCGCTCAAAGTCTGGCGCGATCAGCTCGGGCTGGATCATATCGAGACAGAGGTTGTCGAGGAGCAAGGCGTTCGCGTTGCCAAATTGGATATTGGCAACACCCATATCGAGCTGCTCGAGCCGCTCAATGAGAACACCCCGGTGGGTAAGTTTCTCAAAGCTCGCGGACCAGGTCTGCATCACATGTGCGTCGGTGTTGATGACATCCTCGAGCAGATAGATGTGCTGAAAAATTCAGGCACCAGGCTCATCGATGAGAAACCTAAAATGGGCGCGTCGGGAGCAAAAATTGCCTTTGTGCACCCCAAGAGCACTGGCGGTGTGCTTCTTGAACTCTCTCAGCCGGCCGCTCATCCTCAGGCAGATTAAGCAACCTCACTGCTTTTTTCGCCAGAGATTGAATGTTTCAGCCATTTTCGCCATACTTTGTCCAGGCCGCCAAATGGGTGCAGCACTATCGCGCCCAGACCAAGCAGGCGTCTGGCCGCGTATGATTTGACCAACCAGGAGCACGAAAATGCCAGTTGCAGCAGTCTCGAATATTGAAAAAGCCCTTGGAGACAAGGCCTCGTATTTCTTGGAGCACAAATGCAAAACCATCTCCAAAGATGATCTTCACTTGCCCGGTCCCGATTTCATCGACCGCACTTGGGCGCACAGCGACCGCAACCCGCGCGTACTGCGGAGCTTGCAATCTCTGTACGGCACCGGACGCTTAGGCAACACCGGCTACATGTCGATTCTGCCAGTGGACCAGGGCATCGAGCACTCAGCCGGTGCGTCGTTCGCGAAAAATCCGATCTATTTCGACGGCGAAAATATCGTCAAGCTGGCAATCGAAGGAGGCTGCAATGCCGTTGCTTCTACATTCGGCGTGCTCGGCTCTGTAGCACGCAAGTATGCTCACAAGATTCCGTTCATCGTCAAAATCAACCACAACGAGTTTCTCACCTATCCGAACAAGTACGATCAGATCATGTTCGGCAATGTGAAAGAAGCGTGGGAGATGGGTGCAGTGGCTGTCGGAGCTACCATCTACTTCGGCTCGGCTGAATCGACACGCCAGATTCAAGAAGTGGCACAAGCCTTTCATCAAGCACATGAATTAGGCATGGCCACCATTCTCTGGTGCTACCTGCGCAACGCTGCTTTCAAGGTAGGCGACACCGACTACCATTTGGCTGCGGATCTCACCGGTCAAGCCAACCATCTCGGCGTCACGATCGAAGCCGACATCATCAAACAAAAACTGCCCGAGTGCAACGGCGGCTACAACGCCCTCAAATTCGGCAAGACGGATGAGCGCGTGTACAGCCAGTTGACGACCGACCATCCGATCGACCTGACTCGTTATCAGGTGATGAACTGCTACATGGGACGCGCAGGATTAATCAACTCCGGAGGCGCCTCCGGCAAACACGACTTCGAAGAAGCCGTGCAAACAGCAGTGATCAATAAGCGCGCCGGCGGCACCGGACTGATCTCCGGACGCAAAGCGTTTCAACGTCCGATGAAAGAAGGCGTCCAACTGCTCAACGCCATTCAGGATGTCTACCTCTGTCCCGACGTCACCGTCGCCTAAGAGCGGTTTCAACTTATCGAATTGAAAACACAGCCGGTGTCAAAGCCGGCTGTTGTGCATATGGGCAGGATGACTCAATGTATAACACATGCGACATGTAGTAGTAGCTCGGGGCAAAAGAGTAAATCGCCGACCTGCACCATATGTGGTGCTGGCAGCGGTTGCAATGTCAAAAGTGAGAGAGGGGCAACGGCCATAGACCGTTGCCCACTCCATCTTACCGGTTGAAGAAGCGCGTCATCAGCGCCGGCGGGCGCAGACTGACGATCAACTCATTTTCCAGCTTGTCTTCGCCGTCCGGGTTGATTTGCAGAGCAGACCAACGAAACAGTGCCCACATCGCATAATTGGCGATGATGCCGGCTGTGGGGCCGACGCTGATTTTGGTACCGCAAGCGGAAGTTTCGGTGACCACATCGTCGCACAGTGTTTTCGTCCAGGCACGAACGTGTACGGAGTCATTCGGATTGACTGCGTACACGCGCCCCTGGTCTACGCCCATGCGCGTCTCGATCATCAGTTGGACGTTCATGTTGTATTTGATGGAGCTCTCGAAGATCTGTTTGCGAGAGTCCATGCGGTCTGTCAGCAGGAAGACGATGTCTCCCAGCTCTTGCGAGCCGTCTACTCGTTCTGCGTGAGTATTGACCTTCAGACCGGTGGCCTCGTAGACCAGGTTTTGAAGCGCATCTACCTTGAGTTGGTCGATGTCGCGTTCACGACGGTACGCCTGATTGCCGATGTTCTCGTGCGCGACGGTGTCGAAGTCGTAGACGTGAATATCGTCCAGCCCGGCTTTTGCCAGCTCCAGAACCACTTTGCTCCCTGTAGCGCCGGCTCCAATCACATCGATACGCCGGTTGTCGAAAGCCTCCGCCGAGAAAACCTCAACCAGGCGAGACGTGTTAATCGGATTCTGATTCATTTTATGCTCCGTTTCAGCGCACCCACCCACTCGCGCACTTTGGTGAAGCCGGGCACGATATGCTCGACTACTTTTTCGTCGTATTCGCTCTGCACTGCTTGCAACTCTGCCTGGGTGGGGCGGAGCAGCTCAGGCAGCCCAGCGAACTTCTGCTCCAGCGTCAGCTCTTTATCGAACATGGCGGTGACACTGTCGACGGACTGTCTCACCTCATTCACCACCGCCGTTTTCAACTTCTGCGTTGAAGCCGTGACGGCGCTTGCCACAGTCGATGGAGGTTGCATCTGGCTGTACGCCGGTCCATTGGCGAAGAAAAACGGTTTTTCTTTTTGGCGCAGATAGAGAACCGATTTTGTAGCCGGATCATAGATTCCCCACGGCACATCGAGGATGCGAATGCCCTTGTCGAAACGATAGATGGCAAACTCCGCTCGTCCGCGCTTGTTGAAGATGCCGCGAATGAGCAGTTGAAAGTCGTCGTTCCAGCCGAATCGCAGGGAAGTGTTTTCGTCGCGGGGGGATGGTCCCGTCCCCATGCGCACATGCGAATGCCCCCAGAAGTGCAGGCGATTCACGTGCTTGATCGTGTCGGCGCCGTATTGGCGCTGCAGCTCCATACCGAGCTTGGCCAGCCCATCTCGAGTTATCTCAGTTTCGACATCGGAGACGTTCTGGTGCAGCAGGAAGACTTGATCGATTAAATAGTCACCCTGCTCTGATTTTGTTACGGTGCCCATCCAGCCAACCTCACGCTTGCCGACGTGAATGAATAGAGAGATTCGCTTGTATGTCTCAGGAGTGAGAAACACTGCCGGCGGTCTCTCAATCAGCTCCGCGCGCGGATGGTAATCGTGCAGCATCAGTGGTAGATCGCTGAGCGGTGAAACGCTTGCGAAAGGAGGAGGAGGAGTGGCGATGCCCAGCCCCAGAGGAGCAGGATTGGCACTGGGCTTGTTGTTAGCGGAGGGGGGTTTCGGCAGGACGGGCGGCTCAACCAAAACCGTCTCACCGTCCGGCACGGCCGAACGCAGCGACAGCATCTTCTGGAAAAACCCGCTCTCTTCGTCTTTGGACGAAGCTTTTGCCTTTTCTGGCTTAGGCGTTTGCATGGACTTTCACCTCCTGGGCTTTCGGCCATCCATCCAGATACCCCGCGGACGTCTCGCTGACGGCCTCGACGAATTGAATGGCGAGATTGGCGACATCACCGAATTCGCAGCGAGCGCCGAGTTCGAGCAGGGTGGCGAGCACCTCCTCGCAAACGGGTGTGCCGTCTGCAAAGACATTGGCGGCATTCATCCCGATCAGGGGTGAGCGCCGGGTCCGGTTAAACCAGCGCACGCCGAACTTGCCGCTGTTGGCGCCGATTGCGATCGTGAACGCTCCCAGCTCGTGCAGCTCTTTTGTTTTGCGGCTTTTGCCGAACAGAGTTTTCGTATCGATCAAGATTGTGCCGTTGACCACGCGCACCCGCTCGATCTTGCGATGTTGAGTCAGCCGCTGCCACTGTTCTTTCGCGTTAGCAGCGCGCTCATCGTCCGAACTCTCTCGGCAGAATTGATCGCGGATCTGCCAGAAGAGCTGTTCTTCGTATGAACGCAGAGTGACTGTGGAGGCGTGAATCTGCCGAACCAGTTCTTCACTGGCGCCTTCCTCTCGACCGCGGCAAGCCCTGAGGTATCGTTCGCGTGCACCCGCTATTGCAACAACAGCAGGCTTTTGCTTGGGCGTCGTCAGCTTGAGAACGACTCTTCCGCGATCCGTGCCGTCCTCGTAGGCGTCGCTGCCGATGGCGATTAGGGCAGCCTGTAACTCCTGCCCCTCAACCACCAGGTAATTGCCATCTTCGCTAAATCGGATATCGCGAAGCTTCTCACGGCAAGAGACGGGCAAGAGGTATGTGTAGCTCGTCGCCCTGTATTTCGTCTTATGACGAACATGAGCGATTGGCCAATCAACCACATGTCGCCCCCATGGGTCGTTTTCATTGGCCGACTGCACAAAGGCAATGGCCAGGTCGACGGCAGCAGCAAACTGACGATCGCGGATCAACTTGGGGAATGTGTGCTTTGCCGAACCAAGGCAAGGTTTGTGAAAGAACGGCACGTGCGGAGCGTGGAAGCGCCTTTCGTAATACGCTCTCACCAACCGGGTGGTGTTTCTCCAGGACACGTTCCCTCTGGGTGAGAAAGGAATGCGGATGCGAAAGGCACCAATCTCGTACAGCTGCGAGTTGTAGCTGCTATCGCAGTAGAGCACGTCTGTTCTGACAATGATTGCTCTATACGTCACCTTCACACTGAGCACCTTGGAGTTGCGGCAAATTTGCTCGAACTCTCGCTCGGGAGCACCATTGCCGGCTGCTTCGTAAGACAACAGCTCATGCTGTTGGCGGTGTAAGCTGCGCAGCTGTTCGCGCTGACGATCGACGTAGCCGGTGTCGCAGAACCGTCCAAGCGCTGGTGCAGCAGCAACAGTCTCGAATCTGAGGCTATCGCTTTCAGCGCTCTTCAACTGACGCAGAGCCTCTTTCGCCTTGAGAAGCACCTCGCCGAAAGACTGAGCTTCCGATAGATTGCCGTTGACGAAAGGATTCACCAACACGTAAAGGCAGTTGTCCACCAACTCCGCGACGATAAAACCAGCATCGTCAATAAGCGGTACGCCAAGACCGGTTGGAGCGAACATCGTCTCAGTGTCGTCTCTCTGGTATCGCGCCGGTGCGAGACATTGAGCAACTCCTGACGCAGCGCTGTAAACGAGGATATGAAACGCTGCGTCGGCAGGAGCGCTTTGTGCTATGCCGTTGCAGTTTTTCACGCGACAGGCGCCGACTTCGGGCGCCAGTATCGCAGCCACGAGCGGCTGGAAGATCGCCCGGTAACAGTCGTTGAAACCTTCGAAAGCTACGGTGCCGGCGCTGTCCTGCGAGAGTGCCAGTGAAGACCGGTCGCTCAAAGCCTTGAGCACACGCGGCATAAAGCTCCTCACCTCAGCCGGGCTGACGCTCAGGGGTCCGAAACGCCTCCTCAAGGCGACGTAGTAGTCAATGAAGATTTGCCGCAACCCGGGCGTCAAAGCCACGATGGCCGAAACAATCAAAAAGACTAGAAGAATAATAAGGCGATGGTGATGCATGCTTCCTCCTTTTCCATTTGCGGCCATTGCAAGCAGCCTCCCAGTAAAGCGAAGGCTGCTTGCGGCAGTGGCTGAGCGACAACTATTAGTTGCCGGCGACCGACTTGAGCAGGTAGACGGTGGCGCCGGTCTCGACGATCGTGGAGGGCGAGACAGTCTCACCATCGACGCGAGCTTCGTAGCCGGGCTTGATTACCATTCCAGCGGTGTCGAGAATCTTCTGGACCGAGTAGGTGCCCGGCTCCAGCGAGACCTGACGGAGGTTGCCCATCGGTCCGACATAGGCTACAAAGTTGGTGTCGGGCTTCTTGGACGGCTGTTCAGAGCGCGATTCAGTTTCGTTGGTAAACATGATTTTTCTCCTGATACTGGATTGATCGCTTGCGCGATTTGACATCCGCGACACATTCCAATTCACCGCCGAATTGCGGTTGAATAGGCGTTCGTTTGCCTCGTGTACAAAAGCAGTACTGTGTGTGCTCTGCTCCTGGGTCTATGAAAGTGTGTACGGATGGATATCCCTACCCTGCCTTACAGAGATCAAAAAAAGAGAGAAAAACTGCGGATGTCATTCGTGTTTTCCACCGACACCGACTATTGCTAGCTATCGCTGGTTGGTTTGCGCCTTACCAATACGTTTGACGTAACAACCCCGCAACAAATGAGTGCGGCGCCACCAAATATGGTGGCGCCGCACTATCGATTGTTTTGATTTGCCGGTCTGCCGCAGTCGAGGCTTAGCCTTTAGCGAGAATCTGTTTGGCGGCGTCGTGCAATTCGACTTTTACTGTTTTAGTTGCTTGCACGGTGGTTTTGTCGTTGGCGTCGATGACGGCATTGTCGGTAGCATCAATGACACAGCTGCCGTAGGCACGAACGTTGACGTTGTCGGAAGCCGTCACATTGACGTTGCCCAGCGACATTACCGTAACATCGCCATGCGCCTCGATTTTGCAATTGTCTGCCGCGAAGACGGTGCAGTGGTCGTAAGCTTTGATGGTAGCGTGGTCCTTAGCGACGATGGCGACGTTGCCGTGAGCAATGACATTGGAGTTGCCGCCCGCTTGTACTGTCGACGAGCCAGTAGCGTCAATCTCAGCGTGGTCTGAGGCAAAAACGCGGGTATTGTCGAAAGCAGTAACTTTCGACTCGGCATTGGCGTATACGACCGTGTGTCCATACGCTTCGACCTGCGCCTTGTCGTACGCTTTGATCTCACTCTGGTCGTAAGCTTGAACCTGCGTCGTGCCGTAGGCGTCTACGTGACCGGTCTCGCGAACTATCGCGGTGCCGCTGTGCATCTCATTCTGCCCATAGTGAAAAAGCTGGGTCTTCTCAAAGCTGTAGGCAGCCAGTGTGGTGCAGGAGAGCACGGCACCAAGCAACAACGCATTGACTTTCATGGTTTTTCCTTTCCGAAACGGCGGGGGTTGATACCGGCAAAACGGTCTTAGCTTACGATGATTTTCAGAGAAAAACGTTAGCAGATGACGAGCTCTATAAGAAGCCCCGTCATCGACTAATTTTGAAAAGGTTGCAAATGCGCCAGGCGAAGGGCATGCAGAGAAAATCAAGGGGTCGCGGACAGCCCGTGTTTTGTCAACAGCTCTTTAGGATTGTCTTCGGAGCCTTGGCAATTATGCTACAACAGATAGTATGTGCGAGCAGAAAAAAGAAGCCGGGGGACGGCAAAAGTTGCAGTCCCCCGGCCCTTAATCGCACTTAGCGGTTATTCGCCACGAAGCTCCGAGCCTTCTGCACCGCGAGATTGAAGTAGTACTTCGCATCGCGCAGCGGGTCGCTCACATCATCCCAATCATCAGCTTGCTTGACGTTGTCGATGTAACCGATGGCAGTTTGCAGGAAGCCTTCGCCAGCCGTAAAGCCTGAGGCTTTGCTGTCGAGGTACGCCTGCGCTTTGACTCCGCGAATGGCGACTTGACGCCACTGCTCGAGAGCATCCTGCCGATCGCTATCGTCGCTGTCCTCGGTGTAGTCCGCCTCGTCGATGTCAGCTTCGTACGTCCCGGGACCCTCAACCAACAACCGGACCTCGCGCGCGTACGTGCTGCTCATCTCGACTGCGAGCTTGCCGAGAAACACCGCCTCGCATGCCTGCCAACCGGCGTCGTTCCACTCTTCGTCCCAGTATTTGTCTCGAGCGGCATCGCGAAAAGCGATGGCCTCCTCGATGTGCGTTGCCACCAGCTTGGTGTTGGGGCAATCGCGCTGGCACTCGAGATATCCCTTGTGCGTTTCGGTGACCGCAGACCACAGCCAATCGGCGGCAGCGCTGGTGTCGTCGTCGTCTTCCTCGCTCAATTCGAGAAGGTAGTTTTCCTCCGCGTCCTTCAGCTTCGCCAGCGCCGATTGGTCATCGCGCGCCTGGAGAAACTGCCGCACCAGTTCGATCGCCAGATTGGCATAGAGGCGTCCGTCGCGGGAGTACGGCGCGACGTTGTCCCAATCATCGGTGTCGTACAGCTCGTTGAGATAGTCGAGCGCCTGATCGATGCACCACAAAGCGTGCTCGTCATCAGGGATGAACTGGTCCACCGATGCCTCCGCCTTTGCCAGCAGCAGAGCCAGTCCGCGCCACTCGTAGTTGTTCGACTCCTGATCGCCGTCGCAGTAGTTGGGCTCAGGATACTCGGGCAGTTTTAGTTTTGTCGCCGCTTCAGCCGCGAAGAACTGAGTCTGCGCCTGATACTCCTCCACCACTTCCGTGGCCAGGTCGAGGTAGAATCGCCCGCTCGTCAGATTGTCGACGGCTTGCTGCCATCGTCCGCCGGCAAAACTCGTGTTGGCAGACGAGAAGTAGGTGTCGGCAACCGTCAGGCAGGCATCGGCAGTAGCGATGCCGTTCGGAAAGGCCATCGCCTTTGCTCGCACCGCCGCCACATCAGACGCGTACTGCTCCAGCTCACGCGTCGCGTCATCTTTGGTAAAGCTCATGGTCACACTCCCGATATTCAATCGCGCGAGCAGATTCGCCATCCGTTCACGTAAAGTTGGCATATTTCGCGCCTTTCAAGAGAAGTCAAAGATGCGCATGCTTGCGCACGCGCGTTCTTGGACCGGGTTAAAGGTTATCACCGAAGGAAGAACTGCCGCTCCAGGCTGGCGATGATGTGATCTTCGCCAGAGCCGCGCAGAAGAACTTCCTTGTCTGATTCAATCGCTCGAGCAAAAGCCGGCAGCTCTTCGATGAACTCCGCCAGCGCCTGGGACTCGACGCACGGGCGGCTGACGCCGAAACCGTGACGATCGATGACGTGAGCATTCATGTGCTGCTCGTACACTGCCAGCGGTATCACGTACGCCGGCATACCCAGATGCATGGCTTCCGACAGAAGCGAGTGACCGCCCGTCGTCACCAGCCCTGAGCACTGTTCGAGCAAGCTGGAAAAACGCGCGTCGCCGTGTTTGTACACAGACACCGCTTGCTTCTCTTCCAGTCGCGCCGCGACATCAGCCGGAACGAAGAAGTGAAAGTCGCAGCTTTTCTGCTTGGCGCAGATCTCTGCCACTTCACCCAAGTCCTGCACAAAGTCGCGTTGCGATGAGATGTACACCACAATCGATTGGCGACCTTTCGCGGGCGTGCGCTTCATGCTCAAGATGGAGTCCTTGAGCACTGGTGCGCACACATCGACAACCTCACGGCCTGCAGCTGCTCGTGGCACGTTGAAGAACGAGCAAGCAAAACGGGCTTGGGCACGCGGGAAAAACATGCGCAGACGAGCGATCTCGTCGACATATGTCTGCCCGCCCAGGACCGCGGGAAAGTCACCGACGAGGTATTTGCTCTGCTGGTCGATGGTCACCAATGGTGCATCCGACGCGTATGCGTATTGGGCACAGACCGGTTCGTAATCACTGATCACGAGATCCGGTCGCCCCAGAATCGCCTGTGCCCGCGCCATCGCGTTGCAGTTGACGCTGAAGTGATCGACACCGCCTTGCTCATGCCGTCTGAGACTGGCTGCGAAGTCGAGTCCGTTGGCATCGCCTGCCATAAACGGCACCGAGACGCGCTCGACCGTTATCGAGGAGTGCCCCCGATAACGGTCGCTGTAGAACTTGTGACTTTCGCCGTAAGCGAAGATCACCAGGCGACTCTGGCGCGCGAAGTGCTCGACAATCGGCACCTGGCGGATGGTGTGACCCCTGCCGATGCCGCATATGCCGTAGACTATTTTCCTGTCGGGCATAATTCACGCTCCAACGTTGCGGTGATGTACTCCATGCTGCCGGTCATCGAATATACCGGAATTTTGCCGAGAGCCACCGATAAAGTTGTGCTCAGCCTCCGCTGACAGCCCGTAGGGGGGCTGCCGGAGAAGACTTCGTGCCCATCGCACAACACCGTGTCCGCGTTCACAGTGTCGAGGAAGTACGGATACAGCCGGTGCAAAGCACCGCCCGGGGCCTGGCGAGTGAAGTCGTCGGTGCCCGGATTGAGCTTCGCTAAAACGATGAGCTTGATGTTCACCGTTGCATCAGCGCTGTATTGGTCGGGATCCAGGAGGAACGCACAACGCTCCGAATAACCGACTCCATCTGCAGCCGCCTCATGCCGGGTGACATCCTGAGCCCGCGTGGTGATCGTCCGCGTGCCACCATGTGCGGTGATAGCGCCATCCGCCGAGACCGACACCAGTGTTTTGTTGCCGGAGTACAGCTTCATACCGCGCTTCACCAGTTCCAGGGCAATCGAGGTTTTGCCCACGCCGGAGTGTCCGACGATGAGCGCATGCCCTGAGTCGTTGCCGACGCAGGACGAATGCACCGAGTACAAGCCCCGACGAAGCCAGTGCAATCTGGCAGCGCTGTGAATCAAGTGCAACAGGTCCAGCGTAGAGCCGTCGCCGCTCCAACGGTCGTGCAGCTCGATCTGCTTGCCCTCCACTTTGAGGCGCTTGGCGCGACTCTCGTGGAAGGAGATCGTCAGATCCGCCTTCTCCCGTGCGTAGCCCGAAGTATGGAGGGAAAAACCCGGCACATATGCGCCAGCCAGCAGCCTGGTCGCCTCCGAAGCGAAGATCTTCTGCGGATGTTTGACGCGCACCCGCAGATCGCCAGGCAACCCCAGGTCAATGTATGGGCTCGTTCGCGACTTCGGAACGGACAGGCGCTGCGCTTGCTGCACCACCAGCTCAGCCACCTGTTTGGCGCCATCCCAGCCGAAGTCGTAAAGCAGACCGGCAGCCGCTCCAACCACTTTCGTGTCGATGCTCTTCACCAGTTGCGCCATGAGCCCGACCAGTTGCTTCTTACTGCGTTGGCTTGCGTTCGCACGCTTCACCGCGGCAGCAATCTGAGAGAGAATGACACTTTGTTCGCCGTGATAATCGATCTCAGCGCCGGTTACGAACTGACTCCAATCGAGTGAGCCATCAGAGCGGTCATGAACACCCAGCAAGATGCGCTGTTGTGCCTGGCTGTCGTTGGCGGGAGGCAGCCATATCGTGGGCGTAGAGAAGCGGGCCGCATCGTAGATGTTGCCCAGACCCGGAGTCATCAGTGCATACTTCGCCTTGTGCAGGATCTCCTGCATCTCTTCGCGGCTGAAGTTGGTGGCACCGAACTCTTTCAGTTCTCTGGCCAGAAGCGAATTGCCGGCGATGATTACTTTCTCCCTGCCGTCGATTGCCTGGCAGAAGGAGGAGACAATCAAACGGGCGTACCCGACCGTCTCCTCATTGCCCCAGAGCGGATTGGAGAGCCCGCCCAGGTTGAGAAGGACGTGCTCACGTTTGCCGCGCCAGGGCACCGTGCTGGGCAGAAGCGGTTGCACCACCTGCGGTGCAGCGAATTTTTCCGCTTCGGAGTGCAAGCGTTCTTTGACGCCGTAGAAGTCCTGTGCGATGTACAAGCGGCAACGCGAAGCCGCCGGATGGATCTCTTTCCAGTACCAGGTGAGCGGATCGTAGATGCAGACAGGCAGACCGGCTTTCTCGGCCGCAGCGGCCATGCCGAAGTCGAGCGCTGTCAGCATCAAGTCGTATTGACTGAAGATGCTTTCGAGCGCCCCGTCATCGCCGGGTTTCACCTCATGCACCGCATCGTACGGCAGACGCCGCTGCAGATCGAGCGTATGCCCACTGCCAACGTAGGCGAGGCGAGCGAACGATTTGCGCAGATGGGGGAAACAGTCAGCGATTGCGGCGGCAGGACCGAACCCGAACGGTTCGGCGTTAAGAAGCAGCCGGAGCGGCGATGTCGCCGTAGCTTTGTTTGCCATAGATAAGCCTCCCCAAAAGGGTTAGACGTTCGGCAGCGCGAGTGCGAGCGATCGTCTCGGGATTGGTAAAGCGAGGGCGCATGCTGGCGTGCATGTAAGCGTCGCGAACATTGCTGCCCAAACCAGTGAGAAACGCCGCTTCCCGCTCACGAACCGCATCTGGCGACGACTCGCGCGCCAAGCCGGCGGCGATGTAGGCGACGATACGAGTATCGTTCGACAGATTGGCGCTATTCGCGTGCGTTGTGCGGGAGTCCCAGCTGACCAGGTCGCCGGCACGCAGAGGAAAGAGCTGAGCGCGATCTACAAGCGGCAAGGCGTCGGGCCGGCGCACATCGAGCTCCACATACTCACCGACATACTCGTCTTTGGGCGTGTAATATCGGTGAAACATGCACTTGGAGCCGGCAATGCCCACATAGGTTCCACGCTCGGCTGGGCAGTCGCTGAGAGCGAGCACGCCCTGAACTGTGCGGAAGTTGGGGTGCACCTTCGGATTCTGATCGACGTGCAGCGGCAGACCCTTAGCGTCGCCGTGCCCGGGAAGCTTGACGCCGATGCGATCGAACGTGGTCCACAGATCGAATCGTGACCAGATCAGCACGTAGTGCAGATAGATCCGAATCGACTGCCGGAGCGCTGCCAGCGTATCGTCGTGATACACCTCGAAAAAGCCGCGAGAGAGAAGCGGAGTTCCTGCCGCGTCGACGGGCATGTGCTGCCAGGTCTCCGGCTTGGTGAGATCGCAGGCGCCGTTGCTCATCGTGCCAGTCAGCTCGTACACCCTGGCGATAGCACGCTCGCGCACCGCATTGGAAACGACGTTCTTGCTGACAACAATGCCGTTGCGTTGCCAGAAATCGACGAACTCCGCTTCCTCAGTGAGAACGTCGAAGGCAGGCGCATAACCGTCACTGTCCATCTTGACGGGAAGAACCTGACCGGGCGCCTCCGCGTATGCAGCGATGCGCGCGACGATATCCGGATGCGAGCAGTTTGTCTTCACTTCCGCCAGCAGCTCCGCGAGGAGTATATCCGTCTCGGGCGAAATCACTTGCGCTGCTTCGATTCGCGCGACAATGCTGCGAATCTTGTCGTTGATTATTTCAGCCATGGTTCACTCCAGTTCTTCTGAAAGTCAGAAGCTATTTTGGATGAGCAGTTATCGTTGCAGAGATCGCCTGCACACTTTTGTTGAGAAGGTCGGTCACAGTCGAAGCAGAACTGCCAAGAAAATTTTTCAAGGTTTGCTAGACGAGTTAGTGCATTCCGAACTTCAAAACGAGAAATAGAGTTACGCCTTCACGGTACGTCCAATCTCTTCGTTATGACAAAGAAATGGTAAAGCACTCGTCTAAGCTTTTCGCGTGCGCCGAGGCTACCTCGCTCTTTCTACTAATTTCTTCATGAAGATCAGATATTGGCCCTCATTAGTAATAACCGCACGACTTGACTCACGCAAGTTATCGCTAGAGGCGCATTTTTACAGGAATTGGACGTAATAACGCCGCAAGAAACATCGCGATCAACTGACCATGTGTTTGATATCGCGATACATAATTAGAGGTTTTTTCGAATCTCTTGCTTGAGTCATAGCCAGGTCCGCCGCTCCCAGTAAGGCGCTCAGCTCGATGAAGTCCTCAGGAATCGACGCACAGCCAAGGGCCAGCGAGAGGGTGCCTTCCGGCATATCTGCGCTCAAGGGGCTGGCAGTCAAGGCTTTGACCACGCGGTTCGCGAAGATCTCGGCACCACTCACCTTTGTATTCGGCAGTAAGATCGCATAGTCGAAGGCGTCGTAATGAGCGATCAAATCGACATGGCGCTTTAGTTTACTGATGCGCAGAGCCGCTTCCAAAACCGCCGGCGTCGGCAACACTTGCCGATCCGAATTTGCTGCCAGCGCGCGCATCTCAAACGTTATCACAGAGAGCGGGCTGCGTGCGCGATAACAACGCAAATACTCTTGCTCGAGGAAGTAGAGAAAAGCGGGATAGAGAAACATTCCCGTATCGGCGCGCCGCAACTTCAACATGACACTCTGAATGGCGGCAGTGTCAATGACCTTATGCTGCATCTTCAGCTTCGTTTTCGCGGTAGGTTTGCTGGTCAGTCTGATCAAGTCATTGACCATGAGGTGATAAAGCATGTGCACGAGCTGAATTCGAGAGATGGAATTCGAGCCCGCTATCTCATCGAATGTTTGATTGCCGTCCAGGGTTCTGAACAGTTGGCACAATTCGACGATATTGAGCGGCACCCGCTCAAGTCTTTGCAGAAGTTCAGTCTCCGAAATATCCTTATGCACGGGCTGAACCAGCGAATTCGGTTGTATGCCCTTCTCTTTCAGGTATTGCTGATGTTCTGAAAGAAGCTTGCTTTGCGCCACCAGCGTATCGATATTCTGGGAAACGGTGGGACTGTTGCGCAACACGCGTTTCTCAAATATGAACTGCCCTTCATTCCATGTCAGCAATTCTATTATCCCTTCATCCCCTTCCACACCAGATGTGGTGGCATCAACAAGCCGCCCGTCCTGAATGTAAACCAGTCCAGTTGAGTTATCACTTCTCACTTCCAATTTGCCAGTCAACTTTGCGCTCGTGATCATTTGCAGCAATTGCAGCACCGGGGTCTTGGCGATGTCGCCGCTTTCAGGAACGGCGGCTTGCGCCGGCTGGATGGTTGGAACAAGCGAGACAGGCGCCTCTATAAGACGCTGGTCCAACATTGGATTGTGTGGAGATAGGCTCGGCAGCGACTGCACGATGGGAAGAGGCTGCGACGTCTCCGCGCGCTTCTCGCTTTTCTCCATCGAGCGGCTAAGAGACGCGAGCGCTCCGGTAGGCGAGTTGAGCAGATTGTTGATCATGAGTACGTCGCAACTGGGATACTCAAACACGAGGGAGCGATTGCCACGACTCTCGTTAATCAAGGACCAGTTTGGATCTCCGCCTTTCACAGGACAGACAACAGAGAGTGTGAAAGTGAACATCATCTTGTTTGATGACCGCCAGGTGCGCACCACCGGCTGCCCTCTAGTGCCCATGGCTTGCGACAACATGTGATGCAGCTCTGGCATATCGGGCTGATACGACAGTTTGCTTGAACCCGCGGTTCCGGTTTTTTTCAACATAACGCCCTAATGCCAAAGCGAATCGACTCGCGAGTATCCACCGACTTGCCCCAGCGGGCCCGGCGGCTCGCTGCCAATATTCCCTTCTGGAGCAAATCCTTCTCGGGTTTCCTCCGGCAGTATGGATCAAGAAAATGGCAGTTGCGTTTTTCTACTACATCTATTAGCATCTTTTTGAAGTAAAAAAGTGTCGCGAGGCAGCCGTGCATGTCCGCCAGCGAACAGCCGGCGGACATGCGCGTTCTGTTATGCGACCGTTGGCACTACTGAGCGCTCTCGCTGTTGACGGATGCAGATGCGAGCGGGATACGGATGCACCACATGGTACCTTCGTCATCCCCTATGGTTCCGAGGCAGGCGCCGTACGGCGCACATTCTTTCATCACCAGTTCGTATTCCACTCCCTTCTGGACCTCCGATTCGTAGGAGGAGTGGAAGAGGCGACGGCTATTGAGAACGAGGACGACGTAGTCGTCAGCGCCCTGATTAGCAGCTTGTTGCAGACCGCCATTTTTCATGCGCTCGATTGCATTCTTGGCACTTTGCACTTGGCGCTCGTGCTGTTCGAGCAGTTCTTGTGCCTCCCGGGTGGCTTTCTCGCCTTGCGCTTTCGCCTTCACCGCCTGAGCGATCAACCGCAGCCTGGTAATATCGACATCGGCTTCAGGCTCCGGCACCGCAATGACGGCAGCTGCTGTCGCTATCTCGTCGGTTGCATCCGCGACGACATCACCGCAAATTAATCCCGTCGGTTTATAACCGAAAACAATCTTTCGCAGCGACTTGACGATATCGTCATGCAAGAACGGCTCGAACTCGAAGGCTGCACCGATTTGGACACAAACTCGATAACGGTTCGGTTGTCTCGCAGTACCACCAGTCGTAACGGCAATAACCCCGCAGCCGCAAAAAAGCTCGTTGACCAGAGCAGGCTCTATTTGGCTTCGGTCTTGCAGCTGATCGTATCCCAATGGGATTCGGTGGTTGACCTTTATGTGAGCGCCAGCGCATTCAGGGGTTGGCTTGAGCGGAAGCCAACCAATGGATGAACCGATGAGGGCATTCTCCACGATCGGATAGAGCATGTACGGACTGGTGTGAGTGAAAGTCTCTGCGCCCTGAGGAACGATCGGTTCGCTTACCTCGTAGATGCGCGTGGTTTTGCTTTTCGTGGTGAAATAAGTAATCAGGCGGTTTTTCACAATGATCTCCTTCATGTGATCGGGTCAAGTGTCGCGAGCCACTACACACAGACCTCCTTGCGGGAGTTCGGCGCAAAGCCGACGTCTGCGCAGAGAAGCGCACGGGAAGAGTTGAGTTACAGCGCCCGTTTAACAGCGCAGCGAGCGGCACTACCAGTGGTGCGAAAGGCGTGTCATCCCGCAAAGCAGTTCAGCGTTGTTTGAAGTTATTGAGGGGGATAGATTCTGCTCTGGTGAGTTAAACTTTCGGATCTTGGAAAAGACTTACTGTTTGCACTTTACCTAAAACGGTGAACATTGCACACAGCGTGGATTCAGATCTTCTGGGGAGATGTACGAACCAAAGGCTTAAATCGCTTAGCACCGGATCGTTCGCAGCGCACAAAAATTGGTTACTACTTTCTTGCGTAGCTATTCGAAAACAAGAAGAGCCCTAGTCCTGGTGCTTTTAAATCGCAGGCGGACATGGCTTCAACATTGTCGTTTGCGTGTGATTTTGTGCGTATTCGCAATAAGGCTTTAGGTATAAAGATGTGGTGCCGGGGAAGGGACTTGAACCCTCACGACCTTGCGGTTACAAGGCTCTCAACCTTGCGCGTCTGCCAATTTCGCCACCCCGGCTTATCGAACATTGATACTACATGTAGTGTCACTGCAAAATGGTACTCTCGACGGGTTTCGAACCCGTGTCTTCGCCTTGAGAGGGCGACGTCCTAACCGCTAGACGACAAGAGCATGGCAGGGCTGCCGAGACTCGAACTCGGACCGCACGGTTTTGGAGACCGGCATGCTACCAACTACAACACAGCCCTATATGGTGGTCAGTGAAGGATTTGAACCTCCGACGCGCTGGGTTTCAACCAGCCGCTCTACCACTGAGCTAACTGACCATGGTGGGTAATGTAGGATTCGAACCTACGAAGGCCGCATGGGCCGGCGGTTTTACAGACCGCATCCTTTAGCCGCTTGGATAATTACCCGTGGGGTGAATGGAGGGAAGGGTGGTGCCGAAGGAGGGAATCGAACCCTCACGACCGTAGTCACCGGGTTTTGAAGCCGGCGCGTCTGCCAGTTCCGCCACTTCGGCATTGGCGGTCGTAGTGGGATTCGAACCCACGATCTCTCCCGTGACGGGGGAGCGCTTTAAGCCTCTAAGCTATACGACCAATGGCACCCCCGACAGGATTCGAACCTGCGACCTCACACGTTCGTAGCGTGGCGCTCTTGTTCCGCTGAGCTACGGGGGCATAGATGGATGAACCAAGGAAACACCTTGATGGAGGAGAGAGTGGGATTCGAACCCACGACACCCTTTGCGAGGGTATAGCTGCTTTCCAGACAGCTGCCTTAAGCCACTCGGCCACCTCTCCATATTTAATTCGCTCCGTCGCTCGGTACCCCTCGCTCCTCCGCTATGGCAGCGCTACGCATGCATTGGTACTCGCGGGAGGGATTGAACCTCCGACCTCTGCTGTGTCGAAGCAGCGCTCTACCACTGAGCTACGCGAGCATTGATGTGGTACTCCCAACGGGATTCGAACCCGTGTCTCCAGATTGAAAGTCTGGCATCCTGGACCACTAGACGATGGGAGCATGGAGCCCTCGGAGGGATTCGAACCCCCGACCGACGCTTTAGAAGAGCGCCGCTCTTGTTCCGCTGAGCTACGAGGGCATTGGCTCGGGGCGAAGGATTCGAACCCTCAATCTCCTGATTCAAAGTCAGGCGTGCTGCCAATTGCACCATCCCCGAATAGACACTTCAACTTGGCACCACATTTGATGCCTTCCAATCAACGAGAATTTAGAGGAAACAGGAAGTCGGTTAGTAAGCCGGGTTCTGTCCCTGACCTGTGTCAGGTGATGATCATTCGTCTCGACGTTTCATTGCTGAAACGCTCTAGCGACCTACTCGTGGTATGACGGAGCGAGCAGCTCCTTCCACAGTCTGGTCTTGCTCCGGGTGGGGTTTGCCATGCCTCCTCTGTCACCAGAGGAGCGGTGAGCTCTTACCTCGCCGTTTCGCCCTTACCGTCACACTGTCCGTTTCACCGTGAGGCGAAACAAACGTTACGAGGAACCTCGCTTGGGGAGCGAAGTTCACTCAATGTGAAGGCGGTTTGTTTTCTGTTGCACTTTCCCTAAGATCACTCTCGGTCGCCGTTAACGACCACCCTTGCTCTGTGGAGCCCGGACTTTCCTCTAACGCTGCAGACGCCAGCGATCATCTTGCCGGCTTCCTGCTTCCTCTAAATCCTCGCTGCTGTATTTTCGTTTCAATATGGAGGAGAGAGTGGGATTCGAACCCACGGCACCTTTCGGTACGGCTGTTTTCAAGACAGCTGCCTTAAACCGCTCAGCCACCTCTCCATGCGTGAAACCTATTCAAATTGGCGGAGAGGGTGGGATTCGAACCCACGGCACCTTTCGGTACGGCTGTTTTCGAAACAGCTGCCTTAAGCCGCTCGGCCACCTCTCCATGTGGTACTCCTTGAAGGATTCGAACCTTCGGCATCTGCTATGTGAGAGCAGCGCTCTACCACTGAGCTAAAGGAGCATTGGCTCCGGGACTAGGATTCGAACCTAGATCTCTTGGTTCAGAGCCAAGTGTCCTACCATTAGACGATCCCGGAATATGGTGCTTGCGGTGGGAGTCGAACCCACAACCTTCTGATTAAGAGTCAGCTGCTCTGCCAATTGAGCTACGCAAACATGGTGCTGTCGCCAGGACTCGAACCTGGACCGCCGGTTTTGGAGACCGGAATGCTAACCATTACAGAACACGACAGCGTGGGGTGAGATAAGGGATTCGAACCCTTGCTGCCGGGGTCACGACCCGGAGTGCTAACCGCTACACCAATCCCACCATAGTGAAACTTCTAGCGCCAGCCGGCTTAGTCAGCGGAGCGCAGCGCTTTTGCGCGCGGAGGAGCGAGGGAACCGAAGCGACGGAGCGCTTAAGTATGGTACCGGGAGAGGGATTTGAACCCTCACGACCGAAGTCACTGGCTTCTGAGACCAGCGCGTCTGCCAATTCCGCCATCCCGGCATATGGTGATTCCGGTGGGATTCGAACCCACGATCCCCGCGCGCCACGTGTCGCGCAGGAGCTTTAGCCCTCTAAGCTACGGAACCATGGAGCGATCGGAGGGATTCGAACCCTCATCATCTGGGTGGAAGCCAGAGGCCCTACCGTTGGACGACGATCGCATGTGACTGTATGAGGTTGGAGCGGTCAACGGGAGTCGAACCCGTATTCCCTGCCTGGCGAGCAGGTGTCCTACCATTGGACGATGACCGCATATGGAGGCGCGGGTGGGATTCGAACCCACGATATGCTGCTTTGCAGGCAGCCGCCTTAGACCGCTTGGCCACCGCGCCATGGTTGCGGGAGTCGGACTTGAATCAGGTTCTAAGCGCTCTGTCGGCTCGTTCCTCGCCTCCGCCGCGCCCTACGCTGCGCTCCGCACGACTCACTCGCCGCGCTTCGCTCCGCTAACTAATTCGAACGACCGCAATATGTTTTGATACCGTATTTGGTGCAAATTGGTGCTCCCGGGAGGATTCGAACCTCCATCTTCCTCGTTTCTTCTCCGGCGGAATGCGCTTCTGAATACCGGTCCAGATGCGAATTCCGTCCGGTCGAAGCCGGTATCTCCGAGGAATGTCCTGCCATTGGACGACGGGAGCATATGGAGCCCCAAGGAGGAATCGAACCTCCGACATCCGACTTACGAGGTCGGCGTTCTGCCACTGAACTATAAGGGCATGGCGGTCGCAACGGGATTCGAACCCGTGAACTCTCCCGTGACAGGGGAGCGCCTTAGGCCTCTGGGCTATGCGACCTTGGTCAGAGAGGTGGGATTCGAACCCACGACCTCCTGTTCCCGAAACAGGCGCGCTACCAACTGCGCTACTCCCTGGTGGTGGAAACGACGGGATTCGAACCCGTGTCACCTGCTTGCGAGGCAGGGGCTCTCCCAATTGAGCTACGTCCCCGAATATTCAATTGTCAGGTTTCAAGCACCATATTTAGTGGCGCCCCCGGCAGGATTCGAACCTGCGACCTTCGCCTTCGGAGGGCGACGCTCTTATTCCGCTGAGCTACGGGGGCATTTGGTGGAAACGACGGGATTCGAACCCGTGACCTCCTGCTTGCCGAGCAGGTGCTCTCCCAACTGAGCTACGTCCCCATGTGCTTAGGCAACCTCCTCCGTCAGCGAAGCGCAGCGCGCCGAGTGAGGCGTGCGGAGCGCAGCGATACCCAGCGCGGAGGAGCGAGGGGCACCGAAGCGACGGAGCGCATAGGTATGGTGCCGGCAGAGGGACTCGAACCCCCATCTATCCGCTTAAAAGGCGGTAGCTTTGACCGTTAAGCTATACCGGCATATGGAGCCCCGGGAGGGATTCGAACCCTCGATCTCCGCCGTACCAGAGCGGTGTTCTAGCCGCTGAACTACGCGGGGCATCTTTGTCCATCCATCGCAATCTGTAATGGAGCCTCCGGAGGGAATCGAACCCCCGTCATCCGCTGTACAAAGGCGGCGTTCTACCGCTGAACTACAGAGGCATATGGTCTGGAAGGTGGGACTCGAATTCGGTTATATGCGCTCCGCACGCCTCACTCGCGCGCTGCGCTTCGCTGACTGGCATTCGAAGCCAGTCTGTCTTCCAGTTTGAATTGCGATTGGATGTGGTCAGGGAGGTGGGATTCGAACCCACGACCTCCTGCTCCCAAGGCAGGCGCGCTAGCCAGCTGCGCTACTCCCTGATCTGACGCTCAGAACCGAGCGACTGTTTCCGTTTTTTGAAACTATTTTTGAGATGGCGCCCCTGGCAGGAGTTGAACCTGCGTCTCTGAGCCCCGACGGTGCTCTTCCTCTGAGCGACGAGCGTTCGCGAAGCACTCGGCAGGATTCGAACCTGCGAATTCCGTCTTCGACATGCTCTACCACTGAGCTACAGGGGCAGGGAATCAAGCGAAACTGTTGAGATGGCGCCCCCGGCAGGACTCGAACCTGCGACCTCCGCCTTCGCAGAGCGGCGCTCTTATTCCACTGAGCTACGGGGGCACTGGTGGAAACGACGGGGATCGAACCCGTGACCTCCTGCTTGCAAGGCAGGCGCTCTCCCAACTGAGCTACGTCCCCATATTTATAAAACTACGACGCCATCATATGTAGTGGCGTGCTCACAACCTTCAGATGATGTGGCGGAGAGAGTGGGATTCGAACCCACGGCACCTTTTAGAGGTACAACCGCTTAGCAGGCGGTTACCATAAGCCACTCGGTCACCTCTCCAACTTCATTCAAAGGAATATGGTCGGCCGCCCTGGGATCGAACCAGGGACCTCAGTCTTATCAGGACTGTGCTCTACCATTGAGCTAGCGGCCGATGGATTTCAAACAGCGAGCGCAGCGCGCCGCGTGAGGCGTGCGGAGCGAAGCTAATCAGCGCGGAGGAGCGAGGGGACCGATGCGACGGAGCGCATATGATGAATCTAACAGTCAGACGCTCTGCCATTAAGCTAACTGGGAATACGGATTGAAACGTTGGTGGTCCGCCCTGGACTCAAACCAGGAACCTCAGTCTTATCAGGACTGCGCTCTATCATTGAGCTAGCGGACCATATGGCTCCGAGGGTCGGGCTCGAACCGACAACCATCCGGTTAACAGCCGGACGCTCTACCAATTGAGCTACCTCGGAACAGTTGAAACTTTGCTCGGCACCGGACCCTTATCGTTGCTCATCGAACTAGTCAGCGGAGCGAAGCGCGCCGAGTGAGGCGTGCTGAGCGCAGCGCTTTTGCGCGCGGAGGAGCGAGGGGACCGAAGCGACGGAGCGCTTAAATCTGGTACCTCCGGGGGGAATCGAACCACCGGCATCCGCTTTATGAGAACGGCGTTCTGCCACTGAACTACGGAGGCACAAATTGAATTCGCTGCCGATTCGCCGCTATAAAGGAACGGGTTTTGCGGCAGATATTCGTCGGGCGCACGCGTAATAAGCCACCATATGTAGTACCGCTATGCTAATGCTTAAGCGATATCACTTAACGGCTAACGCAGCGCTGCAACCAGCATCATCACTTCTCTATGTATAGATCTCTTTTTGATCACTGCACCGCCGGCGGTATTAAATAGATTCATGCAATTGCGCAGATCTCTTTTTGATCTGTGCAACCGTATGTTTCTATGAAACCTTAGTACTGGTGAGAGATCTAATAGAGATCTGTGCACTACCTGCAATACCAAAGCGCTACACACACAGAGAGATCTCTTTTAGATCTGTAACACCATCATCAATACCATTGGGACAAGCAGCTTGCTCATCCTGGTCATTCAAATTGAGTAGTGATGCGGGTTTTCTGTTTGTTTGCTGCTCTCGGGGGTTGGGGTGGAAGGAACGATGGCTTCACCATGCCAAAACGGCGGATTCGACGCAATACTTGCCAAATTCCGCATCAATGCACACTTGGCAGGCGTGAGACAAAACTCATGACAAAGCGCTAAAAATTGCCATATTGCTGGGTTTCCCGCATTTAATCTTTAATATTGAGGGGTAGTTTTTGGGCTATTGACAGACACTCACAGCGCTGTCAGAGGCGGAAAATTTGGTGCCTTAATCTTGCCATAAGGATTGGCGGAGCGCCGCTTTCTTGACATCCGCTTAATGAACGAAAGGGTGGAAATCAAGAGCCAATCCCACTCTTAATGATTCCTTCAGTATTCCCCATGACACCAATTGCGGTGCCCCGAGAAGTCAAGGAATCGCCCATAAATCAACGGTTTCCAGAAGGTTTCATAAGCAACGAACTTTTGTTCTGGATCCGCACAGGCAGGGTGTTTAATCCGTTTTATTGACGATCTCAACTCTTTTTGAGTACTTCTTTGCAATTCAATTTTTGCCAGGCTCGCGCAAGCGGCACGTGCAACTATCCACCAATCTCGGTTGGCATCGATCCTGAGCAAACCCGCACCACCCCTTAACATCCGCACGAAAGGCACGGGCATCTATATAAAGAGGCTCAAGAGGATGCAAAAGCCGCAACATCCGTCACGCTTCAGTCACGCAAGCAAACTGCTCCAGCCAACCTGCCTGAAGCAACGCTTCAAATTATGAGTTAGCCACTTTGGCGATGGATTCTTGGGTGGGGTAAGGCTTCCATGAAACCTCACAGGTCCCGTCGCAGCACTTTCCGACACTATCGACTTTACGCTGTCCCTGCACCTTGTTTCTCCTGCCCCTGGTTTCTGTCTTGCGTTCAGGCAGTTGCTGCCGAACGGACCGACCACGGTGGGACTCCAGATTCATCGCGACTCCTAGCTAGCCTCTTCCGAGGGGGATCTTGCACTCAGCCCAGTGGCACCATACTAACTTTGCGTTTTCTGCAGGCCGATTCTACGGACCGGCTCGAGCCACACGAACGGTAGGCACCGTTCGAATTGGGGACATATTAACAGCCATAATTAGGAGTGGTTCGCGATATCCGCCACTTATCAGACTTTTATCTTTTAACTGCTTTTTTATTTGCCTCTGGCATCGCACAGGCTTGGCAAAGCGGCTTTCAAGGACGGGTTGTGATGAGGCTTTGCAAAAGTCACACTTGTCGGTTGCATCTGCTTGAATATAAGAGGGGGTAAGTTACAATCCGTGATAACACCGAGAGTTGGATACGAATTGATCTGCTGCCCGTTGTGTTCGAACGCGCTGAAAGTCATCGAGATAGGTGGCCGAGATCGTCACGCCTGCGTCACGTGCGAGTTCGTTCATTGGGACAACCCTAAGCCAGTTACAGCCACACTGATACCGATTGATGGCGGCCTTGTATTAGTCAAACGTAAGTTCGAACCGTACGTCGGCGATTGGTGCCTTCCAGGCGGCTTCATCGAGGCGCGCGAGGCGCCCGAGGAGTCGGCGCAACGTGAGGTTTTGGAAGAGACCGGACTGGAAGTCGAGATCGACCGTTTGCTTGGCGCTTGTTCGCCGGGAAGAGGCATCAACGTCATCATTCTTTTCTATCTGGCCAAATCTGTGAAAGGAACCCTGGTGCCGGGCGATGATGCCAGTGAAGCTGGTGTGTTTCAAAAATCAGAACTGCCGCCGAACATCGCTTTTGATTTGCACCGGCGCATGGTGGCAGAGTTTTTCTCCGACAACGGCTCCTCGTCTCCTTGATCTATGGTTTCTTCACCTGATGCTGCGCCACTTTGGCTCGCAACGCATCTTCCAGCTCATCGCCGGCTTCCATACCAACGCCGATAAGGTAGGAGCCCTTCTTTGTTTTGATCATGAAGCCTTCAGGCAAAAGGGGAAACGGCGTCTGCACGGAGAGAACCTCGCTCCACGGATATTTGCGTTGGAAGAACTGAGTGGCAACAATCAGCTGATCGGGGGTCAGTTCCACCGTTTTCGGCATGAGCGCGACCACAAAAGTGCGCCAGACGAAAACCAACGTGCAGGCGGCACAAAAGGCGGCAAGCATAGCAGAGTCACCATTGTGCCCACCTCTCATCATGGTTCCAGCAAAAAGAAACCAACCGATGCAGACAAAGACGATGCCGGCGGCTGACTGCAATGCCTGTACGAGAAGCGCGACCGCATCGCATTTGAACATTCTATAGGGATTTGCCACCACTCCGGATCCGCCAGGCAGATGAGTGCGAATCTCCTGTACCAATCCATCGCACGATTTAAGAAGCGTGGGAAAAGAGAGCTCTCCGCCCTCGTACTCTACAACGTAGCGCACCCAGTTATTCGAAGATTTACGGCTCAGACCTTTTATGGCTTGCCATTCGCAGAAATGTCTCGCCAAAACAGCGAGTGTCGTCATTCCTTGAGCATCAGTGTTGACTTGATAGGTGATGAAGCCAAACCAGGGAAGTATGCAGAGCGATATTACAGTAAGCGCGCTCACCACTACTTTTGCGCCCATGGGCATCAGTCCGAACTTACCCATTATCTGGAGCAGAATCGGCAGCAGTATGAGGACGATCAGCACACTCATCTCTGCCAGAACCCGCGCCAATACCATCGGTTTCAACCTGTATTTGCGTACGATCGGTTTTGCGGGCGATTGATTCAATCGAACTCTCGGAATGCCGGCTAACACCGCATATGATACCAAACCGATGACTGCGGTACGATCGAATTTCAGGATCCGCTAGATCGTTCTGAGAGACAAGCTCGCGTTAGCTAGCAGATGCTTGAGGCTTATATCTTGAGATGAGCTGTCGTAGATTCCCCTATTACATTCTCAAGACTACGCCAGACAGAACTCTCAAATTGTTGTGTTTTTGGGCGCCCGAAACTTAGTTTTAACACGTATCTTTCATCAACACTTTTAGAAAAGTAAATCCACAAAAACCACCAGTCGTTTCAGTCACAGCTAGATCTTGAGCGCTTCCCAGCTCTCTAGATCTCGCCCGTCATAACGATTTCAACTCAGCGCTCGCAGCGGCTGGGTACTCGTTGTGGCACTGAAATCGGCTCGGGACGCCGCGGATCGCTGCGCGCGTTTATCTGAGGCAAAGGAGGTTTTATGTCTCTACACCGCAAGGCTGCGACTGAAATCGCTCTCGCACTGCAAAAAGCCGGCTATCTTGCTGTCTTCACTGGCGGCTGCGAACGCGATGCAGTCTTGGGCGAGATGCGCGGAATGCACATCGAACCGAAGGACATCGACATCGCGACCAACGCTACGCCAGAACAGATCGCCGCAGTCTTCCCCGACCAGAATGCAGAACCGGTCGGCAAGACATTCGGCGTCATGATCATCAACCGGCACGGCATCAACACGGACGTGGCGACCTTCCGCAAAGACGGCCAGTACGGCGATGGTCGTCGGCCCGACTCGGTGGAACTCGTCACTACCAACAACCTCGAAGAGGCGCTGCGCATGGATGGGTCGCGTCGCGACTTCACCTTCAACGCGCTCTACTTCGACCCCGCCACCAACCAGCGCTACGACCTCTTCGGCGGTGTGGACGACCTGCATGCAGGCATCGTTCGCGCCATCGGAGACCCGGTCGAGCGTTTCATGGAAGACCGGCTGCGCATGCTGCGTGCCATCCGGTTTGCCGCCAAGTACGGCATGACGCTCGACGACAGCCTGTTGTCCGCGCTCAAGACCTACTCGTCGCTTCTGCACCCGGGTGAAACCACCAAATGGGAGCGCATCGGCGATGAGCTGGTCAAGATGCTGGTAACAGACAACCCCGGCTATGCGCTGACTCTCCTGAGGCAGAACGGACTGCTCAAGGAGATACTGCCGGAGCTTGTGCCCACGTGGGGTCCGAAGGGTGCACAGTCAGCCGACTGGCATCCGGAGGGCGACACATGGACGCACATACTCATGGTGGTCGACGCCAATGCGGCAGCGAAGAAAGAGCAGGGTGAGAAGACGTCTCCAGAACTGGGACTGGCTCTCCTTCTGCACGACATCGCCAAGCCGGCGACTCAGACATTCGAAACGAACACCGTCGATGGCGTGGAGACTGTAAAAATCAGAAACCACGGTCATGCGGAGGTGGGCGCGGAGATGGCGCGGGAAATCTGCGTCAAGCTGAAACGCTCGTCTGAGTTCACCAACCTGGTGGTGGCAATCGTCGCTGCGCACATGCACATGCATGACTGGGGCAAGCCGGGCACGTCCCGCAAGGTCCTGTTCAGGCTGTTCATGCGACCGGAGGTGAGGGAACTCATCGCCATGCAGCATGCGGACGCGATGGGCACCGGACTGCCTCTGGAAGAGCGGCAGCGCAACTCTCATCGCAACTTCTATCTGGCGAAGATGGAAGAGATGAGAAACCTGCCGCAGAAGACGCAGTGTCTGAATGCAGGTGCGCTGGTCACCAGCGACAACCTGTTCGCGATGGGCTTCAGGCCCGGACCGATATTCAGCGTCGTCCTGCGGGAGTCGTTTGACGCGCAGATTGAGGGCGTCTTCACCGATACCGAAAGCGGTGTCGAGTGGGTGCGCACCAATCTCGAGCGGCTGGAAACTTTGATTCCACCGCCGAAAATACGCGGCAAGCGTGAGAAGAAAGACTGCTGTTGAACTGGTCGACAGCAGACTGCTAAACGCCCGCACCGGCTGGTGCGGGCGTTTAGAACCATGTTTTTGATTCAACTTTGAAGAGGAGACGACATGAAGAGAATTCTGAAAGTGGTATCCGGATATGTTTTGGCTATGCTGGCAACGTGGGTATTGACCGGCGCGCTGTTCGCCATCGGTTATACAGCTTACTGGCCACTGAAGGCGTACACGATGGCAGGCGCGGTCAGCGCAGTATTGTCTCCCGCCGTCGGGCTTGTTCTCGGTGCCATCGGAGCATTGATCGTCAGTGTCGTGGCCTTCGTTGTTACTGGCGGGCTCATGTACCTGACGGAGATGGTCTCATGGACTCTGACGGAGCGCCTCGATGACTTCATCGAATTCCTGGACGACAAAAAGGACACAGTCATGGCTGTTCTGTGGACTGTTCTCTGTCCGGTCGGAACGGCTGTGTGGTTGATGTTTGCCGCCAAGATGTGGCCCGAATCCATCACAGTCAACAACACGAGCGGCGCGCTGTTTGCCGGGCTGGTGATTTCGTCATGGATGGGCGCCACGTTTGTGGTTTTCCATGTGCGCGAAAAAGTGTTCGGCAACTTCAAAGTTGTTCCGGTGAAAGCCGCTTAACTCGACTCGATTATGGCTGTGGCCACAAGGTGTGGACCGGATGATAGCCCGGCCGGGTTCGATTCCCGGGCAGCCTCCATTCAAAAATCGCTGGGAGAGGAACGCCTTCCGCAGCTTCTCTCCCAACGATTTTTTTCGGCCCGGTGAGCACCATATTTAGTATCATTATCTTGAAACCGTATTCAATACCAAACTTATACTATACTATTACGTAGCGCGCGCCAAAAAGAAGAGCAGGAGAGGGTTTTCATGCCACACCCCTGCTCATTGAAATTATTGCTCGCTCACCTTTTGCCGGGTTCCTAACCATGGCAGCAGAACAGCGCAAGCAGCCGTTGTTGCGGCGGCAATCAAAACCAGCGGGCTGAAGTGGTTGTGAAAGACGTTGGTGAAGAGTTGTCCACCTAGGTAAGTAGAACCTTCCATCGCCAGACTGCGCACAGCCAACAGCGCCGCCATGACAGATACCTCAGTGCCCTTTGGACAAACGTCGGCAGCCAATCCGTAGATTCCCAGAATTGCCACCATAGTAGTCAATCCACGAGCCAGCTCCAACTCAATCGCGGAAGCTTCGCTCGAGATGAGCACGTAAGCGAGCGTACTGACAGTGCCTGCTGCAAGCGCAATCAGAAGCTGCTGCTTCACAGAGCGCTGTTGCAACAACCAGCGATAAACCAGCGCGCCGACAACCATGCCCAGAGCGTTGAATGCTCCCAGTTGGCCGATGAACTGCTGCGAAAAGTGCAGAGTGTTCGACTCGTAGAAATACAGCGGCACCCCGAACGAGGGACTGAAATCCCAGCAGAAGATGAACAACGCGGCTAGCCAGAGAGCCGGCGAGCGCAGAGCAACCGTCATGGCATTCAACGTCTGTTTCAACTGCTCACGATTGAAAGTTGCCCTTTCCTCTTTTACCGTGAACAGAGTCAATGTCGACACCAGCAGAGGCGGCACCAGTGCAACAGCAGCGGCAGTCGAGAGCGCAGCTTCGGGAGCGAACTGATGGCAGAGAAAGCCACCACAAATGGAGGCAGCGATAATAGCGCTGTAATACCAAAACGTCTGTCCCGCGAAGTACTGGCGCGCCTTACCGTCCTTGCGTCCTTCCTCGACCGCCACACCGACTGTGAGAGCAGTGGAGGCAGCGATTGATGCAGCCGAGAGCATGAGCATCCAGCGAACCACGCCCAGAGAAACAGAGATGGACATGATACCGAGGCTGAGCGCAGCAAGCAGATTCACCGCAACAAGATAGCTCTTGCGTCGATAACCGAGCCAGGGGACGAAGTCAAACACCAGCCCGTACAGCGGCTTGAGAGCCCATGGCAGCATCATGATGGCGAGGTATGACGACACCTGCGCGGCAGTCATGTTCAGACCGCGCATCATGTAATACTGCAGAGGCTGCGCAATCAGTCCGAACTGAGATGCGAGCCCATGAGAGACATATGCGAAAGCGAAGAACAGCGTCAGCCGCATCAGAGGCTTCTCTGGCGGCTTGTCAGAGCGTGTGGCGCTCTTCTTGTTTCTGGTCAGAAGATTCATAAGTCCATCTCCATTGTCGAGATTGGCAAAAGATCACTACTCACGCATGAGCGCGCAGAGTTTTCAGAGGTGAGAGGTAGCCTTGAGTAATGAATTTCCTGGCTAAGAACAAATAACGAATGGTGCAAGCTTAAGCAATTACATTGACGCCTTCCAGCCGAACGCCCGCACTAAAGAAGGTTTCTCAACACCGTGGGAACCGCCAGCAGTGGAGGCGCTCGACGATTTCCGCACAATGGGATCCCGAAAGCTTATTGAGAATTATTCTCAGCAACTCCAAATCGCTTTAGCACCCTTGCGCTACCAATCCACCTACAGTGGATAGTACTAGCAGGCAACGAAAAGGGCAGCAAAAGCTGCCTCAATCCGTTCAGGGTTTATTCGACAAACATCAGGTTCTCATCGTTTTGATACACCGCTTTTTCTGAACAATTTTCGGAGCTGAACGGGCTAGGGCCGTCGCCGTACAGGTATGCAAGTCGGGCGGACTGGCTCAGGTCGACAAAGTCCTCGGCCGGCATGCCGGCCTTGGCGATCTGCTCCACGACTTCCTGAGGCGAGCTATGGGGCGCCAGCCGGTATTTCGAGCGCAGCTCGACTGCCACCTCGTGAAGCGCCGACTCAGAGACGCGCACATCACTGGTTCGCGATGTTGCAATCCAACGGCAAATCTCCGTCAACAGCTCGGTCGCGTTGCTGGCATCGACCACGTGATACGACTTCTTGAGCGAACGAACAGTCTCATAACCTCTCATGATTTTTCTCCTGATCGAGTTTTTCTCGATGTTGTATAGGCACTTGTGTCGGTTGCAGAAGCCGCGAACTAGAGCGGGCAGTCGTCTGCGTAGCAGGCAGCGGGCTGCGGATGCAGCATGTCATTGCCGATACTGCCGGCGGCCAGCAATCCGAACATAACTGCGACAGCGGCCAGTGAGTAAACGAACTTCATTGAGTGACGGTCCATCCAACGTTCGATTGATGCCAGTGCTTTCGTCATCAAGTTTCTCCTTTGCTTTGTGAGTTTTGCTGATGCATAAGACGGGGCGTTCATCCGCACGTTGTGCGCGCGTAGATGAAAACCTGACATAAGCGTGGGGCTTTGCTTTGGTGAATTCTTTTGTTGTTGGGGCGGGTGACCAGTTATACGTCCACCGTAACGAGAGATCAAAAAGAAACCTATCTACATTTGGGAGAAACACTAGTTATGCTGGTGCGCAACGTGTGGCTGCGCTGCGCCACCGTTACCTAAACGTTTTCGACTTGTGAAATCGGCAACGACAGCGCGGCGCCAGAAGCCAAGAGCTCATATTGATGAGCAGCCTGCGCCAAGCCGCCCAGGTAGCTGGTTCCACGGCGCGCAGGAATGCCAAGATATCGCGCGAGCTCTTTCAGTCATTATTATGATCTGAATGAACTCTTCAGAAGCTTTCAAGAGTTCCTGATTGAAACTGCATGCTCTGAGCGTTTAACTTCCAGTCTGTTCTCTTTTTGATTCTAAAGTTCTGAGGCCTTAAGCCAAGACTTCTATCTTTGCGCCCAAAACCAATGCAAACACTCAAGCACTTTCAACAGTTGCACAGTGTGGTTTTGGCACACTTCTTGCAGGAAGGACACTATGAAGAAATCAGTGAAGAAGCGCACAGAGCGCGACTCGATGGGGACAATGCAAGTGCCGGCAGAGGCGTATTACGGCGCCAGCACCCAGCGAGCTGTTATTAACTTTCCGATTAGCAATCTCCGCTTGCAACGCAGCTTCATCCGGGCGCTGGCAACCATCAAGCTTTGCGCCGCTGAAGTAAATCGTCGGTCGCGTCTGCTCGATGGCGGCAAAGCACAAGCAATCAAGCGCGCGGCACAAGAGATGGCGGCGGGAAAGTTCGACAAAGAGTTTGTCGTTGATGTTTTTCAGACCGGGTCTGGAACATCGACGAACATGAACGCCAATGAAGTGATTGCGTCACGCGCTCGAGAACTGCGCGGCAAATCACGCGGCGATCGCAAAGACGTTCATCCCAACGACGATGTGAACAAAGGGCAGTCGTCCAACGACGTCATTCCCACTGCCACGCACATCGCGGCGATGCTGGAGATCAACGAACGATTGATTCCGGCGATGATCAGACTCGAGCAGTCTTTGCGTCGCAAGTCCGAAGAGTTTATGCCTGTCATCAAGACCGGGCGCACTCACCTTCAGGACGCGACGCCAATCAGGCTCGGTCAAGAGTTTCTCGGCTACGCCGGTCAGGCAGAGCGCGCTGTCGAGCGTCTCAACTTCGCCTGCCAGCGCCTCTCTCAACTGGCGCTCGGTGGCACCGCCATTGGTACCGGCATCAACACGCCGCCTGACTTCGCCGCCAAGGTTTGCGCACAACTCTCGAGCAAGCTGAAGTTTCGCGTTGTCGAAACGACGAACCACTTCCAGGCGCAAAGCACCATGGATGAAATCGTCGAGACAAGCGGCGTGCTGAAAACAATCGCTGCCAGCGTAATGAAAATTGCCAACGATATTCGCTGGCTCGGCAGCGGACCCCGTGCCGGTTTCGGCGAGATCGCTCTGCCGGAAGTTCAACCGGGTAGCTCGATTATGCCGGGCAAAGTCAATCCGGTGATTGCCGAAGCGGTCTGCCAGGTGGCAGCGCGTCTAATCGGCAATGACGCCACCATCACGATCGCGGGTCAGTCGGGCAATTTCGAACTCAACGTCATGCAGCCGATTGCCGCCTACTGCTTGCTCGAATCAATCGAGATTCTGGCAACTTCGATCGACAATCTGGCAGTGCGTTGTATCGATGGAATCACGGCAACGTCGCGAGGTCCTGAGCTGGTAAACAATGGACTGGCCCTTGCCACTGCGCTGGTTCCGGCTATTGGTTATGACGCGGCGGCAGCAATTGCCAAGGAAGCTGCGCACACAGGCGAATCGATCAAGGTCGTGGCGAAGCGCATGACGAGCTTGTCGGAAGAGAAGTTGAACGAACTTCTCGATGCGTCCGTCATGACCGAAGCAGGAAGTACGCTGGAAGCAAGCGCGTAAACCAGCCGGAATGATGTATTCATCGAGGTTTTAGCGAACGGGTATGGAGCGAGAGAGAGAGGGACATGGTCACACATTCCCTCTCTCTTGCATACCTATTTTTTTCCTTCTTCCTCTTTGCTACATCGGGTAGTGAAAAAGAAGTAGCGCAATCCATGCGGTTCTTAACCCCACCTTAATCGCCGCCGTGTTTTCATGCTAATGAGAACGAAGATAAAAGAAAGGAACCAGAAATGAGAAAGAAAAGAAAACCATGGTTTCGCAAATTTGTTCGTAATGCGCTACTGTGGCTGGCTGCAAAAATCCTCGAGCCTATTCCTGTGTTAGGAACTTTGGCCGAAATCGTAAGTTTCGCAATCTAGTTTTCAACACGATCGAGAGAAACGCACGGGCGCAGAATTCTTTTCTGCGCCCTGTTTCTCGATCTTGCATCAATTTGTTGCATAGCCTATGGACGGCAGTCGCACAAATTCGTAGACTGTGGCTTCAACGTGCATCAATCTGCGCATGACTAGTAGCGATGACAACCAGCCGCAAGCGAGACCGCAGCCGCGCCTTCACGACGCCGGCATAGATCAGGCTGTGCTTGTCTCCGATCTCAGCCATGAGCTGCGAACTCTGCTCGGCGGCATAATCGGTTTGAACGAACTGTTACTGTCGACTGAGCTAAGTCACCACCAGAAGCAACTCTCGCAGACAATCGACTCTTCGTCGAAAACATTGCTAACAGTATTAAACGACATAGTGGATCTGTCGCGCATTGAAGTCGGCAAGATGTCGATTGTCAACGCGCCCTTGAACTTTCCCAGGCTTATCGAAGAGGTTGTGGCACTTTCCGAGCCCGCTGCGACGAGTAAACAACTGGAGTTGCAAGTAGAAGCTAAGGTGCCGCCATTACTTATTGGTGATGCAACTCGCTTGAGACAATTGTTCAGTTCGTTGACTCTGCGGTTGATCAAAAGCACCGAAAAAGGCGTTGTGCGACTAAAAGTGCACGTGGACGAGAACTCCGCCTTGCTGGTTGACGTGGAATCGGAGCAGATCGGACAGTTTGACCGAGTCTGGTTGAAGGCGCTGTCCGAGCCTGCACCCGAGCGGGCCAAACACGACAGCGGTTGGCTGACCCTGTACATATGTCACTGCCTGGTCAAAATGATGGGCGGAGAATGCGGCACAGAGCTGAGCGACAACGGCTGCCGCCTGTGGGCGCGCATACCTGTCACGGTGCCTTCCGGATTGGTCTAGGGCAACTCGTACACACCATTTTTAGAACCATCACAGTCCCGATCGGTTTACCAGGACAAGATCAATAACTGCCTACTATTGCACCTAGTATTTTGATGATTTTTTTGATGCCATATATGGTGGCAAGCATTGAGAACACTTGGCTGAGGATTTGGCTTACCAAGTCCTCAACCAAGCGCTAAACTCGTCTTAGCTCAAGCCAAGGGCGCGCGCCAGATGCTGCGCGATGTCATAACCGGTGATCACGTGACAGATCGCTTCGATCGGATATGGAACCAAGAAGAAGAATCCGACGATTCCCAGAACGACGGAGGCTTTGAACGTCAGAATCGCTCCATAGACCCAGGCGACGACGCTCAACAGAGAAACTGCCACCCAAATCAAACCAAATCCACCGGTGAATGCTGCAATGATCCATTTCATGACTTTGTTCCTTTCAGGCTGAATCAGCCGCGTAGAAACGCCATCTGGCAATTCCTACGGTTAATGTTGATGTTGCCTAAGCGGGCGCAGAACTAGTGTTCAGCGTCCGCTTAGAGATGCTATTTCGAATGTCGCCGGTGCCTTACTAGCACCAGGTGGCGATGCGGTCGAAGCAAGTGGTAGCAAAACGAGCGGTGGCAATGGCGCGAATCAGCTTTGCCTCTTCAAGCTCGTTCAACTCGGCCACGCCCTTGTCGGAAGCTGCGGACCAAGAGATATCGTTGATGCTGTTGACGGGCCAGGTGCTGAGTGTGCAGGCATTGCGCACGCGATCGCCCAGCGCTCCCAAAAACAATCCCTGATTCTGCGTGACGCGGTCGTACTCTGCGCGCGCAGACTCAAAGGTTGCTGCTGCCGCGGAGAGATCCCCGAGCGTTCTTGCCGTGGTCATCGCGTCTGCGAAAGCTGTACAAGCTTTAGCAAAAGCGCTGTTCCACTGTGAGTGAGAAGAGATAACTGTGGTCATATTTCCTCCAGCACCACGATAACCCGGCGCGCAGTTGTATTTAACACTGGTGATGAATTGCAGTCGCTAGGCAGCGGCGAACACGGCGAGCAGTCCGCCAAAACTGGGATCCGGGTTGGTAAAGGCGGGAAACAGTCCGTCGCTCCGACGCTTGAACTGCACCGTTATTTCATGCGAGCTGAAAAAGCCATAGTCTTCGAACGAACAGACGAGCATAACCCTGTCCTCGTTGCCAAATGCGCGCAGCCACTCGTCAAAGATCAGCCGAGCATGTCCAATCAGACCAGAAGGGTCCTTGCTCGAGGCATCGGAAGCGATATGGGCTGAAGTGTCAGGATAGCCGAAAACAGCAGCGCGCATCTCGCCGCGTATAGCCATATTCACCACATAACGAAAACCCGCATCCACGGCGCGGATGGCGCGGGACTCATCGCTGTTGGGCTCAAGTGCTGCGAGCAGCTCGACTGCGCGCTCATGGACCGACGCTTTGGCTTGTTCGAGTTCTTCTCGGGTGCCGGTTTCGATCAGTGTTGCCAGGTTTTCGGGCAAAAGAGCGATTGAAGTTGCTTGTGACATTTAGTCTCCTTTACGGGGGAAAGCACGCTTTCCCGTCAGAAACGGACCGTTTCTGAGATATCGCGAGTTGCTGGTGACGTGCACAAGAACGGCGAAGCCGTGCTAGTTGCGCGCGCATTACATGAAGAGGACGTTTATCTGGTACAAGTCGATTCCCTCGTTGCTTTTGCCGTGTTTGAGGAAGCTCACTTGACCGCGCTCACCAAGAGCGCGCGTCCATTCATCGAATACAAGCCTAGCAACGCCGACCAATCCTTCCGGATCGTCGCCCACCTTCCCTGGCAGGACGAAGGACGTGCTAACGGGATAGTGGGGGCCACCAATTACGGACGAGAGTAAAAGACTGTCTAAGCCAACGCTCACAACTTGGATTGCTTGAACTTCCGCACTGTCCCGTTTAAGCGTTTTAATCAGGGCAAGAGCCCGATCTCTAAACAATTCTCTGCACTGAATCAACTCTGCGACAGTACCGGTTGCGATCAGGTCTCCGAGATTTTCGGGCAAAAGAGCGATTGAAGTTGCATGTGACATACACTTTCCTTTGCAAGGGAAAGCACGCTTTCCCGTCAGAAAAAGATCGTTTCTGAGCTACTTGTGGTCTGGTTACGTGCACAAGAACGGCGAACCCCCGCTAGTTGCGCGCGCGTCGTGGGAGAGGGTACACCTCGAGAGGTGCGGGTTTAAAGAATTCGGTGAGGGTATGTCTCGCAGCATGCGAGTGCATTTCCACTGTGTTTGTGTTGCGCGAAGTTGTGTGGGCGAATCCGGCGAAAGTTATAACGGGTACAGATCAACTCTGCCTTCTCTAGAGATATGAAGGCAAGCTAATGACTCCGTCTTGCATTCCACACAGTCATTGTGTGACAAGCGTTTCAAGCAAATCAACTCGCTGACTGATTGCGGGAAATGCGTAGTAAACCGGAGATATTCAGTTGCGACAGCACGCGCTAGCCCCTACCCTGCAGGATATTCCGCTTCCACTACCCAGCACCGAATTCGGTGCTGTACCACGACGGATAGTACACGCGGGAAAAATGCTAGGGCGCAGCATCCATGCGGGCGCCCTCAACTTAAATCGCTTATGCCGGTCGCACCAAACGGCGCGCTTTCTTGCAGCAGTCGCCGTAACTTCGTTGATTACAGGTGTGCGGAGCAGTCTCGACGAGTTCTGCAGGAAGTTCGTCAAGCAGCTCGCTCATCCATGATTGAAACCTTTCAGTGATCGAATCTGGAATGGGCTTGCCGTCTAGTTTTGATAGCTCTACACTGCCATCGCTGTGAATATTAAGCTCGAATGCGCCGGCATCGAAATTTACGGACGTATAGATGCGAACGTGGTTCTCCTCTCGGAGCACGTGATGCACTCTCTTCAGCTGTCCGTCGACAAGGGTCAGTATCTCGCCTGGTCCGTCTTCATGGCAGATGGCGCCAAGCACGACGCGGTCCTGTTGCGGCGCGACGTATGGATCGATCCAATCCAAGAACTGGTCGTAAGGCGCGTAATTACCTGTGTTGTCGCTCTCGAGCAGATAGCGATTGGTTGCCGCATCGTGCACGAGCCGGCACGTCCCGTCGCCCCAATGGAAAAAAGAACGCCAGCGTTTGTTCCTGAAATACTTGTGATCGGGAAGAGTCGGAAGGTTTTCAATCTCCCTATTTACAAGCGCATGAAGCGTTGCCAGGACTTGTGCTGGCATCGCATCGGTAAGATGGAGGCGCAAAAATACTTGAGTGTAATAACTCATTTCGTGGTTCCTTCGGTCCAAGTTTTTTGGACGATATTTTCAGAGACAGAACTCCGGCACGATGTGCGCTGGCAGATTCGTCGAAGTGGCAGGTATGGATGTTTTTAAAGTGCCGAACTACTTTGAAATTTGAATCACTTGGCTACTCGCTCAATCTGCGCCCCCTGGGCAATCAAAGACAAGTGAGAGCGTTACACGAATGAACAAGGCTGATGCCGAAATTGCCGCTCCAGCTTCGCTTTTGAGGAGAAACCGAAGCAAGATTAGCTAAAGCAAATGCAGCGATCGTTGGCGCAGCACGCGCTATCCGGCTTCGCCACTCCAAGTTCGGCCTATCTACGGTCTAATTTAGTATCAAAGCGCATCGAAAATGGCGGAGAGACAGCCCGATGGATTTACGAACATATCCTTCGGGCTGTCTCTCCTCTCCTGCCTGTTACTGCTTACTGCTTCGGCATGGACTGCGCCGGGTCTTTTCCGATCGAGCGGAGCATGTCGATGGCGTTGGTCTTAATCGCCTGTGCTTCGCGGTCTTCGGGGTGCGCCGCGATGCGATGGTCGAGAAGCGCGAGAAGCATTTCGACCTTGCGGCACGAGCGGGGGTACTGCTTAGCATTCGAGACGAATGCTGCACGCTCCGCGGGAGTGGCCTCGATCAGCAGATAACGCCAGTTGATGACGTCCGAGACCGTCAACTCGTGGTCTTCCAGTGCAATCTTCAACTCTTCGCCATGCTTCTTCGGGTCGAGGAACGTCCCAAACAGCTGGTCCATCCAGGGAATCCAGATGGTGTAGTTCGTGCGCTGATCCCAGTGGTGCAGAACGTGAATGTCCTCCAGCCAGTGGAAGTAGTTGCTGTTCATCCACGGATGCGTCTGCTCGTGGAATCTCGAATGGGTAGTGTCGACGATCAGTTTGGCCCACGCCCACAGCCCGAAGATGAAGATCAACGAGGCGTAGAGTGTTCCACCGAGAACAAGAAGTTGAGTGGCGAGAAACGATCCAGCAACGAGAATGCCAGGCACAACCCAGCTCAAGCTCACACCGTGTTCAGAAGGGACATAGGCAACGCGCCGCTTGTACACACGACCGATCGGATAGATGATCATGTGATGGATCCAGTGAAACTTTTGGTTCCGCCTGAACAGCTGCGATTGACGCGTCATGAAGCCGACGTGCTGGAAAAAACGGTGATAGACATAGCCGACGGATTCGACCGCGAGACAAGCCCGCAGTAGCATCACGACCGGAATGCCGACGAATTTGATCAGCAGTGGTGCAACTCCTTTTGCAATCAAGGCTGCGAACAACCAATTGCTGAAAGGCTCTGCCCACGCGAGGCTGATCAGAGTCGTCAGTCCCACCACAACCCACGTCCAGTAGAGAATGGTACCAAATGTGGTGCGAGATGGTTTGAGGGCTGCTTCGTACATTTCATTAGGGCTCATGGTCTGTAGCTCTTTTCCGTACCTTTTCCTGCAGGCACGTGTATTGATGCTCTCCCCGTTCACGCTCATGCTTCAGCGAGAGGTCGGACCGCAATCGCGGTAAAAAATACCGATCTCTCTGAGCTTGCTTCAGGATTGAAGTTAGAGTGTGTGGGGCGGGAAGATGCAGAGAAGTGAAACTGAAGATCCACAGTCTAAGCAAAGAGATACCGGCAAGCCAAGAAGTCAGACCACTGCGGTGAGTGGCTGTCGGGCAGAACAGTCCCACTGCCCGAATGAATGAAACCATGCAGGATTGACGCGATCGATATAGTCTAGAGAGCGGCGGTTTATCATCGGGCTGACCTGAGCTGAGGGCAAACTAACCTGCATTCGGACAGAGCAACAAACACGCTAGCTTGCGCAACGCATTGTGCGAAACTCCCGAATTGTCCAGTGTTTCCAGCCTCACGGGAAGCGGGCGATATCTTACAGAAATCGGCAAGAAGCGACCAACCGCATACTGCAACCAACCGTTCCTACTTTGAATCAGTAGCCCCTACTCGCTGCGCTGACAGGCATCCGGGCGCCATGTCAAATGGTTACAACCGTCTCATAAGATTCTAGACTATTGTTCGGATGCCGACTTCCTTCGCTATCGTGGAAACCTATTTAGCCTCGCTGCGTGCGTCGCGTTGGATTATTGCCGCATCGGCCGCAGCGCTGATTTGGACCGCCGCTGCACCAAATGCGGTGCGAGGTCAAACGGCGCAGGCGTCTGACGTCGACGGGCTCTCACGCCTGGCCATCCAACAAGAGCTCCAATTAGACCGGCTCACGACACAAACGCATCTGCAGAACGACATCAACACACTGAACAAACGACGCCGCCAATTCCTCTGGGGTTTCGCCAACGGTGCCGCCACTGAAGCCGGCTTGATCGATGCCACCGCCTTGTTTTTCTCGCACAGCAAACACCGCGATGTAAAAACAGTCGAACGTCTGCCGGATGGGTCAGAACGAATCAAAGTCGAAGGCAAATCAAACGCTGTCTCTCCTCAGGAAAACGCCGGTCAACTCCTGCCGCAGATCATCGGTCAGGAAGTCAATGCGGCGGGCGATATGTATGAGCTGACGAGCAATTTGATTTTCCGCGTTCAGGCGCACAAAAAACATTTGGACCCTAAATCATCGCTGAGAAGAGCTAAAAAACTTCAGGCAGAGCTTGATCGAACTTTGACGCAGCGCGACATTGCCGTAGCCCAGATCGCAGGCAACAGGCAAGCGTATGAAGCTGAGGGTGTCGTGCTGAAGGATTTGCAAAGCGCTCTGTTAGCCGAGTACGAGCGCGTTTACGTAGGAGCGCGGCGAGAGTTTGCCTGGCAACATACGATGGACACCATCGACCTTACGAGAAACACAGTCGGCGCCATCGGCAACCAGATGAGTTTGCACGCGACCTACATTCACAACAACGGTTGGAACGGCACCGGCAACTTGTTGTCGCTCTTGTCAGCAATCGGCATTACGACACGGCCATGGATCTCGCTTGCGGTTTCACAATGGGATGCGCAACATGCCTTTGCACACGTTACTCGGGAGCTGCCGCCCGTCAATCCGGAGCTGGCCAGGTCACCCGAGATCGTTCAGCGTGACGAAGACCAATTGAAACGGTTGCTCTCGCCAAATTCCGAAATGCAAGCTCGCTCGGAGAGCCTGAGTGTCGAGGGACATTTGCTCGATCAGCAAACAGCTTTAGCGGAGATGGAGCAGCAGTCTTTTCATTCCGGACGAGCAGAGGCGCTTCTGCGCCACTCTATGTACGGTCCGACGAAGATGGCCAACAGCACTATCGCCGTCATCGCCGACTACAGCAACATCAAGGACCGCACCAAGACCAACCGCTGGCAAGCAGCAGGCAACCTCACTTACACCTGCGGGCAAGGCTTGAACCTGATTGAGATGATTCGCAATCGAGTGACTGACGAAGCCCGCTCATACCGTTTGCAGGAAGAAGGGCAGACGCACAAGCAGCTGCTTAACTCTCGCCTGGAAGCGCTCGACGACCTCATAGCCAAGACAAGGCCAGCGTCGGTTCCCAATTGACAATAAAAAACGGGACGGTTTGCACCGCCCCGTTGAAGTCTAAATCAGGCTCGTGGACTAGAGTCCGAGCTGTCTGGCAATTACCAGGCGTTGAATTTCGGAAGTGCCTTCGCCGATTTCACACAGTTTGGCATCGCGCAGGAAGCGCTCGGCCGGGAAGTCTTCGATGTAGCCATAACCGCCGTGAATCTGGATGCACAGGTTGCAAACGCGCGATGCGATTTCAGAGGCAAACAGCTTGGCTTGCGATCCTTCGAGCGTCACACGTTTGTGGTTGTCTTTCAACCAGGCAGCATGATACATGAGCAATCTGGCGGCGCTGATCTGAGTGGACATGTCGGCGAGATAGCCCTGAATAAACTGGAACTTGCCGATTGGCTGTCCGAACGCTTCGCGCTGCTTGGCGTAGCTCAGTGCGGAATCAAACGCAGCCTGCGCGATACCGAGGGCGAGCGATCCGATCGAGATGCGTCCGCCTTCCAGTGTTTGCAGCGCCTGCTTGTAGCCTTCTCCCACTTCGCCGAGGATATTTTCTTTGGGGATCTTGCAATCTTCGAAGGTGAGGCTGGCTGTCGGTGAGCCACGCATGCCCATCTTCTTCTCGACTTTGCTGACGGAAAATCCTGGCGTGTCCTTCTCAACGACAAAGCAGGAAATACCTTTTCTTCCTTTGCTCTGGTCAGTCATCGCCATAATGATGGCGATATCGGCATGGGTGGCGTTGGTGATGAACTGCTTGGTACCGTTCAGTACCCAGTGGTCGCCCTGAAGCTTGGCAGTGGTTTTCTGAGCGGCGGCGTCAGAACCAGTGCCCGGCTCGGTCAACGCCCAGCAGCCGATATGCTCACCAGAACACAGTTTTGGCAACCACTTCTCTTTTTGCTCTTTGGTTCCGAAGAGATAAATCGGGTTCGTTCCGAGGGAAACGTGGGCGGCATAGCTCAAACCGGTTGATCCACAGGCTCGACCGATCTCTTCTACTGCGATTGCGTATGCCCGGTAGTCTTGCCCACCGCCGCCATACTCTTCGGCAATCGGCAAACTGAGATAACCTAGTTTGCCCAACTCTTTCATGGTTTCTTCCGGAAAACGCGCATTGCGGTCGACTTCGGCGGCTTTCGGCGCGATATTCTTTTGCGCGAAATCGCGAATTGCTTCGCGAATGGCTTGATGTTCATCGGTCAAAAACTCCGCATAAGGCTGAATCTGCGGCTCGCCCACTAAACTAGACATTGTCACTCCCTTGGTTATGCGCTCCGTGAAGGTTGTTTCGCAAGTATCATTCATGCTTTCGGCGCTTGCTCAGCAGACCGAGCGGTGATCACCACCCTGCGTCTTCACCTGCATCGATTGCCTGAGTCCGCTGCTCCGACCTCAACGGCCGGTTGTCACAGTGCCGATACGCGGCGTCATTTGCGGACGTAACTGATCATAACGCCAAAACTCTCGATCAAGCTAAGACCGGCTCAGGAGTTTTTTTTTGCTGAAAAAATTTTTCAATGGCGTCCACAATTCGCTCGGCTGCATGACCATCGCCGTATGGGTTGCTGGCGCCTGCTTTCACCATTGATCCGTAGGCGTTCGCGTCAATGAGGAGTTCCGAGGCCACTTTCACGATAGTTCCGCGATCCACCCCCACTAGTCGGGCGGAGCCGGCTTCGACCGCTTCCGGTCGCTCGGTATTGGTACGCATCACCAAGACCGGCTTGCCAAGCGCCGGCGCTTCCTCCTGCACACCGCCTGAGTCGGTCAGGATGAAGTGGCAGCGCTTCATGGCGTAGACAAAGGGAACATAATCCAGCGGTTCCACCAGGATCAGCCTCGGATGCCCGGCGAAGATAGGTTCGATTGACTCGCGCACAATCGGATTTTTGTGAATCGGATAGAGAATCTGCACGTCTTCGAAGCGCTCAACGAGGTCGCGCAGCGATTGGGCGATCTGCGTCATGCTCTCACCCCAATTTTCACGCCGATGAGCGGTGACGAGCAAGACCTTGTATTTGCTGAAATCAGCGGCACCGAAGAGCGATTTGTCGACCTTTTCCGGCACTATTCTCGCGTCCGTGTCGAGCAAGGCGTCAATAACAGTATTGCCAGTCACATAGACGTTTTCGCTGATGCCTTCCCGTTGCAAATTAGCCTGACTGCCGATGGTGGGCGCAAAGTGCAGGGTGGCCAGTCTGGTTGTAAGCCGGCGAGCCATCTCCTCTGGAAAGGGGTTGTAGCGATCCTCGGTTCTCAAGCCTGCTTCCACATGACCGACCGGAACCTTATGGTAGAAAGCAGCAAGAGAAGCCGACATGACCGTATTAGTGTCGCCCTGAACGAGCAGGAGGTCCGGTTGAGACTCTGCGATAATTTTATCCATGGCGGTCACCACTCTCGCTGTCAGGTCGCAGAGAGTCTGCTTGGGACGCATCAAGTCCATGTCGTAATGAGCGGTGATCTCAAACCACTTCAACATCTGGTCCAGCATCTCACGATGCTGAGCCGTTAAAGCTACGATCGGCTCCAACTGCTGGGAATCGCGTAGAGCGTGCACGACGGGTGCCAGCTTGACGGCTTCCGGGCGGGTTCCAAATACGCACATGACGCGCTTTTTCATGCCCTCGATTTTACCTGATGCAAGCCGTACAACGCCCGTCCTTGAAGACGTTTTACCGACAAAATGAGACCGGAAACGGGCTGCCAATCTGTTAGACTAGGTCCGGGCCGGGCTGGACACGGGCGACGCTGTCCTTTGCCAAGCCGCCGTATCGCGCAACTTCTCCCGAAAGATTGGCGCTCGAGCGCCAGAGACCGGGTATGACATTGGGAAGAAAAGGGCGCCGATGGAACCATTCGAGTGGGGCAGAAAGACGCTGAAAAGACGAAGGATTCTGAGTCGGCTCAAGCGCGGAGGAAGGGGATAAAGTGGACACTGTCATCGAAGGCAAAATCACACCCGAAGAAGGCTTGGGCGACGTTCTGCAGACAATCATCGACCTCAAAGACGTCCCCAAAGCGATTCTGAGAATCACAAGCGAAGAGTCCGACCTGCAAGGGCGCATCGCATTCGCCCAGGGCGGATACATTCTCGGCGGCAAGGTGAACAACACGGACGAGACCGGCTATCCCGCCGTCCGTAAGCTGCTGGCGATACGCACCGGCAACTACGCCATTCTCGATCCAGGTCGCCAGTACATGTCTGACATCAACCAGACCCTCTGGATCAATGCAGCACGCATCATCGATCTGCTGCCGCAACTGCCCGAATCGCCGGAAGTACTCCTGGAAGCAAACATGGATACGCTCCATCCGAATGCCGGCAAACCAGGATTCGATCCCTTGGATCTGAAGATCTCCCACGATCACAGTGATTCGAAGGCGGTCGCCGCCACGAGCAGCAAAGCGCGTCAATTCGATTTAGGCAATTGGCGGGCGCTCCGCATGATCTTTATGCTCGTCATCGTTCTGGTATTGGCCGGTGGCATCGTCAAATATTGGGACCAGATCATCGCTATGTTCCAGCACTGAAATCGATAAACGCGTTGCGATCTGGCGGGCAGCGCGAGCCGCACTAGCAGAAATATTTCCAGCAAGGCTGTGACAAAAGGCTCCAAACCTGGTATCTCCGGCGGCAACGGACGATGAGAAAGGCTCCTGCCCCTATTGCATCGGCGGGCCTTTCACTCTTACGGTGAGTTGTTCATGTTTTTTCCATCCATCAGGCCGCTCAGAATCTAATCGCTCGTATTACTGCAAAGATTCGGTAGTCGTCTACCTGGCGATATGGGGAAGACCGAGCACTGCAGGACCGAAAGGTCTGCATATACTCTCTAACGAACCCAAGGGTTCATAATCCACGAAGGGATATCAGATGGTCAATGCCACTTCCAACAGCCGCATTCTCACCCTGCCGACTCGTGTGAATAACGCAACGGTCGAACAGCTCCAGCAGGCGCTCGGTATCAAGCGTGTCTGCGAGCAGCATCCGCACGCCCAATTCAATCCGTTCTGCCAGTACGAAATGCCCGAAGCAGGCTGGCAAATTGTCGATTCCGACGTCAGCCCCTATCAGAAAAGACTGGTGCGTCCCGACGGCGTGCAGGTCGCGAAGCTGTTTTACAAGGAGTCCTTTCACTCCGGCTCGATCGAGCTGATCGACAGCATCGCCAAAGCCGCCTGAATCAACACAGCTAGACTTCGGTGAGACAGACGAAGTTCTAACCTTCAACCCCAGTGCTCGAAAGACTCAATCGGCAGCCTCAGAAAACCGCGTCTGAGGTTTGCCGATTGTCTTTCTTTTATGGCCTTTTTCACCTTTAATTCGCCGGCAGAAAAAAAATTGCTGATTTTAGCACCATATATGATACCAAAGTCAGCTACGGTTGCGCTGCAAGTGCGGGCGATTCTCGCTGCCGTTTTCACCTCTACAGGAAGGATGACGTATTTTTCATAGCGCCCGAAATATCGGCGCAGTATGGAGTTAAGCCAGAAATAACCTGAAGACAAGATGCTTGTCATGCAACTCATCAAGATATAGGCGAAGATCTGCCGAAGTATGAGCGCCGCAACAGAGAAAAAACGGTTTCCCACGGCACCAGTCGCCATTGCACTGTTTGCCGCGTACTTTATCGCCTGCTTTTTCCTGCCCCCTAAGTTCAATCACCAAGCCTATCTCGCTTCGATCATCGACAAACACCGCGCCCTCGAACGCGCGCAATCGCCCAAGATAGTTCTGGTCGGTGGCTCCAATCTCGCCTTCGGAGTTGACAGCGATGCGCTTTCAAAGGCCTTCGGCGAGCCAGTCGTAAACATGGGCGTCAGTAAGATGTTCGGACTGCGCTATCAGTTCGAGGAAGTAAAAGACGCTCTTCAACCAGGTGACACGGTCGTAATCGTACCGGAATACGACTGCTTCCGCGGCGACACAGGCGGCTCGTCGTACCTTCTCAACGTACCCTTGCTCATGCCCCGCTCCCTGGGTTGGGTGCTGCGCTCATACTGCTCCACTGCCGAGGGTCCATGGCAGTTAGTATGCGATTTCGTCGGGGTTCCCAGCGGCAAGTGGAACTACTGGCGCAAAGCGATAGAACAGATAACCGCTCACGGCGCCTATCCTCAATCAATGCCGCTGAGCAATCCAGGTGAGCCTCCCGTCATCTCCCGGCGAGGCTTCACGATCAATGGCGACTTCCGCGGACACATCGATCAGCCGACCCCGTACGATCGATACATGAAACTCTCCAAGGAACCGATCGACCCGAAAATTATCGACGTCGTAAATCGGTTTCAATCGTTCGCTCAAAAAGGCGGCATCGAAGTGGTAATAATGCCGCCGCCCATTCCCGCTGAAGTCTACAGCAAGCATCAAAAACTGGTCGACTCCACTTACGATTTATGGGTGAAAAATTTTCACTGCCGCATCGCCGGCACACCACAACGCTACTTATTCGCTCAAAACTGCTTCTACAACAGCCTCTACCATCTGCACCACATGAGCACCATTGAAGAGCATACGGACAGGATGATCCAGGATCTATCACAAACCGCACTGCGCCCCCGTCACGACTCGATTCAACTTTGAGGGATTAATGATTCTCGGCGTCAACGGCATTCGATTGATCGGCAAACGCTCAGGCGTCGGCCGGGCTATTGAAGCCATTTTGCGCTGTCTGGGTGAGCTCGAACACCCCTTCGATGACGTGCGCGTGTACACGCCGGAGCCGCTCGATCCTGACGTTTATCTGCCCGCTTGCGCGCGCAACGTCGTTTTGCCATCGCCTTTGCCCAAGGCGGTTTGGGAGCAGTTCGTCATGCCGGCGGCGCACGGCACGAAAGATGTCTTGCTTTGCCCTAGCTACGTCGCACCGGTCACTGCTACTTGCCCGATCATGCTCATCCATCATGGCTCGTACGAGGCGTACCCACAGGCTTTCAGCTGGTGGGAGCTGAACAAAGCGCGAGCAATCTACGGCCTCAGTGCCTGGCGCGCCAATGCGCTCTCGACGGTGAGCGCCTGCAGCAAACGCGATATGGTGCGATTTTATGGGGTGAAACCAGAGAAGATCAGCGTCATACCTGAAGGTGTCGATACGCAGCTTTTCCGCCCGATCGAAGACAGAGCACGGTTGTCTGCCTTCAGGCTTCGTGTTTTCGGAGCAGACGTTCCCTTCATCTGTTACGTAGGTAAACCGACCGAACGTCGCAACATCACGGCATTGATTCAGGCGTTCGCGCGTTTGAAACGAGAGAAAGGTATTCCTCACAAGCTTCTCCTGGCCGGTGCGGCTCTGCCCGGTGATTCGCCTTTTCGGCGCATTATTGATGAAGAGCAAGTTACCAACGAGGTCGTGGCACTTAGCTATATCAACCATGACGACATGGTCCTCGCCTACAATGCCTCCGACTTGCTCGCTTACCCGTCTTCTTACGAGGGTTTTGGCATGCCCGTATTAGAAGCGATGGCGTGCGGTACACCGGCTCTGGCGCTGACCGGCACAGTACCGGCGGAGTTCGCCGACGGGCTGGCTGTGCTTCTGCCCTCAGCCGCAGTGGGCACCTTGATGACAGGCATCGAAACGGCTCTCACGGATGGCGTAGCGCGTGAACGAATGATGACCGAGGGTCCGAAGCGCGCAGCCGCTTACGACTGGCACAACGTGACGCAACAATATTTGCAATTGATGATACCGCTAGCGGTGCGCGAGCCCGCTCCATACTCTCAGATCGCAGGCAGGTGAGAAGACCATGACACAAACGGCACTGGAAAAACGACAGCAGAAGCAGTCCGCGGATGAACGACGGACGAAGGAGTGCGCATTCTGCAAAGGCGCGCTCGAGTACATGTACGCCTGGGATTCATTCAAGCTCTATCAATGCACCGCGTGCACCAGCCAGACGGCGCTGCCCACGCCCACCGCCGCACAGTTGGAAACGTACTATCAGGAAGTGTTCTACAAGAAGAGCAGCAAAGCCTTGCCCGAGCGCTGGAAACACAGACTGAAGCTGGTCGAGCATGCCTTCGACAACTATCTGAAGAGGTGGCGCCAGGCTAGCGATAAGAAGAAGCCTAAACGCTTTCTCGATATCGGCGGCGGATTGGGCTATTACGCCAAAGCGGCAGTCAATCGCGGCATTGAAGCCTGCTTGATGGACTACTCCGACGAAGCGCTCGCATTCGGTCGCCAAACTCTCGCTCTGGATTGGACGCTGCAAGGAGATATTCAGAAGTGCGGCGAGTATCTGGACGAAGACTACTTCGATTTCGTGCTCGCCCGTCACACCATCGAGCATATGCGCAATCCACGCGAGTACGTGGAAAATATTCATCGCGTCGTCACTGCCGGCGGACTGCTTCAGATCGAGACACCAAATGTGGTATCAGCAGAACAGTTCGGACACCCGCAAGTGATGGGGTTGAACTACAAGACAATTCGTCGCTCCAACCCGGATATTTCCACATTCGCAGCGATGAGCTACGCCATCGCCAAAAGCGTTTCCGGAGTCAACCCACCCAAACATCTTTGGGGCTTCTCGCCGCAAGGGCTGCAAAAGCTGCTCGAGTCCAGCGGTTTTGAAGTATTGGAGATTAACACGGTGCCGTGCGGACATCCCACCTTCGATCCGGTGTTTTACGATCTCTACCGCCTTTCCACGCGTAAAGGGCTGGGGGTTCCCTATTACTTCTGGCAGCGCCTCAGCTCGTTTGCCTTTGCCGGCAGTGGCATGAACCTGGCGATACTGGCGCGCAAGATATAACGGTCGAGGTAGGCGATGAAACTGCTTTTCCTTGGTGGCACCGGCTTTTTAGGTCGCTACTTGGTGGAGGCCGCACTGGCGAGCGGTCACGAGGTCACGCTTTTCAATCGCGGCAAAACCAATCCGGACCTGTTCGCCGAGGTGGAAAAGATTCGCGGCAACAGAGACGGTGGCCTCGAGGTTCTCTCCGGACGCACCTGGGATGCCGTTCTTGACACGTCAGGCTACCTGCCCCGCCTGGTCGAGCAAAGCGCAAAATTAATAGCTGACTGGGCGGCGCTCTATGTCTTCATCTCCACCATTAGCGTGTACGCACCGGGCAAAGGCGCCTCGCGCATCGATGAACGAACACCTGTAGCGACAACCACCAATCCCGCCGACGAATCGATGTCGCGGGAAAACTACGGACCGCTGAAAGTTCTTTGCGAAAACGTCGTGCGCGACTATTTCCCTACCCGTGCGCTTTTCATACGTCCAGGCATCCTTGTCGGTCCGCACGACACCAGCGATCGCTTCAATTACTGGGTGCATAAAGTCGCTCAGGGAGGCACGGTCATTGCGCCCGGAGACGGTACTCAACCGATACAGGTCATCGACGTTCGAGATCTCTGCCCATGGATAATAACGCTCGTCGAGAGGCGCTTGACCGGCTACTTCAACGCAGTCGGTCCGGCGGTGCCGATGACTCTGAGGCGCATGCTGGACGAGTGCAGAAATGCCACCAAAAGTGATACCACGTTCGCCTGGATCGATTCGCAAGAGCTGAAAAAGGCCAGTCTCGAACTGCCACTGTCAGTCGGTGACAAAGAGGATTACTGGATTTTTTCCGTCGATCCGGCGCGCGCGATCGGTGCCGGTTTGACTTTGCGTCCCTTAGCTGAGACTGCCAGGGACGTAAATAACTGGCTGCGCCAGTTCGGGCTGCGGTATAAACCGCAAGCGGGTCTCTCTCCGGAGCAAGAGCGCCAACTTCTCTCCCTGGCAGCAGCGAGGGCGGCGGGCGACAAATCAAGATGATTTAATTGCCGCATGACTGCTTTCACTCTCAGCTTGATATACACCATAGCCAGCATCGGGCTCTCTGTCTCGGGCATGTTTTGGGTGCGCAAGCGCTTCAAATCGTCCGATTTGAAGCTCGACCACGATGTCACATCCGCTTTAATCGCGGTCATGGGCACTTTGTACGCAATTGTTCTCGGTCTGGTAGTTGTCGACGCGCTCAACCACCGAGAAGCAGCAGAGAACATGGAATCGCAGGAAGCGAGCGCTCTAGCCACCGTCATGCACTTGGCGCGCACCTTACCGGTATCCCAAGGTCGCCCGATCATGCAAGCAGAGCTCGATTACTGCCGGGCCGCCATCGATAAGGAGTGGCCGACACTGACCAACGGCACGGCGCCGGAGACGACGACCGTCAAAGCGTTCGGAGAGCTGTGGGAGCGCGTCGGTGCCTTCGAGCCGAAAACGAACAGAGAGACAAATTTGCACGCGTGCATGCTGGCGGCAGTAACTGATTTCAGCAACGCGCGGCGCTACAGAATCGTATCCTGCAAACACGGGTTGCCGTTTCTTCTCTGGGTAATCCTCATCATGGGCGGCGTTTGCACGATCACATTCACGTATTTCTTTGGTGCCGATCGCTTCAGGCTGCAAGCGGTGATGACGGGAATCGTAGCGTTCATGCTTTGTTTGAATATCCTGCTCGTCTTTTTCTACGGCAGGCCGTACAGAGGCGACCTGCACATCACTCCCAATTCGCTAGAGCACGTGCGCACGGTGCTCGAACAGGCGCCGGTGCTCAACAACAGTCAAACAGAGTAGAGGAAACAGGTGCACGAACAAAGATGAAACTCCTTGGTGGCATAGTGCTTGCATTCAGCTTTGCGTACACGTGCATGATTATCTCGGATTTCCACGAGACAGACGAGGTCAAAGGCTGGCCCACGGCGGCTGGTGTCGTTACTCGCGCCGATCACGTTAATCAGGACAAGTTTCATTCGACCGATTATCGCATCGGTTATGAATACCTGGTCAAAGGTGAGCGGTTCAACTCCCAGGAATTCAGGATTTGGGGCGCCAACAAATCCGATTTTGACAAGTACAAAGTGGGCACGCCCGTAAACGTGCACTACAATCCGTCCAGCCCCTCTGTGTCGTTCGTCGAAACGTCAATCAATCAAGAGAACATCCCCCGCCATGTCATAGGCAACATTCTCGTCTACGCCCTGGGCATCGCAGTTTTTCTTTTCAAGAAAAAACAACCCCAGCAGGAATAGCACCGCCATTGGTGGCACACCGGCGGCATTCCCAGTAGCCAGAGCCGTGACGACGACGAAGCTTTGAGGCAACCCGTGCGAAGTACGCTAACCTTGACTGCGGCTTTCATACGTGAAAACCCCATGGCGAAATTTTCGTCGTGGTTTCACCGTTCGCCTTCCACTATCCCCCGAAAAGATCTAAACGAGATCGCGCGATCTCCAGCTAGTTTCTATGATTCAGCCACTAATGACTTGCTGATCTGATTCCTCTACAGCAGTGGGACAATAACTACACCACCTATTGCTTGACATCCTCATTTTTTCCTAAAGTCTCTTCGTAACACTTCATTCACTTCGACTCAGGTTCTGGCATCAAGTAACTAATTCGTCTACTTAACCGCGCATCTCTCAGAACAGCAATGTTCCGGTTGTGTGTCGGGGTGCCTGAAGATGTGACTGAGCCTGCTTGATGAGCAGTTGCTTCGCACACCTCTTCAAGAATCTGACGAAGCCCGCCAAAAGCGATTCGGACATCCTATCGAGCCGCTCCTACCTCGCACAAACGCGGTTGACTTCGGTCAACCGCGTTCTCGCCTTTGCTCAATACTCATCCTCTATCCGCATCCATCCTGCGGTGGGGCCGGTGCAACTCCGGTGCTGGTTATGTCGGACGGGACATGGCTGGGGAATTTCAATTCATGCAATGAAAAAGAAAGAGGAGGTCATATGTGCATAAACAACGAATGGCCCGATCTCGATGACCGAACACTCACGGAGAAGATGCAGCGCGAGATAAAGCTGTGTCATCTCAAGTTCATCCTGAGCTGGATGCGAGTGCGCGGAACGCTGCCACCGGACGTGGTACTGGCGATCAAGATCGGCAAAGCGCTGGAGCAATACCGCGCCGCGGGCAGCAAGCAAGAGCGTCGAGCTGCTGTGCGCAGTTTGGTGAAGCGCGTCAAGCCCGAAGAAATCCGACCGGCGATGCTGAGATTGCGGACATGCATTGAGAATGCTCAAGCAGTCGATGTCGCCCACAAGGACCACACCGGCAAGCGCAAATCCTTCAAGGGACCGCAGTACTACGCCGTCGTTCCGGGTGCACCGAAATGGCGGCTGGCTGCACGTCCTGATGAAGTGCAAAGCGAGTCCGGCCTTCTTCGCGTCATCGACGAAAAGACGACAGGGCGAATGTCGCAGCGCTTGCGTCATATCTTCTTCTTCTTCGGTCTGGTAGTTTACCTGTCCGAGGCTGAGAAGATCGAGGCGGCGTACGGTACGGCAATGGAAGCGTGGAAGAAGGCGTGCGACGCTGAGCGCAAGCGCTGCAACCACCGCAACCGCAGCCATCAGGGCAAGAAGAACAAGGGACGCACAGTCCAGTTCGAACGGCCCTTCTATCCGGCCCGACCGGTCAAGGCAAAGGTTCCAGATATCGAACTGATGCCGCTTTTGACCGGCACCGTCAAGAACGAAGCGGGCGAGGATGTTGCCGCACCGCAGCCCGCGTCGTTCTTCTTCTCGCCCTTCCGCGCCGGAGCTGACATCGACCGAGCGCTGGAGGCAATCGCGATGATTGAGGAAGCCTTCGCCAAGAAGGAATTTCCGGCGAGAACAAACCCCACCTGCAAATTCTGCCCCTATCGAATCGGCTGCCCCGGGTTCGCAGAGTACGAGCGCACCCACCAGCCCACCTCGGATCTGGTGCAGATTACGGCAAACAACAGCTCGAAAGAAGCTTCGGCTGTGGACCTCGCGACCAGTGCCTCCACCCCTGTGGATGGATGCACCGCTTACGAGTTCGCCCACTGAAGTCGCGGACTGAACGAGCGTGAGAGTGCGAAGGTTGCGGTCATTGCGATCGCAACCTTCGCGGTTTTTCACAGCAGATGAACGACAGGGGCTGGCTGACCTGCCGCGATTCGCGCTGCGACACTCAAGGAGATCTCAAATGACCAATTTGAAAGAGATGACCCTGAGCCTCGTCGCCGCTAAGAACGCGCGTGACGATGCTCGTTTTCCCTGGCAAGAAGTGCTGCAGTCTGGAGGAGAAACCCACCAGGAAGCGATGGAGAGGGCAAGAGTGGCACAAGCCAAACTCGAGCGTCTCACCGGCGCCTTCCGTGAGCTTCTGGACGAGCTGACGCAGGCAAAGTTGCTGCCACTCAGCATCAATGCACTCGATCGCGAATCGCTGACGGCGTTTCGTGCGATCGTTGCCGCTCTTCAACTGGACGAGTACACGCAGCCCCTCGTATGCAGCTCCTTCAACCACATCGCAGCAAGCTGGCGCCGCGCCCGTCGTTTCCTCCATGCAGCCGAGGAGTTGCAGTCGAGAGCACGCTCAATCGAACCTGACGAACTTGTCGCCGAGATGCAGCAGCTCGATTCCGACGAACCGGAGGAGGAGGAGTACGGCGAGGCGCTTAACGGCTGGCGGCATCTCTATGAACTCTCCTCGAGCGATGACACGAACGAGAGGAGTTTAGACGCCGCCGCGGCGCTTGTTCGCTACGGGCGCGCCCAGCTGGAAGAGTTGGTGGCTGCACTGGCACTCAAAGTGGCAAGCATGAGCGCTGGCGATCTGCGCGGTGCACTTGCCAGTCTCGAGGCGGACCTCGGCTTAGAACTCAAACGGGCTCTCGAGTCCGGTCTGGTGCGCTGCCCAAGGGCAGCTTTGGCAGACGAGGAGCTAGAGCCAGAGCCGCCACGGCAAACCGAAGTCGGCACGCTCGTGCGTGAAGACGAGGAAGTGGCAGAGGACGTCGAGCTCTCCCCAGAACAAGAAGCTCTGGTGGACGAGCTGCTCAAAGACGCCTTCGACGACCACTCCAGCAATTGACTCGCCGGTGTCACTCGTCCTTGATGAGGACGTGAGCTTTCATTGGCGCGTCGGTTGGTTATCCTTCCCGCAGCCGGACTCCGGCTGCTTGTTTCCATAAGGGAATCACGACTATGGACAACATCCGCATTTATTTCTTCTTGCCTCGCAAGAACGCCGAGTACATTCTCGAGCGCGCGCAGAACGGGACTATCGGCGAGATGCTGACAGGTCCCGCGGGCTATCAGGTGTACAAGGACAAGGCGGACGCCGAGGCATTCGGCAGGTGCGTCTGCACCAAGCCCGACACAGAGCTCAGCCGCTTCTCCATCATCGAACTGATGGTGGAGGAGAGGCTATGGCAGGAGCTCGAGGCGTCCGGCCACATTCTGCCGGGGAAGACAAACATCCTCGGCACAACCGGCATCCTGTTGACTCCGCACGCTTGCGCGCGGCTCAACGGGCTGCAGAGAGAGCGGCTGTTTCAAGAGGACATTATCCTAAGGATCGCACCTGAGGATGAAGCCTTCTTGCAACTGCCCAAACACTTGCTCAACTGACAACAAGCAGTGAGCAAGCCGAAAGGAGAGCAAAGATGAAACTGTTTAGCAATGAGCAGTTAAGCATGATTCAACAGTGCGCAATCAGATGCGCCCAGGTGAAGTCAGGCGAGCTCTCCGTCTATGAGGCGGTGGAGCTGGAGAACAGACGGGAGCAACTCTTTAGCGAGAGCGAGCTCCGCATCATCTGGTTCGGCGCTGAAGAGTGCCGTCGGCAAAACGAGCCCGAAGGGGAGATGTGCGTGTACTGGTTTGTCACCGCGTACGACAACGAGTACACCTATAGCCTCGAAGGACGAATTCCCACTCTCGAGCAGGCATACGCAACGGCGTGCTTGATCGAACCGAAGCGCAACAACGAGTACAGATGCGTGCCGGTGCGTTTTCGCAACGGTGGCACCGCGCTCGCACCAGATTTGATACCGCGCGCCATGGATGGCCTGTTCTGTCAGGGTGGTCTGGAAGAGTACACCCCGCAACAGGCTTACGTCGCGTATGAGGAGATTCATCCTCGTCTCAACGGCAACGGGCGTTACGGCAAGCTTCTCTTCAACAGGCTGAACGGAACTCTTCTGCAGCCTGAATTCCCCGAGGAACCCGCGCACTTCAATTAGTGCGGGCAACTCGGGCATACGGCATGCGAGCGCGGCGTTAGCCAACGACCGCGAACGCAGCGCCGCGTCTTATCACTTTCGAAACAAGCGAAGGAGATGACTATGCAACAAGCAATGTTCAACCCGATCGATTTCCCCACGGCATGGCGATTCGCGGTAACAGAGCACACGGACGCCACGGACCAGGTGGCTGTGCGCGCCATCAACGTGCGCACCCAGCTCGGCAGCATCGCCCTGCGTCTCAACAGCATGGACTCGGACGTGCCGATGGACTTGCTGATGGCACAGATTCACTGCGACGCCGCTCTGCAGCTGCTGCGCGACACGGAGCGCTACGACTTCCTGCCGCCGGAGCCGATCATCTACCACACGGACTTCATGCTGATGGAGCCGTCCGGCAGCATGAAAGGCCCGCAGCCTACGGTCGAGAAGCGAATCGAAACGGTCAATCGCCATCTCGATGAGGTGGAGCGGCTGTGCAAGAAGGCGCTGGAGGAAAACCCTCATTTGGCTCCGGAAGAGAGTCCGGTGGAGCTGGATCGGTGGTTCAATCCTGAGCCGGGCAGCACGGATCTCTCCGCCGCGGTCGAGCTCATGGAAGAAATGCTCGAACGGCAAATGCCGCGCCATCTCGGTGCGAAGTTTGTTTTCTTCGTCACCGACGGCGACCCCTCCTCCTACATCAACTGACGAAGACTGGAAAGTAGCTCAGGCGCAATCAACGCCAGGGTTGACACCAGATTTGGTGTCAGCCCTGCGTTCGTACTGCCAAGTCGCAGAGGAGAACCAATTCCGACCGCGCCATGCGCGGTCGGACCTTCAACCATAACTGGATGAGGTCTATCCATGAAAGTCCTCGCTGTTATCGTCTTGATTGTCATCATGGTGTTGGCAATCTGGGCGAGATTCAAGGTACCTAGTCGTGCTGTCCGCGTTTTGCAGATGGTGCGGCGAGACGAAGAAGCTGCACGGCGCATCACCGTCGCCACCGCCTCCACTGCCGCCAACCCGCGTCAGCTGCCGGTGGTGCAATCGTCGAACAGCTCGCCTCGTGGGCGCGTGCGCTCCACGTGCCAATGCAACATCCACGGTCGCCGTCACCCAACTCGGGTTTACGACAACGTCGTCTGCATCCGCTGCCGCGGCAGTCTGCCTGTCCTTCTGGCAGACTGAGCGGCGGGAGCGCAGACGTGACCAGAGATGTAGCTGATTCACTCTGTGCCACTGTCACCGGTGGCATCGCACAACCCGAAGTCACTGGCTCAGTCCGGTGCAAGGAGATATATGCTCAACGTACTCCTGATCGAAGACAATCCGGTACCGGCGAAAACGATATCGGGGTTGTTAACACGGCTGGGTCACTCGGTCAAACACGTCGTCGGAATGAGACGCGCCTCTGCGTCACAGTTCTGGGCGCTGTTGCCGACCGAGGAGAAGCTCGAACTGAAGGACCACCCGTGGGAGGAAGTCGACCTCAGCCAATTCCACGTCGCCATCGTCGATGGGATGTTGATCGGCAAACTGCACGGATGGGACGCAGTGCCGGCGCTGGTCCGGGCGGGGCTGACATGCATCGCCATCAGCAGCGAAGAAACGCTGAACAAGCGGATGCAGGAGCAAGGTGCCCAGTGCGCGTGCGTCAAAGACCGCTGCGCATTTGTGCTTCCATCGCTCCTCTCTTCCGTTCAACAATCGTTGGAAAAAGCCGGCTAAACCGGCCATCGTTCAAGGTGCGGCGACGCCGCACTGCACAGCCAATCCAGCGAGGTTGGTTGTGCAGTGCGGCGTCAACAAACCGCACCTTGCTCGCAGTTCTAAATCGTTTGCCTGCTGCCGGAAGCAGCGATGCCCTGCGCCATGAGCAGTTGACGGAGAGCTGCCGAGCCTAGCGCCGGCGGTTCGCGACCCTCGAATGGTGGTCGCCGTCGCTGCTTTCAGCTCAGGTAAACGACGCAGTTCGAGCCGCCTAAAAACGGCTAAGGGGGCTAACATGCCGGAATCGTCTAACCAACTCGCCACGAGGCTGTGCCAATTCACCGACACCTGGGTCAACCATCCCATGGTGCGGGCACGAATCTCGTGTCACGAGACGCGAGGCCCGGATCGCTCATTGCTTCGCACTGTATCACCACTCCTTCTCGACCAGCTCTCGCAGGTAGCAACACCAGATGCACTGCAAGCCTGGGACAGGCTCTCCGCCAATCTTTACTGGGGGATGAAGCTAATCGGAATGGCATTGCGGTGCTCGAGCACTTTTCCGTTAACCGCGGAAGAGTTCCGTTTTGCCGCTGACCTCCTGCTCGAAATGGAGATGGAAAACGGACTCAAGAGTCTGTTGAGAAAGGTCAACAGTGAGAGATTCGTGGAGCTGACCGAAAGTGAACTCGCACTCGCCAGGGACAGAGGAATCATCATCACCGATGAGACCTGGTACGACCCGGGCGACCAAGAGAAGATCAATCAGCTGTTCTGTCTTTAGGTCAACTGAGGGAAAAAGGGCCGCTTCGGCGGCCCTTTCCTCTCTAAAAAAAATTTGTCCAGCGTGCCACCGCCGGTAGTGGCATCGCCAAGCCAACAAATAATCAAAAAAAGGGCGGTTGCCCGCCCTTTTTTTGCCAGTCATGCCGTTTGGCTAGCCGCATTTCGAGAAGCCGCAGGACTGGCACACCGTACAACCGTCGATCTTGACGAACGACTCGCCGCCACACTTACCGCACGATGTCCGCATGACACCGGCAGGAGCCGGTTGGTCCGTCAGCAGGGGCGGGTCGATGCTGACGACTGTTTCGTAGCTGATAGTGGAGGAGGTGAAGGTCTTGCCGTCACCGAGCTTGCGATCGTACCAGCGGCGATACTGCTGAATCGCCTTGGCCAAGCCGTCGCAGGGCGACTGGATTACCACCGACTTCTCCGCGTCCGAAAACTTGAAGAAGGCGGGATATCCGGATTGGATATTGACCAGATGCCGAACTACGGTCTCTTCCGCTTTGACGCGTTCGGCTTCACCGAATTCGGCAGCGTACTGGAGGAAGGCTGAGGCGAGCCTGCCGACAGCTTCGAACAAGCCTGCTTCAATCGCCCCCGGTTTGCCCATTCTGGCGTACACCTCAATCAGCTCGCCCGGGCGACCGATCTCGTGATTGAGAGAGACGTGCAGCGTGGAGCCGCCTTCCGGCGAGCCGACACGAACCTTGTACGACTGTCCGACGGTCTCTTCGATGTTGATGTTGCGCCGTTCTTGATGGCCGAGCTGCCCGAGCAGGTCGCTCTCGCGCTCGTAATCCTTGCTGGCGATCTTCTCGACAGGCTGGCTCAAGCGGCTGCCATCCGGATAGAAGGTGATGTCTTTGACACCCAACTTCCACGCCAGCATCGCCGCTTCCGAGACTAATTCCATGCTGCTTCCCAGCGGAATCGAGCAGGTGTTGGAGACGGAGTTGAATGTCTCCGGATACTCTTCGGTGCCTCGGTGAATCGCTGCCAGGTGGCGGATGTACGCTTCCGGCTCCACTTCCACGCGAATAGGAAATGCGGTTTGCACTGATGCCGGAACCTGCGGCAAGTTGCGGCAGGATTTATGATTTTTGCGGATCGCACTCATCAGCTCTTGCTCGGCTGCGTCTGTTTTCGGCCAGGCGTCAGCCTTCACCATCAACTCCTTGAAGCCGGGGGCGACGAAATCGACGAAGCGCGAACGCACCTTGCGAGAGAAAACGATGCCGTTGTGAGGATCGACACCCCAACTGGTTTGCAGCGCCTGGGCCAAAGTTCCGGTCGGCGCGTTATTGGTCATGCAGCTGTTGCGCACGCGCTGGCCTTTTTTGTGGAATTTGCTGCCTTCCCATAGGGGGTAGACACCGCGCTCCTTAGCCAGATCAGAAGAGGCTTCGAACGATGCTTTGCTGTATTGACGGAAGAGCTCTTCCGTTGCAATCAGTGCTTCCGCACTGCCGAATTCGAACCCGAGGCGCGACAGATATTCGGCGATACCAGCAAACCCGCCGCCATTGCGGCGTTCTAGCCGTGCCGTCATGTTCTGCATCGGAATCGGATACCAGCTCACGTCGGTGACGTTATCCATAAAACGTTGTTGGATGCGAGCGACGGCGCGCATTCCTGCCATGTTGTAGCTGCCGTCCGGATTCCAGAACTCTTCGTGAGCGGCTTGCAACGATGACAGGTTGCAGTTGCCCATGTATGTGCGACCGTCTTTGCCCGGTCCGGCCGGGAGAAACTGCTCACCGCACGGATTGCAGGTGTTGAGGTCGTAGGCGTGATCGTTGGCGTTGCCGGCGTTTACTGTTTCATAAAACGCCAACCCTGGCTCGCCGGAGTCACGCATGCCTTCTACGATGCGCGAGAAGATTTCCGGCGCGTAGAAATGCCCGCGCACACGCACATACTTGTCGGTGATCTCGACTACTGCATTGGGCAGCTTGCGAGCAGCTTCCAGCGCATCGGGAAACTTTTCGATGGCGACGGAGTACTCTTCAAAAGTCGGCTCTTTCGTCAGCTTGTTGACTTTGGTGAGACCTGTTTTCGGGTCGATTACCGGCTTGCGCGGATCGTATACCGCTCCTTGCCACACTTTCTTGTCGAAAATGGCCGGATAGAAGCCTTTGTTCTCGACTGCTTCCATAAAGCCAGGCATGGCTAAAACAGTGACGTTCGTGTTCTTCAGATAGTTCTGCCGCTCAATATATTGAGCATACATTTCGCCGTAAGCTTGCTCGGAGATCGCCATCATCCGCTTCTTGTAGGTCATGCCATCTTCGCCGGGCTGTTGGCGGTTTTCTGTGCACTTGTCGCGAAAAATGCGAGACAGACTCGGAGGTGGTATCAGTTTTTTCTTGTCGATGAAAATGAGGATGTCGGGGTGATTGGAGTTTCTCAACTCAATCAGGGCACCGCCTCGACGACCGCCCTGAGCGACCGCTTCCACGGCTTTTGCAATCGTCTTTTCATAGAAGCGATCGGGACCGGAAGCAGCGGCGCCGTTCGAGATCACGGAAGACCAGGGTCGCAGGGAAGAGGTGTTAAGACCCATACCCATGGCGGCTTTGGCAGCCAGCGCTTCGATACGAGCTGCTTCCTGAATTCCTTCCAGACTGTCGACGACGTAAGCGACACCACAGGCGGCCAGACAACCGCGTCCACGCAGATCATCTGCCAGGGCGCCCATCGCCACTTCGTGTTCGCTCAGCTTTTCGATTTTGTTGTTGACGACAGCGATGCGCAACTCTTCCGAGCGCACCCAGATCTCCTCTTCCTTCAGGTTGGCTAACTTGCCGTGAGCCCAGTACTGCAGGACTTTCAGCGAGACTTCCGAGTCGGAGTTGATATTGGCCGGTGTATTCGCCCAAAAACGTTGATTGCCGATACTGTCAGCGAATATCTGCGCCCACTGCAGTACGCGAGGGTGCTGCATGGCTTGTTCGAGCGTCAATTCGACCAGCTCTGTCGGTTGGAGCGCATATTTCAATTCGGCGATGGCAGTCGCTTCGGCGACGCGATGAATGATCTCGTTCACCGTCTCTATCGGCGTACCGGTGATTAGATCCCGCTTGCCGTAAAGACCGACCAGGGTCTCCTGAGTCGATTCCCAGTAGCGGTGCGTGTAATCCTCACGCAGAGGCGGTCCGGCAGTGACAGGCGTGGCAATCAGTACTTGCGCCGTCTGCGCGGTAGTTGTTTCTTGTTGTCCTTGGACAGTCTGCACCATATTGAGAATCCTTTCCGTTGCGTGGGTGTTCAACGCCACCGAACCGGGAGTAGAGTTCAGTGGTTATTTGTCTGTTTTAGGGAGGCAAGAAGAAAGGCGCAAACTCTGTTCGCGTTTTGCTCTTTTCTTCTTTTCTTGGCCGGTTGGCCCGACAAAATTTCTTGATTGAGAGAATACTACCGATAGTGTCATCGAGTAAAGAGTGTAAATTTCCTGTGCAAAACTTTTATCAAGGCGAAAAGCGCATGAATAAAGCTTCTCAGCCGAGTGCCGTGGCAAGATAAAATGTGGTCGGACGCTCGAGCGTTACCTAGATATAGTGCACTTGTGATCGCATCCGACCTCTAAAACGATGCGCTGGTGGGCGTTCAATGACTGATATATGCGACCGGCGTCATTTTCGATGTCTAGCAACTGCTCGCATGGTGGCATGCTTGGTGGCAATATGCGCGACACATCGATCGCTCGAATCGTCCGATATACGGAGCTTTGACAGATCTCATCTGAAACCCGTTAAAAATGTGCGACCGATAATGTGATTTTGATGCCACCATATCTGGTTAGTGAGTTTATCCGCCCCGTGACAACGAAAGCCCGCTTCCTATGCGCACTGTTACTGTATGCACGGCGGATATCCGCCACGCAGGAGCCGGCGACGGAGAGATATGCGATCGGGTTGTGATTGGTGGCGATACTGTGTCAAAGCCTTTGCCAACGCGATTATGCACAGCGAAGCATTTGCATTTACGCCCGCAACTATTTATATAGAACGCCGGTCGGCCATGCACTAAATTCTCGGTGCGACTAGCCGCAATCGAGCGCCCCCGACCGAGCCACCGTTAGGCTCGCGCAAGGACACTTGATAACTTCTTGCTAATTAGCGCCCGGCTACAAAGGCAAAGGTGCCGTCATAGCGAGCCTTTCGCAACGCCCAGCCTGGCCGATTGGCGTTACTAAATAATTTCAGGATGTCAACAAGCTCTTGAGCGTCGACGAACAGAGAGCTTAAGTTATGGCGTATTCCCAACCGATCGCGTCAGAGACCTGTCACAAGCTTCGCAGTAGCCATTTGCTCTGATTTCTCACTGGCCCCGGGCTTCGACTCAAGCCGCGATCCTCATTCCTGTAGGCAACTCTTGCACCCCTGCGGATTAGCCTTGGCATTCAACTTCGGTTCCGGCTCTCTGGAATCGCTACTGCACTGCGAGCTCTTGCTTCAGTGCCTCAATTAGGAAAAGGTGAGCTACATGCATTTCCTATACACAGCCTACGAATTCACCACGCATTATCTCGGTGTCATCTTCGGCGCACTGTCCACGTTCGTGCACTGGGCATACCAAGTTGTGGGAGCCACCGTGCATCTCGGCGTTGACATTCTCTATTTCTTGATCGTCCTGGCGATTTTGAAACTGATCACCGGCAAACTCAGCAAACAGAACAAGCACCCAAAGGCCCACCGTTTCTTGCATGTGCATAAGCAGTGCAAGTACGTGCTGCAACCGTCGCTCAGGAAAGTGGCATTGCAAAATGCCGTGGCGGCCCTCAGCCCCGGTGCAGTTACTCTTAGAGCCGCAGTCGACAAACCGGTAGCCGTGCTCAAGTTCGATGGCGACGTGCGCGCTACCGGTCGTGAACAGCTGGCACGCCTGGTAGACGAAATTGTCACCAACCGTGAAAAATTGGACTCCGTAATCGCCGTAGTCAACTCCCCCGGCGGCGGAGTGGCAGAGTATGGACACGTTTATGCGGAGATGGAGCGCATCCGTTCGGCCAACCTCGCTCTCACCGTCTGCTCGGATACCTACGCGGCCTCCGGCGGTTATCTGATGAGCCTGCCCGCCAACAAAATCGTTGCGGCACCGTTTGCGATGATCGGCAGCATCGGCGTCGTTACTGAGTTTCTCAACTTCCACGAGTTCGTCAAGAATCTCGGCATCACGCCGATCACGGTGACTGCGGGCACGAAGAAGCGCAACGTCACACAGTTCAACGACCCGACTCCCGAGGCGCAAGAAGAGCTTTCGGCGCAGTTGAAGGCCATTCACGAGCAGTTTAAGCGCGCCGTCTCCAAGTATCGTCCCGGCGTCAATGTCGACGAGATCTGCACGGGCGAGCACTGGTCTGCCCAGCAGGCATTCGACGATAAGCTCGGACTGGTCGATGAGATCGCAACCAGCCAGGAGTACTTGCTGCGGGCGCGCGAGAGCAAAGACCTGCTCTTCCTCTCCAACGAGATCAGCCGCTTCGAGAAAGGCATCTTCCGTTTTCTCACGAACATAATCGATTACACGGTCGATGGTTTGCTCGCTCGCGCGGGGATGCGCAACCGATAGCTTCATTCATGGCGCGGTGTGACGTGCAGGTTTAACGCGCCGTTTTCTCACCTGCACAAATCGGAACATCATCAGCACCGCCGCTTAGAGAAGCGGCGGCGGCTGAGTCAGGAGTAGATTCATGAGCAAGTTTGTGCTTGCCGACCTCACCGTGACGCCCTTTCACGGTTGTGATGAAAAACTGCGCACCGCCTTCGAGACGTTCGTCAAAGGTTTGACACTCGACCGCGACAACGAACCGGGCGACGATCCGGAAAAGGGCACCTGGGTCTGGGTAAACGAGAACGAAGCAGCTCTGCGCCCGGGGCAGCCCTACAGCACGTTCATCTTCCAGGAGCGCACGAGCGGCGAGATTGTCGCGACCGCCTCCTTTGTTCAAGACGATCGGGCCACTGCGGCAAAGCTGGGTGTGGACAAAGACCGGCGTTATTTTGGCATTTGGGGATTCTTTCTCGCCCGCCACGATCTTCGCCGGCTGGGACTAGGAACGATCATCGCCAAATATGTCGACGACTATGTGCAAGCGCAGGTCGACGACGGCAAAACTGAACGGCTGGTATATCTTTTCACCTCCGTCCCGCACGCGATGAAAATGTACGAGCGTCTCGGCTTCGTGCGTCAGGATCAATCCGTCAACTTGCCTGAGTTCGGGTTCGACGAAACTCTGTTCAAGAAGACCTACTCTCCCCGCGGCAACGGCTTCGGCGGAGCGTCCGGCATCTTCAAGAACTTGCTTCGCCTGGTGAGACGCTTCTTTATGCCGGCTGGGTAAAACCGGCGCAATGAAATCTGAATCATGGCGGGCGGCGCGCAAGGTCACCGGCCATGATTCAGTTTTTTTTGTGCGCGGAGGCACCATATATAGTACCAATCCGCTCTTTCACATAGCTCGGGCTTGCTGCAAAGTTTCCAGAGCCCTGTCAGTGTCACCACAGATAGTGTTGATGTATGAAATGCGCAAAAGCACTTGTCTCAAGGCGCTGTCGTCCAACGCTGTCTTCTCGAGAATACGCGCGCTGCGCTGCAACAGTTTCAGTGCCGCTGCAAACTTTCCCTGCTGCATAAGCAACGAGCCCAGGCGGTCAAGCGAGCGAGCTAGAATCAAACGCCCACGACCGCTGTCGACGTTAAATCTGATAGCCAGGTTGATGACGCGCTTGTAGAGCCGCTCGGCTTCATCCGAGTCACTGCCGAGATAATGCGTATCGGCCAGCCCGATCAGGCTGTGAGCGCGCTCAATGCTCAACCTGTTATCAGAGCCGCAGGTCTCTACTGCGGCGGTAAACATCTGTCGAGCCAATTTCAGGTGCCCACTGGCGCAGGCAGCGCTGCCGACCTCATCGTATATTTGCCAAATTCTTTCTTTGCTCATGGTTCTTTCCTAATAGGGAGTGGGAAGATGCAGACATCGACCGCGACAACGCATGGCGTACAGACTTCGTTGAATTCGAAACCTGTACCCGCGCTCGGGTGGTGCCTGCATTAAGAACGAGGAATGATGGACTCCGACCACGAATCTACAGCCCGAGATTCGCCTGGTCACTGTTCAATTGAACAGTCTTTTGCTTAAACGAAATAATTCGCCGGTTGTCGGGTGGACGTTCTGGCAGCCGGACTCCGGTCCACTGCTAGCGGCGCCTGAGAAAATACTGTTTCGACTGGATCAACGCCTGTTTTGCTTGAACGAAGCAGCACTAATTTTCTACTCTTGTTCTGATATTTCGCATTTATTTTCCGGTCAATCTTTCAGCCCATTCATCCCAATAATGCAGTTTGCTGTTGCGACAAACGCGTTGCTCAGTAGCGTATTTTGTCGCCTCTCTGCTGGTCGACAGCGACGGCGGAGATCAAAAACAGAAAGGAAGCGCGAAGTTTATCGCGCTAAACATCACTGTGGCAACCACGACTCAAATAAACTGGCTCCCTTACTTCAAAGCCGTCCGCGGTGCAGGAAGATCGGCTACACTCGACGCCGCCATTAAGCAATTTCTCAAAGACCCGTACAAGCCGGGGCCACTGGTCGCCACCGATGTAGGCGCCGGCGAAGGCCGTGACACGATGGAACTTTTGCGGCGCGGTTGGGTGGTCACTGCCATCGACAATAGCACCGAGGGCTGCAAGGCCTTGCGGCAAACTGCAAGCAAAGCCAACCTCGACTCAAATTTGACGGTGCAAGAGACAACGTATGCCAAGGCGACCTACCCGAAAGTAGACCTGGTCAACGCCTACCTCGCTTTGCCGTACTGCCACCCCAATGAATTCGGTCAGGTGTGGAAGAAGCTTGTCGACTCGATCAAGGTGGACGGGTATCTGGCTTGCAATCTCTTTGGCAACAACCACACTTGGGCAAGTTTCTCCTTTGTCTCATCATTCACACGGGCACAGGTGAACGCGCTGTTGAAACAGTTCAAAGTCATAACCTTGACGGAGAAGAGTTCTAACGCCACCGCCGCTGACGGATCCACCATCACCAATCATGAGTTTTTCATCCTGGCAAAGAAGAAATAGTCAGCGGCCGCCCAATCATTGTCGAAGTTGGCAGAACTCGCGCTGCAAGCGACTCTTCCCCATGACCGATCCACTTTTACGAATTTCAGCCGATCCGCATTAGCTAGCGCTAACAAGTTCGCGAGGGAAACACGAATGAAGGCAGAAGAAAGCTCATGATCTCTTTTGATAAAGAGACTTTATCTGTCCTAGGGTGAACTCGCAATTGATCTCAATCGTGTTCTGTTCAAGGAAGTTTTCCTACCGCAAATCCTGCTGTCGCTTAACTAACCCAAGAAGCCGGCTCCTCATCCGAGGAGCGCGAAGGACACTGCGATCACAATGCAAAATCCACAACCTAGGAGAAATACACATGTCTGTTGCAATGAAATCATTCGAAGAGTCAGTCCACGAGACCCAGTCCACGTTGATGTCAGCCAAGGTACGAACCCTGTCTGAGGCTCAAATCCTCGACATCGTCGCCAGCGCTCACATCGTACTCATGGACCAACCCAATGCTCAGCTCACGGACGAAGTCGTCAGCAAGGTGGCCGAATTCACTACCGCGACCTGTGACACCAAGTACACCAACGAGCAAGTTCGCATCGCGCTCGAGACCGCCATCGAGAACAACTGGCTCTGGTCCGGGATCAAGCACTAAGTCGTCAATCAGCCGCTCATGCGGATCGTCACTGATCCGCATGGGGCGGAGTTTAATGCCAGGCTTCAGCCGAGGTTAGCTGGACTTCGGTCCTGTCTATCCTCGGCTGAACGCGCTTTTCTTTCTCTTCATTTTAAAATGCGCACATGTATTATATTGCATAGTTATTGAAAAACGCGATGGACGTTCGCGCATCGGCACGAGATCTCGAGCGTATATTCGTATACGGTTTTTCCCACTGAAAGCCGTTGTCGCGCTTAACTAACTGGACCGTCGTGCGTAACACAGGTGCGAGAACGCGACAGCAATTCTCTAAGGTCATGACGTGACCTTTCTTTCTCAACTCTACCAGTGGCCTAAAGCCTAACGCATTTGCAATTTGATCTCCTCAAGGACTGCCGGTCCTCGAAGAGCGCTGGTTGAAAGGTCCGTTCTGCGGTTCAGCAGTCGCTGCCGCACGGTTTAACCCTGAACAACAACCGAAGCGGGTGAGCGTTTAACTGCGCCACGCGCCGTTTTTCCGTTACCCAACTGGAGCAAACACATGCACATTGTCGACCGCATCGCAGGTTTTCCAAGACGGTGGTTGATGCATCGAGTCAACGAGATACGCGAACACGGCTTCCATCGGTATGTTCCGATTGAAAAACAGCTCGAAACCGTCGAGCAAAAAATCACACCGTTTCTGATCATGGCCCTATCCTGCGCCGTGTTCATCGGCGTGGTGAACTACTTCTGGCCGTGGGCGATTCCCTTCAAGTTTTTCGAACTCTGGCAGCCCAAGGGCACTATCACCGAATGGCTGTGGACCTCTCGCTGGATCCTCGGCTGGGGCACCGGCGTCACCCTTCTGATGGCGTTTTTGCATCGGGACAAACTGTCTGAGATTCGCAACGCCGAAAGCGAATATCTGAAAGACTGTCGCACTGCAATTCAAGCCGGCGTTCTAGAGGAGATCTGCTTTCGCTGGCTGCAGTTCATGGCGTTCATCGTCACGGCGCGCGTAGCGAACTTTCTCTTCTTCGGCTTTCTCGGATTCGGCGTTCCGCATTGGCTGATGCTGCACTTCTTCGGTCCAGTATCCAACTGGTTCACCCTGGGATTGCTGGGCGCTTACCTGATCAATCCGGCTAACTGGGTGGTTGGTCTGGCCATCATCAAGGCGAACTCGAGCTTCCGCGATGGTCACAAGTACCTCGGGTTGTTCGGCTTCATCAACAGCTGGTTCATCGGTATGTTCTTCTTCTACCTGATGTTCCAGTACGGTCTGCTCGCGGGCATCATCGTGCACGCGTTGTACGACTTCCTCATCTTCACGGTGAAGTACTTGCACATGCTCTACGAGCGTGCAGCAGGAACCGGCGCCGAAGGCTAAGCCTGACAAAAGGCGGAATCGCGATCTCGGCGTTTCCGCCTTTTGGTTTTTCTATGGAAGCTTCCGATCCTGTCAAGCCCTGTTTTTTGCCCATTTTTCGTCCTTTTTTGTACTTTTTGCCAGCGCGAGGTAACACCACAGAATTCTGTGATGACCTCGTGCCACTGGACTTCTGGCACTTTTTGCT